>NZ_JBIAZS010000002.1:624907-647676 GCF_042899335.1 Streptosporangium sp. NPDC000095
CCGTTGAGGTCGGCCCTGTCGGCGTGCACAGTCCCCCACGCCCCACTCCCCTGACGGACATCAAGCCCATCCTTGGGAAAAGTAACCTTCCCATCGTCAGCGCTCCGCCCCTGCACCCACTCGGTATTCACACCGTTGAGATCGGCCCTGTCGGCCGTCACCGTCCCTTGCCCGCCGGAGTCATTGAAGATCTCCACCCCTGTGCCGGTGAAGGCGACGCGCCCCTTGTTCGTCGTTCCCTGGACCCAGGGGGTGTCGATGCCGGTCGTGGCGGTGAGGGTTTCCAGGACGGGATGGCGTACCTGCACGGTCGTGGTGAGGAAGTGCTGCTTTTGAGTGGTCGGGTCGGTGGCGACCAGGATGTAGGTGGTAGCGCGCTTCGGGGCGTCGGTCGGCGACCAGGTACGCGTGCCTGGGGTGATGGCCGATTGCCCGCCGGGGAACCGGATCTCGTAGCTGAAGTCGTTAGACCCGTCCCAGCTCAGGGTGAGGCCATCTCCGGTGTCCAGCATGGTTTTGTCCGGGCGGAAGTCGCGCGGTGCCGGAATCTCCTTGGGAGTGGCCTTCACCACCGGCACGGCCGCGTCGCTGACCTGCCATCCTCTACCGGTTCTGACGGTCTCGGTCACCATCAGCACGACCACACCTGCAGTGGGAGCGACGGTGACGTTTTCCAGTGTCAGCACCATGTGGTCGCCAGGTGCGAAAGCTTCTAAACGACCGCTCTGGGTGGTGACCTGGAAAACGTCGGCGCCTTGCTGCTGGACGATCACTGGCTGAGTGGCTGCCTGGGAGCTCGACTGGGTGTCGGTGTATTCGCCCTTCGGGTTGATCACGTTGATGTTCTGGGTGAGATGGCCGGCACCGTCGCCAAGGGGCACCTTCACCTCGATCCTCAGCCAGGGCACCGTCTTCCCGGTGTTGGTGACCATCAGATACAGCGTCCCCGTGGACGGAGAGCGCCCGTTCACTGACGCCTCCAGAGATGTCGGGTCGGTGAGGATGGTGTAGGTCAGCGCAGTCAAGATCACGACTCCTTCTCTTGGCAGATAGCACAGGTCGATGCCCTGCTCACTGTGAGAGGACCTGGCCGGGCAGAACAGGCGGCGGCACGGCTGAGGTGTCTGGAACCCGCCGTATGTGACGCACCGCAGAAAAGCACCCTCCTAGATCCAAACGCCAGGGCGGGAGCACAGCAAGAGCATTCAAGGTGGCCATAACGGGGCGCTTCAGCAATATCCTCGGCGTCTTGACAGGCATTCGGGCCATGCTCTGATGGCCGCCCCGCGAACACCTGCCAGCCGCGATAAGCACGGTGATCGAGTCCATGCTGAAACGATGGACGGCATTTCACCTAGCGGGTCTACTGGTGCTGACATCTGGCGGAGCCAGGCCGAATGGGATAAGAATTCCAAGATCAGCGCTTGGAGGTTGTTCCTGTGGTGTCCACGGATGTGCCGTCTCAGCCACCGATGGTGGCTGAACGTCCCCGGCCGTGGCGGCTTCAGTCGCAGGGATACGTGGCCGTCCTCGGCGGGGTTGCCGCCGTCACCGTCATCGCGCTGATGAACGCCGCTCGTCTCGATGTACCGAAGAGGGGCAGAGTACTCATTGTCGGCGCCGGCCTTCTCGGACTGATCGCGGATGTCGTCATGATCTGGGATGCCAGGGTGAGCTCCGACACCTACACCGTGTTGTCGGTGTTGCTCGCACTGGTCGTTCACATCGTTCAAGCGGGCGTGCAGAGACCACACGATCGGGGAGCCCTACTGCTGTCCAGAGGGAAAGATCATGCGCCGATGTGGCTAGCGGGTGCAGCCGCCATCCTGGTCGGCGGCCCCCTCCGCTACTCCATGCTGACCACGCTCGGAGGGTGATCGGAGCCAAGCCTGTTAGCAAGGGCGTTGGCAAGAAGCTCAAACGATCAAGAAACCAAGAAGGCCCCTGACAGCGTAATGCCTGATCAGGAGCCTTCTCAGAGGCGTCGACCTGCCGGGATCTCACCCGAGGTGATCCGGTGCGGCAGTAGATCACCCTCCCAGGCGTACACCGCCGCGCTCGAAGCACACGCAGGAAAACCGTACGCTCAGACCTCCTCGGCGCCGTGTCCAATGGCGATCGCGTCAATATGGCGGGCGAGCTCGAAGTCCTTGGTGGTGAGGCGGTTCCCGGCATCGTGAGTAGTGATCACGAATCGGATCCGCTGCCAGGTGATGTGAATATCAGGATGGTGACCGACCTCGCGAGCCTTGGCCGCGACGTACATGGCCAGATGTACGCACTCGTGATAGGCGTGCTTGAACGTTCGGGCTATGGCCTGCCCCTCGCGCTCCCACCCTGGCAGCTCGGCCAGTTGGACGACGATCTGCTCTTCGGACAACAGCTGAGGGGGCATCGGTATCTCCGCGTCTGCAGTCAGTTGAACTGAGAAATGATCTCATTCAGCCCTCTGCCGGACGAGGTGCCTGCCCAAGCGGTCGCGTGGCGAGGGATTTCCCTCAGCTCCTGACGCAGCCGAGCCGATCCCGTGCCCTCCGCGATCGCCGCAGTGGCTGACTACGACAGCACCGCCTACGCGTCGACGCGATAGAAAATCTTCCCGTCGTGGACCGACGCGCCGATCGCCTCATAGAAGCGCCGCGCATCGATGTTGTCGCGCTCGGTCTGCCACTCGACCCTGCTGCAACCGCTCTTCGTGGCGATCTGCTGTACGCGCTCCATGAGGAGACGGGCCACGCCTCGACGTCGAGCGGGCTCCCGGACGAACAGTTCCTTCAGGAACAGCGAGTGCGACGCCCCGGCCGCCGGCCAGAGGAATGAGTAGGAGGCCATCCCCGCCACCTGGTCTCCATCTCGGGCGAGCAGTACCCGTGCGACCGGGAATTCGCCGAAGAGCAGCGCTTTGACTTGCCGAACGCGTTCCTCCTCGGGCGAGATGTCGCTCGCCCCGTAGTAAATCTCGATCTCTTCGATCAGCTCCGAGATCAGGAGCGCATCTTCCGGCCGGGCCTGCTCGATCGTGAGCGTCATCAGCTCTTCAGCCCTCCATATCGCGGCCAGCGGGCAACGCGAGAATCTCCTTCAGCACCTGCACCTCCGACAACTTCAATCGCGATGCAGACCCACTATTGGTCAGATGCCGGGCACGGTCAATGATCAGGCTGCTGCGATGCTCATGAGGCAGCGCGACGAGAGCTGTAGTGGCATGCGCCGCCGCTGCCGCCATATCTCCATCGTGGGCCAGGCACATGGCCCAGTCGAGGTGGATCAGCGTACGGTCCGTGTGCTCTTCCTGGGGATACAACTCCAGCGCCCGCTGCTGCTCCCGCCAAGCCCTGCCACTCTCCCGTAGATGCGTCCACGTGTTTCCGGCATGGAATCGCAGCTGAGATTCGCTGTAGCCGAAGGCCGACGCCGTGATGAAGTCGGAGTCAAGGCGCTCCAGCGCTTCTTCCGCCCGTCGTAGCGCGTACTCCGCAGCGTCCCTGTCCCCCAGCACAGCATGTGCCCGTGCTTCCAGCGACGCCGCCAGGGCGGCCCCCACATACGGCTCACCCCAGGCGAGGCTCTGCGCCCGCTGCGCCAACTCGATCGCACCGATCATGTCGCCGCCGTAATAGAGCGCGTAGGACTCCTGCGCATACATCCACGACTGCGCCGCCCGATCTTCCGCTGCGGCAGCAGCTGCTCGACCGGTTCGCCACCAGTCCCGCGAGCGGCTGTCCCCCAACTTGAGCAGCGTCAGCGCCACAAGCCCCGACAGGTGTGCCGCGACCACGCCAAGCTTGCGCCGAACCGCCGCAGGGTGACGATGCTCAAGCACTTGGAGCAGGTCAGAGAAGTCGCTCAACAGGTCGGCGAGAAGATCAGCCTCGGGCCGATACCTGGTCGCCCGTCCGTAACGGCCGACAACGTGTCCCCAATCCTCGATACCGGCATCGCTCATTCCTCCGCTGGCCAGTACGTCGGTCATGCCCCGGCGCAACTCCTCGGCCCGCTCCAGCACGGACGGCCTCGATGACTGCCTGGCTGCGGCGATGAGCTCGCCCCGAGCATCCAACGCCTCGTCGAGTGCGACGACGACGGCAGGGCTGGGAGTGCGGCGGTCGTGCTCCAATGCCGATACGTAGCTCTTCCCGCACTTGGCGCGGTTCGCCACATCGCGTATCGACAGGTCACCGCGCAGGCGACGCAATGTCTGGCCGAACGTCTCCGAGTCCATGCTTCCGCTCCTGGCGCGTCCACCGTCGTCCACCGCTGTCCACAGTTTCTGCGGACAGCAGGGGACAGCCAATACCTAGACCATGACCCTTGGTATTGGAAACGTTACTCACAGACGTGACGCGCCGGTAGGCGTTCCTCACCGTCGCCATAAACAGCGGAGCCCGCCACCGGTATCTGACACCAGGACGGGCCCCTTGATCAGGAAGCGAGTCCTGACCCGATGAACAACCCTAATGCTCCGGTTCTCGACCGGACCACGACAAGCGGCTGTACCTGTTTCGCCGACGTGCCGCCGCTGCCGATGGGATGCGCCGTCTGCGGACACGCCCCCTACGCCCACCACTGCCCCGGCCAGGCCATCGACCACGAGTACGCGCAGCCGACCGGCACGCTGATGGCGATGCGCCTGGAAGCGCGCCGCCGCACCGGCCCACAGCCCTTCCCCATGGCCGAGCAGCCCGTCGCCGTGGCGCCCGCCGAGGTCATCGCCCTGGTCCCCGCGCAGCGCCGCTCCGAGCCGTCCGCTCCGGCCGCACCCACGCCACTGCCCGAGCGGACGCCGCGCCCCTTCCCCCGTCCGGCCCTACGACCTGCCGCCATCGCACCGGCCCGACGCGACGACAGCCGACGCCCCGTGCCCCGCCCGGTCGAGACGCGAACCGACCGCGCGACCCGCCTGGCGCTCGCCCGCGACACCCTCGCCCACCGCAGGGCCCGCATCGCGGCCCGCGCGCACGACCACAGTGCCCCACCTCCGAGCATGGGCTTGAAGTCGGCCACCTGGCCACTCGCCCCCCAGACCCTCCGGCCGGGGCCCACCGCCGCCCCCGGCCGGAGCCGCCCCCCGAACACCCCTTCACCCCGACGGCACCAGCCCCACCGTTGGGAGGTCGCAGCATGAACGCGACTCCGCAGGGCAACCCCATGAGCAGGCGCGGCAGTGCTCCGGTTTCCGAGGCGTATGCCGCTCCGCCGCCCACCCCCGCCGAACAGCCGACCGCCGTCCAGCTCGCCGAGAAACTCGCCGCCATCCTGGACAACGTCTACGGCATCTCGGCCGACGTCCACCCCCTCGCCTCCGGCAACGCCATCGTCTCCGTCTTCCTCGGCCTGCTCGCCTACACCGACGGCGAGAACTTCTGGTGGACCAGCCCCGAACGCAGCCGCTCCGGCTCACCCCTGCTCAGCTCCGCGCTGACACTGCCCGTGGCCGCGGCCCAGCTCGCCGAGCACTACCGGATCCTGCGCGCCCGCCCCGCCGCCAGCCTCCTGGAAGGCGAGCTGCCGCTGCTGGCCGACGTCATCCCGGCGCAGTATGTTGTCCCGCGCTGACGCCGACGCGGCCCGCGCCGCCAGACAGGTGCAGCAGTACGCGCCGACCTGGCTGGTCATGTGGAGCCTGCGACACCGCCGGTTCGAGGCGTGGCAGTGCGCCGACCCGCGCGAATGCCGCATCATCCACGCCCAGAGCGCCGCCGAACTGTGGGACCTCATGCAGCAGGCCGACGTCGAGCCGCAGCAGATCTCACCACCGCCGCTGCCGGCCCCGGGACTCGTTCCCCACCCCCGCATCCTGCCCATAGGCCCCGACGAACGAGTCCCACCCCACCACGTCCCGCAGGAAAGGGGACCGGTCGTGATCCCGTCCCACGACACCCCCGCAGGCGACCGGGTGGACGTGTCCGCCCGTCGCCCCGGCGCGATCACCGCCCTGAGGCGTCTGCGAACCGAACTGCACGAACACCGGATCATCTCGGAGATCTCCTACGACGAAGGCCCACCCCGCCTCGTCATCGGCGCCGAGCTGACCGTGTGGGCCGACCACAACGGCGAGTTCTTCACCTGGGGCGCCACCTTCATGGAAGAACCCGCCACCTCCGCCGCGGCCGATGACGTACCGCAGGTCGCGGCCCGGATCGCCGAACGACTCGACGAGCACCACACCGAGCCGAGAACGGCTCCATGAACAGCGCGGCGGCACGGCGAGTGGTCTCCCGCGCCGTCGCGCTCACGACTCCCCGCCAACGGTGGTGCACCAGCGGGGCAGACGCGACCGTACGACCTCCTGCGTGGAAGGGCGTGAACCTCGGTCGAAATGATGGTGCCCCGTCAGCCCTTTCCGGCGGGTCACCATTCGATGGCAGTCAGTCCGCACTCCCACAGCCAGTCACACACTGCGATCAGAGTCTCACTGGAAGGAACAGCTTCGCCGTGACCGACGTACTCCTCAACCGGTTCGCCGACACCCCGCTGCGGATCGGCACTCGCACCTCCACCCTGGCCAAGGTCCAGGCCGGCCATGTCGCCGACATGATCACCAAGCTCGCGCCCGGCATTCCCATCGAGATCGTGCCGACGCAGGTCAGCGCCGACCTGTGGCCCGGCGACCTGGCCGAGATCGGCGGCAAGGGAGCCTTCAGCAAGGAAATCGACAGCGCGCTGACCAGCGGCCGGATCGACATCGCCGTCCACTGCGTCAAAGACGTCCCCGGTGACGTCCCCCTCGCGGAGGGGACCGCGTTCGGCGCCTACCTGGAACGCGACGACGTCCACGACGTCGTCGTCACCCGCGACGGCGTCGCCCTGGCCGACCTGCCCGCCGGTTCCCTCATCGGCACCAGTTCCGTACGGCGTCGCGCCCAGCTCGGCATCCACCGGCCCGACCTGCGCACCGAACGCATCCGCGGCAACGTCGACACCCGCCTGACCAAGCTCGACGATGACGGCGAGTACGCCGCACTGATCCTGGCCCGCGCCAGCCTGAGCCGCCTCGGCATACTGGACCGACACCACGAGATCCTGCCCCTGGAGTTCCATACCGCAGGCAACGGCGTGTCCATGGTGCCGCCCGTAGGTGCGGGCGTCATAGGTATCCAGGCTCGCCAGTCCGACGGGCCGGTCATGCGGCTGCTGGACGAGCTCAACCACGTGCCGACCGACCGGCACGTTCTCGCCGAGCGCACCATGCTGCACATGCTGCGGGGCCACTGCAACAGCCCGATCGCCGGACACGCCTCCACCACCGCCGACGGAAAGATGAGCCTGTTCGGCATGGTGTTCAACCGTGATGGCTCCCAGTTCGTCCGCTCCCACGCCTGGGGAGATCACTCCGACCCCGCCACCCTCGGTGCCCGCGTCGCCGCCGACCTGCTCCATCAGGGCGCCCGCAACCTGATCACCGCCACCCGGAAATGATCTCAGCGGACACACGGCCCATTCCCCAGCAGGGACCGTACGGCTGCGCTGTCACCGCCCACCTCCTTGTGCTCGACGAGGCGGGGCGGTGGCTTCTATTGCGTACCGCTCGCGACCACACCCGCTGGCAGCTGCCCGGCGGGCGGGTCCGACGTGGTGAGAGCCCGGCCACCGCCGCACATCGTGAAGCCGTCGAAGAGACCGGCCTGCTGGGCTTGCACGCCGAGCGTCTCCTGGCTGTCGCGTGGATTCCCGCCGGCAGTGACGAGCGCCATGACCGGATCGCATTCGTCTTCTCCACCCGCCTGCTGCGGGCCGAGGACCTGGAGGGAATCACCGTGGACGCCCGCGAGATCGATACCTGGTGTCTGAGCGCTCCGCCGCAAGCACTGGAGCAGCTGCACCCACTGCTGGCCGAAAGGCTCGACGACGTCATCCGCTGCGGCCCCGGCCGTTACCTTGACCAGGACCCCGCCTCTCGGCACAACCGAGCCATGCGGCCATAGGGAAACAAAAAGGTCTCGGCTCTTCGAAGAGCGCCGGGACCTTCAGGACCCCACCGTCCACTCCGGCGTCCAGACCATGCCGCAAGTCGGCCGCCCCCTTCTGCCGACGCCGATGATCAGCTGGCACTTCCGCAGAAAGCAACCTCCCGCCCAGTCGACGGTCATCCGCTACCCTCAACGGCGGCCTCCACCCGTTGGGCACGGCCGGTCGGCTGTCAGGCCAGGTCGGCGGAGAGGGGTGCACAACTTCTGTGGATGTGGCCGACGGCAGTGGCTCGTATGCTGATCTTTCGTCATAGGCGGAGGCAATGGACGCAGACACGGCTGATCGGCTGCACCTCCTGATGCGTGCTCTCACAACACGCGCAGATCTTGATCCCCGCCCGCCCGTCGCCATCGATGACCTGCACGTGGCGGCGATGATCGATGTCAGGTGGGCCTGGCCTCGCCCGACCGCGACAATCGTCGTCGACCGGACCACGGCCGAACAATGGCCACAGGACGCGCTGGCCGGTCTGATCGCCCACCAACTCGGCTATATCGCGCTGGGACACATCGGTTTTGATGCGTACGTCTTGTATGCCGCTCAGCACGTCCTGCCGATAGCAGCCGCGGTGATAATCCCGTGGGGAATTATCGAGTTGGCGACGCTGCCGATGATGTTCCCCATCGGGGCCGGTCTGCTGTTGGCCTACCAGGCCGTACTGTGGATCTTGCGCCGCCGGGTGTACGCGTCCGATCGGTTCGCGGTCGATCTGGTCGGCGCCGCCCCGGTGCGGGCCATGTTGCATCTGCTACGTGGGGGCGGAGGAGCGCGAAATGCCATCCGTGAGCACTGGGCGCCGCAGAATCGTCCCACGATTGAGCAACGTCTGCGCGCTCGGCAGGTCCGCTCATGACGACGCATCGCGGGGCAGGCCAGAGACTCCACAAGACCCGGGACGATTCAGGAGAAGAAGAGGGCTGATTCCTGGATCGTGCAAGCCGTACACATGCCCCTCGAACTCACTCGCTCCGGGGGTGTGCCCGGCAGTTCGTGTGAAGATACTGCGCCTGCCCATCCACGAAGTCGTAGATCGCCACAGTCTGGGTGTCCTCCAGAGGATCGCTCGGCGGCATCAGAAAGTGCGTCTCACTGACCGGCAACAGCTCGTAGGTGATGCGCTCCGGCCGCCCGGAGAAAGCCGCCTGTATGGGGTCGAGGAAGGTGGTCAGCCGAAGCCCGGCACTGTCGGCACTCACCTCGAACCGGGTCCCCGGCCGCTCGTAAACACCCACGTAGCGAGCCGGGTCGAGCCTGAGCCCAGGATCCGGGTCGGGTAGGCCGGGAATCTCGCCGGCACCCAGGTCCCCCAGAAGCTCGTTGAACACCTTGTGGTACATGCTCTCCCGTGGCCCGCCGTTGGTCAGCATCACCAGGGCCAGATCCGAGTCCGGCAGGATGCGGAGGCGAGCGTTCTGACCGATGGTGCTGCCGTCGTGCGCGTAGACGGTCTCGCCGTACCAGTCGCACACGATGAGGCCGAGCGCCCACTGCGGGCCGAACATGTAGGGATCGGGGACGGGGACACGGGAGGTCATCATTTCGCGGACGGCGGCGGCCGAGACGATGTGTGCGCCGTTCGGCGCCTGTCCGCCGTTGAGGAGGACGTGCGCCAGCGCGAGCACCTCGCGGGCCGTGGAGTTGATGTTGCCGCCGGGACCGAAGGAGCGCGGCAGATAGTCCACGGGGGTGACGACGGGGCCTTCCTCCAGGGAGCGGATCAGGTGTCCTGTCGCGGCCCGTGCCGGGTCCACCTGCTCGCGCCAACTGGTCGTGCTGGTCAGGCCCATGGGGGAGAAGAGACGCTCGCGCATGATGGCGTCCCAGTGGCTGCCGTCGAGCACCTCCATGATGCGAGCGAGGATCGCGTAGCCGAGGGCCGCGCTGTAGCCGTGGGTGTGGCCGAGCGAGGCGAACTGGGGCGCGTCGACGATGGCGGCGACCATGTTCTCGTAGACGTTCTCGTCTTCGCCGGGGTCGCCGATGTCCTCCTCGATGCCGTTGGTGTGGTTGAGGAGGTGTCGGGGGGTGACACGGGCGGTGACGTCGGAATCGGCGACACGGAAGTCCGGCAGGTAGGTGCGCACCGGCTCGTCCAGGTCGACCTTGCCTTCGTCGAGGAGTTGCATGAAGGCCAACGCGGTCCAGGTCTTGGTCAGGGAGCCGCACTGGAAGATCGTGTCGGTGGTGGCGGGCTGCCCGGTGGTGACGTCCTTGATGCCGTACGCGAAGTCGGTGATCTCTCCGTTCTGGAGGATGCCGATCGTGGCGCCCGGGACCTGGTAGTCCGCCAGGATCTCCTCGATCATCGTGCCAGACCCACCGCGTTGGCCGCGTCGGCCTGGAGATACTCCGTTCTGGCAGCGGAGCCTGCGTAATCGTCGAAGAAGGTCCGCACGGCGTCGATGGAGTCGTGGACGATGATGTTGACCGCTCTGGTCCCGTCAGTGCTGGCCACCGCGAGCGTCCACTTCGCTCCCTTGGGGAGGCGGCCGTGCGCCTTCTTCAGCGCATCCCAGAACCGCTTCTCGTCGGTGATCGTGGATATGGCCATGACGTGCATTTCACCCTCCAATGATGTTTCCAGCAGCGTGAAAGCTATGTTGCATTTTTGATCTCGTCAACACATTGACCTGGATCTGCAGCTATTGTTGCAACAGATATGGCGGGAAATGCAATGCCGTCCGTTGCAATGAGATGCTCGTGAAAGTACTGGAGGTCAACAATGCCCGGGAGCAGGCTGACCCACGATGAGCGTCAGCAGATCGCGTTGTGGCTGGCAGAGGGGGTGGGCTACGCCGAGATGGGCAGACGGCTGGACAGACCGACGTCCACGATCTCGCGGGAGGTGGCACGGAACTCCCGCTCCGGCGGTTACCTCGCCGATCGTGCCCAGCAAGCCGCCGCGAAGCGCGCGCGCCGCCGTAGGACCATCCAGCCCGAGCCGCTGCCGTCAGCCGGCGAGCGGGTGCGTGAGTTCGTGGAGGAGTTCGCGGTGCTGCTGTCAGGGACCGGCCTGCAGCGGATGGCCTCTCGGGTCCTCGCCAGCCTGCTCACCGCGGAAGCCGACGGCCTCACCGCGGCCGACCTGGTGAAACGGCTACGGGTAAGCCCAGCTTCGGTGTCCAAGTCCATCGGCTACCTGGAGACGATGGAACTGGTGGGGCGGACCTCCGACCCCGGTGGGCGGCGGGAGCGCTACACCGTCCACGAGGACGCCTGGCTGCGGGCTTGGCAGGCCGACACCAAGGCGCACGCGAACGTCACGGAGGCCACCCGGCGCGGGATCGAGCTCTTCGGCGCCGACACGCCCGCCGGGGTCCGGCTCACCCAGATGAATCACTTCTTCGCCAGGCTCAGCGAGCAGATGCACGGCAGCAGCCTCACCGACGCCGCCGTGCGTGACGCCCTGACCGTCATCGCCGCACTGGTGTACGCCGCGCGAGCGCTCCCCCTGGACGAACTCGCCACATCCCTGGGGTGGCCACCCGAGCGTACGGCCGAGGCTCTCGACACGATCGATCGGCATCCGGACCTGGCCGACCCGCTCATGCTCCAGGCTGAGGGCGGTACCTACACCATGGAGCCCAGCCCCGACCGGCTGACCGCCTCCCAGCGCGAAGCGCTCCAGGCCCGCTTGCTGGAGCAACCTCAGCCCTGAAAATGCTCCCCGGGACACGTGAGATGAGGGGCCGCTCGCCACTGGCTGGAAGGAAGACGCGCGGGAAGATCTTCCGTTCCAGAGCTTTGAGCGACAACGGAACGGCCAGTGGCGTTAGTGAGCCGACCGCTCCTCGACGGTCATCCGCTACCCTCACTCGAATTGATCGTTTTCGGAAGAGGGTGCCGTGACACAGGAACCCGGATCGGAAACGCGAGCCCCGATGGTGGCGGCGCTGCGCTTCGGTGCGGTTCTGGTGGTGTCAGGGCCGGTGATCCTGACGACGTTCGGAGCCGGCAGGCAGAGCGTCGGCTGGTTCTGTTCCGCGACGAACCCCGCCCTCTACTCGTCGGAGGGCCCTTACGCGCTGGTGAGCGTGCCGGGCGAGCTGCTGTTCTGGAATGTTCTCCTGCTGCCGGTCATCGTGGCGGGTCTTCTCCTGCGCGGGTCGCGTCGGGCCACGCTCACGGCGGTCGCAGCGGTCGGCACCGTGCTCGCGTTCGGACTCTTCATCGCCTTTCTCCTGCCGGGCCTCGACCCGTGCACCGGGCAGGAGCGTGTGACCGTACCGCCCTGGCCCTTGATCGTCTGCTATTCGACGGCCACGGGAGCACTGCTCCTGGCGGCCCGGTCACCGCTGCACCGGAAACCACTTCCCCCAAGATGGCACAGGACCATCCTGTGGGCGGGTGCCATCGGCGCCGCGGCGTGGGCGGCGGCGTTCCACCGCTTCCCGGTCACGTCCGGCAGGTTCCTCGTGGTCCTCTACACCGACGTCGAGACTCTGGAGTCGTTCTCGAACGACCTCGCACGGTGGTCCGGTGATGCCGACAAGATCGGCCTGTCGGTCGTTCTCGTCACGTTGGCGGCGACGGCGGTCTCCACCCGCTGGGCACGGCCGGTCGGCACCGCAGTCGCGGCTGTTCTTCTCCTTTTCCCGCTCCTCGACGTCGCGGAGTACGTCCGCTGCTACGACGAGGACTTCCGGATGTCTCTCGTCGATTCGGTGCGATGGCACCTGCTTCTCGCGGCCGTCCTCGTCGCGTCGGCCGTCCGGAACTCCCGACAGCGGATCTCCTGGGCCGAAACCGCCCGCCTAGCACGGCAGATGTTCCACGGACCGTCGAAGGACAGGATTCTGGGACAGGCGAAAAAAGTCGCCGTCGCGGTCGTCATCACGGCCACCGTCGTCTGGCTGGTCGCCTCGTCCTTCACCCCGACACGATAGAAGCACAACGACCCAGATTTCTGAACGGCGCCGAGTCGGTTGTCGATGGTGACGTGTGCGGTAGGCGGGCTGGCCTCGGCGTTCATTCCTGGATCGTGTACGTGTCCTTCCAGGGAGGATTCAGCCCTTCCCTGTGACCGTCACACGATGGCTCACCTTCTGGTAGGTATCGATCACCTATCGCTACGAATTACACCACTCCAGGGGACACCACCAGCCCGGGGAACGGGAGTACGTGCGCGAAAAGGCGCTGGAGAGCCATACCTATCTGGACGGCAAGGTCAGTACGAATGGGCCTTCTCGTGGCGTTCAGCTTGCGGGGTCGGTGGGCGGGTGTTTCATCCATTCGGGAACGTCTTCACCGGTGAGCGAGAGGTGCATCTCGCTCACTCCGCCGGCATCGCCCGCGTAGGAGCGGCGCAGCAGTTCGACGACCGTGCCGAGCTTGTCTCCGGCGTACTCGGGCATCACGTGCGCGGCGACAAACGCTGTGAGCAGGGGCTCGATCGCCTCACGAAACCGTTCCACTTCGATCAGAAGGTCCCCAAGAACTGCGAGAGTTCCGGCATAGTCGGACACGTAGGCGTCCCGGCTGACCGTCATCAAATGCCCGTACAGGCCGACGGCCTCCTCGAAGATGGTGACCGCCTCGGCCAGGCGTCCGACCTCCCTCAGCCGGAGCGCGTGGTTGTGCAACGAGGTGGCCAGGCTGGGCAGATAGGCGTCCCGGTTGACCGACACCAACTCCCGCCACAGATCGACGGCTTCTTGCGAAAGAGTCACCGCCTCGGCCCGCCCCATCTCCGCCAGCCGGTTCGCGTGGTTGGTCAACGAGTTGGCCAGGTTGGGCAGATAGGCGTCCCGGTTGACCGACACCAACTCCCGCCGCAGGTGGAGGGCCTCCTCGGAGAGAGTGAGCGCCTCGGCCTGCCGCCCTTCCTCTGTCAGCCGGTTCGCGTGGTTGTGCAACGAGGCGGCCAGGCTGGGCAGGTATGCCTCCCGGTTGACCGACACCAACTCCCGATACAGGTCGAGTGCTTCTTGCGAATGGATCACTGCCTCGGCCCGCCCTTCCTCCGCCAGCCGGTTGGCATGATTGGTCAACGTGAGTGCCAGGTCGGGCAGGTAGGCGTCCCGGTTGACCGACACCAACTCCCGCCGCAGGTGGAGGGCCTCCTCGGAGAGAGTGAGCGCCTCGGCCTGCCGCCCGACCTCCGCCAGCCGGACCGCGTGGTTGTGCAACGAGGCGGCCAGGTCGGGCAGGTATGCCTCCCGGTCGACCGACACCAACTCCCGCCACAGATCGACGGCTTCGTGGGAGAGAGTGAGCGCCTCGGACCACCGCCTCACCTCCGCCAACCGGACCGCGCGAAGGGTCAACGAGTTGGCCAGGTTGGGCAGGTATGCCTCCCGGTCGACCGACACCAACTCCCGCCACAGATCGACGGCTTCGTGGGAGAGAGTGAGCGCCTCGGACCGTCGCCCCACCTCCGCCAACCAGACCGCGTGATTGGTCAACGAGAAGGCCAGGTTGGGCAGGTATGCCTCCCGGTCGACCGACACCAACTCCCGCCACAGGCCGACGGCTGCCTCGGAGAAGATGACCGCGTCGGCCCGCCAACCCACATCTGCCAACCGGCCCGCGTGATTGGTCAACGAGAGGGCCAGGTTGGGCAGGTAGGCATAGGAGATGGTCCGAACCAGGTGATCCCACAGTTGGGTGGCCTGTTGGCCTTCGGCCAGTGCGCGGACGTGCAGGCCGGCGTAGGACATGCGGACCGCCAGACCCTCGTGGATGCGAGCGCGCGTGACCGGATCGTCGGTGGCGGCCAGTCGGTGCTTCGCCAGGCGATCGGTGACCGCCGCGATGCCGATGTCCAGATCGATATGCCGGTGCGCGGGCAGTACGGATTCGATGGCCTCCAGCAGCGTGGTGTCAATGGTTTCCAGCCCTGCCAGCTCTGCCAGCGCGGCCCCACCTGCGTGCAGCGCGAGGTGTGGATGGGCGCTCAGCAGCGGATACAGCTGCGTGGTGGCCAGGTGCGGCCAGCGGCGCGATGCTTCGATCAACGTGGTAAGCCCCTGGCGGACCCAGACCGCGACGCCGTCACCTGGCTGTGCGCATTGGTCGCCGTCCGGCGGGGCGAGCAAGCGGGCCGGCGCCTCCTCCGCCCACGGATCGGCCGGGAAGTCGAAGGAGTGGCCCGGGGTGCAGAGCGCGAGGTAATCCTCGCCCAGCCGGTCTGGGTACAACGGCTCCAGCACCGTGACGCCGCCCCGGCCCGCCGGGGACCGCTGCTCCAGGTGTGCCGGTCCGGGCGTCCCCGCGGGCGGGTAGCACACCGCGTGGTCCTTGAGGAGCTGCCCGGCGGCCAGTGCGGAATCGATACCCGCCCGTTCCAGGGCGGTCTTGCCGTCGACGTAGCCGAGCCGGCCGGTCAAAGTGGCGGTATAGACAACCTGACCCATCGTGTCCGCCGTGGTGGCAAGTGGTGTGGCTCGGCTCGGGGTCGACATCGCCTCCCAATGGTCTCGCTCACGTGCCAGCAACAGCTCCGACACCTGCACCGGATCGGCGGGAGATGGCTGGCCCCGGTCATGGGCCAGCACCCCGGCGAGGGCGGCCATGTGCACGGTCAGCACCAGCCGGTACGCCTCGTTCCGCTCCAATGCCGGTGGCGGCGCGACGCCGTCGGCGCCGGGCACCTGGAGCAATTCGGCGAAGCGGTCGCGGGCCTCGGTGAACAACCCGCGACGGGTGATGCCGCTCTCCTGCTCCAGCGGCGCCAGCTCCTCCCGGGTGGGCACCAGGTGCATATCACGCTGGATCCGCCCCTTCAGGCTCTGCCACCAGGTGCCGGCCGGGCGGGCCAGCAGCAGCACTCGCACCGCCAGCCCGGCACGTGCTCGCATGTCGGCCAACAGCGTCAGAAGGTCCGCGGTTTCCCACCGTTCGGCGTAGTCCACCACCACTAGCACCCCGGCCGCCCCGTCGAAATCGGGAACCTCGAACTCTGCGGGCACCGAGCGGTCGCGCTGATGGTGCGCCGCCAGCACGACCCACCCCTCGCCTTGCCACAGCCGTGCCACCCGATGGGCCAGACGCGTCTTGCCCTGCCCGCCCGCCCCATGGATCAGATGAACCGCCAGCGTGGCATCCCCGCCCCGCCACTGCCGCAACCGCGCGAGCAGCGCGTCACGACCGGTGAAGCCGACCAGCGCGTTCGCCGCCCGCAGCAGCTCACTGGGCTGCGCCCGCGCCTCTGGCACCGCCGGCGCCGGCCACGGCGCCCACCGGTAAGGCTCCTCCCCGCCGTAAACGATGACGTCGCCGGCCGCCTGGACGATACTGGCCAGTCCGGTCGCCCGCGCGTGCTGGGTCACCTTGGGTGACCTGCGTCGCCAGCTCACCGCTGGTGGATATCGCGGCCGGCCTGATCCACCTGGCCATCACCGGTGGCCTTGCCTCGCTGCCGCACCTCACGGTGCGCCTCGTCGGCTGCGGAGCCGTTGTCGAACACCACAGGCCGTGATCCTTCGCTGATGTCGCGGCCGGCCTGCCGTACCCGGCCCCGCCGGGTGGCCGTGGCCCGCTGCCGCACTCCGCCGCCGCCGCGCGCCGGGTCGGCGATCAGCGCGTACACCGCCACCCCCAGCCCGGCCACCGCGACGAACAGCCCACAGACGCTGGCCAGTTTGTCCGCCGCGTCCAGCCCCACCCGGACCAGGTAGACACCCAGCCCCGTCATGGCGACCACCGCAACCCCGGCGCCGCCCCATAAGAGCACACCTCCGCGCATACCCGTCATCATCGATCACGCAGAAACATCGCGCAATGTGATCATGTGATAACTCGAAGATGTCCGTTATTCGGGTCAAGCAGACGCTCGCGAACGGCCAACACCTGCGACCTGACGCCAACATCACCTACGCGACGTCGGGTCGTGTCATCAGCGGCGACCGCAAAAGCAATACCAGGCTGGGGCTGGTCAGGAGCATGATGTTCCACTGAGTCGTAGCGCGCTGATGCGACACTGCTGAAGCTGATCAGCGTCAGGGAGGATCACCCGTGAGTGCGCCGTCCGCGACAGAACTCACATCTGGGCGCGGCGGACTCGAAAGGGACTTCCTTCGACTCTGGCAGTCGTACACGGTCAGTGCGGTCGGCTCAGCTCTCAGCGTCGGCGCGCTTCCTCTGATCGCAATCATGGTGCTGGACGCAAGTTCGTTACAGGTCTCCCTGCTCGCCGCGATCGGTGCCATCTCCAGCGCGATCATCACTCTGCCGCTGGGCAACCTTGTGGAGCGGAGGGAGAAGCGGTCCACGATGGTAGCCGCCGATCTTCTGCAATTCACTACGTTGGCCAGCGTCCCACTTGCAGCAACATTCGGCGCTTTGACCTATGTCCACCTCTGTGTGGTCGCGGTCGTGCAAACGAGCAGCACGATCGTCAACGGCTCAGCCAGTCAGGCCTACATCAAGCACGTGGTCGCTCCTGCGCACCGGACATCGGCCAACGCTCGGCTCGACACCGTGAACTGGACGACCCAATCAGCCGGACCACCCGTCGGCGGCGCGTTGATAGGCGTTGCCGGCCCTTTGGCAACCCTGACCGTCAACGCGGTGAGCTTCCTGGCGTCGGCTGTGCTCCTGCGCCGGCTGGCCCCCTTCCCAGCCGATGAAGTCAAGGACGGAAAGTCCAGGAGAGAACTCCTTGCCGGGTGGACCTTCATCCTCCGCCACCACGGCCTTCGGCCCCTCTACTTCAACGCCATGCTCTTCGGTGGCGCGATCATGTGGAGTTCTCCCATCATGGCCGTCCTGATACTCAAGGACATAGGCGCTACTCCGCTGGAGTACGGCATCGCCCTCGGCGTCCCCTGTCTCGGGGGACTGCTCGGCGCGACGCTTTCCCGCAAAGTGGTCACCCTTCTGGGCGTGCAACGCGCCTTGCTCGTCTTCGGAGTCGCCCGGACGGTATGGATCATCCCGATGGCCTTCGTCGGCGCCGGGCCCTGGGCCGTACCCATCATCACCTCGGTGGATTTCTGCCTGCTCCTGTGCGCTGGGATCTTCAATCCGATCTTCGCGACCTACCGCATGAACTCCACCCCGGACGGACTCATGGCTCGCGTCACCACTGCCTGGTCGGTCAGTTCCCGGACGGTCCAACCGCTGTTCATCACCCTGGGCGGCGTGATCGCGACCGCCTCGACCAGTCGCTGGTCACTCCTCATGGCCGGAGTGCTCTGCCTCGGTAGCGCCGTACTCCTTCCATGTAGAGGAAGGCTCCCCGACGATGTCCACAAGTACGCGCCTTGAGACTCGCCAGGCCATTCAGCAGAGCCAGCAAGGCAATAGCTTGGTTACTCGGTACGCCGGTGCTCGAAGTACCAGACCTCCGGTCGCCGCCGGCCATGCGGATCATCAGGCGATCGTGAGGGCTGTACCGGCTGCGGCCCTTCCTCGTCGGCCCGGGAACCCTCCAAGAGCTTGATCACAAGATGTGTTCTCAAGCAGAATCAACTTCATGACGGCGCTGGACGGTACCGAAGGTCGGTTTCCTCTCGATGTCCAGCTGTCGGGCTTCGGTATTCACCTACGCGAGTGGACCGATGAGGACCTTCCTGTCATGGTTGCCCTTTTCGATGAACCGCAGGTCGCTCGCTGGACTCCGCTACGTTCGCCATTCGACTTCGACGCCGCTCAGGAGTACCTGTCTCAGTCGCGGAGAGCGCGTGCCGCTGATCGCGGCATGCAACTCGCGATCACCAGAGATAGCGGTGAAGCACAGGGGGAGGTGCTGCTCTTCCGTACGGCCGATGAGCCCGGTGTGGCCGAACTCGCTTACGCGATCGGCGCTCAGCACCGAGGAGAGCGATTGGCGGCCCGCGCTGTCGAGTTAATGGCCGACTACGCCTGCGCCTCGCTCGGGATGCGTGGCCTGGTTCTACGGATTGATCCGGCAAACGCAGCAAGCGTCGCAGTAGCGCGAGCCAGTGGTTTTCACCTGGCCGACGATGAGCCGGTCACCTTGAAACGCGGGAGCCACGACATCACTCTGTACAGATGGCGCCGCGATCTCGCCCTGTGAGTAACCGCCGCTTGGTGGAACGGCACGGCCTGCGGCGGCGTGTCGCCGAGATCGGCGCGACGGTGAACCAATCTCTGCCTCAGACTTTTCCAAACGTCAGAAGGGCCGTGTGGGGAAGCCACAATGATCCGTCTGGACCGGTGAACTCGGCGCTGAGCAGGTCGAAGTGCCGTTTGATCTCCGCAATGAGCTCAGGAGACTGACTGGCCACGACGTGCCCGGTGAATCCGACTCCGGCAACCGCACCGCTCCACCACTCTGCAGACGTCGTGTGGTGATCCCAGTTGAGGGTCTGGCAGGAGACCTCGACGAACCCGGCTTTATCGAGCAGAGCAGCGAAACCTTGCTTCGTGCGCGGGAAGTCGTTTTCAAGAGAGAGCGGCGGGAGATGAGCGGGCCGAGTCACACCGGCTGCCTGGATCGCTCGCCCGAGGAGGGCCTGCCCCGCTGCGGCTGGAGCCGACCAGATCGTCAAAGCGATCCGTCCGCCTGGACGGGTCACGCGACGCAGCTCGGCCAACGCCAGTAGCGGCTGGCCAACATGATTGAGGACGAAGTTCGCCACCACGGCGTCGAACTCATCATCTTTGAAGGGAAGACTGGGCAGAGCGGCCACCTGCACATCAGCCATCGGAGTATTCAACGCCGCCAGCTCGATCATGCTGGGCTCGGCGTCCACTGCAGTCACTTCGGCGCCCCGGCCGCAGGCAGCCGCCGCAGCGGCTCCCGTGCCGGTGCCAACATCGAGCACACGCGTTCCCAACCGGACTTCGGCGGCGTCGAGCAGCCACTCGACGGGAAAAGCGCAGAGCCTGGCGAAAGAATCGGCGTACGCTCCGGCCTGCCCAGCCCAGATCAGACGCTCACTCTCATCGAATGCCGTCACAGTCGTCATCAGCCCTCTCATGTCGCGCGTCATTGATGTGGCGTTGAAAGCACAGGCACTTGAAATACCCTGGTCGCCCTCTGCGCCTGCTGTGACCAGAAGAAGGATCACCGGCGGGCGGAGACCAAGCAGCGATGCTGCGCCGGATGGCTTCCAGCTTGACTCCCAGGGAGCGATCACTCGTGCTCCAGGACGGGGAACCGCTTCTCCAGCGCAACGAGCGCACTCACGAGTTCCGGGATGTCCGTCTGGTCCAAGCCTTCGATCTCGAAGTGAAGGGTGTTCCGCATCCCAGGATGGTCGGTCACGGTCCCGGCGATCGACAGGGAGCCTGTGGGATGACACTCGACGGTGAGCTCTATCCAATGCTCAAGGGAGGAGATGGTGGCACTTCCTCCGACTTCCGTGTAGACGCGCTCCAGAGCCACACGAAAGTCGCGCAACTCCTCCGTCCGAAGCGCCGCGTCCAGTTCGGCGGTGAACCCTCCGACCTGCGCGTGGATCGGAGAGATCAGCCAGTTCCCGTCCCAGAAGTCGGTACAACCGGGATGCATACGACCAAGGACGCGGATCAGCACATGATCGAAGTTCCTGCCCCGGCCGATGACGATCTCAGCATGCTCCATACGGTCATCCTCCATGAAGGGACATTCACCTGACCCAGGATCACCAGTTAGGAAGATCTCGGCACACGACCTCTGACCTGCTGCGTTCCAGGTCAGAGGCGGTCTCGTCTTGCCCGCGAGTCCCTGCGGCTCCCCCTTGGCGCCCCTCCTGACAGGCACGCAACGGGCACGGCCAGAACCCCGTGCGGACGCACACGCCTCCCCATCCGGCTCTTCCCGGCGCTGTCGTCCCACCCACTTACAAACCCGGCCCTTGCCCTTGGCGATCTCCCGGAGCCGGAGGCCCCTGCTGGAGGCATTGGTCTCTGTACCAAAGCCTTCAGGTTCTTCCCGCCCGGTAATATGCGATACGCGGGAATCTGCGCGTTAGCTCTTCTTCGCTGTCGATGATCCATTGCTCGCCGCGTATTTCGTAGTCGTCATCATCCAAGTCGGTGCGTGCGTGCGCCTTCTCTTGCAGGGTGGTCAGATCCAGGCCGGTGCGCTTTTTGTAAGGCTCCCACGCGACGTATGCCAACAACTCGAATTCGGGCCACTCGTCATCGGTCCACAATCGTTTCTTGCCTGCTCGTTTCCGAATGACCTTCCAAAGGTGGAGGACCTCGGGGACCTCTATCAGAGTGTCGGAGTCGGCGACTACGCGTTCAAAGGTTCCGCGCCCGAGGCCGACGAGCCAATACCGGAAATATAGGAAACCATCATCTGATCCCAAAGGAAGAGTGATGAGGTAGGCGACCCACAGCTCCCAGATGTTGGATCGGTATTCGCAGACGTCAAGCCACATCTGAAAGTCAATGATGTCGTCGACAGGGAGTTCGCTCAGCTGCGCGTCCAGCCAGATCAGGCGTCTTTTCTGCGTGCGAGTCTCCCGCCTGGATTGTTCGATGAGCGCCCAGAAGGCTTCCGCGTCCATGAGGCGCGATCATGGCATGAGCGGTGAGTTCTGCCTAGGGAAAGCTCGTGCGGTGGTGCGCCGCCGAGGTCGGCACGTTCCGTTGGGTACGGCGGGTGAACGGGTCGATGGACGGCCCGAGGTCCCGCTGGCCGGGACCGGCGCCCAACCGCACGCCCAGCCAGTGGGCGGGCGGCAGCTGTACAGCCCGCGCCTCTCTGCAGCGCCGCATACGGTCGCCGGGCCGTCAGCGCCTGCTCAGTCCCCGCAGCACCGGTAGTCCGATGCCGGAGTCGAGCACAAGGCGGTCACCGAGTGGTCGCGCCAGCGTGACGGTGATCATGGCTGTCTTGAGGATGCCCGGGCACACCTCAACAGAGTCGGATCTTCTCTCGTCCACGTCGACCACCACCAGTCGGTTGGTCTCGTAAACGCGTGCCCCGTGAATGGTGTCGCAGGCGCCGTAGCCGTACCGGAGAAGCAGTTCGTCCGGCTTGCCGGCGACAAGGTCGAACGCCATTACCTCTTCGACATCCCCCCGCACCCGCTCGGGACGGGCGGTGACGGCTGAGGGGTCGACCGCCACATGGACCTTCTTCTGCTCGACTCCCTCGACGGTGAATACCCAGGCGGGCACTTGGATCGTGCCGCGACTGGTCTCCAGCGGGACCTTGCCCAGTCTGGCGCCGGTCACCCGGAGCGGGCGGCATCCCTTGGCCGGGCACTCCTCTTCGATGAGGTTGGCCGGTTTGCTGAACTCCGCGTACGCGCTCGCCGCTGTGATGAGCGGCACCTGCGAGACCTCGCCGTCCGGCCATCGCACGTCGGCGCGGTCCGGGGAGTCCTTGGGCAGCTTGGCTGCCAGCCGCCAGGCGCCGTTGTGCGAGCTTCTGTTCACCCAGGCCGGGATCCGGCCCACGTGAGCCCATCCTTGTGGGTTCAGCACTTCCAGTGCGACGAACCCTTTGCGCCAGGCGCGGTCGTCGGCCGAGCCCTGCCAGCGCTCCGCCACCTCCCGGGCACGATCCTCGAACTCGTCAACCGAGGCGCCGTGGGCCCCGCCCAGGAGCAGCACCAGGGATAGGTACGCGATCATTCTTCGCATGAGACCTCCTACACCCCATGGTCAGCCAATGCCCGATGCCACCGCCTGGCTTTCCGGGTTCTGGCGATCTTCTCCTGGGGGCGCGCTCGACCAGCCCTCTCATCCGGTGGCAAAGACCGACGAAGTCGATCCTTGCCAGCCGATCGCCCAGGCCACGCGCGGTAGGCATCGGAGTCGGCGATCGTTACGGCCTCAGACAGTTCACGGCGAACCCTAGGTCCTGTTTTGTGGATCACCTGAGCCAGAGCAGTAGACAGGCGATGGTCACGGCTGATCGGTAGTGGGCGGCGAGCTTGTCGTAGCGGGTC
>NZ_JBIAZS010000003.1:0-562937 GCF_042899335.1 Streptosporangium sp. NPDC000095
GACCCGCTACGACAAGCTCGCCGCCCACTACCGATCAGCCGTGACCATCGCCTGTCTACTGCTCTGGCTCAGGTGATCCACAAAACAGGACCTAGACCACGAGCGCCTGCGCTTTTACCTCCATCTCGACCCGCTCACCTGGGGCTAATCAATTTTTTAGGGATCATCAGGCGGACCAGAGGAGGATGCCGGCGATATGGAGTCCGGCCAGGTAGATGGTCGCGGTCTTCTCGTAGCGGGTGGCGATGCCGCGCCACTGCTTGAGGCGGTTGATGCACCGCTCGACGGTGTTGCGCTGCTTGTACGCCTCACGGTCGAAGGACAGCGGCCTGCCACCCCGGCCTCCCCGACGCAGTCGGTGGCCTCGCTGGTCGGCCGGAACTGGGATCACCGCCCGGATGCCGCGTCTGCGCAGGTGCTCACGGATCGCGCGGGAGGAGTACGCCTTATCGGCCCAACCTCCGGCCTGGTCCGAGGCCGGCCGCGTCGGCGGGGAATGCGCAGGCGTGCCATCACCTCGGTGAAGGCGGGCGCGTCACCGGCTTGGCCGGCGGTGAGGTGGAAGGCTAGCGGCCGGCAGCGATCGTCGGCGGTGAGGTGGATCTTCGTGGTCAGTCCACCTCGGGACCGGCCGATGGCATGGTCGCCCGGCTCGTGGGCTGGGGCCCCTTTTTTGCGGGCCCCAGCCGCGTGCTGATGAGCCCGCACGATCGTGGAGTCCACCGACAAGGCCCAGGTCAGGTCCTCGTCCGCGTCGGCTTGGGCCACCAAAGTGATGAACACCCGCTCCCACGTGCCATCGACGGCCCACATCCTCAGCCGGTTGTAGACACCTCGCCAGTTGCCATACCTGTCGGGCAGGTGGACCCACTGGGTCCCGGTCTGGAACTTGAAGGCGATCGCACCGATCACCTGCCGGTGCTCCCTCCACCGGCCGCCTCGCTTCGGCGGCCGGTCCGGAAGCAACGGCTCAATCCGCGCCCACTGCGCGTCAGTCAACGGCACGCCCGGGCCAACGACCGGCTGATCCAAACGAAACTGCCTAGGTCGCGCGTCCTGTGCGGCGGGTGTGAGGTTCTACATACCTCGGGCTACACATTCGTGGGCGTGAAGATACATCTCCGGATACGCAGTCCGGTGCATGTGTCGTGCTCACCGCGCGCCGTACGTTTTCCTGGTGTTCGACCGATGACGTCCAGCCTTCCGCACCGTGCCGGTCACAGTTCCGGTCCGGGACGGCAGGTCCACACCATCCCGGGCGTCTCGGTCGAGCACGCCGCGGACGTCGCGTGTCCCCGTTGATGGCCCGGGTCTCCTCGGAGGGGTGGAGACCTGGGTCATGGGCCATGCGACAGCGGGCTCGAGTCGCGCAGGGCTCGGGCCCGCCCATCGCGTCTCCGTTTTCGGGGAGGCCACGGAGGTTCGCGGAGGCCGGGGAGTCGGCGGACAGGTCGCATCGGGGGTTTCGAGCGCGAGGAGCGGTTTCAGGGGTTTCGTCGATTTCGTTGGTTTCGTCGAAGGGCGGAGCCCGTGGCCCCGACGCCCGCCGGGGATGCAGGGGATTCGATGCGGAGGCACGTTTTCAACGGGGATTCGGAGCACGGGGAGCGGTTTCGTCGAGGGTGCGGGACCCGCCGACCGGGTGCACACCGGGGGGCGAGGCCCGCCGACCCGGTGTGCGCCGGGGCAGGAGGCCGAATACACAGTCATCTACATACATCTACGGATGCCCGCGCGGATGGAACGGCCCTACCGTCATGCGGCATGAGACCCACCTCCCCGTCAACCAGCTGCACCCTCACCGAGGCGGTGTTCGGCTACGCACACGGTCGAGGTGATCGACCCGCGCTGATCGATCTCGGTGCCGGGGTGGTGTACGGCTATCGCCGGCTGGCCGCGGAGGTGACGCGGGGGGCGTCGGGCCTGGTGAGGCGGGGGGCCAGACGGCGCCAGGTGGCCGGGATCCACGTGGACAGCGCGGTGGCCCAGACACTGGCGGTGCACACGGTCATCGCGGCGGGAGGGGTGGCGGCACCGATCACCTCCGGATGCGAGGAGATGGCCGACCTGCTGGCCGAGTGGGACGCGCGGCTGCTCATCACCACCCCGCGCCTGGCGGACGTGTCGTTGCGGGCCGTGGAGGACTCGCGGGTCCGGCAGGTGATCGCGTTCGGTCAGGCCCGTGACACCGTCGACTTCGCCGACCTGCTGCTCCTGGAGCCCGTCCCGCTGCCCTTCCTCGATCCGGCGGTGCAGCCCGCCCTCCTGATCGACGACGGGGGGGTGCTCACCCACCACGACCTGATCACGCGGATGAACACGCTCGACGAGGGTGCCGAGCTGGGCAAGTCCGACGTCCTGCTGGTGACCTGGCCCCTGGGGTGCAGTCTGGCCATGACGACACTGATCGGGCTGGCGCTGATGCGCGGTTCCCTGGTCGTCGTGGCCCCCGGCCTCTCGTCCGACGAGCTGTCGGCGACGATCCACGACTTCGGGGTCACCGTCGTGGCACTGTCCGACGGAGCCGTCCAGCGCGTCTGACGGCCTCCCCGAGGCGGCTTGCCGGCGTCGGCCGATCGAGGTCCCCCTCGGCCCGGACGCCGGCGGTGTGTCATCAGGCTCCAGGGGCCGGCGGCGTCCGACGTCCTCGCTGAGACGGCCTGCCGGTGTCGGCCGATCGGGTCCGGCCGACACCGGCAGGCTCCCCGAGATGGCCTGGCAGGGGTTTGACCTGGCCAGACCTCCGCCCGGCGGCGTGCGTTCCCGTTCCGCTGGGTAGTCAACGATCAGCCCGTTCGAAGAAGGGGATCGTTGTCATGGCGCGCATTCTGATCACCGGCTCCACCGACGGCCTCGGTCTCATGGCCGCCCGGCTGCTGGCCCACGACGGCCATGACGTCACCCTGCACGCGCGTAACGACACCCGCGCCGGTGACGCGCGCGACGCGCTGCCGGAGGCCGAAGCCGTCATCATCGGCGACCTGACCACCATCGAGGGAATGCGGTCGGTCGCCGTCCAGGCAGGCAGGATGGTCCGCTACGACGCGATCATCCACAACGCCGCCGTCGGATACCGCGAGCCGAGCAGGATCGAGACCGCCGACGGGCTCGCCCACGTGTTCGCGGTGAACGTGCTCGCCCCTTACCTGCTCACGGCACTCATCACCCCGCCCGATCGGCTGGTCTACCTGAGCTCGGGCATGCATCGCGGCGGGGACACCGGTCTGGACGACCTCCAGTGGACCGCCCGGCCCTGGGACGGCTCCCGGGCGTACGCCGACAGCAAGCTGCTGGACGTCGTCCTCGCGTTCGCGGTCGCCCGCCGATGGCCCGACGTGCTGTCCAACGCGCTCGAACCCGGCTGGGTCCCGACGAAGATGGGAGGTCCGGGCGCGCCGGACGACCTCTCCCAGGGGCCGGTGACGCAGGCGTGGCTGGCCGTGAGCCAGGACCCCGAGGCCACCGTGACCGGCGGCTACTTCCACCATCGGAAACCGTGTTTCGTTCATCCGGCCGCGCGCTCGCCCGAGTTGCAGGACGGCCTCCTCGCCGCGTGCGCCAAGCTGACAGGTGTCTCCCTCCCGTCGCACGCGGCGTGAGAGGCCGATCGGCGTTTCGTTCTCGTGCCCGTCACCGGGCGACCGGCCGCCGGCTCCTCAGGGCCTTCGCCCTGATGGGTTGACCAGGGAGTCGCCCAGCGCGGTGCGGTGGTACAGGACACCGCGACCGGTGCGGCTCCCGGTGACCAGGCCCGCCCTGCGCAGGGCGGAGATGTGCCCGCCCACGGTCCCCAGACTCAGCTCCAGCAGGATCACGAGCTGGGTGGTGGTCGCCGGGGTCGCCAGCTCCAGCAGGAGACGGCTCCTGGTCCTGCCGATCAGCCCTGCCAGGCCGTCCGGCGTCTCGGGCGGGATGCCGGTGCCCCTGGCCGGATAACTGATCGCGTACGGCCAGTGGGCCTCCAGGTAGGAGGCGATCCCGGTGGGGAACACGGTCGGCACGAAGAGCAGCCCGCTTCCGTTGAGCCGGTGGGTCTCGTCCGCACCGTTGGAAAGCACCTCGATGACGCCGTCGGGACGCCAGCGGATCCGAGGGCTGAGGTCGTCGAGGGCCGAGGCCCAGCCGTAGGTCGCCAGACGTCCCGCCCGCTGGACCACGTCCCGCTCCAGGATCGCGTGGAAGCGCGGCCACGCGGGGGACACGATCTCCTTCCAGAGAGCCTCCAGTGCCTCGGCGAACAGTCGTACGACCTCCGGTGAGAACAGCACGTCCATGACGGGCGGGGGGAGGCGCGGCGCCCCCTCCAGGTTCCTGGCGATCTCGGCGTGCGCCCGTGCCACCGGGGTGGCCCGCACCACCGCGATCTCCGCCTCGAACGGGGTGTTCACCCCGGTCGGCGGCGGTGCGGGGAAGTCGGCGTTGTAGTGCCGCTCGCGGAACAGCGCCACCATGGCACCCAGCCCGGGGTGAGTGAGCAGCAGCCTCTCGTACGGCTCCCGCATCCTTCCGGCCCACGCCCGCCACTCTCCGGCCTCCCGCCTGCCGGAGAGGGTCCAGAGCGCGTGATGGATCACGATGAGCGGGGAGATGGCGAACCTGCTCGCCATGATGTCGTGCGGGGTGACCTCGATACGGAAGACCACTGAGCGACCTTTCGGATATGTCCGAAAGCTTAGTCAGCCGTTCAAGCGTCTTCCACCATCGTCTCCATGACCACACAAGAGCGCGGCGCGACCTATACGGAGGTCTTCGCGAGCCGGGAGTTCCGTGTCCTGTTCGGAAGCTTCACCCTCCTGGTGGCGGGGGAGCAGGTCAAGATGCTCGCTCTGTCGGCGCTAGTGTACGCGCGGACCGGTTCGCCGGGACTGTCGGCGGCGGCGTACATGGTGGGTTTCCTCCCCTACATCGTCGGCGGGACGTTCCTGCTCTCGCTGGCCGACCGGCTCCGCCCGCGTGCGCTGATGATCGCCGGTGAGCTGCTGCGGATGGTGACCTGCCTGCTCCTGGCCTTCGCCGGGCTGCCCGTCTGGGCGATGCTCGTCCTCGTTCTCGCCACCGGTCTGTTCTCGCCGGTCTTCGGGGCGGCGCGCAGCGCACTCCTGCCCGACCTGCTGCCCGGCGACGCGTTCGTCCTGGCCAGGTCGGTGCTGAACGTGACGGCGGCCGGGGCCCAGATCGGCGGCCTCGCGGCGGGCGGCGCCATCCTCGCCTTCACCGGACCCGAAGGAGCACTCACCGTCACCGCGGTCCTGTCCCTTCTGGCGGCCGCGGTGCTGCGCTACGGCCTGCCCGACCTCCCCGCGAGGAACGCGAGGGGCACCGGCTCCCCCGGCGACGACACGAAGGACGGTGGCCTTCCCGACGAAGACCTCTCCGGCGCCGACCTTCCTGACGCCTGTCTTCCAGGCGGCGGCTCCCTCACCGAGGAGAAGAGCAAGGCGAGTGCCCGGACCGTCGCGGGTGGCGGCGCCGTACGGGAGACGCTGCGCGTCAACCGGGCCCTGCTGACGGACCGCCGCGTACGCGGACTGCTGCTCACGCAGTGGTTGCCGGTCTCGCTCGTGGTGGGTGCCGAGGCGATGATGGTCCCCTACCTGGGAAACACCGCGGGGTTCGCGCTCGCCGCCGCCTCCCTCGGCCTGGCGGTCGGAAACTTCGTCATCGCCCGGTTCGTCTCGCCCGCCGGAAGGGAACGACTGGCGTTCTCCTTCGCGATCGTGTCGGGCATCCCCCTGCTCGCCTTCGCCCTCCAGCCGGGACTCGCCGGAGCCGCGCTGATCGTGATGCTCGCCACCGCGGCGTCGAGCGCCTGCCAGCTGGGGTTGCAGCGGTGGTTCGTGGACGCGGTGCCGGAAGCCGTGAGGGGGCAGGCCTTCGGCCTGGCCGCCGCGGGAATGATGACCGGCCAGGCCGTGGGCGGCGCCCTCGCCGGCGTCGCCGCCGAGCTGACCTCCCCGCACACGGCGATCGTCCTCATGGGAGCCGTGACCGTCCTCAGCTCCCTCGCCCTGCACCGCCCCCTGAGAACCGGCGGACAGCCGCCCGCATGACGATGCTCCGCCCCAGGAGACCGGGCATGGTTCGTCATCAACAGGAGATCAGGGGGTCAGAGGTCGACGCTCTCGCCGGGGGTGAGGCGCCGGATGTCGGCCCCGAGCCGTTCGGCCTCGCCGGCGAGCACGCTCTCCAGCACCTTGACGCCCCAGTCGTTGATCAACCCGTCGTGGATCGCGTACGCGCGCCGGGGTGCCATCGTCCGCAGGTAGACGATCATGTCGGGAACCGTCATCCAGGGAGCCTGGCCGGGCACCAGCAACGTCGGCACGTCGACGACGGTGAGCGCGTCGCCGGGGTGGAAGACCTCCCCGTCGACGACGAACCCGACGTTGTCCACCGGCGGCACGTCGGGATGGCTGAAGTGGTGTTTCTCCCCCACGACGGTCACCTCGAACCCGGCGACCGCCAGCACGTCCCCCGCACGCACGACCCGTACGCTGTCGCCCAACTCGGTCAGGTGCCGGGCCACGCCGGGACAGGTGTGGACGACGAGACGCGGATTCTCGGCGACGGCCGCGCGCAGACGGTCGGGTTCGAAGTGGTCGAAGTGCTCGTGGGTGACGAGCACGGCCTCGGCCCCGGTGATGGCATCGGTCTCGGGAGTCATCGCACCGGGATCGATGACGAGGCTCCGCCCTTCTTTCTCCAGCCGTACGCATGCGTGTCCGAGTTTGGTGAGTCTTATCGTCATGCGCCCATCCTGCTCACCCGCAGCGCCTCCTTGATCGGATCCGCCGAGGGCGAACGGGCACCGACGGGTCGTACGCGGAGACGGACGCCGGGTGGGTCAGGGGCGGGTCAGACGGTCGTACACGGTCGCGGCCGTCAGGCCGTAGGCCAGGTGCGGGACGATGTCGGAGACCCAGGACGAGGCGTCCCACTCGCGCGGATCGGTCAGGCCCAGTGTGGTGAGGGGGGCCACGCTCGCGGCCATCGCCATCGCCGACAGCCCCAGGGCGGCCAACGGCGGCGGAACGCGACGGTCTCCGGTCAGCAGGCCGTACAGCCCGCCGACACCCAGGCCCGTCGCGTACCCGAGCAGCGCGCCCATGCCCTCGCGCCTGCTGTCGGCGGCCTCCCCCGAGCCGAGGTCGGCACCCGCGCGCTCGGCCAGCTTGCCCGCGGCCTCGGCCGGCAACCCGCTCGCGGCCCGGCCACGTACGACCATGTCCAGGTAACCGGCGATGTTCAGCGCGGTGGTGCCCGCCGCGCCGGCGAGGATCCCCGCCACCGGGCTCACGCCCGTCGCCTTCCCGCCGGGCGCGGGCAGGCCGGATCGTGGATGTGCCCTGACCCCGTGGCGGTCCTGGCCCGTGGCCGTCGCCGCGGAACGGCTGTCCTCCACCCCTGCGACATGCGTTCTCCCCCGAGTCGGCAACGAGGTCGGTATGCCCGCCGTCGTCACGGCCAACCCCGCGCCGACCTGCGCTTTCGCGGGGCCGGAGGCAGCGGGGAGACAGCGGGGGACAGGGGCAGCGGTGGGACAGGGGTCAGCGGTGGGAGAGGGAACCGCTCCTGACGCCAGAGGCGTGCAGGTCGGTCTCCACCCGCGCGGCGGTGGCGAGCAGCGGCGGGAGCAGATCGCGACGGGCGGACTCCGGGGTCGTCCGGCTCGCGTGCGAGGAGATGTTGATCGCGGCGCTCACCCGTCCCGAACGTTCCCTGACGGGGACGGCGATCGAGCGCAGGCCCTCCTCCAACTCCTGGTCGACCATGGCCCAGCCCTGGGCGCGGACCTTCTCCAACTCGGTCCTGAGGGCGGCGGGGGAGGTGATCGTGTTGGGGGTGAACCGGTGGAACTCGACGCGCCCGAGGTAGGCGTCGAGGTCGTCGGGCGGCAGCCAGGCGAGCAGCACCCTGCCCATCGAGGTGCAGTGGGCCGGGAAGCGGGTGCCGATGTTGATGGTCACCCGCATGATCCTGCTGGTGGCCACCCGGGCCACGTAGACGACGTCCTCGCCGTCGAGCACCGCCACCGACGCCGACTCGCGCACCTCGGCGACGAGGCGTTCGAGGTGCGGCTCGGCCACCTCGGGCAGCGAGAGACCGGACAGGTAGGCGTACCCGAGATCCAGGACGCGGGGGGAGAGCGCGAACAGCCGCCCGTCGGTCCTGACGTAGCCGAGGTCGACGAGCGTCAGCAGGAACCGCCGGGCCGCGGCCCTGGTCAGGCCGGTCGCGCGGGCCACCTCGCTGAGCGTCAGCTCGGGGCTCGTCGCGCTGAACGCCTTGATCACCGAGAGCCCGCGTGCCAGTGACTGCACATGCTCGGAGCCACGGTCAATCGGTTCCGTCATCCCCGCCCTCCCCGTTTCCCTCGGAGCCCAGCACCGCCCGTGCCACCGCGAACGCCCGGTTGGCGGCGGGCACGCCCGCGTAGATCGCGGTCTGCAGCAGGACCTCCTTGATCTCCTCCTCGGTCAGGCCGATGCGGAGCGCGGCCCTCACGTGCATGGCCAGCTCGTTCTCGTGCCCGAGCGCGGCGAGCATGGCCAGCGTGACACAGCTGCGGGTGCGCCGGTCCAGGCCGGGGCGGGTCCAGATCTCGCCCCAGGCGTACCTGGTGATGAACTCCTGGAAGTCCGCGGTGAACGGGGTGGTCGTCGCGACGGCGCGATCCACGTGCTCGTCGCCGAGCACGGCCCGGCGCGTCGCGTCCCCGGCCTCCCACCTCTTCGTGTCGCTCATCTCTCCGGTCTCCCCGGGCCTCCGCGCATCCACGTCGCTCATTCTTCGGGCCTCCCGCGCTTCTGTCCGTCCAAGCCGCTCATTCGTCCGGCCGCCCCGCCCGTGCCCCCGGCTTCCCGCCCGCCCGTGCCGCTCATTTTCCGGTCTCCCGTCCGTCCATGCCACTCGTCCGCGGTCGGTCCGCTCAGGTACGGGCTCATGTGATGTTCTCGTGGGCGGCGAGCGCCCGGTCGACGAAGACGGCGGCGGAGCCGAGGGCGCCCGCCGGATCGAGGGCCGCGTCGATCTCCTCGGCGCTCAGACGGACACCGGGATCGGCGAGCAGGACCTCCCGCAGCTGCGAGCCCTCTCCGGTGGCGCGGGCGCAGGCGGCGTCCACCAGTCGCCGGGCCTCGGGGGTGCCTCCGAGGCGTACGACGATCTGCTCGGCCATGAGCAGCCCGCGGGTCGCGCCGAGGTTGGCGCGCATCCTCGCGACGTCCACGGTGAGGCCCTCCAGCACCTCACGGAGCCAGGAGGCGGCGCTGCCGACGAGCCTGAACAGCTCGCCCAGCGTCTCCCACTCGGCCTGCCAGGGGCCGGCCGCGCGCTCGTGCTCCTGGACCATGCCGTCGAGGATCGAGGCGACCAGCCCGGGGACGCGCTGGACGCAGGCGAGTACGGACATCGAACCCACCGGGTTGCGCTTGTGCGGCATCGCGCTGGAGGTGCCCCGGCCGGGACCCGTCGGCTCGGCGACCTCCGCCACCTCGGTCTGGGCGAGCAGCTTCACGTCGTTCGCGGTCTTGCCGAGTGTCCCGGCGACGGTGCCGAGTGCGCAGGCGAGCCGGGCCACCGGGGTCCGGTCGGTGTGCCAGGGGACGACCGGCTCGGCGAGTCCCAGCTCGGCCGCGAGGAGTGGCGGCACCTCATGGCCCCGCGCGCCGAGGACCGAGAGGGTGCCCGCCGCCCCTCCGTACTGGACCGGCAGCGGCACCCGCGCGAGGCCGGTCCTGGCGTGGTCCAGCGCGCTCAGCCAGCCCGCCGCCTTCAGCCCGAACGTGATGGGTACGGCGTGCTGCAGCACGGTACGTCCGGCCATGACGGTGTCGCGGTGTTCGGACGCCAGTCGCGCGCAGGCGTCCGCGCAGGCCGACAGGTCGGTGAGGATCGGTGCGAGGGCGCGACGGGCGATCAGCATGGCCGCGGTGTCGTTGACGTCCTGGCTGGTGGCGCCGTAGTGGACGAACCGCCGCAGCTCCGGCTCGATCCGTTCTCGCAGGGCGGCGACCAGGGGGATGACGGGGTTGCCGGTCCGTGCGGCCTCGCGGCCCAGTTCGGCGATGTCGTACAGCTCGGGACGGCAGGCCGCGGCCAGCGCGGTGGGCACCTCGGCGGGGACGAGGCCGATCCCGGCCTGCGCGCCGGCGAGCGCGGCCTCGACGTCCAGCATGGCGGCGAGCCAGGCGACGTCCGACACCCGCGCCGACGCCTCGCCCCTGGCGAACATCCCTGAGAACAGACCGGTGGAGGGGCCTGAAGACGGGTTGGGCGGGTCGGGATGCGGATCGGAGAACAGGCCGGGAGAAAGGTCGTCGGGAGAGGGGCCGGAGGACGGGCCGCCGGTCGCGGGAGAGATCATGTCCACCTCCGGGTGGTCCGGACGCCGCTCAGGAGCCCGTTCCCTCAAGGACGACGGCGAGGCCCTGGCCCACGCCGATGCAGATCGCGGCCAGACCGTACCCGCCGCCCCTGCGGTGCAGTTCGTGGGCGAGGGCGCCGAGGATGCGCGCCCCCGAGGAGCCGAGGGGGTGACCGAGGGCGATGGCGCCGCCGTTGACGTTCACGATCTCGGGGTCGAGGTCGGGCCACTCGGCGAGGCAGGCCAGCGACTGGGCGGCGAACGCCTCGTTGAGCTCGACCACACTCAGGTCGGACCAGCCGATGCCCGCCCGCTTGAGTGCCGTACGGGCCGCGTCGACGGGTCCGATGCCGAACAGGTGCGGCTCGACGCCGATCACCGCGCGGGAGACGATCCTGGCCAGCGGGTCCCGCCCGGATCGGGCGGCACCCGCCTCGTCGCCGATGAGCAGCGCGGCGGCGCCGTCGTTGAGGGGGGAGGCGTTGCCCGCGGTGACGGTGCCGTCGGGGCGGAAGACCGGCTTCAGGCCGGACAGGGACTCCTGGGTCGAGTCGGCCCTGACGGACTCGTCGTGGTCGAGGGCGTCGAGCGGGACCACCTCGCGCTGGAAGACGCCGCGCTCCCAGGCCGCCGCCGCGAGCCGGTGGCTGCGCAGCGCGAACCGGTCCTGGGCCTCGCGGCCGATGGCGTAGCGGTTGGCGAGGATCTCGGCGCCCTCGCCCAGGGCGACCGTCCACTCGGCGGGCATCCGGGGGTTGACCATGCGCCAGCCGAGGGCCGTGTCGTGCAGGGACCGCTCTCCCCGCTCGAAGCCCCTCGCGGGCTTGGGCATCACCCACGGCGCCCGGCTCATCGACTCGGAGCCTCCGGCGACCACCAGGGACGCGTCGCCCACGGCCACCGCGCGGGAGGCGGCGATCGCCGCCTCCAGGCCGGAGCCGCACAGCCGGTTGAGGGTCGTGCCGGGCACCGTCACCGGCAGCCCGGCGAGGAGCACGGCCATCCGTGCGACGTCCCGGTTGTCCTCGCCCGCGCCGTTGGCCGCGCCGAAGAACACGTCCTCGATCGCGGCCGGGTCGAGGGCGGGGGCGCGGTCGGCCAGCGCGCGGACGACGTGGGCGGCGAGGTCGTCGGGGCGGACGCCCGACAGGGCCCCGCCGTACCGGCCGATGGGCGTGCGGACCGCGTCGAGGATGTAGACGTCGTTCACGGTGGAGGGCTCCTGTCTGGGAGTGCTCGGAGGTCGCGGCCGCCGGTCTGAGGGTGCGCGAAGGTCGTGGTCGCGGCGGACCTCGCCGCCGCTGTCCGCGGGGTCGATCCCTCGATGATCGTTCCTTGACATATCCGACATAAGCGGCGTAGCTTCCGCGATACGTCTCGTTCGTTCAGGGAATCATTGTTCGCATAACGAACATTACCCCTTAGTCCTTTCCCTCGGGAGGTCCCGTGCCCCGTACGACCCTCATGGATGCGAAGACGTGGACCGGGCAGGTCTTCGGGAACGGCTGGGTCACCTCGCACGCGGGAGACGCGGCCGTGGTCGAGCCCGCCACCGGAGCCGAACTCGGCAGGGTCGGCGTGGCGGGGGCCGAGGACGTGGCGGCGGCGGCCGTGCTCGCCGTACGGGCGCAGCGGGAGTGGGCGGCGGCCTCCTTCGAGGAGCGGGCGGCCGTGCTGCGACGGGCCGGGAGGCTGTTCGAGGATCACGCGGAGGAGATCCAGGACTGGATCGTTCGCGAGGCCGGGTCGATCCGCCCCAAGGCGGGTGTGGAGACACACGTCGCCGCCCAGGAGTGCTACGAGGCCGCCGCGCTGGCGTCCCAGCCGCCGGGAGAGATCCTGCCGACCGTCAAGCAGCGGCTCAGCCTGGCCAGGCGCGTACCGGTGGGGGTGGTCGGCGTGATCGCGCCGTTCAACTTCCCGCTCATCCTCGCCATCCGTTCGGTCGCCCCTGCGCTCGCCCTGGGCAACGCGGTGATCCTCAAGCCCGACCCGCGCACCGCCGTCTCCGGGGGTGTCGCCATCGCCCGCGTCTTCGAGGAGGCGGGGCTGCCGTCCGGCCTGCTTCAGGTGCTGCCGGGAGGGGTGGAGGCGGGGCAGGCGCTCGTCGGCGATCCGCTGGTACGGGTGATCTCCTTCACCGGCTCGACCTCGGCGGGACGCGCGGTCGGCGAGGCGTGCGGGCGGCTGCTCAAGCGGGTGCATCTGGAACTCGGCGGGAACAGCGCGCTCATCGTCCTGGACGACGCGGACCTGGACCTCGCGGTCTCCGCGGGCGCGTGGGGCTCCTTCCTGCACCAGGGACAGATCTGCATGACCACCGGACGCCACCTGGTGCACTCCTCGATCGCGGAGGAGTATGTGGCCCGGCTCGCGGAGAAGGCCGACCACCTGCCGGTCGGCGATCCCGCGAGCGGGCAGGTCGCGCTCGGCCCGCTCATCGACTCGGGCCAGCGGGACAAGGTTCACAACCTGGTCACCGCGAGCGTCGACGCCGGGGCGCGGCTGGCGGCGGGCGGCACCTACGAAGGGCTCTTCTACCGGCCCACGGTCCTGGCGGACCTGCCCGAGCGCGCTCCCGCCTACGTCCAGGAGGTGTTCGGCCCGGTGGCGCCCGTCGTGCCGTTCTCCACGATCGAGGAGGCCGCCGCGCTGGCGTCCGACAGCGAGTACGGCCTGTCGCTGGGCATCCTCACCCGCGACGCGATGCGGGGCCTCGCGCTGGCCGACCTCGTTCCCACCGGGATCGTGCACGTCAACGACCAGACGGTGGACGACGAGCCGGTGGCCCCGTTCGGCGGAGTCGGGGCCTCGGGCACCGGCTCGCGTTTCGGCGGGGGACGGGCCAACATCGAGGCTTTCACCGAGACCCGCTGGGTGACGATGCAAGGAAATATCGCGACCTACCCCTTCTGATCGCCTGACCCGACTTCCCCCGACGGTGCGCCGTGACGGCGGCAGGCCGTGTCCTGACACCCATTTGTGATGACCCAACTGCCCCTGACGGTGCGCCGTGAGGCTTATGGGAGAGTTGGGCAATGTCCGAACGGGGAGTCAGTGTGTCGCGGGCGTCGGGGACGCCGTTGATGCCGCCGGTGTCGTCTGCGTCGCGGGTTCTGCTCATCGCGGGATTCGTGCTCGCGTCGCTCAACCTGCGGCCCGCGCTCGCGGGCTTCTCCCCGGTGCTGGACGAGATCATGAACGATCTCGGGCTGAACGCCGCCGGGGGAGGGGCGATCACCACGGTCATGGTGGTCTGCCTGGGCGTCCTCGGCCCGCTCGCCCCCCTGCTCGCCCGCCGCTTCGGCCTGGACCGCACACTCCTGGCCGGGCTGCTGATCCTGGCGGCCGGGGTGACACTGCGCGCCGCGGGAAGCGTCCCGGCCCTCTACGCGGGCGCCGCCGTCGCCGGTACGGCCATCGCGGTGATGAACGTCGCGATGCCCGGCGTGGTCAAGCAGCACTTCCCCTCGCGGGTCGGGCCGTTCACCGCGATCTACGTCTCCGGCCTGGTGCTGGGCGCCGCCCTGGCGTCGGGTTCCGTGGTGCCGATCGAGCGGGCCACCGGGCTCGGCTGGCGCGAGGTGACCGCGATGGCCGCGATCCCCGCACTGGCCGCGGCGGTGCTCTGGCTGCCACAGGCGCTGCGCCGCCCCGCTCGCCAGGAGGCCGCGCCCAGGCCGTTCGCCCTGCTGCTCCGCAGCCGGGTGACCTGGTACGTCACCGCCTACATGGGCATACAGTCGCTCACCTTCTACATCATGCTGGCCTGGATACCGACGATCTTCAAGGACGCGGGACTCCCCGCCGACCAGGCCGGATACATGCTCAGCCTCACCAACCTGGCCCAGGTCGCGGCCACGCTGACCGTCCCGGTGCTCGCGGGACGCGCCCGGTCACAGGTGCCGTACGTCACCGCCGCGACCGTTCTCACGATCGCCGGATACCTCGGGGTGCTGTTCGCGCCGGCCGCTCTGCCGTGGCTGTGGATGATCGTCCTTGGGGTGGGGCAGGGCGCCTCGATCGCGCTCGCCCTGCTCATCATCACGCTCCGCGCGCCCGACCCGGTCTCGGTGACCGCGCTGTCGGCCGTCGCCCAGTCCGTCGGCTACACGCTGGCCGCGCTCGGACCGCTCCTGATCGGAGCTCTCCACCAGCTCTCGGGCGGCTGGACACTGCCGCTGCTGGCGGGGCTCGGCGCGTGCGCCCTGCAACTGGGAGCCGGATTCCTGGCGGGCCGTCCGGTCACGGTGGTCGGCACGGACGGCTCACACCCGGCAGAGGGCTCACCCTCCTCGGCCTGAGCGGACGGCTCACGCCCGGCCGAGGACTCGCCCTCCCGGAACGCACGCCCCCGCCGGGCCGAAGACCCGTCCTCCCCGGGACGGCTCACGCCCCGCCGGGGACTCGTTCGTCCTGGCCCGACACCCGTGCCGGCTTCTCTCCGGCTCAGAAACCGTACCTTTACAAGTCGCTGTCCCCACGACCCGTTTCCTTTGCGAGTCGTTGTCCCACCGGCCATCTGGGCCTTCTAGCGTCCTGAACATGATCCGTAGGCTTCTGTCCGCGGCGCTGGCGGTCCTCGCGACCGGTACCGTCGCCGTTGTGCTGCAGCAACCCGAACCCGCCACCGCCGAGCCCCGTGGCCGCGAACCCGTCGTCATCGGCCACCGGGGCGCCAGCGCGTACCGGCCCGAGCACACCCTGCTCTCGTACGAGACCGCGATCGCGCTGGGGGCCGACTACATCGAGCCCGACCTTGTCTCGACGAAGGACCACGTGCTGGTGGCCAGGCACGAGAACGAGATCGGCGGCACCACGGACGTCGAGAGCCACCCCGAGTTCGCCGGGCGCCGGACGACCAAGACGATCGACGGCGTCTCGATCACCGGCTGGTTCACCGAGGACTTCACGCTCGCCGAGTTGAAGACGCTCAGGGCCGAGGAGCGCATCCCCGACCTGCGTCCGAACAACACCGCCTTCAACGGACTCGCGGAGATCCCGACCTTCGACGAGGTCGTCGCGCTCGCCAAGCGGAGCGGGGTCGGCGTCTACCCCGAGACCAAGCACCCGAGCTACTTCGACTCCATCGGGCTCTCCCTGGAGGAGCCGCTGCTCGAGGTGCTCGGCCGCCACGGCTGGCGCGGGAGCCGCGACCCGGTCTTCATCCAGTCCTTCGAGACCGCCAACCTGCGCGAGCTGAGGAAGAAGACCAGGTTGCCGCTGATCCAGCTCATCACCGCCACCGGCGCCCCGTACGACTGGGTCGCCGCCGGAGACCCGCGCACCTACGACACGATGGTCACTCCTGCGGGGCTCCGTGACGTGGCGGGCTACGCGGACGGTATCGGCGTCGACACCAGGCGGATCGTGCCCGCCGGTCCCGACGGCCGCCTCCTGCCGCCCACCACGCTCGTCCGCGACGCCCACCGCGCCGGTCTGAAGGTCCACACCTGGACCGTGCGGAACGAGAACACGCAGCTCCCGGTGGCCTTCCGGCTCGGTGACCCGGCGAGCCCGGCCTACCCGCGCGCCACCGGCAACGTGATGGGCTGGCTGGAGAGGCTCTACTCCCTCGGCGTCGACGGTGTCTTCGCCGACGACCCGGGCATGGCCAACGCCGTCAGGGCGCGCGTCTTCTAGAGCGTCAAGCCGCCGTGACGAACGTATGAGCCCGTGATGAGGTGTCCGGCCGCCGCACCCGTGAACGACGGGTGCGGCGGCGAGGACGGGGGCACTCGGCACCGAGTCGGGCGGCGAGGGCAGCCCCGGTGGCTCCTGTCAGGCGACGCCGGCCATCTGCTCGGCGTCGTCCATGGGACGCAGCTCGTCGGCGTAGCTGACCGAGACGCGGCGCATCACGCCGCTGTCGCTGATGGAGTACTGGCCCAGGCGCCACAGCGGCGGCGAGTACGCGTGGATCGAGACGCTGCCGTGAACCGCGCCGGTCAGCCGGTGGATGTGGTCGGGACCGAAGGAGAAGGACTCGCCCTCCGAGATCACGGTCTCCAGGTGCTCGCCGCCGATGCGGGGGTTGCACTCCAGAAGCGTTCCGGCCACCACGCGGACCGCCCCCGAGGAGGTGTCGTGGTCGTGCCAGCCGGTGTCGTCCTCGGGCCGCCAGCACAGCAGCCAGACGTCCACGTGGGAGTCGCGGTAGAGGGAGGCGAAGTGGCGTCCGCCCTCCTCGGGGAACTCCACCTGCTCCTCCCACCGGGACGGGTCGGCGGCCAGCTCGTTGACCAGGTCGAGGAGTTCGCGCCGGTCGAGGGCGCGAGCGGGCAGGGCCTCGTAGTTCATGGGGTCTCACCGCCGACCGGTCCGGAGACCGCGATGTCCACTCGTCCGGTGTGAATGGCGTGACCGGCGCGGTCGGCGGGCCGGGCGGCTCGTGCGCGCGGCGGGCTCGCGGCTCCGGTCGCCGGGAGCGCACAGCTCTCGCGGCCCTGGTACTGGTTCACTTGCGCGACTCCTTTCCGTTCAGCAGGCGGTTCGGGTTGGTGACCGCGATGGCGTGCCAGGCGGCGTCGCCGAGCGCGGGGTCGGGTGCGATGGCGTAGGGCTGGTCGGAGCCGCTCACCACGACGTCGACGCCGAGTTCGCGGACGATCGCGTCGATGGCGCGCGGGCCGTAGGAGGAGGTCTCCAGGAACAGGTCGGGATCGACCTGTCCCCGGCCCTCGCCGCCCCGGTTGGCCAGGCGCTCGGAGTGGAGCGGTGCCAGCCCGGCGAGCAGCGAGAAGCAGACCCGCAGGCGGGGGTGGCGGGACCGTCCGAAGGCGGTGAAGGCGTACCACGCGGCGTGCATCTGCTGCACGTACGGCACGACGGCGGGCCACCAGCCGGGCCCCTCCGGCTCGGTGGCGGGTCCCGGGTGCACGAAGAGCGGCAGGTCGCGCTCGGTGAGGACGTCCAGCAGCGGGGCGACCCTCGCCAGACCCGCGGCGTCGCGCACCGCGGTCGCGGGCAGTTGGAGCCCGACGAGTCCGGGTCGCGCGTCCGTCCTGCCGTTCTCGACGCCACTCTCCGTGCCGCTCTTCGCGGCACTCTCCGTGCCGCCCGCCGTGTCGCGGTCCTTCGCGTTGTCTCGTACGCCGTTGCGGATGTCGTCTCCCGTCGCGTTCCGTACACCGTGCCGGGCGTCGCCTCGTGTGTCGAGGGTCTTGGCGAGCCTGGCGGGGTCGATCTCGCTGAGGCAGGTCGCCGCCCAGGCGCCGAAGGGCGCGGGCAGGGCGAGGGCGTCCTCGTGGTAGGCGTCGATGATCGGCCAGGCGTCCTCGGGGGGCAGGGACTCGATGCCGAGCGGGCTGGACAGCGACACGAGGGCGAGGTCGAGATCCGTGTTCAGCGCGAGGCGTCCGGCGAGGTCATGATCGGCGGGGTCGACCTCGTAGGTGGGCTCGCCGTCCAGGTGGAGGGTCCAGCCGTCGAGCCGGGGCGCGGCCGTACGCCGTCTGAGCGCGTCCACGAACGCGGGCGTCCACAGATGCTGGTGAACGTCGACGGTCACGACGGATCTCCTCCTTCCACGCTTCGCGGCATTCCCTACCTAGAATAGGGGTAAACGCTCTCACCTTGCCACATCCAACAGTGACACGGTTCAGTGAACCGTTTCAGTGAACCGCTTCACCCTGCATCGTGTCAATACCTCCCGACACCTCCCGACTTCCTTCGGCGCCTCTGATCGCGCGGGGAACGCGCCCTCGAAGGTCCCGGGGAATAGGCTGGACCGATGCCCCAGCCCCGGAAACGAGCGACCATCCGTGAGGTGGCGAAGGCCACCGGTCTGTCACCGGCCTCTGTCTCCTACGCCCTGCGTGGCATGCAGGTGTCGGAGGAGACCATCGAGCGGGTGCGCCGGGCCGCGGCCGAGCTCGGCTACGAGGCCGACCCGATCGCCCGGGCTCTGGCCAGCGGCAGGACCGGCATGATCGGACTGCTCTGCGGCTCCCTGGAGGATCTCTGGCAGCAGGCGCTCGCCGTGGGCATCGGCCGCGCGCTCAAGGACAACGACCGGTACGCCCTCATCCTGGACGCCGCCGGAGACCCCGCCAGGGAGAAGACGCTCGCCAGACAACTCCGCGACCAGCGGGTGGACGCGCTGATCGTGCAGCCGGTCGATCCCGCGGCGCCGCTCTGGGCCGAGCTGTGCGAGGGGCTGCCGGTGGTGTCGATCGGTGACGCCCTGGCCGGGGCACGCGCCGCGGGCGAGGTCGTCTTCGACAACCGGGCCGGGGTGACCCTCGCCCTGGAGCACCTGCGCAAGCGGGGGCACCGGCGCCTGGCCGTCCTCACCTCGACCCGGGCCAGCACTCCCGACCGGCCCGCGGACGTGCACGTCATGGCCGAGGCCGGGAGGCTGGGACTCGACATCGAGATGGTCACCGCCTCGCAGTCGCTGGGACCGGCCACCCGGGTCGCGGGCGAGATGCTCGACGCCGGACACCGGGCGTTCTTCTGCTTCGCCGACTCGATCGCCTACGGCGTCTACGCGGCCTCGGCCGAGCGGAAGCTCGCCATACCGTTCGAGGTGTCCGTGATGGGCTACGACGACCACCCCATGTCGGGCCTGCTCACCCCCGGCCTGACCACGGTCGACTGGGACATCGACGGCATCGTCCGCGCCGCCGTCCGTATCGTCGTGGCCGCCGCCGACGGCACCGCCGCGCGCCGCCGCCGTATCGTCCAGGCCCCCCAGCTCCGCGAACGCGGCTCGGTGAGCTGACCCGGCCACGTGAACCTCACGGGTCGTGAAGAACTCGGAGGTCTCAGGGGGCGAGACCGGGCAGGAGCCCGCGCGCCGCGTCGAGGTCGGTGTCCAGCGGGCGGTCGCGCATCGCCGGATCGAGCGGCAGGTCGCAGGGCAGGCCGCGCTGCCGCAGGGCTCGTACGGAGGCCACCAGCTCGCACGCCAGGACGATCTCCAGCGGTTCGGCGGCGGCGAGCGCGGAGCGGGCCGCCTGCGGGGTGAAGCTCGCGTGGTCCTCGGTGCCGAGGGAGAGCACGGCGCCGCCCAGGGTGACCGGGGCGGCCAGGTGGCGCAGCTCGGCCAGGGCGGAGTGCGCGACGTATTCGAGGATCATCACCCCGGACAGTCCGGGACGTTCGGCGAGGAAGGGGAGCAGTCCCGTGTGGGCCGGGTCGTTCAGGGTGGCGAGCCTGGCCGCGCTCAGCGTCGCGGTCTGCACGAGCGCGGCCCGCAGGGCGTCGAGGGCGAGCGCGACCCGCGCGGAGTGGAAGTTGCCGTTGTGCCAGGCCCGGCCACCGGCGATCAGCGGGTTCTCGGGAGCCGCGTTCATCTCCTCGGTGATCGTTCGTTCCGCTCGTCCGAGGGCGTCGAGCACGGCTCCGTGGACCTGTGGAAAGGCCCGGTAGCCGTACGGGTCCTGGACGCGGCGCGGGCTGGTGGAGCCGACCAGAGCGCGCAGCCCGGCCGCCACCTCGGTCTGCTCGGCGCCGCGTTGCACGACGGGGGAGAGCGGTTCGAGCGAGGCATCGATCGCCCGGAAGGAACGGGCCGCGACCGCCGTGGCGGCGGACAGGAGGACCCCCAGACGGTGACAGGCCAGCGCCGCGTCCGCCAGGGTCGCCGCGCCCGAGCTGATGAACGGCAGCGCGTCGACGGAGGCGAGCGCGAACCGGGGTACGGGATCCCCCGGCCGCGTCCCCGGAGGGCCGCCTTCGGCTCGCTCCCAGGACCGGGTGTCCCCGGTCCCGGTCCCGGCTCCGGCCTGGGTCCCGGCTTCGGTTCCGGTCCCGGTTCTGGTTTCGGCCTCGGTCGGGGGATTCCGGGTGTCCCCGGCTGGTGCCTCGATCCGTACGGTGTCCGAGGGCCGGGTCCAGGGAAGCTCGCCGAGGAGACAGAGCGCGGTGGTGGCGAGGGCGGTGAGGTCGCCGGTGCCGATGGCGCCGTAGGTGCGGATCGGCGGGGTGAGGCCCAGGTTGACGGCGGCGGTGAGAACGGGAAGGAGGGCCGGGTCGACCCCCGAGCCGCCGGCCAGCAACTGGTTGAGACGGACGACGAGGGTGGCGCGGGCGCGGAACGCCTCGATCGTGGGCCCGGCGCCGCCCGCGTGGCTGCGGAGCAGGTCCAGGCCGGTGTCCTCGGTCTCCACGTCCTTGTTGGCGCCCACCCCGGTGGTCCGGCCGTACACGGGCCCGTTGAGCAGGCCGGCCATCCGCCACGCCGCCTGCGCGCGGGCGGTGGAGCCCAGCGCGATCCCGGAGCCGTGGGCCGCCCGGTCGACCTGCTCGCAGGTCAGGTGGGCGCCGTCAAGGACGAAGGTCATCCGCTCAGTCGCCGACGATCGCGTCGAAGATCAGGTCGAGCAGCCAGCTGACCAGGGCGATGACGATCGCTCCCCAGAACGCGGCCCAGAAGCCGTCGACGTGGAAGGGTACCCGGAGCTGTTCGGCGATCCAACTGGTCAGCAGCAGCAGACCGGCGTTGACCACCAGGGCGAACAGGCCGAGTGTGAGGATGTAGAAGGCGCAGCCGAGCGTCGCGATGATCGGCTTCAGGACCGCGTTGACGACCCCGAAGATGAGGGCGACGACGACGAGCGTGCCGATCTCCTTGGCCGGGCTCGCCGCGGACACGGCGATACCGCTCACGAGTTGGGTCGCCGCCCATAGAGCGGCTGCTACGACCACTATTTTGATGAGTATTTTCACGTTTCGGCATCCTCGCATGGATGGTTGGACGGGCGATAGGTCCACATCTTGAGAGTGGATATATGCGTATAACAGGGAGTCTGCTGTATCGCCCCGGCATCTGCGGCTCCGATCGTCACCGGGTGACACGGAGGCACCGGTCGCCCCGATCGGCGGGACGGCGAGCCGCCCCCGGCTCCCGTGGAGAGTTTCGCATCCGTGACCGTATGCGGTCATGAAAGTGGCGAGATCCTGTCAGGCGTGCCGTTCCTCGGCGGGAAGGGCCTCCGCCGGATGGGAGAGTCCCAGGTGAGGAGCACGAATCGCCGAGGAGGGCCGCATCATGTCCGATAACCGATCGTCCGCCGACCGACAGGGGGAGCCGTCCGCGCGAGCCGGGAGGAGCCCCGGGGTGGAACCCGGGAGGGGGCTCGGGACGGGGGCCGGGAGGAGTCCCGAGGAGGGAGCCGGAACGAAACCCGGTGCGGAACCCGGGACCGAATCACGTCCTGTCCCCAAGCCGGGACCTCCGCCCAGGCCGGGGCCGGTTCCCAAGCCGGGGCCTCCGCCGAAGCCGGGCCCTCCACCCAAGTCCGGTCCCGGGACCGGCGCGGGGACGAAAGCCGGTGCGGGGACGGAAGCCGGGCCGGGGACGGAAGCCAGGTCGGCGGACATGATCGACGAAGTGGCCCCATGACTCTGCGAGACCAAGATCATCTTAGCTGGGGCCGTGGTCGACGGGCGGAGAACGCCCTTCGGACGTTCATCGACATGCTTTCGCGGCGCCACCACGGGAAAAACGCCGCCCCGGCCGACGCGCTGACGGTGCATACCGTCAATTGCGCATGATGGTCATATTCTCGGGGCAGAAGGGGCGTGAGGGGGTGGGTCTGTTGGAAACGGACGAGCTTGAGACGCTGTCGGCCCAGGAACTGCATGATCGCGCGGTGCACTACGCCGTGCACCACGGAGATCTCGGCTTTCTGTGGGAGTTGCTCACGTTGATCCCCGCGGCGAACGCGTCCACGGGCAGCGAGGCTGAGACGACCAACGACCTCAGCAAGGTCTCGGCCCTGCTCAGCGACGCGATGGCCTCGGGCCACGGAGAGCTGGGAGAGGCGTTGCGGCCGTTCTACATCGAATACCTCTCCAAACATCCCGAAGCCTGAGGCGAGTCCCGTTCCCGCCTCAACCCGGACGTTCCTCCGCCTGCGAGCCTCTGTAGGGTGATCGGCAGGTTCTCAGGGGAGGGACGCCATGGCACAGGTGAGAGTGGAGCGGACCGAGGACGGGTTCGTGGCGCGCAACGACCGCGGAGCCGAGGTCGCGATGGGCGGCGGTGACGAGCAGGGGGTGTTCACCCCTGTCGAGCTGCTGCTCGCCGCGCTCGGCGGCTGCAACATCGTCACCGTGGAGCCGCTCACTGCCCAGCGCGGCCATCGCCTGGTCCGCCTCGCCATGACCGTCCAGGCCGAGAAGATCGAGACGTCCAGGCTGGGGCCGATCACCATCACCTACGACGTGGAACTGCCCGAGGGCGACGAGAAGGCCGCCGAGGTCCTCCGCGCCGTGGCCCACCGCGTCGAGGAGAAGTACTGCACGGTGAGCCGCGCTCTGAAGGACAATACCGAGATCAACCTCGAACTCCCCTGACGACCCCCGCCGGGTGCCCCAACCGATGCGCCACCGACCCCGAACCAATGCGATCGCCTCCCTCGATGGCACGTTTCCCCGTGCCCGCAGGGCTGACGGCGCTTCGGTGATACCGGGTCAAGGTTGGGTGTAGGCGCAAAATCAACCTTTGGATGACGCGCCCGTTGCATTTGACTAGGTAGTGTTGTTGCAGGTCGAGGGGTCTGCGAAGCCCGGGGGGAGCGTTGCAGAGACTTTTCACCGGATAAGAACGCGAGGGGGATCGCGTTCCTGAGCGGAGCCGCCCGAGTCTTGGGGGAGACAACGGCAAAGCCCGCGAAGAGGCCGGGGCCGGACAGTTGGGGGACTGTCCGGCCCCGCGTCTGTTCAGCGGCGGGTCCGGATCCCGGGTGACTCACGGGCGGATCCGCACAGGGTCCGACCGGGATCAACCGGGGTGCGAGCGCGCTGAGGCTGCTGCTAGAGTTACCTCCGTCGCAAGCGCCGCTAGCTCAGTTGGTTAGAGCAGCTGACTCTTAATCAGCGGGTCCGGGGTTCGAGTCCCTGGCGGCGCACCACCGGCTCAAGCCGATGACCTGGGCACCTTCCGCATCGCGGAGGTGCCCTCAGTCATTTCCGGCCTCGCCTGGCGCCACCGGGCCTTCATCCGGCCGTCGTCCGGTGCTTATCCGGCTTCCACCAGACCTTCACCCGGTCCTCACCCGGCCGTCGTCCGGCGGTCACCTCCGGCCACCACCCGGGTTTTCCGGAGGTTCCCCTCCCCCGCGCGGCCGTTGCTCCCTCGGCGGACGCAGGTGGCGCAGGACCTGAGCGCGTACGGCGTCGTCGAGCCCGTTGAGCAGGCGGTCGGCACGGCCGTCGGAGGAGGATCTGAGCAGTCCGGCGATGATGGCCGGGGGCAGGTAGCCGAGCACGCCGCACGCCCTTTTCGCCGGCATCGTCTCGATCAGGCGGATGGCGAGCGGGCCCGCCGAGAGGGCTCGGACGATTCCGGCCGTGGTCCGCGTGTCCGTACGCGCGAGGATCTTCGCGGCCTCACCGGGGGGAACGGCGCCCAGCAGGGCGCCGCCCCGCCCGGGGTCGACGTGGCTCAGTGCCTGGCCGGCGCGGGCCGTTCCCATCGCTCGCAGTATCGCGGCGGCCTCCTGAGGCTTGGCCGCCATCACGTTCAGCACGGCGCCGCCGGTCCTCGCCGGAGCCGCGCCGAGGATCGAGGCGGCCCTCGCCGCGGACAGTTCCAGCAGGATCGCCGCCGCGACGCCCGGTTCCATCCGGATCAGCACCCGCTGGACGGCCTCCGTGGGAAGGCGGGCGAGCAGCCGTGCCGCGGATGAGGTCGCCATGGCGCCGAGAACCCGTGCGGTTTCCGCCGGATCCAGCCCTCCGAGGTCCACGGACCTCTCCGGCGTGCGATCCGCGACCGCGGGCACGGGGCGGCGCGAGGGGGAGTGGGCGAGGTGGGGGGAGGGAGGTGAGGGGATCGCTTCGCGACGGTGCGGCGGAGGCGAGGGGGTGAGGTCGGGTGGGGGAGACGCGGGGGGCGCCTGGTGACGGTGCGGTGGAGGTGGGGGAGAGGCGGGGGGCGCCTCGCGGCGAGGCGGTGGAGGCGAGGGCGTGAAGCCGGGAGAAGGGGATGCGGGAGCGGACCGGGATCGGTGCTGCGCGGGGTGACCCCGAGGGGCGTCGACGATCGACCTCAGAACCTCCCTGAGCTCCCGGGCGTCCATCCGCCGCTCGGGTGCCTTACGCAGCAGCCTGACGACCGCGTCGGACAGTGCCCCCGTACGGGTGAGGGGGGGAGGGGCGTCGAAGGCGATGGCCTTCATGGTGGCCGGCACGCTGCCGCGGAGGAACGGGGAGTGGCCCTCCAGGGCGTGGAAGAGGGTGACGCCCAGGGACCACAGGTCGGCGGGCGGCCCCGAAGGGAGGTCGTTGATCCGTTCGGGCGCCATGTACTCCAGGGTGCCCGCGAAGGTGTTCTGCGAGGTGAGGCGGCCCTCACCGACGATGTGGGCGATGCCGAAGTCGACGAGGAACACCTCGCCCTCCTCGCCGAGGAGGATGTTGGCGGGCTTCACGTCACGGTGAAGCACGTCGGCCCGGTGCGCGGCGGTCAACGCGGCCAGCACCCGCCCGCCGATCTCGGCGGTCCGGCGCTCGTCGAGGGGGCCGCGCTCGATCAGGTCCTGGAGCGAGTGGCCCTTGACGTAGGCCATCACGATCCAGGAGAGGTCGTCCTGCACGACCACGTCGTAGACCTCGACGATGCCGGGGTGCCTGATCCGCGCCGCGGCCCGCGCCTCGCGCAGCACGCGCCGGCGGCGCACGGACAGGGACTCTCCGTTCGGTGACAGGACGAGCTCCTTGAGCGCGACGCGGCGGCCGAGCATCTCGTCCTCGGCGAGCCACACGTTGCCCATCCCGCCGCTGCCGATCACGGACAGGAGCCGGTAGCGGCCGTTGACCACGCGGCCGTTCGTCTCGGGGGTCACGCAGGATCAGTCGTCGTCATCGGGGAACAGCTCGATCCTGCCGGGCCGCTCGCCCGCGGGGCCGCCGCCGGAGTCGGATCTGCGGAACACCCGGGTGTTCGGCATCGCGCGCAGCATGTCGTCCTCGGCGGAGTAGAGGTCGCCGTCCGGGGTGCGAGGGTCGGTCATCCGCGCGGTGTTCGACGGCCCGGCCGGAGTCTGCACCCTGTGGGCGGCGCGTAACGGGTCTGGCTCCTCCCAGATATCCCATATCGATGCGGGGTCGTCGTCGGGGTCCTGCCGCGTCGCGGAACCCGGTGAGGGGATGGCGGAACCGAACTGGGAGCTGTAACTGTCTCGCGCGTCGCGGAACTCCTGCTTCGCCGCGAGGTTGAGGATCTTCTCGTAGTTGCCCGGCTTCTGCATCAGCTTGACCGCGACCGGCAGGCACTCGATCAGCAGGAACAACAGGATCAGCAGGAGGTGGGTCAACCTGAGGGTGATGTCCTCGCCGGACACCTCGTTGAGCGCCTGCAGCCGGATCAGCAGCCCGCCGGTGGCGCGGTTCTCCGCGTCGAACGCGTTCTGCAGGTCGCTCTGGCGCCGCACGGCGGCGTCGAGCGACTCCTGGGTCTTGGGCAGTGCCTGCCTCGCCTGGGCGAGGCGCTCTGACCTGCTGTTCTCGTCCGTGGCGGTGAGCTCCGCCTTGCGCTCCTCGATCTGCCGGTTGAGCAGGTCGACCCGGCTCTTGGCCTTCTCGTACGTTCTCTCACTGGCCTGAGCGAGGGGGCCGTTGCCCTTGCGCGGGCACGTCTTGCCGCCGTAGAGCTGGCACTGCCACTCGTCGTAGAGCTTCTCGGTCTGCTTCTGCTGGGCGTCGCGCTCGGCCGTCAGTGACTTGACCTTCGGGTCCTTGGCGGGATCCAGCGGGACGTCGCCCTCCGAAGTGATCACGTTCTGGAGAGCGGTCACCTCCTTGCGGAGGTCGTCGACTTCACGCCCGACGCTGCCCGCGCTCTGCCGCGTGGCGAATTCGTTGGCGCGCTGCTGTTTGATCTGGACGATCTGCGCGTCGATCTCGGATTTGAAGATCTGCAGCACCAGCGGGGTGGAGATGACGATGCCGAGCAGCACGGCCATGAGGATCCGCGGCAGGGCCACCCGCCAGCGGCGCGACCCGTCGGCGTGCATGGTGCTGACCAGCCAGCGGTCGAGGCTCATGATGGCGAGGCCCCAGACGAGGCTGGCGGGGATGGCGATGAGGAGGGAGACGCCGAGCGCGGAGTTGAGGGCGAACGTCATCGACACGACCGCCAGCACGCTGGTGGTGAGCACCGCCCCGCCGATGCCCTCGAACTTGCCCTGCTCGGTCGGGCAGAGCTTCAGGATTTCTGGGCGTGCGCCGGACAGGGCAATCAGGAGTGTCCTCATCTATTCCCCTTCCGAATGGCGCTCGAACCGGCGGCTATGAACTTTAGGTCACGAGCGCGGGGCGTCGCCATGACATGGACACTATTATAATTCCGTAAGGTGTGATTCCTTATACCGCAGGGAAATCAAGCCCGGGGAGCGTCCCGGAGATGATCATTGTGAGGCCGTCGCGACCTTGACAAAAGGCGGAAAGGGAATTACGCCGCAGATGTTCGGGAATTCGCCGGGGGCTTCGGGAGGCGGGCGGAGTCGTCGCGCCGACGGTGCTCCGTGCCTTTCTTCAGACGCGTTACGGAGGCCATCAGGTGACCGAGCCGGGTGAGGTTCCGCTCCGCAAGGCTCTCGCCGGGGCGGTCGCGGGACTCGACGAGTCCGGGGGGCTGACCGTGGTGGAGGTGGCCGCCGACGGCATCACCACGTTCCACCTGCGCCGCGACGACCTGGGCAGGCCGCGCTGCCGGTTCACCCCGGTGATCCCGTGGACCTCTCTGTCGGGGGAGCGCGGGCGCGATTTCGCGCGGGGCGACCTCACGTGGCAGGACCCCGCGCGGCGTGATGCCGCGAGGCAGGACCCCACGGAGGAAGCCGTCCTCCGCGCCGCGGGCGTCCACTCCCATGACGTGCTGATCCTTGTCTGCTCCTTCCCCGACAGTCCTCTGGCCGGGCAGGCGATGACCTGGCTGCACGCGGCGTGTCCGGAGGCGATGGCCTTCGTCCAGGCGGACGTGCGGGTCGACGCGCTGCTGCGCGAGGTCGTCGGGAACGACCCGCTGGACCGCCCGTACGAGCTGGTCGTGCTGAGGCGGAGCGCGGTGACGGGTGGGCTCGAACTCGCCGCTCACCAGCTGTTCGGCATCGGGGCGAGGCCCGGCGCGGTCGCCGAGGTCAGTGCTCGCTGCGAGGCGGGTGACGAGAGGGGCACCGCGTTCGCCGTGGTGGCCTGGGGGCGGAGGCCGCTGCTGCTGTCGGTGCAGTCGGCGAGACTCGTTCCCGGCCTTCACGATTTCACGGTCGAGCTGGAGAGACCCGGCCGGGTCCGTTTCCTCGGTCTGCCGGGGCTGGTGGACGACGACCGCAGCTGGGCCGACCTGGTCGAGGCGGTCCCGCGCCGGCTCGACCCCCGGGACGGCTCGCGGCACCTGATCTGCGCGGTGGAGATCAGCGGTGCTCCGGGTGACGTCACGACGCGGCTCGACCGCATCCGTCAGATGATCACGAGGATGTCCGCGGACCCCTCGGGTTTCCTCCGGGTCTCACTGGTCGCCTACGGTGCGCACTCCTACGACCGGAGGGTCCCCGAGGTGAAGGTCGAGGTCGCGGACTGGCTGGCTCCTCCCGGGCAGGCCCTCGCCTCGCTGTCCCGCCTGGAGGAGCGCGACCCGGCGCCGGAAGGCCACCCGCACGGTGCGCAGCTGGAGGACATGCTCGCCGTGGTGGCCGGCCGGATCGGTGAGGGAGAGGCCCAGCGGACGGTGCTCCTCACGGTCGGCGACCGGCCGCCGCATCCGGCCAGGGTGAACGGGACGATCCTGCCCTGCCCGTATCGCCACGACTGGCGCGCGCTGCTGCGCCGGCTCGGACAGCACCCCGGCATCGCGTTCGGAGCGATCTGCGACCGAGACGTCGGAGAGGCCGACCCCGTCTGGTCCCGCCTGGGTGCCACCGCGCTGACCTGGCTGGACGCTCTGGACATCCGAGAGTTCGGTGCCGAGCTCGGTCTGACGGCGCCTCAGGACCAACCGATCCCCTTCCCCCTGATTGAGGTGCCATGACGAACATGTGGAGCGGGCAGCGCGTGGCTCCCGACCTCGGATCCGAGCGTTCGCTGCCCAACATCGCGATGTGGGGCGCTCCGGGCAGTGGGAAGACCACGCTTCTCGCCGCGCTCAACATCGCCCTGCTCCGCCAGGAGGGCGACTGGAGCGTCGTGGGCGCGGACGCCCAGTCCACCAGCTTTCTGACGGAGAAGACCACCGCGCTGTCGCGGGACAAGGTGTTCCCTCCGGCGACGCAGGGGCTGGACAACTACAACTGGTTCCTGGTGGGGCAGCACAAGCGGCGTACACGTTGGTTCCGCAGGTCGAGAACGCCCCGTGCCCTCAAGATCGGCATCAATCTCCTCGACCCGCCCGGCGGGGCGTTCGGCAACCAGCGAGGAGGCGGCGCCTCCCAGCAGGACCTGCTCCGCAACCTGGTGCACAGCAGGGGCATCGTCTTCCTCTTCGATCCCATCAGGGAGAACGAGGACGGTGACGCGTTCGAATACTTCTACGGGGCCCTGGCCCAGCTCGCCGAGCAGGTGATCGCCGGATCCGCGGTGACGGACGGCAAGCTGCCGCACCATCTCGCGGTCTGCATCACCAAGTTCGACGACTTCAAGGTGCTGGAGACGGCGAAGCGGCTGAGGCTGCTCACGACCGACCCCGAGGATCCTTTCGGGTTTCCCCGGGTGGCGAACGACGACGCGAAAGAGCTGTTCCAGCAGCTGTGCAGGGTGTCGGCGAGCGGAAACGCGGATATGGTGCTGAATGCTATTGGGCGATTTTTCCGTGAAGACCGAATTAGGTACTTTGTCACGTCATCGATTGGTTTCTATGTCGGTCCGAAGAACAAGCTCTTCGACATGGACGACTATCAGAACCTTGTTCCGACGATTTCCCGGCCGGTGGACGGTGAGCCGGCCTCCGAGACCCGATACAACACCGAGATTCGGATACGCGGTGAGGTGCGTCCCATCAATGTGATGGAGCCGATGCTCTGGCTCGGACAGCGGATTTCCGCGCCGTAGCCGATCAGGAGGACTGGCCGATGAGCACGGTGCGACTGCCGTTCGAATGGGCGGTCGGGGGAAAGCCCCCCGGCAGCGGTGACGACTACCGGATCCTCGCCTGCAGCCAGGGGCTGCTCAGCCGTGACGACTTCGAGGACATCAGGACCGTCTACACGATCGGCACTCCCGAGGAGCTGCCCCAGGTCGTGATCGCATGGGTGGGCAGCGGGGACGACGCGCACCTGGTCCTGGCCATCCAGAGCTGGTCGGACGAGGAGGACAGACGGCACCGCAGGATCGCCCGCACCCACTACTTCTGCCTGCCGTACGCCCACATCGCCCAGCCCGCCTTCCCCGTGTCCTACGAAGATCTCCACCAGGCCCTCGGGGGGGTCTTGCTGCCCACGGAGAGGCAACTTGTCGTCTCCGTTCCCGAGCTCGACTCCGGCGCGGTCGCGGCGAGGATCGACCGGACGGCCATCTACGCGGCCGCGCTGCTCATGACCGGTCAGCACGTCTGCGTCGTGGGTGGTGAGGCCGTTCCGATGATCGAGCGTCTGCGATTCCTCGACACGGTGGCCGCGCTGCTCCCGTACGGCATGCGTGCGAGGCTGACGGCGTCGACCTGGGCGAGCAGCACCGCCGACCACAAGATCAGGCTCGCGTTCACCCAGCACGTCCCGGCCGGGACATACCCGGTCGTCTGGGGACGGCCGGCGGAGATCCCCGATCGGGAGGAGGACGCGTACCGTTACCTCACCCTGCTGGCGCGTCACGATCCGGACGCCGATCTGGTCGGCTGGCTCGCCTCGCGGACCGAACCGCTCACGTTCGGCAAGAACGGCAGGGCCCGTGCGCTGGACCTCCTACGGGGGTTCAGACCCTCCCCGCCCGCACTCACGCCCCCGCCCGTGTCCCCGCGCGCTCAGGACTCGGTGGAAGGGCTGCTGACCGAGTGCGCCGACGTCCTCGAACGCGGCGGGACGGCCGAGATCAGGGGTGTCCTCGAAAGGTTGGGCGACGTTGTCTCAAGCCGAGGGGTGGCGATCTCGGACGACGAGCGGGCCCTGTACCAGAAAATCATCAGGGACCGCCGGCTGCTGCCGCCGAAGGACGGTCTGCCCGAGGAACTGCGGGCCTACCTGCTCGCGGTGATCCAGATGGCCGGACACGGTCCGCCGGCCTCGTCCGCGCCGCGGACGGACGAGGTCGCCCGGGAGGTGGCCCCGCCGGTCAGGGTGTCGACGACGGCGATCGTCCACAGGCCCTCTCCCGATCCGGTCGCCTCCATGAAAACGGCGCACGACCAGGGTAGGGAGGAGCTGGAGGAGATACTCAGGCCACTGCAGACCAGGGACCTGGTCGCGATGGCCGCACGGCAGCCCTACGACATGCGGGTGATGGAGATCGCCTGTGACGAGCTCGTCAGCCGGGGGGGCGGCCATGCCGAGGACCATCAGATCGCCGAGGCCCTGCGCGAGCACGGTTATCTCGCCGACGCGATCAGCGGGCTTCATCCTGCCGGAGACCAGGCCCGGTTCGAGAGGCTCTACCGCTTGCTGAGGGCGGCCTACGGGCAGGAGTTCGGCCCCAAGCAGTTCGAGGAGGTTGTCCGTTCCTCGGGCTGGCAGTCGGCGCCGCTGTTCGCCACCGCGGCGTTCCTGTTCGGCAAGGGCGCGGGAGACGCCCTGAAGAAGTCCGCCATCAACCTCGTGCGCGATTCGGGACTCGACCGCAAGGTCATCGAGGAGATCGAGAGGTCGCTGCTCGAATCCGAGTCGGGTGTGGGCCACCTGATCGCGGCCGATCCGCCGAGGAAGGAGCGGAGGCAGTGGTTCGGGCGCGGACGCCGAGGCAAAAGGGCCGAGTATCCCGTGCCCCCCTTCACCCTGTACTCCGTGATCGTCGCGCTCATGATCATCGCACTCGTGGAGCTCTTCCTGCTCTTCCCGGACTTCTGAGTGGGAGGCCGGCCATGCCGATAACCGTCGAGTGGGCGCTGTGGGGCATGTCCCCCGGAAGCAAGGGCCTGCCCGAGGTCCTGTCCTGCGGTCAGGGACGGATCCCCCGCTCGGGCTTCTCCGAGCTCGTCGAGCGGTACGCGATGACGACCCCCAGGCAGCTTCCCCAGGTGACGATCGCCTGGGCCGGCGCCGCCGAGGACGCGCACATCTTCCTCGCCGTCCAGGAGTGGTCCGGCACGTTCGACGGGTTGGGCCGGGAGATAGCGGTCACCCGCTGCTTCTGCGTGCCCTACGCGCAGGCCGCCTTCGGCCCCGTCTCCTACGAACGGCTCTACCGGGCGCTGAAAGATCAGAGACCGCCGGACGGCGGTCCGCTCGTCATCGACCCGCCGGCACTGGACGCCGAGGTCACCGCCGAGGCCGTGGACCAGACCGTCATCGGCGCGGCGGCCCTCCTGCTCACCGGGAAAAAGGTCTGCGTCGTCGAAGGCGGCGGAGTGTCGCTGCTCGACCGGCTCAGGTTCCTGGACACGGTGGCCGCGCTGCTCCCGTACGGCTTCAGGACCAAACTGATCGCCTCGACGTGGGCTCCCCTCGCGACCGGTCACCGGAGCAGGCTGTTCTTCGCCGACCACCCCTCTGAGAACGCGCTCACCATCGCCTGGAAGCAGGAGGTGAGCGTTCCCGAGAGCCATCCCGTCGCCCACCGCTACCACGAGATGCTGGCGAGCGGGATGGAGAAGGGACTCGCCGGGCTGATCGCGCGGTTCGCCCGCGACACCGGGCAGCGGAGGTTCTCCACGGAGGACCTGGAGGTCGTCCCTTCGATCGTCGAGTCCGGTGGCGAGCCCTCCCACACGTCGATCGACGACCTGCTGATCGCCTGCGCCGACAGCATCGAGGAAGGGCAGGTCGGCCTGATCCCCGATCACCTGGCCAGGCTCGACGCGCTGCGGGGTTCGGCCGCCGTGAACGGCGGCGTGCGTCGCCGCCGCAACATCGTGAGCGACCGCCGCCTCCTGGACAGGAGTCCCGTCCTGGTCCCGTCGGTCCAGGAGCATCTCTACGACCTGGTGCTGAGCGTGGCCTACGGGCCCAAGCTCACCGTGGACGGGCTTGAGCAGATCCTCAGGGACGTGGATCCGGTTCCCGCACGGCTCCTGACCGCGCTGTCCCGGATGCCGGTGGCCGATCCGGCCGTCACGGTGCGGCTCGCCGGCCGCCTCGACCCGCGCCGGTCCGCGCCGGCCCTCGCGTCGCTCTCCGTCGAGAAACTGGTCGAGGCGGGAGAACGGGAGCCGATCGACACCTCCGTCGTACGGCTGGTGTGCTCGGAACTCGCGGCCCGCTGCGCCAAGCCCTCACAGCGGGCCGGCATCGGCACGACGTTGCGGGGCCGCGCACGTCTCAGGGCCGCGATCGAGCGGCTTGAGGGGACCGACGCGGACAGCCGGTTCGAGAGATGCCTCGTCCTGCTGGTGGCCGACTACGGCTCGTCCATCGACTCCGACGAGTTACGGGAGGCCTTCACCTCTCATACCGAGGTGTTGCCGGCGCCGCGGCTCGCCGCGCTCGCACTGCTGTGCGACGCCCCCGCCCGCCAACTGCTCGCGCAGCTCGTCTTCCGCGAGCTCCTCGTCCAGGGGGGCATCACGTCAAAGACCTTCGAGAAATTCCAGCTCTAGCGATGACATCCCGGAGGATCCCGATCCGTCGCGCACGCACGCTCCCCTGTCACGGAAGCAGCACGCTCCCGCGCCGCCTCGGATCACCTACCGCGCACGCCTCCGGCCTCGGACCGGGGAGAGAAGGACCCCGGAGCGCTCCGCCTCACGGCTGCGCCAGCCAGAGGAAGGGCTTCTCCACGTCGATCGGATGCACCTCGCCGCGTACCCGAACCTCGCCGGCGGGGTGGGCACCGGATTCGGTGGAGGAGGCCGGTTGGCCGCCCTCGGGTCCGAGGGCAGCCGGAACGATGTTCTGGTAGTCCTCCATGTCGAAAAGCCTCTTCCTGGGATCGAGATAGAAGCCGATCGACGAGGTCACGAAGTATCTGGTCCGGTTTTCGTGGAACAGACGACCGAGGACGTTGGGAAACATGCCGGGGTACACGTCCGACAACCCGCACAACTGCGTGAACAACTCCTCGGCGTCCTCGCCGACCACCCGGGGAAACCGGAAGGGGTCCTCGGGGTCGGTCGTGAGCAGCCTCAGCCGGTTGGCCGTCTCCAGCACCCTGTAGTCGTCGAACTTGGTCACGCAGACCGCGAGACGGTGCGGCAGGCGACCGGTCTCGTCGAGAGGCAGGCCGAGCTTCGGCAGCGTCCTCAGGAAGAAGCCGGTGGCGTCGTCCCACCCGGATTCGCGGAGGGGGTCGAAGAGATAGATCAGATCGTCACAGGCGGCGAGCCATCGTGCCATGTCCTCGCGCGGCCTACCTGAGGTGGTCATGGAGCCGAGGTGGAGGACGACGCCGGTCTCACGGCGCCCCATTCCCATGAAGCCCCGGGACAACCGGCTCGTCCGGATCGTCACCTCCGCGTCGTCCAGGTCGGCGCTCGCCGGGGGGAACCTGCGTTCCCGTACGAGGGCGTCGGTGAGTTCGACGAGCCGAGCGGCCGCCGCGCTGTCGGCACCCAGCACCGACAGGCCGGAGTCCTGGCGCAGGACCGCCACGCTGAGCGCGCCGAGAAAGGCCGACTTGCCGCTGCCCACGGCGCCCAGCAACCCGATGCGGCGCACGATGTGTTCGGGGTCGGTTGCCAGGTCGCGCCCGGCCGCGGTCACGCGCGTGAGCACGGGACTCCCGGCGGACGCGACATTTCGTATGGCCATCGCGTCCACGAGGGCGGCGGGGTCGGCCCGCCGCAGTTCCACGGAGTGGTCGGCGCCGATCCTTCGCAGGTGAGGGGACACCCGGCCGGGTGGGGCGTCGGTGACGGCCATGAGACGCACCCCGCGCTCGGCGAGCCGATCGGTCAGTTTCCGGTGGTCGTAGCGGTTCGGGCAGGGAAGCGCGGCGTCTCGGCTCGCCCTCGCCGGGTGGGGCGGTTGCCCCGCCAGCACCAGCAGGACGACGGGCCGGTCCTGCTCATCGGGGGGAAGGCGCTCGTCGATGTAGTGCAGCGCGTCCTCCAGGGGAGCCGCCCCGGGGAAGACCTCCGACGTCGACTCCAGCTGCGCCAGTGACTCCAGGGCGTCCTCGGCGGGTTCCAGCCAGGAGCCGGTGACCACCGGCCGGCGCCCGTCGCCGCGGCGCTTGTAGTCGTGGTAGGTGTAGCCGACGACCGCGACGTTCACCTCGCCGGGGTAGGTGACCGCGAGCCGTTCGATGATGTCCGCGGCCAGTTGCCTGCGTCGCTGGACCGTCTCGTGCCTCCCGGACATCTCGATGGCGAAGATCACGTCTGCCCGCTTCGGCGGCACGGGAGCGGGACGCGCGTCCATCTCATCCATCAGGTAGGCGGCTTCGTCCAGGAAATCGATGCCGGCAGGCGGCGAGGCACCGGTACCGGGGTACGACGCGACGGGGTCAGGCACGAGAGCGGGGCGTCCCCAGAGGTTCGGGCCGTTCATCCGGTCCGGACCGCCCGGTCTGCTGCCGGGCGCCTCGGGCAGCTGTCCGGGAAGCAGTCTGTTCACCTCCCGCATCGTGATCGCCACCCCGCCGCCGAGGTCGTCGGCGGAGGTGACCATTCCGACGACGGCCGCGTAGCCCGGCGACCACACCGGGGCGCCGCTGAGGCCGGGATCCAGCCGATGGCCCGGGTCGGCGGTGAGCGTGACGTTCCCGTGGGCGAAAGCGGGATCCATCATCCCCTTGACGATCACACTCCGGCCCTCGACGTCGACCGGCCCCTCCACCAGCCACCGCCGCCCCACCAGGTCGTCCGCCTCCTCCAGCCGTAGGGGCGCCGAGACCACCTCCGCTGAAGGGCGCTCCGCGAGCAGCAGGAACGCGGGGCCGCCCGGAGACGTCGCCGACGGCGCGACCGAGGTCCCCACCGAGACCACCGAGGCGCCGTAGCGACGCGTCGGAGTGTTCGCCCGGGGAAAGGTCACCCACAGCCGTTCCGTGGAGCGGTGGCCGGTGTGGGCGACGAGATGGGCGCAGGTGAGCAGCCGGTTCTCGCCGACGAGGACTCCGGCGCCCACCGGCCTCGGATCGTCTCCCCGATGGATCGCGGCGATCCAGGTCCTCTCCCGCCTCGTCCGGTCTCCGGGCAGGGGAATCCCGGGTGTCGCCTGGAGATCGCCCCGGCGGTCCTCCCCGGGCGGGAGCGCGGTGATGCGCACGGGCAGCATGTCGGTCCTCACGGTGGCGCCCCTCTGGGTGCTGAGGCTGAGCCGGAGCCTGTGGTCCCCGGCCTCTCCCCGCGCGGTCACGACGAACCTGGCAGGCCCGTACGTGCCACCGAACCGGTGCAGGATCACCGAGATGTCGTCCACCGACTCGACGGCGACCCGCTCCCCGCCGTCGAGCATGCAGCTGAAGACGAACTCCTCCTCCCTGTACGGCCACTCGTCTCCGGGACGTGCGAGCCTGAGGTCCACCGTGACCAGATACTCCTGGCCCACCGTCATGGTCCGGGGCCAGCTGACCAGCGGCTCCAGTTGGATGGTGGGCGGACTCACCGGGTCTCCTCGCGTGGCGTCGGCCTCAGGGTGGTCTCCGGGCTTCCGAAGTACGCGTACATGAAGGCGTAGAAGAACGGGAGCAGCTTCCCGACGGCCTCCTTGTCGTCCTCGTCAAGGTCGTCCCCGATCGAGGCCGACACTCTTCTCCGATGGTCGCGCAGGGCCACGGCGACGGGCGTCCCCGGGTTCTCGGAGAGCGCGTCGAGCAGGCTCTTCGCCAGGTCGTACCCGTGTTTCAGGCCGACCTCTCCCATGGTCCCGATGAACCCGGAGGCCCCGGCGTCGAGGAAGACCCTGGCGAAGCTGCGCAGGACGGTGTTGTCGAGGTCGGGATCGACCCTCTCCCTGGCGGAGTGGCAGGCGTTGAGGAAGACGAGCCCACCGGCTCGTTCCAGGCGGAGCAGGTCGCGCGCGTGGACCTGGCGGAGACTGATCCCGCGCTTCGAGTCGCGAGAGCCCTCAAGGAGTTTGATCTCGGCTCCCAAGGAGGGCTTGTCGGCGTTCCCGTATCTTCCGTGGCAGGCCACGTAGACCAGAGAGACGGGGTCGCCCTCCGCGTCCAGGAGATTCAGCAGGTCCTTGAGGGTGACGTCCGTGGTGGTCGTCCGGAATCGATCCAGCAGGGCGCGGTCGTCGGACATGTCGGGAGCGACGTAGGCGAGGATCTCTCCGGTGCAGTCGGTCACCGCGGCGGGCGGTGTCCCCACCGAGCGCGCGATCGGGAACAGCGCGCCCAGCCACTCACCGGCCAGGCCCCTGTCACGGTGCCGCAGCAACTCCCAGGGGAGGTCGTAGCCCGTGAAATCCTCGATGATCATGCGTACGTCGTCGCCGTGCGCCCGGCGGATCGCGGAGATGAAGCCTTTGAGACCCTCGCTCGCGTCCTTGGACCAGCTTCTGAGGCGCCAGAACGTCTCGACCGGAGACTCCCCGCCGCTGCCGCGACGGATGAGGTCTCCCAGGGCGAGCTTGGGAGGCCTCACCTGCTGCGGCTGTCTCTGGTAGGTGAGCGCGATGCCGCAGCAGCAGATCCCCGCGAGCCCGTAACTCTCCCTGCCGGTGCCGCTCTCCCGCCACACGTTCAGGCGGGCGGTCCTGGGGGGCAGACCGGCGGTCGGGTCGACGGGGGTGGAGGGAAGGACGGTCGTCGTGGAAACCTCCGCCCCCGGGGCGTCGGCCGGTGCCTCCGCCACCCCGGGATCCCCGGGGGGCCGCGGACGCGCCGGTCCGGCGGCGTGCGGGTTGAAGGGACGTCCGCCGTTGATCAGTGCCCTGCGCAGCCCGTTCGGCATGCCGCTCACCGGGGTTCACCGCCGTGCTGGAGCCGGGCACCGCAGGCCTCGGCCAGCGCGCGTGTCAGGGTGGCGCCCGGCCGGGGCCCGGGATCGAGGACGACGGCGTGGATCCGTTTCATCCTGCTCAGTTCTCGTGCCATCGCCAGCGCGTCCTCCACTCCCTCCCTGCCGACGAGATCGGGCAGCTCACCCGTCGCGCTCGCGCGCAACGGGATGTTGCCGCGCCCGTCGGTGACGATGACGAGCAGCACGTCGTCGGCGGGCACCCTCCCCAGGTGGAGCCGGTGGCGCAACGTCTCGACGGCGAGGTCGAGCCCGTGCGCGAGCGGGGTGCAGCGGCCGACGGGCCGTTCCAGGGCTCGTACGACCCGCGGGTCGAGCAGGCTGGACGCGCTGAATCGCTGGGCGCGGAGCTCGTTGGCGACGCCCGCGGCGCCGACCTCGATCACGCAGACGGCCGCCCTGCCGGTATAGGCCCACTGCAGATAGGGGGCGAGGGCGTCGAGCCAGTTCCAGCCCGCCCTGCACGTGTGGTCGAGGACGAGGACGAGGAGCCTGGCCGGGTCGGCGCCTCGGCGATGGACCCTCAGATCCGGTGGGATCAGGTGCAGGGGATGCGGGGGGCGCGAGTAGTGATCCTCGCACCGCCGGGCCTGCAGGGGAGCGGCGCCGAGGATGGTGGCGACGATCGCCAGGTCGCCGAAGGCGCCGGGGCGCGATCCGATGGACCTGCCGTGGCTCGGCCGTGAGGAGGAGTGCCGCGTCGCCTGGGAGCGAAGCGACCCCGGATCCCGTTCCGGCTCGATGTCGTCCTCCGGGTAGGGGCCGCCGAGGTCGGCGGGCGGGGCGGGGCCCGGAGCGAGCGGCTCGGCGGGAGCCGGGGAGACGACGTCGAACCCGTCCGTTCGCGCCCGCGGGGACCGCTCCTCCCTGTCGCGCCGCCGTCCGGCCCCTCCGCCTCCCACGGTGGCGTCCCCTTCCTGAACGCCACCGCCGGGGCCGGAGTCGTCGCCGTGACCCCGGCCGCGTGGTGGAGGGAGACGCAGGAGTGACACCGCTCGCTCGACGTCGGCGTCCGTGGTCCGCGCACGGCCGTCGAGGGTCGCCAGCGCCCGGCCGATCCTGGCGAGGGCGAGGTCTCGGCGCGCACCGGCCGTGCCTGTCGCGGTACGGCCGACGATTCCTGTGACCACCTCGTCGGGTACGGTCGCCGGTCGGCCCTCGGCCAGCGCGCGACGCCACTCCTCCGACGGGGGGTCCAGGTCCGCGGAGAGTCCTGAGGCGTCGATGCGCAGCGGGAAGCGGTCGAGCAGATGCGGAGGGATCCGGCCGATGTCGGCGCGGGCGCAGACGGCCACCCACCGGCTTCGCGGTGCCCAGGTCACGCCGAGCCCTTCGCGCTCCAGGTGGGCCACGTCGGTGTCCAGGAGGGTGAGCGCGGCCCGCTGCCCGGTGAGCGAGAGCTTCGCGAGATCGGAGACGAGGACGGTGAGAGGAGGAGCACCGGGCCTGTCGACCAGGGGACCGGGGGAGACGCCGAACGTGGGCCCGGAGGACAGGCCGATCCACGCGCTGTCCGCGACGGCCGACGCTCCCAGCACGTACGGGTGGGGGTTTCCGAGGAGTGAGCCGAGCCACTGCCCGATGTCGAGCAGCAGGGCGGGCTCAAGGTCGAACAGGAGCACCCCGCGAAGCCGTGGATCGAGCGCGGCGCACGCCAGGGCGTACCTCACTCGCGACGCGGTCGGCATGGCCATGGTCACCCCAAGATGATCGTGTCCAGCTGGTCTCGCTCCTTGGCGGTCCACTTGATCGACTCTCCGTACACCGCCTCGGGAAGGCGGTGCGCGAGGGCGAACTCGGCGACGGCGCGGACGTCGTCGGACGTGACGGTGCCGTGTCCGTCCAGCGCCGCTCGCGCTCTGGCGGCGAGTGCCATCACCTTCTCGCCGCGGTGTCCGGCCACCTCGAACTTCGCCGAGATCCGGGAGCAGAGGCCGAGGATCTCGTCCGGCATCTTCACCTCTCCCACCCTCGCCCTGGCACGGTTGAGCCGCTTTCTTATCTCCCGATCCTGTCTGGCGCCGTTCTCCAGCCACGAGGAGTCCGACTTGGTGATCTCCTCCTCGAACCGCAGGACCGTGCGGAGGATCTCGTGCCGCTGCTCGGCCGCCGTCTCGGCACTCACGGGCACCAGCAGGCCGAACCGGTCGAGAAGCTGCGGGCGCAACCACCCCTCCTCCGGATTCATGGTGCCGACCAGGGTGAACCTGACGGGGATCGTCGGCCGGTCGAGCCCTTCCCGATGGACCACGAGCACGTTGGTCGAGGTGACGTCCAGGATGATGTTGACCAGGTGGTCGTCGAGGAGGTTGACCTCGTCGATGTAGAGGAGGCCCTGTTTGTCGGCGGCCTCCAGCAGGCCCGGCTGCCGCTCGGTCCTGCCCGTCATCAGCGCGTCGATGCTCCAGCCGCCCAGCACGCGGTCTTCGGTGGCGTTGATGGGCAGCGTGACCGGAAGCTCGCCGTAGGCCATCAGGCTGAAGGACCGCACCGTGGTCGACTTCGCCGTGCCGCGCTCGCCGCTGAGCAGCACACCGCCGATGCCCGGGGCGACGAAGGCGAGCTCCAGGCATCGGAGCAGGTCGGCCTGTCCGACGACGTGGCTGTAGGGCAGAATCCGCACCTTGGTCATGGAGCCGGCTTCCTCCAGCGCAGCGTCACCATGATCTGTGCCCCCGAGCTCAACTCCACGATCTTCGCGCCGACCTTGCCGTCGACCTTCACGGCGAGCTGCATCTCGAACTCGTCGGGACGGGCCTTCTCCTCCATGGCCTCGATCTGGTTGCGCGCCTCGTGGGCGCAGTTCGCCACCATCTGAAGTGCCTCGCTGAACAGGTGGCGGCTGATTTCCAAGGGCTTTTCCAGTGCCCCCCGGGTGTCGTCGTCGTAGATCGAGGCGTGGTCGTTCGTCTCGAATTCGTCGAGCTCTATGTTGATGACCCCGTGACCGGAGGCATTCGGAGCCGCCACCACAACCATGAAACCTCGCAGGAGATCGATGTTGTTCGTTGTGCCGCCTGACAGGCCACTGATTCTGCCGTAGATACCGGCGTGCGTCACCATATCCACTGATGTGCTTTCTTTGGAATACGGCTCGGTTGATTCTCCCGCCGTCGGTCCTTCGGATGAGATGTCTCGATTCCGGCGGGTGAGGGCAGGGCTTTTGTGTCGTCGCAGGTCGTGGAGGTGTTCGCTCCCTCGGGGAGTCGACCGTCCCGCCGTGGTCGGATCCGGTGGACCGGCCGCGTTTCGCGGCCCTCGCGCGTGCCGGAGGGTCGCCGATGTGAAGCCGTGTCAGTGCGAGGTCGCGAAGATCTGTGAGGCGATTTAGGTAGAATGGTATGAAATATCATTCTAATTCTGGTTCGGTGCTGAAGGGAGGGGAACGGGGGTCCGGCGTCCATCTCCGATCCTGCGCCGACGCGTGACCGGAAAGTCGCCACCGCCTCGTCGCCGTATGACCGGAAATCTCGCGAAGGCGCCGTCGACGCGCGGCCGGAAAGGCCGCCTCGATTCGGCGGATGTGCGACGGGAAAGCCTGACCCGGCCGGATCCGCCTTTTCTGGAATCCTGTTCTTTCGCGGCAGGATCTGTCATTCGTCGAGTGGTGCCGTGAGGTTCGACCCGTGTTTCCACGGTGCGCGGTAAGGAGGGGACCCGGTCGGCTCCTGGCTCACCTGCGAGAAGAAGTCCGGTCTCGGCGGTGGGGATCGCGTGAAGACCCGCTCGTCCACCACTTCGCCGGAGGCGATCTCTGTCCGGTGGAGGGGGCGACACGATCGGTGCCCGGAGCGTTCGGTGGAAGGCCTCGTCGGCCGGGCTCGAACCGGCGTCCACCCGGTCCCAGAGCCGGGCGCTCTACCACTGAGCTACCACGAGGCGCATCCATCGTGCACGGCACCGCCGGCCGGGCTCGAACCGGCGTCCACCCGGATGAAGAGCCAGGCGCTCTACCACTGAGCTACAGCGGGCCGCGCCTCAGTATGACCGTTGCCACCTGGCGGACGCCACCGGTATTCCGGCATATCGGTGGCGCCGACGGGCCCGCACCGGCGCTCACCCGATCCGAAGCCCGGCGGCGCCACCGCTGACCCTCAGCGGGGTGACCGGCCTATTTCTCCGGGAGGTCCGCGGCGGGCAGATCACCGACCACGACTCCGGAGGCCAGTCCGTGGCGGGCGTCGGCGGCGAGCTCGGGCTTCACGCTCCTGCCGCTGAACACCCCGGCACGCCGCAGCAGGGCCGCCCACACCGGATCGGCGACGGTCACCCCGTGCACCAGTTCGGGCGTCGGCCGAAACACCGCGACGCCACGTCGAGCCGCGGGCGCGGTCCACCCCGTCTGCTCCGGGTCCAGCCCGGCCGCATGGCAGGCCGCCTCCACGGTGACCCGCGGGCAGGCCGCGGTGCCGTCCAGCACCTCCCAGGGCAGCGGCAGCGCCGCCCACACCGCGGTGTCGGGATCGACGTCGCCGCCGGTCTCGCGATGCCAGGCGGCCAGATCGGCGGCCATCAGGCGCATCACCTTGCCGGGACAGGCCACTTCCAGCAGTTCCAACGCGTCCAGCGACGCCAGGCAGGACAACCAGGCGGCCCGGGCCGCGTTGTAGGCGACCGCCAGGTTGTTCCACGTGGTGGAGTCGTCCCCGCGCCGTACGAGCATCGTGGTGCGGTCGGTGCCGGGGTTCCAGCAGGCGCGTAGCACATCGGCGCTGTGCCGCATGACGGCCGACCACTGACCCAGCAGCCGTCCACGCTCCTCGTCGGTCAGGCGTCCAAGGATGTCGGGAGTCGTGCGTACCTGGGCGATCATCCACCAGTCGCTCCGGTCCGCGCACCGGTCGAGCAGCATCGACGCGATCTCGTCGAACGGATTCTCCCGCCCGGACAGGCTGAACTTCCGGCGTGTTTTGCGACGCGCGGTGTAGTACGCCACGAAGCACGCGGCGTCGACGTCGGAGACGAACCGCTCCAGTGGGATGTCCGCGCCGAATCCCGTGACGCCCACCATGAGCAGACGCCGCTTGACCTGCTCGGTACCCAGCGTGCCCGCCTTGGCGGCGACCCGGCGCAGCACCCTGAACCGGCGGTTGTACTGCCGCTTGGACAGGTCCATGCCCGCGGCCTTCCGGGCGTCCCGGTTGAGCCGGTCGGCCAGGAAGTCACCGCGGTCCGGCGTCCACCGGATCTCGCGCCCCATGTTCGCCGCGAACTCCAGCAGCGACTCGGGAACGTCGGGGTCGACCTGCGCCGACCGCTCGAACAGACGGCTCGCCGCCGCGACCTGCCGGGTACCGCCGACCGGCCTCGCGTAATCGGTGGACATCGAGGAGAACCAGCCCTCGCGACGGGAGGAGTACCTGGCCGCGCGCTCCAACACCGTACGCTCACGCCGCGACAGCTGCCCGTCCAGTGCTGGCAGCACCAGATCGGCGACGTCCTCGGGCCGGTACCGCCGATCCAGCGAGTCGTGCAACTCGGCGAGGATCTCCCGGCGGGATCGGCCGCTGTCCTTGTCGTCGTGGAACGTCATGGAAGTCATGATCCCGGCTTCTCCGCCCTGGCTTCGACTGATTTATCCGATCGCGGCCATCTGGCCCCGACCGGCGCCGGTGGGCCCCACCGAGGGGGATCCCGGCTCTCCGGCTCCGCCACGCGCGGGGGTACGGCACCCAGCGATCTACGCGATACAGCTACTTCCTATGAAAAATGGGGATTTAGGGTACGCAATACATCGCGGTGATCACCGCGATGATCGTCGTCACGATTGGTCTGGGTGCTCCGTTTATGACCGTTGATCCGGCATACGAGGTTCTGGTCTTCTCCAAGACGGCCGGGTTCCGGCACGACTCCATCCCGGCGGGCATCGCCGCGCTGGGCGAGCTCGCGACCGAGAACGGCTTCACCGTCGACGCCACCGAGGACGCCGGTGTCTTCACCGCCGAGAACCTCGCCCGATACCGGGCGGTCGTCTTCCTGATGACCACCGGCGACGTGCTCGACGCCGCGCAGAAGACGGCGTTCGAGTCGTACGTCGCGGACGGTGGCGGATACGTGGGCGTCCACTCCGCCGCCGACACCGAGTACGACTGGCCCTTCTACGGCGGCCTCGTCGGCGCCTACTTCTCCTCCCACCCCGAGATCCAGCAGGTGACCGTGCGGGTGGAGGACGGCGCGCACCCCTCGACGGCTCACCTGCCGACGACCTGGGTGCGCACCGACGAGCTGTACAACTACCGCACCAACCCGCGCTCCACCGTCCACGTGCTCGCCACGCTGGACGAGTCGACCTACTCCGGCGGGTCGATGGGAGACGACCACCCGATCGCCTGGTACAGGACGTACGAGGGCGGCCGGTCCTGGTACACCGGCCTCGGCCACACCATCGAGTCCTACAGTGAGCCGAACTTCCGCGCCCACCTGTACGGCGGGCTTCGCTACGCGGCCGGGGTCGCCACGGGCGACTTCGGGAGCTGACGGTTTCGCGGTTCCCCGCCAGGAGGGCCCCGGCCAGGTTCGCCCGGCCGGGACCCTCGCCGTCTTCATGGACCGTCTCCGGAGACGGTCCATGAAGACGGCTTCGGAGAGGGCTTCGGGAGCGTCTTCGAGGACTCGCACGCCGCGCGTCCCTCGCGATTCCGGAAGTCCCGGGCGCCTCCTGACCGGATCAGGTCAGCGCGGAATCATGGCGATGGTTGACGTTGACTCAGGTCCGACTATCCCCCAGATTTCGTGCATTCCTATCTTTCGGGGGATGTACGGAGGTCGCAATGAAACGTGCGAGATCGGTCGTTCTCGCAATCGCGGTCCTGCTTCTGGGCCTGATGGTGAGCACGCCCGCGGCGGCGGTACCCGATCCATCCGCCGACGGCGACGACGGAGTGAGCGTCTACGTCGGCGAGCTCACCCCGCAGCAGATGGACGAGCTGCTGAAGTCGGGTGTCGAGCGTGAGGAACTGCGGATCACCAGGTCCGCGAACGGGGAGAAGGTCAGCGTCGAGGCGATCCTCGGCGCGGCCCAGGCGGAGCAGCTCGGCAAGGCGGGCCTCGACCTGAAGGTCCAGCGGCCCGCGGCGGCGAGCAGGCAGGCGGCGAAGGGGGACGGCGTCTTCAAGCCGTACAGCGGCGCCGGCGGCATCCGCGAGCAGATCGTCAACGCGGCGAACGCCAAGCCGAACATCGCCAAGGTCGTCGACCTCGGCACCACGGTCAAGGGGCAGCCGCTCACCGCGATCAAGGTGACGAAGAACGCGCGGCAGCTCAAGGACGGGGCGCGCAAGGCCGTGCTCTACATGTCCGCCCAGCACGCCCGTGAGTGGATCACCCCGGAGATGAACCGCAGGCTCCTGCTCCACTACCTGAACGGCTACGGCACCAATCCCCAGATCACCCAGCTCGTCGACAACGTCGAGCTCTGGTTCATCCCCGTCTCCAACCCCGACGGCTACGACCACACCTTCACCGCGGGCAACCGCCTCTGGCGCAAGAACCTCCGCGACAACAACAACGACGGCCAGATCACCAGCGCCGACGGCGTCGACCTGAACCGTAACTTCGCCTACAAGTGGGGCTACGACAACGAGGGCTCCTCCGACAACCCGGCGAGCCAGACCTACCGGGGCCCGAGCGCGCAGTCGGAACCCGAGACCAAGGCCGTCGACAACCTCGCCAAGCGGGTCGACTTCACCTACATCCTCAACTACCACTCGGCCGCCCAGCTGCTGCTGTACGGCGTCGGCTGGCAGCAGGCGACCCCCTCTCCCGACGACCTCATCTTCGAGGCGCTGCTCGGTGACGACGCGACCCCGGCCGTACCCGGCTACGACCCCGACATCGGCGCCGAGCTCTACACGACCAACGGCGAGACCGACGGTCACATGACCAACAAGCACGACGCGCTCACGATCACACCGGAGATGAGCACCTGCGAGGTCGCGGTCGAGAGCGTCCCCGACGACGAGTGGACGCTCGCCGACTGCGCGGGCGGCTCGGGCTTCACCTTCCCCGACAGCGAGGCCCTGATCCAGGCGGAGTTCGCCAAGAACGTCCCGCTCGCGGTCAATCTCGCCAAGTCCGTGAAGACCCCCGACGCGCCGGTCTCCCCGGTGGGCCGCACGGTCCCCGACTTCCGGCCCGACAGCTTCACCGTCTCGTACGGTGACCCGCAGCCGGTGGCCGTCACCATGCGGAGGTCCCTGCTCACCAAGCAACTGCGCTTCCGTATCAACGGCGGCCCGGTGCGCCAGCGCGGCCTCAGCGAGTGGAAGGGCGGCGAGCGGTACGGCGACGAGAACAAGCTGTACTTCGCCGAGTACCGCTCCAAGGTGGAGGGCGCGAAACCGGGAGACAAGGTCGAGGTCTGGTTCACCGGCCACAAGCCCGGCGTCGGGACCGTGGAGAGCGAACACTTCACGTACAAGCTGGAGAAGAAGTCTAAGGCCAAGGTCCTCATCGTGGCGAACGAGGACTACACGGGATTCAACCCCGACTACCCGGCGTCGGTGACCGCGCCGAAGTACGCGGCGCAGTACAGGCAGGCGCTGCAGACCGCCGGATACGCCTCGGAGACGTGGGACGTCGACGCCCAGGGCGTGCCGCACCACCTCGGGGTGCTCGGCCACTTCAAGGCGGTGGCCTGGTACCTCGGTGACGACCGGCTCGCGATGGACGCCCAGGACGTGGAGACCGAGACCCCGTTCGGCCCGCTTCCCGACATGGACGTCAAGCGCGAGCAGCAGGATCTGACCGTCTCCGTCCGCGACTACCTCAACGAGGGAGGCAAGCTGCTCTACACCGGGGAGACCGCGGGATACTTCGGCTTCTTCGGCACCAGCCTCGGCGGCATCTACTACGGCCTGGACGGCGCGCCGGACTCCGACTGCGTCATCACCACCCAGGACGGCTTCTTCGAGGAGTGCCTCATCCTCGCCGACGACTTCGCCCAGTACTACCTCGGTGTCTACGGCCGCAACCCGCGTGTCGGGCCGACCGGGTTCACCGGCACCGGTCCCGGGCTGAACGGCGCGAGCGGCACCTTCGGCGGCCCGGCGCTCGCCGACAACCCGCTGGACGAGGCGGGCAACCTGCAGGTGACCAGCAACACGCTGCCGCCCGCGAAGTTCCCCCAGTTCAAGAGCTGGGCCTCGGGCGACTACATCGGGGCGACCGGCCCGTTCGACCCGGTCGAGGGCGGCTGGTACGTGGCGGGCCCGCACACCGACGACGCGTACAAGAGGCTGACGCGCACGATCGACCTCGCGGCAGTCCCGGCCGCGCAGCAGCCCAAGCTGCAGTTCCAGCTCTCGTACGACACCGAGGAGGGCTACGACAACGTCATCGTCGAGGCGCACACGGTCGGCCAGGACGACTGGACCACCCTGCCCGACCTCAACGGCCGAACCAGCACCGACGTCCCCGCCCAGTGCGAGGTCGGCTTCCTGCTGGACGAGCACCCGTGGCTGCTGCGCTACCTCACCCCGGGCAACCCCTGTGCGCCGACCGGGACGAGCGGTGCCTGGAACGCCTTCACCGGTAGCTCCGGCGGCTGGCAGCCGGTCGCCTTCGACCTGTCCGCGTACGCGGGCAAGAAGGTCGAGGTGTCGGTCAGCTACGTGACCGACCCCGCCACCGGCGGCGCCGGCGTGTTCGTGGACGACACCAAGGTCACCACCGTCGGTGGCCAGCTCGCCGCCGAGGGCTTCGAGTCCGGTCTCGGCGACTGGGCGATCCCCGGACCGCCCCCGGGCAGCCCGACGGGCGCCGGTGACTTCGCCAGGGCACAGGCCGACAAGACGGCGGCCGTCTCGACGAAGGACACCGTCTTCCTCGGCTTCGGCCTGGAGCAGGTGGCCTCCCCGGCCGAGCGCGCCGCGGCCATCAAGAAGATCATGAAGCACCTGATCGGCTAGCCGGCTCCCGCCGGTAACGGCTGTCTCCGGTCGACGGGCGCCCCCGTCGACCGGCCCCGACCGCGAGGCCGGGCGTCACCCCCGTGACGCCCGGCCTTCGCGCTTGAGTCACCGGACCCACAGTGGTCACAGCTGCCAGGCGGAAACCCGCCGAGCCCGGCATTACCGCCGATTTCCGGCCGATGGAAGAAGCCCGGCCACGCTGACGTCGTCCGCACAGCCGCGTTCACGGCGGTCCAGCCGGCCATGGACGTGAAAGCGGTCTGCCTGCCGTGTGGTGACCCGGTCGAGGCCGGTGACCTGTCCCTGTTCCAGGTCCTAGGCCGGGGCCAGTGCGGCGCGCACCAGTGAATCGTAGGTGTCGGTCGTGCGCTCCAAGGCGACGCCGAGAGACCGCGCGAAGCCATCGAGCTCCTCCTGAACGGCGAGGGTTCCGGCCGTTTCCCGGCCGATGAGACGCACACTCTGTGAGGAAACTCAACGCTTTTCGACCAGGATGGAAAAGGCTTTACAGTCTGGAGTTCGGCAATGTAGCTTCGCCATCAAGTTCGAATGAAAGTCGCGTTCGTCTCAACACATCTGGAGCTCGCCTGATGGCTTTGGTTCGTCCAAGCGCCGACCGCGTGAGCACGACCCGCGCACCTTCCTCGTCTCGACCGTGCCGCCATGCCCCGGCGCCGCCCGGCGCGACGACCGTCCGTTCCTGGTCAGGGCGGGCAACCGTCTCGCCCGGTGGTGTCTCGGAGGCTCGCCGCGCCGGCCGGTCCGCGTCGTCGGAAGGCGCGCGCTCGAACCGACCTTCCGCGTGACCGACGCCCAGGCGTCACATCCTCGGCCAACGCACCCGCTTCCACCTGGGAAAACGACGCTGCGAAGGGGAAGCGTCGGCAGAAGGCGTGGCGTTCTCACCGGTGCTCCCGGACGCCGCGGGCGGTGCAGGTCACCGCCGCCGACATCCATGAAGGCTCGTCGGCACCCGCGCTCCGATCGCGAGTGGCGAGGCCGACGGCTCTCACCGCATCCCCTCACCGTGGCACCGTCGCCGAACACGGCATCGACACCGTTCCCCGCGCTCGCGCCGCCTGAGGGTTCACCGCTCCGCATCGGTGCCGGATCGCCGAACGGAGCCTCAGCGGACTGATTTCCACCGTCTCATGCCCCGCAGCTACGAGACCGTGACGGTCCGCCGCGAATCATGCGCTTTATCGATTTCGTGATTCGCCGACTCAGCATGAACTCACCTCGACCTCGCGAGGAATCCGAAAGAGGTATTCGAGTGTTACGAAGGATTGTCACGATTATCGTCTCGGTGCTCTTCACCGTGGTGCCGATGGCGGTCGTGTCGCCGGTCGCACCGGCCGTGGCGCAATCCCAGGACAGGGTCATCATCTCGGGAGACTGGGACGGTGACGGTACGGACACGTACGGCATCGTGGACACCTCCACGAACCCGATGACGTGGTACCTGACGGACCGATACGACAACTTCTGGGTCGACAACCTCGTCCCCGACACCGTCTTCACCTACGGCGCCTCCGGCGCGACACCGATCGTGGGCGACTGGAACAACGACGACATCGACACCCCGGGGGTCTTCGTACGCACCGGCGGAACGCCGTCGTGGCAACTGCGCAACAGCAATTCATCGGGGTCCGCCAACGTGACCTTCGGCTACGGTGCGGCCTCGGACACCCAGCCCCTGGTCGGAGACTGGGACAAGGACGGCGACGACACCCCGGGCCTGTTCCGGCCGGGCAGTCCCAACACGTACCTGCTGCGCAACAACAACACCGCGGGGAGCGCCGACCTCACCTTCACCTACAGCAGCGGTACGGGCAAGCCCATCGCGGGCGACTGGAACAACGACGGCCGTGACACCATCGGGTTCATCAGCACCGCCACCAGTCCCTTCACCTGGCAGCTGCGCAACACCAACAACGCCGGATCGGCCAATGTGACGTTCACCTACGGCAGCGGCAGCGCGTCGTCGGTGTTCTTCGCCACGGGCGACTGGGACGGCAACGGCTCCGACACCCCCGCGGTCGCGCTGCCCCTGACCAACGGCCCCTTCCAGTGGCATCTGCGTAACAGCAACACCAGCGGCGTCGCCACCAGCGGCGTGCGCTTCAACCCCGTCACGCCGCTGAAGCTGATGCACTTCAACCTGTCCGGCGGCATCCTGAACAACGGCACCTACCCGATCATCGGGCGGATCGTGCGGGAGGTGCAGGCGCGCCGCCCCGACGTGATCTCACTCAACGAGATCTGTGACCGTCAGTACGCGCACCTGGTGGACCAGTTGGCGGCGGCCGGATACGCGATGCAGGGATACTTCCAGGAGTCCCGCACGTTCGTCCCCGACTGCATCGTCTTCCCCGACACCCGCAACGAGGCCGGGAACGCCATCCTGGTACGCGCCGAAGTGACCCAGCAGAAGGGATACATGTTCACCAGTGACCACAAGCTGGAGGAGCGGGACCAGCCCGTGATCACGGAGGAACGCAGCGTCGCCTGCGTCGTGGCCAACTTCCCGCCGGCCAATCAGCCGGTGAAGGCCTGCTCGACACACCTGGCCGACGGCGACGCCTCCGGAGCACAGGCCGAGACCCGGGAGCTGACCCGCGTGTTCGGTCCCGAGGCGAACTCCAGGCCGTTCATCCTGATGGGCGACCTCAACCTCACCCCGGACGACGCCGCGATCGGCACGCTCTACTACCCGGCCGGGAGTGGAAACTTCTGGGAGACCGACACCTACTGGAGCAGTTGCATCGGCGAGGACGGGATGTGCGAACCGGTCAGGGGCGGCCGGCCCACACGGGTCGGCGGCAACCGCAAGATCGACTACACCTTCCTCAGCCGTGACCACTTCAGCGTGCCGATCGACGGCGTCGACATCGTGGACGCCGGTAACTGCGACACCCACCCCTGCTCCGACCACCTGATCATCCACAGTTCCGTCGACCTGTACCTCCCGAGGAAGGCGCCCTGACCGGCTAACCGGGCCGTCCCACCAGTGGCCGGACCGCGAGGCCGGGCGTCACCCCCGTGACGCCCGGCCGGTTCAACGGCCAAGCGCATCCCACCGACGTCGTTCACGCGACCGTGTTCGGCTTCGCCTCAACCCCGGCCTGCTGATCGCCCGGTGGGCGATCAGCAGGAAGGCGATCCCCTGATCGGCCGCGGCGTTCTTCGATGGACTCCGGGCAGATCGATTTCGATTGTTCTGGCGGTATATCGTGTTCCGTCGGCAACGCGTGCGATCTAGGATCTTCCGCTGTGACGGCATACGGACTTCCTCCCGTGCTCGGTCTTGAGCCCGCCGACCCGACCGTGCTCGGTCCCTATCGCATCGCCGGGCGCCTGGGCAGGGGTGGGATGGGGACGGTCTATCTCGCCGAGGGGCCGTCAGGGCCGGTGGCCATCAAGGTGATCAACACGAATCTGGCCGCCGACCCGGAGTTCGTGGCGCGGTTCAAGAACGAGGTGGCCGCGGCGCGGAAGGTGAGCCGGTTCTGCACCGCTCCGGTCCTGGACGCCCGGCTGGAGGGTGAGCCGCTCTGGGTCGTGACGGAGTACGTCGCCGGGCCCGACCTCGCCCGTGTGCTGCGCGATCACGGCACGCTGAGCGGGGCCAACCTGGAGGCGCTCGCCGTTGGGGTGGCGCTCGCGCTCACCGCGATTCACGGTGCGGGGGTCATGCACCGAGACCTCAAACCGGCCAACGTGCTGCTGTCACCGCTGGGCCCCAGGGTGATCGACTTCGGTATCGCCCGTGCCCTGGACGCGAACGGTGGACAGACCTCGACGGGCCGTGTCATCGGTACTCCCGACTACATGGCTCCCGAGCGGTTCTCCGGAGGAACGTCAGGCCCGCCCGCCGACATCTTCGCCTGGGGGTGCGTGGTGGTCGCCGCCGCGACGGGGAGGTCTCCCTTCGCCGCACGGAACATGCCCGAGGCGCTCTACCGGGTCATGCACCACACCCCGGACCTGGAGGACCTCGAACGGGGCCTGCGTGATCTGGTGAAGGCCGCGCTCGACAAGGACCCGGAGGCCCGGCCGACCGCGCAGGACCTGCTGTCCGGCCTGGTCGGAAGGAACGACGCGGAGGACACCGCCAAGCTGGCGGACACGCTGCGGTTGAACCTCTTCGGCCTGCTCCCGCCGACCGTGCGGGTGACGGGCCCGGCGGAGCGGGAAGCGGGTCGGACGCCGTGGTTCCGGCGGCGTTCGGCGGTCGTGGGCGGTGCGGCGGCCGGAGCTCTCCTGTTGGCGGCGGGCACCGTGATCGGAATCCGCGCGCTCCCCCAGGGCCCGCCCGTGAGTACCGACGTGCTGTACCGGGACGACTTCGGCAACGACAAGTCCGGCTGGCCCAACGACGGGACACGGGTGGACACGCCCCGCGGCTACACCGGGGACGGCCGCTACACGCTGGCCACCGACTTCTCCAACAGCGACCGCTGGACCGATGCGCCTGTCAACGCGGAGCCTCCCGAGCGCGCGCTGGTCGCCGTCCGGATCGACATCGCCAAAGGCACGCCCTGGAACGCCTGGACCGGGGTCTCCTGCGACTACAAACTCGACGACGAGCACCTTCACTACTACACCCTGGAGATTCGTCCGGACGGGCGTGCGAGGATCCGCAAGAACACCAGCGTGACCGCGTGGGACATGACGCCCGACCTCCTCACGCCCGCCTTCTCCAAGGAGAAGGCGACGCTCCGGGCCGAGTGCTCCCGGGACGGGGACGAGGTGAGTCTGGCGCTCTGGGTGAACGACCGTCTCGTGGCCGAGGCCGTGGACGAGGACGCGGACGGGGCCAAAGGCAGACCCAGGTTCGGGCTCACCGTGGGAAAGCGGCCGGGGGATTCCACGGAGACCCGGGTGTACTTCGACGACTTCGAGATCGGTCGGCTTCCCTGAGACGGGTACGACTCCGTCGTACCACTACGAAGTCGTACCACTACGAATATGTGATCATGGATTCAGGTGACCGGGACGGTTATCGGCCGCGGCCCTTCGGCGCGTTTCGCGACGCCGAACGTGATGTCCCACTCGGGGCTGCGGTCGAAGTGTTCGCCGATGAGTCGCATGGTGTGCCGCTGGGCGGGATTCATGTGCTCCGTTATGAGTGCTGTCAGTGCGTCGGTGTTCGTTCGGTCCCCGGCGCTGTCGGGAAAGTTCGGGAGCGCGTTGCCGTGGGCGGCGAGGAATGCGCGGATCGCGGCGACCGCACGGTCGACGAGTGGGGCGATCTCGTGCTCCGAGGCGTCGGCGGGTAGCTCCTGGATCGCGGTGTTGACGTGGAGGAGGTCCTCGGGTGCGTCTTTCAGGGCCCTGACGAAGGTGAGCGTGTCCTCCTTCGTTATCAGGCGGGTAAGAAAGAGGGCGACGTTGCGTGAGGCGGGATCGTCGCCGAGTGCCTCCATCGCGAGGAGTGCCTCGGGAGACAGGTCAGGTGACACTCCGAGACCGATCAGCTCGTCGACCTCGGATCGAATGCGTTCGAGGTCGGCGATTCTGGTCTCGAGTTCCATGCGTAGTCCGCGCAGGGATTTCTGACCGTGCTCTTCGGAATCGAGCATCCGGGCGACGTCGTCGAGGACGAAACCGAGGCCGGCGAGGCGGTTGATGCGCAGCGCGAGTACGAGGTGCCGGGCGGTGTACTGCTTGTAGCCGTTCGCGAGCCGTTCGGGTTCGGGCAGGAGCCCGATGTCGTGCCAGTGACGGATCGAGCGCAGCGTGACGCCGGCGAGGTCCGCGAGTTGCCTGGTGCTCCACGCCACGATCACCCCTCCTTCGCCTCCACCGCTACACCTATTGTGTCCAACGACCGGAACGCGGGGACGCACAGCGCGACCACGACGGTCACCACGATCACGACCGCGATCCCGATCCCCGCCGTCGCGAGCCCGAACCCGGAGGCGAACGCGGCGATGGGAGCCGAGGTGAGGGCAGGTGCCGCGAGCATGAGAGCGTTCTGCGCACCGAGGACACGTCCGCGCATCTCATCCGGAGTCGCCTCGATGGTCGCCACCCCCAGCACCGCGGACATGGGGCCGTTGGTCAGGCCGATGAACACGGCCGCGGCCAGCACCGTCCAGGGCGCCGCCATCATGCCGATCACGGTGAATCCGATGCCTGTGCCGACCATCCCGATCACGAACCAGGCGCGGCGCGACACCTTCCCCACGGTCGCCGCGTACACGCCCGCGCTGAGAAGACCACCGACCGCGATCCCGGTCGCCGCGAACCCGCTGAACTCCGGCAGGTTCTCGCTCGTGAAGTAGGCGGGCATGATCGTCGCCTGCAACGCCACGATCACCGCGACGAACACCGCCGACAGCAGGCTCGCCCCCAGCACCAGTCGGTGCCCGAGCAGGAACCGCCACCCGGTCGCCAGGTCGGTGAACACCCCGCGAACTCCCGTCCCCGGGCCGCGGACATCGGTCAGCGGGATCTCTCCCGCTCGGGACGACATCGCGAACGACAGCAACGCCGCGGCAAGGCTCATTCCGGCGGTGATGAACAACGCGGCGGCACTCACACCGAACAGCCACACCAGCAGCCCGCCCAGGCCGGGCCCGATCAGCATCAGCGCGCCCGCCAGCGACTCGCGGACACCTACCAGCCGGTCCAGCGCACCCGGCTTACCGCCGTCGAGGTGGACGAGGCGGGGAAGCAGCGTCTCCCGCGCCGTCATCCCCGGCATGTCCCCGAACGCGCCGATCACGCCCAGCACGATGAACCACGTCAGGTTCAACCCCCACAACGCGTCCACGACCGGGACCGCGGCGACCGACGCGGCGGACAACACGTCACTGACGATCGACACCGTCCGCCGGTTCACCCGGTCGACGACCACCCCGGTGAGCATTCCCACGACCGCGGCGACCGCGGCGGTCACCGACGCCAGGACGCCGGCGGCGAGGATGTCACCGGTCTTCGCGAGCATCAGCAACGGGAACAGGACGGACGCGACCCCGTTCCCCAGCAGGGAGAGACTGTACGACCCCAGATAAACCCAGGTGCTTCGACTCATGGACGCATCACAAACCATGCCGCTACGGCACAGTCAAGCCGGCGGCCGAAGGCGCCCGGTGAACACGAGTGAAGCCGTCCCGGCCGGTGAGGACGGGATGTGCGAACCCGTCAGGGGCGGCCGGCCCACACGGGGCGGCGGCGACCGCGTCGTGGACGCGCTTCGGCGCCGCGCGGGGAGGGAAGGATCCTGCGCACGCCGATGCGGGCTGAAAAGGTTTGTGCCGGGTGCGCGGGAGGTCGATCTCCGGACTTTTGCCTGGTCAAAAGGGGTGTTTTTGGTTGGCCTGAAAAGGGGTGAACTTCCCTCGGAGACTTATGTGGGAAGAGTCCGGACTTTCATTGACGAAGCGATATTTCGGCGTTAACAATTACTCACGGTGCGCGATAAGCGGCAGTGGTGCGTTCGGAGGCCCCCAGTGCCGGATGTCGGCATCGGTGGCACGCTGAAGCCCTCCAGACACCTCATTTTCGCTGTGACGTCGGTCAGCGCACGCGTCCTTCACACGAATGGATATGTGTGAATACTTTCCATGCCCACGATGACGACCAGGTCGAAGGCGGCGCCCTCGGGCGCAAGCTGGGACTGACCCGTCGACAGTTGTTCGCCGCGACCACGGGTATGGCCGCGGCGGCGGCCATCACCGCACTGCCGGGCAGGGCCTCGGCCGCCGCGGCCGCCCCCCTGATCCGCGACAGCAAGCGCGGCATCATCCTCTACACGGTCCGTGACGCCATCTCCCGCGACCCCAACACGACGACCCTGCCGTCGGGGTTCAAGGAGGTGTTCAAGGCGCTCAGCGACATCGGCTACGAGCGCATCGAGTTCGCCGGCCTCACGCAGCACGCCAACGCCGAGGGCGGGCAGAACCTGGAGAACATCGCCGGGGCGAAGCTGCTGCGCTCGTGGCTGGACGCCAACGGGCTGCGGGCCGAGGGCAACCACGGGTTCATCCCGGGGTCATGGCCGCTGACCCAGACGGATCTCGACCGGTTCAAGGTCAGCCTGGAGATCGCCAACATCCTCGGCATGGACCACATGGGCACCGGTAACGACCCCACCAACAGCAACTACAAGGCCGACTGGGACATCGCCGCCGAGAAGTGGAACATCCTCGGGGAGATCGCCCGGAACTCCGGCTACGTCAAGCTGTACACCCACAACCACGACGCCGCCTACAACTTCCTTCTCGACAGCGGACCGCTGGACGTGCAGGGCCGTCCGACGCGCTCCTCGGGGGTCAGGAAGCTGGAGTACTTCCTGGGCGTCACCGATCCCAAGTTCGTGAACCTGGAGATGGACATCTACTGGGCGCACGTCGCCCAGTACAAGTTCAAGACCTACACCGCCCCCGACGGCTCCGTCCAGACCAACGTTTTCAACCCTCTCGCTCTCGTCCAGGCGCAGGAGCGCCGGTATCCGCTGTTCCACGCCAAGGACGGAAAGATCAACACCGCGACCGCCAACGGCTACGACATGGTGCCCTTCGGTACGGGCGACATCGACTACACGACGTTCTTCCGGGGGCTGACCAGCCAGCACCACTACCCGATGTACGAGCAGGACACCGCTCCGGGTGGTACGGCGAACCCGGGCCAGTCGCTGCAGTTCGCCCAGATCAGTTACGACAACATGTCGGCCCTCACCACGGAGTGACCCCTCGGCGGTCCCGGAGACCGGCCCCCTTCGAAGGGGGCCGGCCTCCGCGTCGGCCGGTATGACGCCCCATCGGTGCCCGGAGCGGGTGAGTTGACCTCGATCAAGCTTGAGGTTGCAGGCTGGGCGGCGACGTACGCGAGCGAAGGCGTACGCGAGCGAAGGGGAGTCCCATGAAGGCAGCCGCGTTTTTCGAGTTCGGCGGTCCCGAGGTGTTGCGGGCGGCGGAGCTTCCGACGCCCGAGGCGGGCGAGGGGCAGGTGCGGGTGCGGGTCAAGGCGGCGGGCGTGCAGCCGTTCGACCTCGCCATCCGGGAGGGGTGGGTCCCGCAGGGGATGAGCGGTGAGCTGCCCCGGGTGCCGGGCAACGAGTTCGCCGGGGTGGTCGACCAGGTGGGCGAAGGGGTGGACGGCATCTCCGTAGGCGCCGAGGTCCTGGGCTTCAACCTGCTGAACTGCTACGCCGAGTACGTGGTCGTACCGGCGGAGAACGTCACGCCCAAGCCCGCGAACATGCCCTGGGAGGTGGCGGGCGGTTTCACCGCGGGGACCCAGACCGCCCACATCGCGCTGCGGCAGCTCGGGGTGGGGGAGGGGGACACGGTCCTGGTCCACGCCGCCGCGGGCGGGGTCGGTACCGCGGCGGTCCAGCTCGCCCGGCTCTGGGGAGCGGCCACGGTGATCGGCACGGCCCGCGAGGAGAACCACGACTACCTGCGCGCTCTCGGCGCGACCCCGGTCACGTACGGGGAGGGACTGCTGGAGCGGGTGCGCGCCCTCGCCCCCGGTGGGGTGGACCTGGTCGTGGACGGCGCGGGCGGCGAGGCGCTGGACGTCTCCCTGGAGTTGGTGAAGGCGGAGCGCATCGTCACGCTCGTCGAGCACGACAGGGCCGCGGAGCTGGGGGTGCAGCGGACCAGGGGGGTGCGGGAGGCGTCTCGCCTCGCCGAGCTCGCCGCCCTGTACGCCAAGGGCGACCTCGTCTTCCCCGTGCGCGGGACCTATCCGCTGGAGCGGGCCGCGGACGCCCACCGCGAGGTCGCCGGCAGGCACGGACAGGGCAAGGTCGTGCTGGTCACGGACTGATATCCACGTATCCCTGGCGTTGTGACCGAAATCCTTAGTAAGGTTTCTTGTTAATAACGTGCTATCCGTCGGCTCGTTGGACAGTTCTGCCTCCCATTTCTCTCTCCAGGAGGAGTCCACGTGCATCTGCGACACAAGGTGGCCACCGGTGCCGCCGCCGCGATCAGCGTAGGGTCCGTGCTCGCTCTGCTGCCGTCCACCGCGGCGGTCGCCCACGGCTCCATGTCGAACCCGCCCAGCCGGGCGTACGTCTGCAAGACGGAAGGCCCGGAGACCCCCAAGTCGGCGGCGTGCAAGGCGGCCGTCGCGGCCGGGGGCACCCAGGCCTTCTACGACTGGCACGAGGTGTCCCGGCTCGAAGCCGGTGGCAACCACCGCCAGATCATCCCCGACGGCGAGCTGTGCGGCGCCGGGCGTGACAAGTATCGCGGGCTCAACCTCGCCAGGGCCGACTGGCCCGCCACCTCGGTCTCCCCGGGGCCGCTCACGGTCACCTACCATGCGACCGCGCCGCACGCGAACAGCAACTTCGAGTTCTACATCACCAAGCAGAGCTGGAGCCCCACCCAGCCGCTGCGCTGGTCGGATCTGGAGCACATCAGGACCTTCAACAACCAGAACCCCACCCAGTTCACCAACTGGACGATCAACCTCCCGCAGCGGAGCGGCCGCCAGCTCATCTTCTCGATCTGGCAGCGTGTCGTGGGCAGTACCGAGGCCTTCTACACCTGTTCCGACGTGAACTTCGGCGGCAGCAACCCCACCCCCACATCGACTCCGACCCCGACGCCGACTCCCACGCGGCCGACCCCGACTCCGACGCCCACCCCGACGAGCCAGCCGGGCGGCACCTGGAAGGCGGGCACCGCCTATGCGGTGGGCGCGACGGTGACCTACGGCGGCGCGACCTACCAGTGCCTGCAGGCACACACCGCGCTGGCCGGTTGGGAGCCGCCGAACGTACCCGCCCTGTGGCGACGACTCTGATCCGGTGAGATCCGGGCGGGGCGGTGATCACCGCCCCGCCCGGATCCGTCGTTCCTTCCGGGAATCCTCCCGAGAACTTTCCGGGAATCCTCCCGAGAACCGAGGAGTTCGTCTTGAAGCGTGCGGTCACAGTGGTCCCGGCGATCCCGGCGGCCTTGGCGGTTCCGGCGGTCTCGGCGGTGGTCCTGGGGGTCCTCCTGCTCTCCGGTTGCGGCGCCGACAGCATCCAGGAGCTCCGGGGAGGCCCCGCCGGTCACGGGGCACACGGCGCCGTCGGCGCTCCCGCCCGGCCAACATCCGCCCAGGGGACGCACGGCGACCCGGAACACGGCTCAGGCCCGGGTTCCGGAGAGGACTCGGCCCAGGGGGCTGATCACTCGGCGCGGGGCGCCGGTGCGGGAGTGCCCACGCCCTCGCCCGCCCCGCCCGTCGGGACCGCCGCCGGAGTCGCCTTCAACCCTCCCGACGTGATGTTCCTGCAGATGATGGTGCCCCACAACGCCCAGGGGGTACGGCTGGTGCGGTTGGTGCGCGAACGGCAGGTCCGTCCGGAGGTCAGGGAGCTCGCCGAGGCGATCGGCGTGACCCAGGAGCGGGAGTCGGTCTCGATGTCCGGCCTGCTGGACGCCTGGGGGCAGCCCGCGACCGCCGACGACGACGAGCACGCCGCCCACGGCGGGATGCCCGGGGTGAGCGAGGAGGAGGTGGCGGCGCTGACCGCCGCCCCGCCGGCCGAGTTCGAGCGGAGGTTCCTCGACATGTTGATCGCCCAGCAGGACGACGCCGCCCAGATGGCGAAGGTGGCGGTCGCGACCGGGCTGCACCCCGAGGTCACGAAGCTGGCCAGGCTCGTCGACGTCTCGCGTACGGCGCAGATCGCGCGGATGCTCGCCCTGCGCGGAGAGTAAAGATCTGCGCGGACCAGTAGGGATTTGTCCTTGCACTCCCTTTTGTGAGATATATTTCCTACTTGATGTGTAGGAATTTAGGGAGAGTCATGCGCAAGATCTTTGGGGTTGTGGCCGGACTGATCCTGGCCGGGACCCTGGCCGCGTGCGGGGGGACGTCCACCGACACGGCCCAGCCCGCCGGCGGCACACCGAACGCCGACGCGCCGCTCAAGGTCGGGGTCAACCCCGTGCCCCACGGCGAGGTGCTCAAGTACGTCAAGGACAACCTCGCCGCCAACGCCGGGCTGAATCTGGAGATCGTCGAGTTCACCGACTACGTCCAGCCCAACACCCAGCTCGACGAGGGCAACCTGGACGCGAACTACTTCCAGCACATCCCGTACCTGGAGGAGTTCTCCAAGGGCAAGGGCATCAAGCTCAGCTGGGTCGCCCCGGTGCACATCGAGCCGCTCGGCCTGTACTCCAAGAAGATCAAGAACGTCTCCGAGCTCGCTCAGGGCGCCCAGGTGGCGCTGCCCAACGACGCGAGCAACCTCGGTCGCTCGCTCAAGCTCCTGGCCGACAACGGCGTGATCACCCTCAAGGAGGGCGTGGGGGTGAAGGCGACCGAACGTGACGTCGCCGACAATCCCAAGGCACTGGAGTTCAAGCCCCTTGAGGCGGCCCAGCTGCCCCGTTCCCTGGAGGACGTGGACGCCGCGATCGTGAACGGCAACTACGCCCTGGAGGCCGGGCTGCAGCCCGCGACCGACTCCCTGATCCTGGAGAAGGGCGAGGGCAACCCGTACGCCAACGGCCTGGTCACCGTCCCGGCCAAGGTGGAGGACCCCCGGGTGAAGAAGCTCGCCGAACTCCTCACCGGCCCCGAGGTCAAGAAGTTCATCGAGGACAGGTACAAGGGCGCGGTGCTGCCCGCGGAGTAGGCCGTCCGGTGCCCGGCCTCGGGGGATCACCGTTCGCGCCCGCCCGCGGGGTGGACCGTCCGGGATCCCCACCGGGGAGTGCCGTCACCTTCCGCGCGATGCCCTCGGCCGCGCCCCCACCGTCGCGGGGGGCGCGGCCGAGTCTTTTCCGGGGCCTTCTACGCCTGTGACGACGCGTGGGAGGCCGACGTCCGCATTTACCGCCGCCAGGTGACGTTTGAGATTCGCACGGAGGATAGAGGAGGTGAGTTGGCTCGAAGGAGGAGATCCCATGACCATCGCAGGCGGCATCGTTCTCATAATGCTCGGCGCCATTCTCACGTGGGCGGTCGAATTCGACATCGCGGGCTTCGACATCAACATCGTCGGTGTCATCCTGATGATCGGCGGTCTCGCGTGGCTCCTGTTCGCCGTGTACCGGCTCAGCCTCGCCCGCCGGGCGGTGGCGGACACCACGGCCACCACGGTGATCGAGGACCCCGTCACCCACCGCCGCACCTACCAGGAGCGTCACTACAACGACCCTCCGGTGGTGTGAACCGCGGATCTCTCTCATAGGGGAGCCGCACCGTCAGCGGGTGTCGCCCGTCGTTCCGGATCCGTTATGGACTGGTTCGCATGGGTAGGCAGGCCGCTTCAGTGAACGCGAACGGAGGGCAGAGGACGTGAGCAGAGTCGTATCCCGCGGCGCGAGCGCCGTGAGCGGAATGCTCGGTGGCGCGATCGCCGGAGTCATCTTCAAGCAGGTCTGGAAGCTCGCGTCGGGCAAGGACGACGCCCCCCAGGCGACGTCGGACGAGTACGGCTGGGGCGAGATCCTCGTGGCGTCCGCCATCCAGGGCGCCATCTTCGGCGTGGTGAGGGCCGCGATCGACCGTTCCGCCGCCCGGAGCATCCACAGAGCCACCGGCAAGTGACTTTGTGAGGTGGCCGCCCTCACCCCTGGCGGCCGACCTCGTGCGGAGGCCCCCGATCCCGTCCGAGGGACCGGGGGCCTCCGCACGTCCGAAGCGTGTCCGGAGCGGTGTCCCGAACCGTGTCCCGCCTGTGTCCCGAGCCGCACTCCGAGCCATGTCCGGAGCCTTGCCCGGGGCGTGTTCGAAGCCGTTCGCGAAGTCACGTCCGAAGACGGACCGCAGGATCCGTCAGGCGGCTCCGGGACACGGTTGGGCGCCGTGTGCGCGTTCCACCCGCCGTACGGGGGCGGGGACGCCACGGGAGGCCGGGAGGTGGTGGGGTGTCGGGACGGGGGAGGCCGGGACGCGGGAGGAGAGCACCTCCGCGTACACGGCGGACGTCTGGGCGGCGATCCGGTTCCAGTCGTAGCGGGACCGTGCCCGCGCGACGGCCGCGGCGCCGTAGGCCGCCAGCACGGACGGCGCGGCGAGCAGCCGGCGCAGCGCGTCGCCCAGCGCGTACGGCTCGCGCGGTGGGACCAGCAGACCGGTGACCTCGGGCACGACGGTGTCCAGGTGCCCGCCCACCGCGGACGCGACCACCGGGACACCGCAGGCCATCGCCTCCAGCGGCACGATGCCGAACGGCTCGTACCACGGCATGGTGACCACGACGTCCGCCGAACGCATCAGGGTGGGGACGTCCTGCCTGCTCACCTTGCCGAGGAACCTCACGCGGTCGGCGACGCCGCACCTGGTGGCCAGGCGGGAGAGCCGCCTCGCCTCCGGGTCGTCGACATCGCCCCCGGCGACGACCAGGGTGGCGCCGGGGATGCGGGCGAGGGCGTGAATCGTCGTGTCCACGCCCTTGCGGCGTACGGGACGGCCGATGGCGAGCAGGACGGGCCCCGGCCCGAGGTCCCTCTTCGGACCGGAAGGGGTGAAGGACCGCACGTCGACGCCGCAGGGCACGATCCTCGTCCGGCGCCGGGGGATGTGCATCCGGCGCAGTTCCGCCACCTCGTCGGCGCAGGTCGCGATCACCGCGTCCACCTGGGAGGCGACCATCGCCTCGACCCTGAGACGCTCGCGCGGGCTGGAGTCGGCCGGTCCCTGATGGCGGCGCTTGACCGTGCCGAGGGCGTGGAACGTGTGCACGATGGGGACGGCGGCGTCCCTCGCCGCGGCGAGGGCGGCGAGGCCGCTCATCCAGAAGTGGCTGTGGACCATGTCGGGGGGTGCGGCGCTCCACCGCCTGGCGAGCCACCGGCCGAAGTCCGGCATCCAGGGGAGCAGATCGTCCTTGGCCAGGGTCATCGCGGGTCCGGCCGGTACGTGGACCACGGTGACCCCGGGGGCCAGGGAGGTCTCATCGGGTTGGGAGGGGCACTCCCTGCGGGTGTAGACGGTCACCTCGTGCCCCCGGGCGGCGAGCGCGAGGGAGAGGGCGGCTACGTGGACGTTCTGGCCCCCGGCGTCGGCTCCGCCGACGGTGGCTAGAGGGCTCGCATGCTCTGACACCATCGCGATCTTCATGGACACGTCTCCACCGGGTGTACGGGGCAGGCGTGCCTGCGTCCTGGGCATGACGCTCTCCCCTGCCCTGACCGGGGGGTTTAAACGTGTTTGACCTTGGGATTCGCGGGAAGGCGATGAGTTTTCGACGGAAAGGAGTTCGGCGATGGAGGCTCCCCAGTACGTCGCGGCGCGTGTGCAGCGCGCGCTCGCCGAGGACGAGAGGACCACGGAACTCGGCATCCGGGTGGACATTCGAGGTGATCAGCTCTACCTGCGAGGTCAGGTCGTCGGCTCCGAGCGGCGCGAGCTGATCGCGGAGGTGGCGGGTGAGGCGGCTCCCGAGCTGGAGGTCCACAACGAGATCGACGTCGTGGACGTACGGGAGCCGATGGGGGAGGAGAGGCTGTGACAGACGTGCGGATCGCGGCGGTCGGGGACGTACACCTGGACGAGAGCCGCAGGGGAAGCTACCGCGAGCGGCTTCACGACATCGGGGAGAAGGCCGACGTCCTGCTGCTCGCCGGGGACCTGACCCGGCACGGCACCATGGACGAGGCGCGGGTGGTGGCGGACGAGTTCCGCGACCTGCCGATCCCGGTGGTGGCGGTGCTCGGCAACCACGACCACCACTCCGACCAGCCCGCCGAGATCGCCGCCCTGCTGCGCGACACCGGGATCGAGGTGCTGCACGACGACGCGACGGTGCTCGACATCGACGGCGTGCGGCTCGGCGTGGTCGGCGGCAAGGGCTTCGGCGGGGGGTACGCGGGCAAGTGCGCCAGCGACTTCGGCGAGCCGGAGATCAAGGCGTTCGTCGGGCACACCAAGCGGATCGCCGACCGCTGGCGGGTCGCGCTGAAGGAGCTGCAGGCCGACCGCACGGTCGTGCTGTCCCACTACTCGCCGGTCAAGGACACCCTCGCCGGGGAGCCGCTGGAGATCTATCCGTTCCTCGGCAGCTACCTCCTGGCCGAGGCGGTCGACGCCGAGGGCGCCGACCTGATCATCCACGGTCACGCCCACTCGGGTACCGAGAAGGGCGTGACACCGGGAGGCATCAGGGTGCGCAATGTGGCGCTGCCGGTGCTGGGCCGGGCGTACGGCGTGTATCTCCTCTGACGGGGGTCTCGCGCTCGGGTGCCGAATGACGCGAATACCCGCTGATGTCTCAGCGGGTATCTCGGATTTTCCGACCGAAGAAGAAGCGGGCCTGTCCCTGTCCGGGAAGAGGTGGACATATCCCGGTCCGGGAAGAGGCGGGCCGGTATCCCGGACAGCCGGGGACGACCGGTATTCCAGACAACCGGCGACGATCGGTATCCCGGACAACCGGGCAAGAAGAAGCGGGCCGGGTACACCCGGCCCGCGAGGCTTCTTATGGGAGTTCGGGGCGCTTACATTCTTGCGAAGTGTTCTCGCGGGTGTGAAACCCGCTTGGAGAAAATGGTGCCGGCCTCAGGGGCGCACCGGACGGCGTACGGACATCGGACCGTACGGAATCGGCGTGCGGGTCGGGTGGCCCGCACCTGGACGGTGTGCGAGCCGCCGGCTCGCACCGATCTGTGCTGTCGCGAGCGCGAGGCTCGCGTCACACATTGAAGATGCTCACACCCCCAGGGCCGACGAGGAAGCCGAGGACGATCAGGACGATCCCCCAGAGCAGGTCGCGACGGGCCAGGATGACGTAGATCCCGGAGATGACGAGGACGACTGCGATGATCCAAAGCAAAGTAGCCATAACCGGCCTCTGCCCTCACAATTCACTGCTTAACATCTTCCTCATCCTTGGTTCTGTACAGATCAACCAGCGGCTGGACGAACCACAGCCAGGCGCTCAGCAGCGCCACGACCCCGGCGAACAACGCCGCGGGCCAGGCGTTGAGCACCGTCTCGGCGACCAGTGCGACCGTGCTCGTCATCGCGACCGCGAGTCCGGCGGCCCCCGCGATGCCAAGGGTGTTGGCGCGGTGCAGCATCTTCTCCTTCAGGTTGCTCCTGAACAGGAGGCGGTGCTGGGCCGCCGGGGTGATGAAGCAGACGGACGCGACGCCCGCGCTCAACAGGGCGATGAAGAACAGTATGTGCCCCAGGTCGTCCAATTTTTCGAAGCCCGCCGCGAATGGCAGGCTGAAGAGAAAGGCGAAAAGCACCTGCACGCCGGTGACGGCGACGCGCAGGCCCTGTAACAACTCGCCGAGTTCGCGGTCGACCCGCTCCTTGTGTGTCTCTCCGGGCGCTGATTGTTCTTTTTGCGAGGGTTCGGGGTGAATCATGTGCATCGTTTACCCAAGGAAAGGTTTGGCATGCCTACCTGGGGGGTTACGGGGTACGCGTGGGTTATGGGAAGCCACAGTCACGAGGTCACCGACGCGATCCTGGAAACGCTGAAGCGGGCGAGCAGCGGTTTGAAGGACGCGGACGTCAGGTTCGCGCTCGCCGGAGGTTGCGCGGCCTACGCCCGCGGAGCCGCCCCCTCGCTCCACGACGTCGATTTCGTCCTTCCCCAGGAGGACGTGCCGCTCGCGCTCGAGGCGCTGGGCAAGCTGGGATTCGAGACCTCCAGGCAGCCGCCGGAGGACTGGCTGGTCAAGGCCTTCGACGAGGGCAGGCTGGTGGATCTGATCTTCTCGATCTGCGACCACCCGGTCACGCCCGAGTTGCTGAAGCGCGCGGAGCCGATGAAGGCCTCGGCGGTGATCCTGCCCGTCCTGGAGGCCACCGACCTGGTCATCTCGTGGCTGCTGCCGCTCTCCGAGCACAGTTGTGACTACGGCTCGCTGCTGCCGCAGGTGCGTGCCCTGCGCGAGCAGGTCGACTGGAACCGCGTCGCCGCCGTCGTGCGGGACTCCCCCTACGCCTCCACCTTTCTCACCCTCCTTCAGCGCCTCGATGTCATTCCCGGTCCCGTCGACTCCTCGGGCGACCCGACCTGGCCCTGAGACGGCCTCACCTGCGACCCGCACCCGTGCCCGAGACGACCTGGCCTTCCAAGACGTGGCCGTTCTCAGGACGACATGAGGAGGGGGCCCACCAGATGGTGGGCCCCCTCCTCATGTCGTCTCGCCCGGTGTCCCGGGATCGGAGGACGCTCAGACGGTGCCGGGTCCGCCGAAGGGGAAGCGGCCGTAGTACTCGCCGACCCGATCGCGGTACGCGGGCTCCTTGAAGTTCGCCTCGTCGAACTCGGGGGCGTCCTTGATCTCCTGCTTGGTGCGCGCGACGTAGACCTTCTTCTCCTGCGGGTCGATCTGCGTCACCGTGCTCGCGGGCAGGAGGACCTTCTTGCCGAAGATCCAGGGGCCCGTGTCGACGACGAGGTAGCTCTCGCCGACCTCGTAGGTCGCCTCGTCGACGGAGCCGATCTTCCCGTCGGTGGCTTCGACGTGGTACCCGGCGACGTCGAGTGTCTTGTCCTGGGTGTGCACGTCGGCTCGATAGTTCCAGATCTCAGGCTGCATGACTGAATGTCTCCCTTGATGTGATACCTCGGGCTCCGGATCTCGTACCCGAGAGAGAAGTCCTAAACGGCATTTGCCCAAGTCAGCCGGTACGGAACACTGTTCGCTCCGCCCTCGGCACCAGGTCGTCGCGGGATTTCGCCCCGCCCGGCTCGGGGTGAAGTTTCTCCGGTCGGCACCCCCGATGGGCATATGTCAGCTCATCTCCAGACTTCCGGATGGGCATATATCCGATCATGTACGGACCACGGCGCCGGGTCCGGTAGGCTTGTCACCGTCAAGCGCCGCTAGCTCAGTTGGTTAGAGCAGCTGACTCTTAATCAGCGGGTCCGGGGTTCGAGTCCCTGGCGGCGCACCCAAGGAAACCCCAGCTCGCACGCCGAGCTGGGGTTTCCTGGTTTTCGAGAGGCCGAGACCGCCGAAGCGCCGGCGTCGAGCCGTGGTCGGCCGGTTCGCGGTAGGACCTCACCGATGGCGTGCGAGACAACGGAGGACGTCAAGTGGCATACGTCATCGGCGCGAGCGGTGCCCTGTTCTTTGTGTTGGTCTTTCTGATCGACGGACTGACCCGTCCCGGTTACTCGCCGGTACGCCACCCGGTCAGCGCCCTCGCCCTCGGTGCCCGCGGGTGGATCCAGATCTCGAACTTCGTCGTCTCCGGCGCCGCGATCACCGTCGGCGGCGTCTCGATCGCCACCGCGGGGCGGCAACCGCTGCTGGGCGGGATGTTGGCGATCTTCGGGCTGGGCCTTGTGGCATCGGGCTTCAGGATGGACCCGATGCGAGGCTATCCGCCGGGTACGCCGGAGGGTGATCCGGCGGACGTCACCGTCTCCCACAAACTGCACGACTACGCCGGAGCCGTCGTGTTCTTCTCGCTGCCCGTCACGGCGGCGGTGGCGGCGTTCGTCCTGCCGGAGGTGGCGTGGAAGGTCGTTTCCGCCGTCGCCGCGGCCGCCCTGATGGCCGCCTCCTACGCGTTCGGCAAAGCCTGGGAGCGTGACTCGCCGAGGACCGGACTCGTCCAGCGGGCGTTCATCGTCCCGGGATGGCTCTGGGTCGCGGCGGTGTTCCTGCGCTTCGGCTCGCAGAACGCGCTCTGACGCCTCGATCCGGATGCCGGGATGCCGGGTGCGCCGACGCCGGGTGTCAGGCTCGCGGGCCCACGGTCTCCCTGGTGCCGCGACGGCGCCACAGCAGTCCGGAGACGGCGCCGAAGGTGACCAGGGAGCCGGTGAGCACGAGTGCCCGTCCGTCGGGGCCGCTCTCACCGCCGCCTCCGGTCTCCGCTCCTCCGGCCGGTGTCTCGGAGATCTCCCCGTCCGTGTCCTGCGGGGTCTCGTCCGTCTCGGCGTCGTCGTCCGACGTGGTCTCGTCGGAGGGCTGCGTGGTGGTGTCCGTCGGGTCGGGGTCGGCTTCCTGGCCGCCCGCCGTGATGGTGAGGGGGTAGGTCGTGAGGGTGTCCCTGTTCTTCGGCTCGCACTCGATGGAGGTCTGGCCGGGCGCGGTCCCGAAGTTGACGGCGCCGGGCTTCACCGTCGCGGTGCCCGGACTGTTCGACGTGGTGGCGAGGGAGACCGGGGTCGTCGGCAGCGGAATGGTCTGACCCGCGCCGGTCGCGTCGAGGGTTCCAATCCCGGTGGCGGAGGTCAGCCCGGAAAGCCCGCTGATGGAGACGTACGCGTACAGCTTGGTGCCCGTGGGCAGTCCCGCGGCGGGCGCCGTCAGCGCGGTGCCGGTGTAGGTGCCGCTCCAGCCGATCGTGAACTGCCGGCCGGTGGTGGCGTCGGTCGGTATCGTCAGCTCGACGTTGATCGAGGTGGTCTGCTTCCCGGTCACGCCGCTGGTGGTGCACTCGTACTCCACCATGCCTATCGTGTTCACTGTGCCCGCCGTGCTCGCTGTGCCCGCGGTGACGACCGAGCCCCGCTCCGCCGGGGGAACGGAGGCGTGCGCCGGTTGCCAGAGGAGGGTCAGGCCGCAGACCAGGGCGGCGACTGAGAGAACCGAGCGGACGCGCACATCGCCTCCTGCGTACGACAGATAGGGCTTAAGTGAGACGGGGGGCAAAGGTGATTGGTTGCCAGCAATGCCACTAATGGCCTGATCTGGACAGCTGTAACTCCTATAGCGGACACGTCCATCCGGCAGCGGATCGACGGTGTTTCCCCGGCAAAGGTCGATGTGCTGCCATACGATGCTTCATCGTGATGAATCGGGGCGAGCTGCCACGGTGCGGCACAGCGGAGCGAAACGGCCCCGAGCCGACCGGGCGACGCCCCGGCGCGGGAGAACGGCATCGGTTCCACGGCACCGTTCGAGAACAAGGGAAAGACGGCGCTGTCGGATGAGTGATCCCGGGCTGCGGTTCTCGATCCTGGGACCGGTACGCGTCTGGCGCGACGGCGCGGAGGTGGAGATCGGTTCTCCCCAGCAGCGGCTGGTCCTCGCCGTCCTCCTCCTGGCCGAGGGCAGGGCCGTCGGCCACGACCACCTGCTCGACGCCGTCTGGGGCGAGGAGCGTCCCCGCGCCGCGATGAGCACGTTGCGCACGTACGTCTCGCGTCTGCGCTCCGCCCTCGGCGCCGAGGCGATCATCTCGATCGGCAGCGGATACGCCCTCGCGGGAGGGGCCTGCGACCTGGTCACGATGGAGAGGCTCGCCAACGAGGGGAGATACGGCGAGGCCCTGGCGCTCTGGCGAGGAGAGCCGCTTGCCGGGCTGGAGGGAGGCTACGCCGAGGGGCAGCGGGCGCGGCTCGGGGAGCGGCGGCTCGCCGTGCTGGAGCGCAGGCTCGCCCAGGAGGTCGAGGAGGGCGGGCACGCCGAGGTCGTCGCCGAGCTGACCGCGCTCTGCGGGGAACATCCGACCAGGGAGCGGTTCTGCGGGCTGCTGATGCTGGCGCTGTACCGCGCGGGAAGGCAGGCCGAGGCGATAGGCGTGTTCACCGACACCAGGAAACTGCTCGCCGAGGACCTCGGTATCGATCCCTCGCCCGAACTGGCGGAGCTCTACCAGCGGATCATCACCGCGGACCCCACACTCGGCCAGGCGAGGACGACGAGCCCGGTCCCCAGGCAGGTGCCCCGCCAGCTCCCCGCCGACACCGCCGACTTCACCGGCAGGGAGCCCGAGATCGACGAGATGGTGGCCGCCCTGAGGTCGGGGCACATCTCGGCACTCGCGATCTCGGCCGTGTCGGGCGCCGGAGGCATGGGCAAGACCACCCTCGCCGTCCACGTGGCCCACCGGCTCGCGCCGGACTATCCCGACGGTCAGCTCTTCGTGAACCTCGGGGGCTCCGGGACGCGGCCGCTCACGCCGGAGACCGTGCTCGCCCGGTTCCTGCGCTCCCTCGGGGCCGAGGTCCCGCCCGACTCCGAGGAGCCGGGCGAGCGGGCGGCCATGTACCGCTCCATCCTGGCGGACCGGCGGATACTCGTCGTGCTGGACAACGCCGCGAACGCCGCGCAGGTACGGCCGCTGCTCCCCGGCGCCGCCGGGTGCGCGGTGATGGTGACGAGCCGCGCGAAGATGATCGGACTGTCCGGCGTACGCCAGGTCGACCTGAGCGTGATGTCCCACGACGAGGCGACGGTGCTGCTCGCCACGATCGTGGGGGAGACGCGGGTGGCCGCCGAGCGCGAGGCCGCGGCGGACCTGATCGGGGCGTGCGGGCACCTGCCCCTCGCGATCAGGATCGTGGCCGCACGGCTCGCGGCGCGGCCCACCTGGAGTGTGGCCAGGATGCGCGACCGGATGGCCGACGAGCGCCGGCGCCTCGCCGAACTGCGCGTGGACGACCTGGCCGTCGAGGCGACGTTCGCCCTCGGCTACGACCAGCTCGACGCCGCGCACGCCTCGGCGTTCCGGCTGCTCGCCGTCCCCGACGCGTCCGACTTCTCACTGGGTTCGGCGGCGGCCGTACTCGGTCTGGACGAGCAGGACGCGGAGGAGGTGTGCGAGGCGCTGGTGGACGTGAGCATGCTGGAGTCGCCCTCTCCCGGCCGCTATCGCTACCACGACCTTCTCAAGATCTTCGCCCGGTCACGACCGGACGACGAGGACGTGCGGCGAGCCGCGCTGGACAGGCTGCTCGGCCACTACCTCGCGGGCATGACCGCGGCCCACCGCCTCACCTATCCGGGTGCCCCGGTGTCCGACCCGGGCCGACCGGCCGGTGCGGGACCGTCCTTCGCGGACGAGGAGGCCGCGGTGACCTGGGCCGAGGACGAGGAACAGGGGGTGATCAGCTGCGTACACCAGATCGCCCAGGAGGGGGGAAGCGCCCTCTCCGACGCGATACGGCTGCTCGACATGGCGTCCGACGTACTGGAGACCGACGTGACCCCCGAGCGCTACGAGCGGGCGGCCGGAGCCCTCGTCGAGGCGGCGGCGGCCCGCGGGGAACGTCGCGCCGAAGCGCACGCCCGGTGCGTGCGCGGAGGGTTCTGGGCGAACCGGTGGCTCCTCGACGCGGCGACCGAGGACTGCGTCGCCGCGAGGGACCTCAGCCTCGCCGAGGGCGACCGGGCACGGTACGCGGACAGCCTCAACCTGCTGGCCACGGTCCTGTCCCGTCGCGGATCGACGACCGAGGCGATCGCGCTGTACGCCGACGCGGTCGAGATCTGGCGCGGGCTCGGCGACCGAAGCGGTGAGGCGGCCGGCCTGGGCGACATGGCGCTCGCCCTCGCGTCGGTCGACAGGATCGACGAGGCGGTGGAGGTGGTGGAACTGGCCGACCGCACCGTCCGCGAGTCGGGCGGTGGGACGGATCCCGACGTCATGTACCGGTCGGCCGTCGTGCTGTGCGACGCCGGGCGTCCCGAGGAGGCGCTCCTTCGGCTCAGGGAGACGCGCAAGGCGTATCGGAGGCTCAAGCAGCGCGTCCGTGAGGGGGCGACCCTGCTGCGGATGGCCGAGACCCACCTCGCCCTGGGGCAACCGGAGCGCGCCGTCGACTGTGCCGAGGACTCGCTGGGCCTCATGGCGGAGGCGGGCGACGAATGGATCCAGGGCAAGGCGCTCGTCGCGCTCGGCGAGGCGTTCTCCCGGCTCGGCCGACCGGGAAGGGGAGTGGCCTGCCTGACCGAGGCGCTGGAGATCTTCGTGCGGCGGGACATGCCGGAGGCCGACGAGGTACGGGCACTGCTCGACCGGGACGAGGACTCGCGGTGGGACGCCGAGCGGAAAGAGACCACCCTGACCCGCTGAGCGCACACCTCCGCTCGGCCCACGTGGTGAAAACGGAGCCGTGTGCCGTTCGGCTCATGGGATGGATTCCTGGGCGGTGCGTTCGTCCGGCCCGCGCGGTGAACTCCGGTGTACCGCCGGTGCGCGCCCGGCCCGCGAGACGGGCGAGGGGCACTGTGTTCGGCCGGAAACTGTCGGTGCCCACTGGCATCATTAGGCGTGTGGAACCGCACTACTACGCACGCGTCGTCGCGGTGGCCGACATGTCGGCCACCGCGACGACGCGTGGTGTCCCCCCTGAGGGGAAGTGGGCAGGACGGTGGCGGTGGTGCGGTCCGGCACGCACCGCCGACCCGGGGTGGCCCGCCACAGGAGGAGACGCTCTTTCGCTGCGACTGTGCGGGTGGGGATGTCGAGAACGCATCCGTGGCTCCGATTCTCTGTGATCAGAGAAGCGAGACGGCCGACGACTTTCGAGGAGAAGCGACCATGCAGCCCGTCAAGACGAACACCCTGAAGGTTCCCGGCGCGACCCTTCACTACGAGATCCGCGGCTCGGGGCCGACCCTGCTGCTGATCTGCGGCGGGGTTTACGACGCCGCCGGATACGCGGGTCTGGCCCAGCGGCTCGCCGACCGCTACACGGTGGTGACCTACGACCGGCGCGGCAACTCGCGCAGCCCGCTGGACGGGCCGCCCGAGTCGCAGAGCATCGAGACGCACGCCGACGACGCGCACCGCCTGCTGGTGGAGGTGGGCGTCACCGCCGACGAGCCCGCGTACGTCTTCGGCAACAGCTCCGGCGCGATCATCGGCCTGGAGCTGGCCACCCGCCACCCCGAGCAGGTGCGCACCCTCGTCTCCCACGAGCCGCCGCTGTTCGAGCTGCTGCCCGACCGCGACCGCTGGCGCGATGTCATCCGGGACGTGGAGGAGGCGTTCGCCAAGGAGGGGACCGGAGCCGCGATGCAGGCCTTCGCCACCGGGTTCGACAGGACCGGCAGGGAGCACGAGGAGGCGGCCACCCAGGGAGAGCAGGAGGAGCCCACTCCCGAGGCGGCGGAGACGATGGCGCGGATGGAGAAGAACATGGAGTTCTTCATCGGCTACGAGGTGCCGCCGTTCGTGAGATACGTCCCCGACGCCGACGCGCTGCGGGCCTCCTCGGCACGCGTCGTGATGGTGGCGGGCGAAGCCTCGGAGGGGCAGCCACCTTACCGGGCCTCCTTCGTCGTCGCCGAGCAGATCGGGGGGACGCACGTGATGTTCCCCGGTGACCACGGGGCCTTCGGCAGCCTGCACGAGGAGTTCGCCGCCAAGCTCGACGAGGTGCTCTCGCGCTCCTGAGCGAACGCGGCCGACAGCCGTCTCCTGACGACCCGGCTCAGGAGACGGCCGTGACCTGACCGACCACACATTGAGTGCGACGACACATGGCAGTTGTGAGTACCACTGCCTGCCGTGGGAGTGGATGCCGAGGTCTTACGAGATCTGTGTGACGGTTACGACTGGGCGTGAGAGGGTGCAGATCATGCTTACGATCGGACAGTACGCACGGTTGACCGGGATCGGATACGAGGGATGTGACCTCGAAGGGTTCATCCAACGGCTTCACCGCGAAAACGTCACCTTGCTGATCGACGTCCGGCTGAACCCGATCTCCCGGAAGCGCGGATTCAGCAAGACCGCCTTGGCCGCCGCGCTCGCCGATACGGGAGTCGCCTACGAACATATGCGAGTGCTCGGCAATCCCAAATGGAACAGGGCAGGGTTCAGCGGCAGCCCGGCCGAGCTGGGGGCGGCTCGGGGTGTTTACGTGGGACAGCTCATGGATGCCGACGCACGTGAATGCCTGGACCGGATCGCGGAAGCCGCTCGACGACAGATGGTGGCGATCATGTGTTTTGAAGCCGACGAGCATCGCTGTCATCGCGACCTCGTCCTGGAAGCCGTCCGTGAACGGTTCAGCCACGCGGTGTCGGTTTGAGCCGCTGGGGATAAGCGACTCCCAGAATTATGAAGCTCTGCGGATGGGCTTGTTGGTTACCGACGTAGAAGACGGTGTCTCGATCCGAGGCGCACATCAGATCCCAAAACTTCTCACGAATGGCCCGTTTTACCCCGATGTCGTCGCGGGCGTTCACGGTGCGTTGGAGAGCGACCAGTTCCCAGTCGTAGATCCCCTGACGGTGTGTGTTGCAGGCAGCCGAATGACAGCGGTAGCGGTACCAGGCCTTGAAGCGGGGAGCTTGAAGCGCGGTGCGGGGTACGGAGTCGAAAAGACCGAGTTGCTGAACGTACCGGTCTATCTTCTGTCGCTCCGCGGGCGTCCAACCCGGGTGGGGTTCGACATCCAGGGCAAGGATCTCCTCGGGCCGTATGGCTGCCAGCGACCGGGCCGCAGGGTGTCGACGGACAGCGGCGATGAGGTCGCACATAGATCCCTCAATGTAGTCATCGAGGTACGGCATCCGTTTTGACCAGCCATCGAGATGCTTCTCTACGACGAAGCTGTCGGACCGTGGTCGCCAACTCTCCGCCCGTGGATCGTTCGAAGTAGGTTTGGCCTCCAGAGTGACGACATCATATTTTCGGAATTGGCTATTACCATCCAGTTCGCGGAAGTTGATTGGGTAGAGCCGTACCCATCCCGGTTGGTCAAGGTCGAGCCGTAGCGCGGCTACGCACACGGTCTCCCCGTAGCTCTCTGAGGGGTTGGGGGCGGCCTTGACAGTGATCAGCACTCTCATGCGCTGGAACCGGGTTTCCGACGGCTTGATCTGAACCGTTTCGAAATCGGGACTGAACAGGGAACGCTGCTCCGCCAACAGACCCTGCGTGCTGCCCGCGATGATGATTCACCAGGCTAACCTTGCTCCTCCTTGCTGTTTCCTTACTGGAGTGAGCTGTCCACAACTGGACGGATTACCGGCTGATCGAGGGTCTCGCTCAGTTGCTTGGCAATGCGGGTGTCCAGCCGTTCGGGATCCGGTTCGGCGCGCTGAATCTCTACTGGTTCGGAGCCAGGGCGACCCTTGGGGCGGGGTTCTTCGCGGGGCGGTTTGGGGGAACGTGCGGAACGGCTCCGGTCGGACCTTTTATGGTCTGGCCGGAGCCGGTGTTTCCCTGGGGACGCTGATCAGGGGAAGGTGATCAGACGGTGGTGATCGCTGGGGACGGCGATCACCGGGGGGAGATGGGCGGGGTGGTGGTGACGGCGAGGACGGTGGTCACCGTGGTGGCCCGGGTGCTGTGTCGCAGGGGGAAGGTGTCGCAGGGGGCCAGGGGGGGGACGGCAGGTGTCGCGGAGCGGTGATCAGCTGACGTTGGCACAGATCGCGTAGACGCTGATGCCCACGTCGTTGTAGCCGATCTGGCGACCGAGCCCGATCCAGCCGTTGCCATCGTCGGTGGGGAAGGAGCCCACCAGGATGGCCCCGTTGCCCTGCGCCTCGGCGCCGCCGCCGATGACCTTCTTCCCGCCGGGGCAGTAGACCACGCGGCGCTGGAAGTTGGGCACGTTGGCGTTCGGCAGCTTGACGATCTGGTAGCCGGTGAAGGCGGCGGTGGCGGGAGCATCGGGGACGGTGGGCACGGAGGCCGTGGCCGGAGCGGCGGCGGTCATCGTGGTCAGACCCGCGACGGCGGCGGCGCTCAGCACGGCGGTCATGAGCTTCCTGCTTCGCATGATGTCTCCTGTGGCAGAGGGTGCCTGTGTGTTCACAGAGAGTAATTCTTCATCACTCTCAGTGTCCAGCCCTGTTTTTGTCGCCGTCTCGCCAGTTGCGTCCGCCCTGGTGATCGGGCATGTGCGGGCGTGGGGGGAGGGCGTTCCGGGTGAAGGGTTCGCGCCGCCGAGGAGGTGTTTCAGGTGGGGGTTCACGCCGTCGAGGGGGTGGTCGACGGTGAACGGGGAGGGGTGCCCTCGGGGCCCGGCCGGGAGGGAGCGGGCGCCGTCAAGAGGTCGACCGGCGTTGAACGTCGACCGACTATGAGAGCGCTCTCAGATCAGGGTAGGGCCATTTCTTGATCGTCGGCCAGGCGGGCGATGTGATAGGTGGGCGGACGAAATGATGGCACCGCGCGGTAGAACGCCCTATTTTTCTGGGCTTACGCCCTCCCGCCTGCACCTCCGTCCTTTACCTACTCGTTACCAACGTGAAACATTGACTGACGTGACGCATCCCGTTACTTTTCGGTGAGAGAGCGCTCTCTCGTATCGGTCAGCTTCAGAGCCCGATTCCTCTCCCCGGAGGCACCCCCTATGGATCCCTCGATCCGGACCACGGGTCCGGACAGTGCGCACCCCCGCGAAGGACGACTCGCCCGGTCGGCGGCCCGCCTCAGGACCCGCCGTCGCCGCCTCGCCGCCGGTGTGGTCGTCGCGATGGTGGCCGGGCTGCTCGGCCTCGGCGCCGCCCGCTCCGCCGAGGCCGCCACGGTCGGCGCCGGCAGCTACGCAGACACCCTCCCCGCAGGACGCTCGCTGCCGACCGGCTGCGGCTCCATCTCCACCAACCCCCGCCAGTGGGTGACGTCCAACGCCCCCGCGGGGGCCGTGCCCACCAACGACTGGTGGTCGTCGATCCTCTACAAGAAGACCGACTGCGCGTACGGTGAGCCGCTCCACGCGCACCCGATCTCGTACGACACCTTCGGCAACGGGCTCGGCTTCTCCTACAACACCACCCCCGCCATCAGCGGCACCGCGACCGGCGTCGGCGAGTACCACTACCCATACGTCGAGAACATCCGCGTCGGCGTCGCGGGCCTGAACTCGCCGGACGTCAAGGTCGACGGCTGGAGCGACTGGACCGTCACCCCGTACTGGAGCGGCGGGGGCCGGACGATGAAGGCCACCATCGGCCACGGCCTGCCGTTCGCGTACTTCCAGATCACCGGCGGCAACGCGCAGATCACCGCCGCGGGCACCCCCACGGTGTGGTCCAACAGCGGCGCCACCATCGGCTTCACCGTCGGCGGCCGTGACTACGTCGCCTACGCGCCGACCGGAGCGACCTGGTCGGTGAGCGGCACCACGATCAGCTCCTCCCTCGCGGGCAAGGACTTCTTCTCCGTTGCGGCGCTCCCCGCGGGCGGCGACCGCGCGGCGCTGGCGAGCACCTACGGCCAGTACGCGCACGCGCACGTCACCGGCACCCGTGTCTCGTACGCCTACAACCAGTCCGCGAGCACGCTGACCACGACGTACGCCTTCACCACCACGGCGAGGCAGGGCAGCCAGACCGGCACGGTCATCGCGCTCTACCCGCACCAGTGGAACTACCTGACCGGCTCGACGCCGCTGGCGCAGACGTACGTGTCGGCGCGCGGGCAGATGAAGATCGTCACCGGTACGCAGTTCAGGACGACGATGAAGTACACCGGCGTCCTGCCCGAGGTCCCCGCGGTGGCCGACAGCTCGGGGGCGGACCTCACCACGGTCACCAACCAGCTCAACGCCGAACTCGGCAACCCGATGGACATCCGGGGCGACGACACCTACTGGACGGGCAAGGGCCTGGGCCGGGCCGCCCGCATCGCGGAGATCGCCGACCAGCTCAACCTGACGTCGGTGCGCACCGCCGCGCTGAACGCGATCCGCACCCGCCTCAACGACTGGTTCACCGCCTCACCGGGCAAGACGACCAGGGTCTTCTACTACAACCAGAACTGGGGGACCCTGCTCGGCTACCCGGCCTCCTACGGCTCCGACCTGGAGCTCAACGACCACCACTTCCACTACGGCTACTACATCGCCGCCGCCGCGACCCTCGCCAAGTTCGACCCCAACTGGGCGAAGGCGAGCCAGTACGGCGGCATGGTGGACCTGCTGATCCGCGACGCCAACAACTACGACCGGTCCGACACCCGCTTCCCGTACCTGCGCGACTTCGACATCTACGCGGGCCACGACTGGGCGTCGGGTCACGGCGCGTTCGGTTCGGGCAACAACCAGGAGTCGTCGTCGGAGGGCCAGAACTTCGCCAACGCCCTCATCCAGTGGGGACAGGCCACCGGCAACACCGCCGTCCGCGACGCGGGCATCTTCATCTACACGACCCAGGCCGCGGCGATCCAGGAGTACTGGTTCGACGTGCGCGACCAGAACTTCCCCGCCGCCTTCGGCCACAGCACGGTCGGCATGGTCTGGGGCAGCGGCGGCGCGTACGCCACCTGGTTCAGCGCCGAACCGGAGATGATCCAGGGCATCAACATGCTCCCGATCACCGGCGGGCACTTCTACCTGGGCGACAACCCCGCCTACGTGAACACCAACTACGCCGAACTGGTACGCAACAACGGCGGGCCGCCCACGGTGTGGCAGGACATCATCTGGCAGTTCCAGGCGCTGGGCAACGGTGACGCGGCCCTGGCGAACCTGCGCGCCGCCGGAGGCTACACCCCGGAGGAGGGGGAGAGCAGGGCGCACACCTTCCACTGGATCCGCAACCTGGCCGCCCTCGGCACGGTGGACAACTCCGTCACCGCGAACCACCCGCTGGCGAAGGTGTTCAGCAAGAACGGGGCACGCACCTACGTCGCGTCCAACATCACCGGGAGCCCGCTCACGGTGACCTTCTCCAACGGCACCGTGCTCAACGTCCCGGCGGGCAAGACGGCCACCTCCGGCGCCTTCACCTGGAGCGGCGGCAACGCGGGGGGCGGCACCACGAACCCCGACCCGACCCCCACGCCGACCCCCACCCCGACGCCGACCCCCACCCCGACCCCGGGTGTCTTCGCCGCGACGCGCTACCTGCAGAGCGGCGGAGGGCTGACGGGCACGACCGGTACGGCGGGCAGCGTCACGCTGGCCGCCGCGAACGGCAACCACGACGGCGTCCCGACCAACGCCCAGGTCTTCACGGCGACCGGGCTCACCGCCAACCGCAACGGCGGCACCACCGCGTTCGACCTCTTCCTGGACTCGGGCACCGCGGTCGCGAACGGCACCCAGGTCAGGGTCTCCTACGACCTGACCGGCGACGGGAGCTGGGACAGGGTGGAGACCTACGCCTACTTCGCGACCGACCCGGTGACCGGCTGGGAGCACTACACGCAGGGGGGCGGCCCGCAGTCCTCCTCGGGCACGCTCGGCAACCTGTCGAACGGCCGGGTGAGGGTCGAGGTCTGGAACGCCATCGGCACCAACACCGTCAGCCTCGGTGTCGGTAACCGGTCCTTCGTACGGCTGCCGTTCGGCTGATCCCCCTCAGCCGATCCGCGAAGGGACGGCCGGGAGCGTGAGCCCCCGGCCGTCCTCGCCTGCCGCGAGTGAGCGCGGCAGGCCGATCGCGTTCGAGGGCGGAATGACGCCCGACTCCAGGACGGCCGTGGTCAGCGGGTGGAGCAGCAGGGCGAGCTCGGAGGTGCGCTCGTCTCCCAGGGCACGCCACGGGGTGGCGGCCGCCTCGTCGGTGAGCCGCTCGATCCGTCCGCGCTCCCGCGCGCCCTCGGCCGTCAGGACGCCGGAGTCGTCGACCCATCCGCGCTCGCGCAGGGCGGCGGCACCGGCCTCCCACTCCTCGTCGTCCCAGTGCCGTCCCAGGCGCAGCTGCTCCAGATCCGTCTCACCCGCCGCGACCTTGAGCAGATGGGCCTGGACGGGGGAGACGCCGTGGGCGACGAGGGCGGCCACGTGCCCGTCGCCCCGGTGCTCGCGCAGCGTGGTCGCGGCCTGCCAGAGCAGCAGGTGCGGCTCGTCGGGCGCGGGCAGCGCCTGGTTGGCCGCGCCGAGCACCCGGCCGGCGGTGTCGGCGAGCCGCGCGGCCTCCCAGGCGAGGTCGGCCGCCGCGCGCATGTCGTCCGATCCGATCACCTTGTCGGTGAGCACGTTCCGCAGCGCCGCTCCCGCCCCGTCGAGCCTGGCGCGCAGCACGTCGCCGGGGGTCGCGAACGTCCACGCGTCGGGGAGCGCCCTGGCGACCCTCGCCGGGGGGAAACCGTGGAAGGCCGCCGTGACGACGCCGGGACCGACCGGCCCGAGGGGCGCCGCCCTGGACGCGAAGTAACCCATCCAGAAACCGCGCATGCCGACCGCGTCGGACGCCGCCAACGCCTCGGGGGCGAAGTAGGTGACGGCGTGCAGGGGCTCAAGTAACTGCCACATGACACGCGGAACGTTCGGTTCGAGCTCCGGCACGGTCTCACACCCCGTCTAGGGATCCTGGCGGATCGGCTGTGCGTTGTTCATACGGTACTCGCAGGAACGACCGGGTGATCTCTGGGGGAGAAGACCGCCATCTGGTCGGAACCCTGACCTGATCTGGGAAGACGAAGTCATCTCACCCGTCAGGTTGGGTCTTTTCAAGGGGGGACGGGCGGGTTATCAAGAGCTCAGGACGAACTGTGATTCCAGACATTTCCGCTCACTTCGCTGGTTCCTCGGTCGCGTCCGATCGCCCAACCCCCCAAGCCGATGGAGTACGGCATGCCGCAGTTACGAAGAGTCATGATTCAAATCCTGTGTGTCATCGCGATGCTTGCCGCGAGCGTCACCGCGGCGGCAACGGGCGCGCAGGCCGCCGTTCCCAACCGGTGGGGTTTCGCGGTGGTCGACGTGACCTCCGGCGTCCCCGACATCAACCACCAGGCGGGCAGCTGGGCGCCGGGCTTCAACGTCACCGTCACCCCTGGCGTGGTCGGGCAGACGTACGTGAGGTTCCCGCAGCTCGCGATCAACGGCGGCGTCGTCCACGTCACGGCGATCTCCCAGAACGCCTACTGGTGCCAGGTGCAGAAATGGGGCCCCTCGGGATCCGACCTGCTGGTGGCGGTGCAGTGCTACCGGTACGGAGGGGCTCAGGTCTTCACCCCGTACAGCATCGTCTTCGAGCAGAGCACCGGCACCCTGCCCGCACCGCAGGCGTTCGGTTACGTGCACCACAACGGTGCTGGCATCGCCGACCAGTTCAACTCGGCCGGGGGCGTGAACACCGCCGTCCCCGGTGGGGTGGGCGTCTGGACGGTCACCCTGCCGGGCCTCGGCTCGGCGAGTGCCGCGGGAAACCTCCAGGTCACCGCGGTGAACCCCAACCAGCCCGCCCGCTGCAAGGTCGGCGCCTGGTCTCCGGGCGTGGGCGCGCAGGCGGTCCAGGTGCGCTGCCACAACGCGACGAACGTGCCGCTCAACACCGGATGGACCCTCACCTACCAGCGTGAGCGCGCCATCACCGGTGCGGCGATCCCGCCGAAGAACTTCGCCTACACCTTCGACACCAACCCGGCCAACCCCGGCCCGTACGCGCCGACGCCCGCGGGTCTGAACTACAACTCCCAGGGGGCCACGAACACGATCCAGAGCGCGGGACTCGGTCTGCGTCTGGTCACCTTCCCGAAGGTCGGGCTCCTGCAGGACCAGGTCCAGGTCACCGCGTACGGGCCGGGCCCCGAGTTCTGCAACCTGCAGAGCCTGTGGAACACCAACGCCGGCAATGCCATCGTGCGCAACGTCGCCTGCTACGACGCGGCCACCCGCGTCGACCGGCTCTCGTTCGTCACCTACACGTCGGCCTTCTGAGGCCCGGGTGATGTCCGGGTGAGGCCGAGCGCGGTACCGTCCGTGACCTCGGGCGGTACCGCGCTTCCCGTCCGGCCCGTTCCCCCGTACGCCTCCGGCCTGTTCATCGGTACGGCTTCGGCCCTGCCATCCGTCCGAGCCGGTCACCCGTCAGGATCCGGCCCGGCCGCTCACGTGAGAGGCTCATCCGTACGGCCAGGTCGGGGGCGTGTGCCCGAATGGACGGCCTTCTCCCGGGTAGCCGGAGGCGATGACGACTTATGGCTTCCATTCCTCACACGAGCAGATCCACCCGGCAGAGCTTCTGAAAGCCGTCACCCAGGCCGAGCAGGCGGGGTTCGGGGCGGCGATGTCGTCGGACCACTTCTCCCCGTGGAGCGAGCGACAGGGGCAGTCGGGGTTCGCCTGGTCCTGGCTGGGCGCGGCGCTCCAGGCCACGAACCTGCCGTTCGGCGTTGTGAACGCCCCCGGCCAGCGCTACCACCCCGCGATCATCGCCCAGGCGATCGGCACCCTCGGGGCGATGTTCCCCGAGCGCTTCTGGGCCGCCCTCGGCACGGGCGAGGCGAGCAACGAGCACATCACCGGTGACCGCTGGCCGCGCAAGGAGCTTCGCACGCGGCGTCTGCGGGAGTGTGTCGACATCATCAGGGCGATGCTGGCGGGGGAGGAGGTGAGCCACGACGGCCTGGTGACCGTCGACCGCGCCCGGTTGTGGACCCGGCCCGAGGTCCCGCCGAAGCTGGTCGGCGCGGCGGTGAGCGTCGACACGGCCCGCTGGTGCGCGGAGTGGGCCGACGGCCTGATCACCGTGGGAGGACCGGTCGACCACCTGCGCGAGGTCATCGGCGCCTACCGGGACGCCGGAGGTAAGGGGAAGGTGGCGCTCCAGGTTCACCTCAGCTGGGCCGAGAGTGACGACGAGGCGATGGCCATCGCCCACCACCAGTGGCGAAGCAATGTCTTCTCCCCGCCGGTCAGCTGGGATCTCGACACCCCCGAACTCTTCGACGTGGTCTCCGCGGACGTCTCGTCCGAGCAGATCGCCGAGGTCGTCAACGTCTCGTCCGACCTGGGCTGGCACGCCGCCAGGATCAACGAGTACGCCGACCTGGGCTTCGAGGAGATCTATCTGCACCATGTGGGCCAGGAGCAGGCCCCCTTCATCGACGCGTTCGGCGCGAAGGTCCTTCCCCAGCTGCGCTGACGTGGTCGCGGCCCTTCCAGGCGCGTTGGTCCGGGAGGGCGGGGGACAAGGGCACGGACGGGTTCACGGACGGATTCACGGAGGGAGGGGCGGGGCGCGGGCGGGTTCACGGACGGAGGGGAACCCGCCCAGGTGGTGTGGCGTGGTGTCCGGTAAGGGGTGGTGATGACTCCTGCTGGGGTCTGTGGCCCCATCCTCCCCAAACGTCACGAAACGCACTGACTTATCGTCACTCTTACGACATCTAATAGAAACAATTAGGAGGGAATCAATTCCCAGACGTGACCGGATGTTCTACATTTGTCATGGGAGCGCTCCCATCAGAAGGAGGCGCAGTGTCTCTCCAGCACAACTCATCCGCGGCGGCCCTCGAGGTCGCCCACGAGTACGTAGGCGAGTGCCTGCTGCCCGCCGTCCCCGCGAGCGTGCGCGACGCCCGCTCGCTGGTTCGCCGGGAGCTCTCCCTGTGGGGCGCTGACGATCTCATAGACGACTGCATGCTGATCGTGAGCGAGCTGGTCACCAACGCCGTCAGGTACGGCGGCGCCGCGTGCGCGCTGCGCATCCGAGGCGGCGAGAACCTCGTCCGCGGTGAGCTCTTCGACCCCGGGGCGGGAGTTCCCCGCATGTGTGCCCGCGACATGGACGCCACCAGCGGCCGGGGCCTCCAGATCGTCGACTCCCTCGCCGACGACTGGGGCGTCGCCCATCCCGCCACCGGAGGAAAGATCGTCTGGTTCGTGCTCGGCCTGCCCGCCTCCCCCCGCTCGCATTCCGCCGTCGCCCCGGTCCTGCAGCTCAAGTAGGCGCCACGCGCCCCGAACCGCCCGGCCGCCCGGGGAACGCGCGGCCCAGGAGCACGATCGTCCGCCGGGGGTGAGAGGCCCGCGGCCCAAGACAGCCGTCCGCCAGGTGTGAGATCCGCCGCCCAAGGTCGCACGGCTGTCCGACCCTCCCGATGACCTGGTGTTTTCGCGCGCCGGGGGTGGGTGTCCCGCGGTGTCGGCGCGCCCCGTAGTGTGCGGACGATCGCCCCCCAGGGCGATCGGCCCCCCAGGGAGAGAAACGCATCACCCATGACGACGTACGACCACACCCGCCGCGCCTGCTACACCGGATATGTCACCCAGGCCATCGTCAACAACCTGGCCCCCCTGCTGTTCATCGTGTTCCAGACCCGCTACCAGTTGCCGCTGGAGATGCTCGGGCGCCTGGTGCTGCTCAACTTCGCCACCCAGCTGGTCACCGACATCGTGGCCGTGAAGTTCGTGGACCGGACCGGTTACCGCGTCCCGCTGGTGCTGGCCCACGTCCTGTCGGCGCTGGGACTGATGCTGCTCGCGGTGGCCCCGGCCGTGTCGCCCTCCCCGTACCTGGGACTGTGCGTCGCGATCGTCGTCTACGCCGTCGGCGGCGGCCTGCTGGAGGTGCTCGTCAGCCCGGTCGTGGACGCGCTGCCCAGCCCGCAGGAGGGCAAGGCCGCGGCGATGAGCCTGCTGCACTCCTTCTACTGCTGGGGACAGGTCGCGGTGGTGGCGGGCAGCACGCTGCTGCTGGCCTGGATCGGCCAGGACGCCTGGCAGGTCCTGCCCGTCGCCTGGGCGCTGGTCCCGCTGGTCAACATGGTGGCGTTCCTGAGGGTGCCGCTGCCCGCGACCGTGCCCGACGAGCACCGCACCTCCCTGCGGGCGCTCTTCGGGGCTCCCGCCTTCGCCGCCGCCCTCGTGCTGATGCTCAGCGCGGGCGCGGCCGAGCTGACCATGTCGCAGTGGTCCTCCCTCTTCGCCGAGGAGGGGCTGGGAGTCTCCAAGGTGTGGGGCGACCTGGCGGGTCCGTGCCTGTTCGCGGTCCTGATGGGCATCGGCCGCATCGTCTACGGCCTGTGGGGTGAGAAGATCCCGCTGGTGCCCGCTATGGCCTCGTGCGGCGCGCTGGCGACCGTCTGCTATCTCGTCGTCTGCCTGTCCTCCAACCCGGTGGTCAGCCTCATCGGCTGCGCGGTGTGCGGCCTCGCCGTCAGCCTCCTGTGGCCGGGTACCTTCAGCCTCGCCGCGGCCCGCTTCCCCCTCGGCGGCGCGGCGATGTTCGGCGTGCTCGCCGTCTTCGGGGACGCCGGTGGCGCGGCCGGCCCCTGGATCGCCGGGGCCGCCGCGGACGCCTCCGCCGCCGCCGGCGGGTTTCTCGCCACCCTGTCGGCCGCGCTCCCCGACGACGGCGGCTCCGGTCTGCGCACCGGCATCCTCGTCGCCGCCGTCTTCCCGATCACCGTCGTCGCCCTCACCCTCGCGTACGCCGTCCGGGGGAGGAACGCGGGCACAGTAGCGGGCACGGCGACGGGCGAGGCGCCCGGTGAGGTGGAGCGGCCGATCGGCGGGTGAGCCGGCGGGGATATTCGGGCATGACATTTCCTTGGGAACGGCCCCGCCTCACCCATGCACCATGAGAACGGCACCACGCACAGCAGAGGGAGATCCATGATCGGCACCCACGTCCGCGCGCTCGCACAGGAGGGCGCGTGAGGGTCGGCCACGACGCACCCCGGTCCGGGGAGGGGCGATGAACGAGGTTCGTGAGCGGCTCCGCGCCGCCCTGCACGCCGAACTGCCCGCCGCCTTCCAGCTACGGCGAGAACTGCATGCCGAGCCCTGCGTCTCGGGAAAGGAGGAGCCGACCCTCAAGCGTGTGCTGGACGCGCTGCCCGAGGGCAACGCGATGGAGCGGGTGGCCGTGACCGGCGCGCTCCTGCGGGTCGGCGGCGAAGGGCTCGCCGTCGGGGTACGCGGAGAGCTGGACGCCCTGCCGATCCCCGAGGAGACGAACGTTCCCTGGGCCTCGCGCAACGGCGCGATGCACGCCTGCGGCCACGACGTGCACCTCGCGGCCCTGGTCGCGCTGACCAGGGCGGTCGACCGGGTACGGGCGCCGGCGCCGATGGTCGCGGTGCTGCAGCCGCGTGAGGAGACCCCTCCCTCCGGTGCCAGGGACATCGTCGAGTCGGGCGCGCTGCGCAGGAACCAGGTCGGCGCGATGATCGCGGCACACGTCCAGCCGGTGCTCGGCGCGGGTGAGACGGCCTGCACCCCCGGCGCGGTCAACGCCTCCTCCGACGAGTTCGCCGTCGTCGTCCGCGGGCAGGGCGGGCACGCGGCCTACCCTCACCTGTCCAGTGATCCGGTTCTCGCGCTCGCCCAGATCATCGTGGCCGCGCAGCAGCTCGTGAGCCGCGACGCCGACCCGATGACGCCGACCGTGGTCACCTTCGGGACCGTGTCGGCGGGCAACGCCCCCAACGCGATCCCGGGACAGGCCGCGGCGCGCGGCACCCTCCGTACGATGTCGGAGCCCTGGCGCCGGCAGCTGCACCACCGCTTCCGCGAGGTCGTCGAGGGGGTCGCCCGCGTCCACGGCTGCGAGGCGGAGGTACGGATCGCGAACGGGGAGCCGGTGCTCGTCAACCACGCCCGGCTCGCCGAGGAGACCGGCCGCATCCTCGTCGAGGTGGCCCACCACATGCCCGCGACGCTGCGCTCCTGCGGCGCCGACGACTTCGCCCACTTCGCGTCGGTCGTGCCGTCGCTGATGCTGTTCGTGGGCACCGACACGACCTCGGGGCTGCACAGCCCGTACTTCCTGCCGGGAGACGAGACCGTGACGGCGGTCGCCGAGAGCCTGCTCGCCGCCTACCTCGCCGCCGCGCGGGTGATCGGCGCGGACACCTGAGCGGGCGTTCCCGGCGTGGGCTCCGAGGTCGGCGGCGGTTGACAGCCGCCACGCGGGCCTGTAGAAAGCCGAATGACCATAAATCGAACAGGTTGTCGAATGGTGGACGCCGACCGGCTCGACCCACGTTCGCGGGACTCGCCGGTCTGAGGAGGCGGGCGAGGTCGCGGTGACGGGGCCGGTCGTGCCGTCGCCGCTGTGAGCCGACCGGCCCCCTTCGCAGCAGGGGCCGCCGACAGAAGGAGCGAACTCGTGAACTGGACCCTGGAAGTGGTCGTGGTCCCGGTCAGTGACATCGACCGTGCCAAGGACTTCTACGCGGAGAAGCTCGGCTTCACGGTGGACCACGACACCCGGATCGACGGCGGCCCCCAGTTCGTCCAGCTCACCCCTCCGGGATCCGGTTGCTCGATCGTCCTGGGGAAGGGGTTCGTCGCCATGGAGCCGGGCTCGCTCCAGGGGCCGCAACTGGTGGTCTCCGACGTCCACGCGGCCCGCGCGCACCTCGTCGAGCGAGGTGTGGAGGTGAGCGAGGTCCAGGTGCTGGGCCCGTCGGGCGCCCGCCCGAGCCGTGAGGGCGACGACCTGAACAACGTGGGATTCGTCTTCTTCAAGGACCCGGACGGCAACGGCTGGGCCGTGCAGCAGATAACCTCCCGCGGCTGATCGGTTCCACGGCCGCGGGAGCGCTCGTCCGGGAGTCCACGACCCCTCGAAGGCCACGGGGCGGTCAGTTGGTACGGGTGTTGGGGAGGTGCCCGCCCAGGTAGCCGATCCAGATCTTGCCGGTGGCGCCGCCGGAGTCGTCGTGGAAGTACATCCGGGGCGCGGGATAGCCCACCGGCCGCAGCTTGACGTGGGACTCCATCAGGACCTGCCCGCCGGGGCTCACCTCGGGCGGGACGGCGAAGGTCCGGCGATCGCTGAACTTGGCGCGGGTGACCACGCTCTTCGACTCGCGCATGGACAGCATCCCGGTGGGGATGGTGCGGCGCCCGGGGGAGCCCTGGGCGCACCAGTCGTAGAAGCCGCCCGCGAACTCCCCTCCGGACCGGGCCCTCGCGAAGTCCTCCAGGGCGCGCAGGGAGTCCCAGGCCTTCGCCGCCCAGGTCCGCGACTGGGCCGGATGGTCCAGGTCCAGTCGGGCGGCGGGACCGTCGGTGTCGCCGACGACGATGTGGCGCAGGCTCTGGCGGGCCTCGATCAGGACCTCGATCAGGCTGGCGGGTTCGAAGACGGGCACCTCCTCGTTCACGCCGTACACGGGCTGGCCCGCCTCCGCGAGCCTCGCCTCCAGCCAGCGGACCCGCTCGGTGAGCTTCCTCGCGTTCGTGACGGCCTCGGCGTACTCCTCGGTGAGCAGCCGATGCTCCTCGCGCAGGCTCCTGGTCCGCGTGGCCGACCGCTCGCTCCCCTCCTCCGTGACGGATCCGTCGATGTGACGTCCGTTGCCGTGCCCCCGGGATTCGACGACATCGCCATGCCCTCCCGTGCCGTCGCTCCGGAGGTGCGTGAGGTCGCCATGCCGCCCGGCGACGATGTCACGCTGTTCCGCGACGATGTCGCGCAGGCCGGAAAGGTGCGCGCCGAGCGTGCGGATCTCGCGCAGCACCCGCTCGGAGTCACCGTCGGAATCACCGCCGGCGGCCTGTGACGACGTGGCGAGCCCCAGTGCCGTCTCCAGCTCCCCGCGCAGTTCCTTGACCACCATGTCCGCGACCACCTGGGCGATCTCCTCCGTACTCGACGCCGGGACGCCCGCCGAGGTGGTCGTTCCTGTCTCCGTGGGCTTTACGGGTTCCAGGGTGGCGGTGGGTTCCTCCGAGCCGGGAGCGGGTTCGGAGTCCTCGGCGGTCCCGGTGACCGAGGCGGGGGTGGTGGGAGCGGGGAGCACGACGGGCGCGGGACGCCGGGTCATCGCCATCATCCGCCGCCGTAGCTCCTCACGAGCGGCATCGGTCTTGGCGGGCCGGGGCGCGGCGGCCTCGGAGATCTCACTCAGTTCGGCGCGTCCGGCGAGCACGCGGTAGACGACGCCGAGCGTCCGCCGGACGTCGTCGGGAAGCTCGCGATGGACGGTCGCACCGACCGCTCCGGTGGCGATCAGGTCTAGGGCGGCGACACCCTGTTCCCGGATCATGGCGGCGCCCATCGGCGGATGCCTGCGGGGGTAGGGCTCCCCGGCGGGGTCGAAGGGGGCGAGATAGGTGCGGATCCCGCCGCCGAACACCCCCAGCTCCTTGCCCATCGCCTTGTTGAACCGGTTCTGGGTGCGCAGGTCGGCGAGCCGTACGACCAGGCTCGCACCGGTGACCGCACCGGCCAGATAGTCGGCATGGGTCCGCACGCCCTCCGGGTTCTGCGGATCCACGGAGAGGACGAGGATCGGCACCCTCCGGAGAGGCTCGGTCATCACCGGGACGAACCGGTCCAGGTCATCCTCGTGGAGAACCAGCGGGCCGTCCTCCAGGTGGATGCCGCCGTCGCTGATCCGCGCGGTGCGCAGGTATGCGGGGAGGAACCCGGGCGCGCTCGCTGTGGGCGGTTCTCGCCTTTCCGCTCGCCCCGGCTCGTGCTTTCCGTTCCGGTACGACCCTGGTGCATGTCGTCCTTTTTCTGGTTTTCCATTCTGCTGAGACACCGGTTGGTGTCGTTCCGTTTCGTGCTTTCCGTTCTGGTACGGCGCCGGCCGGTGCCCTTCCGGGTCGTGTCCCTCGTGCCGGTCCACGGTGACGATGACCCAGCCGGTCATGCCCGCGACCGACTCGGTGTAGGTCACCCTGGTCTTCAGGTGCCCTTTCCCGTACGGCTCGTCCAGCGTGTACCGGCCGCAGTCGCCGCGCCGTTCCATCGTGAGCCGTGCCCGGCCGGCCTCGGCCTCGACCATCGCCCGCGCGGCACCCGGGGGCGGGAACCCCTTCTGCTCGACCCACTCCGAGAAGGTGCGGCGCAGCCGGATCGAGATCGGGGCGACCGGGTCGCGCAGCACCGCCTGGTATAACCGCGTTACATTCGACGCCATAGTCACGACACCTCATATGTCATCAACCTGGGGGATGTACGGCTCACTTCCGGTAAAAGGACGTCAGTCGTACGGGGTTGGATGTCAGCCGGGCTCCGCAGGTTCCAGCGGGGGCAAAGTGCGCCGTAAATGCTGTTTTAATGCGGAATTAGGCTGTATATGACGTAAATCGGGTTCAAGGGCTTCGTGTGCTGCCACAATCAACCGACTTTGTCACACCTCAGTGTGACGACATCCTGACGCGGTGTCGCGGTCTTTCCCGAGGTCGCAGCTGAGCGACCATCCGGAACGGCCGCCCGCGCGGGGCCTTTTCCCGGTCGAGAAGAATCCGAAACGGACACCGTCGTCGACGACGGCATGGAAACCCGCCGAGCCGCGGACCGGAGCGGGCCGGTGTGGTTCGGGCTGGTCCGACCGGGCTGGGCTGGGTTCCAAGTGATTCACTGGCGAGGGCGGCGCCGTTCCAAGCGCACGCCAAATCGCCTGTGACACCCTCCGTCGAAGCGGCGAAAAGTCCGTGGAGACAATGGCCGGAATCCAACCTCTTTTGCGCCGGAATGTCGCGGACCGTAGGAAAAGGCTCCTGTCGCCGGCCAACGAGCTCACATCGGGATTCCGGGCGCCGTCTCACGTTCGTGGAAGGAGTTCGATGCGGGTATCGAAGACGGTTCTGGCGGCGTTGGCCGCGGGGTTGGTGGCCGGTGCGGTGGTGGTGCCGGTGCACGCGGCCGGTGCCAGTGCCGGTGCGGTCGTGGCCGGTGCTGGGGCCGTGGTTTCGGCGTATGACGGTGAGAGTGTCTATCGGGGTCTGATCCTGGGGATCGGGCCGGTGGCCGAGAGGTTCCCCGAGATCGTGCGTCCGGCCGGTGGGGTGACGGAGAAGCAGGAGGAGTTCGCCTCCGCGGTGGTGGCGGCGATCTCGAAGAAGGACCCGGCGTTCCTCGAATCGTTCGGCAGGGAGATGACCAGCGGCGACCGGGTCAGGATCGACCGGGCCTTCACCAGGGCGCAGAACCTCACCCGCGACGTGCTGGCCGAACGGTTCGGCTTCAAGGCCGACTCCACGGCCGTCGACCAGGCGGCCGGCCTGGCGTTCTTCGTGTACATGGTCTATCTCGGCAACGTCTACGAGATCGTCAACGTGTACAAGATGGCCAACGCCGTCCGCGAGTCCAATGTCTACGAGATCGAGAACTGGACCGAGTCCCTGGTGAGCAAGGACCTGGCCAGGCTCGACCGCGAGCGTTTCGTCGACCTCGTCGCCAAGCGGCTCGCCGCCTGATCTCCGGCCCCCACGCCCGGTTCCGCGCCGCGTCCGGCGCGGAACCGGGCCTTGAGAATCCACGGAGATTCCGTTGACCGAAACCGCCACGGCCAGGCGCCTCGGGTGGGCGCTCGTCGGCATTGTCGCCTTCTGGGGATCAGTGATCTTCTACGTGGTGCACACCCAGCTGCCGAGCAACGCCATCTCGCTTCCCGGGCAGGAGCAGCTGAGGCTGACCATCACCACCCTCACCCCGCAGGGGTGGGCGTTCTTCACCAAGTCGCCGCGCGAACCGCAGATCGGCGTGTGGCAGCCCGCGAACACCGGCGGCTGGCAGGACGCGCGACTCGGCCCGCACTCGGAACCGCGCAACGTGCTGGGCTTCAACCGGCGCTCCCGGGCCCAGGGGCTGGAACTCGGCATCATGCAGACCTCGGTTCCCGCCGACGGATGGACGGCGTGTGACGGCGGCGACGTCGCCTCATGCCTCGACCGAGCCACCAGCGCCGTGACGATAAGCAACATCGCGCCCAACCCCATCCACTGCGGTTCGGTGGGCCTGGTCCAGCGCGAGCCGCTGCCGTGGGCGTGGGCCGGGAGCGACACGGCCATGCCCGCCACGGTCGCCCGATTGGAGGTCACATGCTGACCAGAGCCGGTCTCGCCGTCGCGCGCCTCGCGCGGGTCTCGCCGTGGACGAACGTCTACGGCCTGGCCCGTACCCTGATGGCGCTCGGCACGCTGGGCACACTGCTGTTCAGTCACAGCACCTCGCTCTTCCGCCCCGCGCAGGGAATGCCCGACTTCCCCAACTGCTCGGGCATCGCCCAGGTCAGCGTCTTCTGCGTGGTCCCGAGCGACCAACTGGAGATCGCCCGCTTCCTCTCGGTCGGCCTGCTGCTGCTCGTGGTCATCGGCTGGCGTCCGAGGTTCACCGCCCTGGGGCACTGGTGGGTCACGGTGAGCCTGATGGCGTCGGCCACCATCCCCGACGGGGGCGACCAGATCAGCGCGGTCGTCACCCTGCTGCTGCTTCCCGTCGCGCTGATGGACGGGCGCAGGTGGCACTGGGGCCCGCCCGCCGACGTGAGCGGACGCCCGGTCCTGTCGTTCTTCGCCTGGACGACCTTCTTCGTGATCCGCCTGCAGGTCGCGGGACTCTACTTCCAGGCGTCGGTGGCCAAGCTGAGCCACGCGGAGTGGGCCGACGGCACGGGACTGTGGTACTGGCTCACCGACCCGTTCTTCGGCATGCCGAGCTGGATCAAGCCGTTGCTCACCCCGATCCTGGTCAACCCGATCGGCGTCACCCTGATGACGTGGGGGCCACTCGTCATCGAGTTCGCGATCGCACTCGGAATGATCGCTCGCCGACCGGTCCGGCCGTACCTGCTCGCCGCGGGTGTCGCCTTCCACATCTCGATCGGTGTGCTCATGGGCCTCGGAAGCTTCATGTTCGCGATGCTCGCCTGCCTGGTGCTCCATTTGCGCCCGGTCGACGTGCCGTTCCGGCTGCCCAGCCGCCTGCGGGTTCTCGCCCGGCTCGACCGCGTACGGGCGACCTGGCCGGTCCTCACGCGCCGTACGGACGCGACCTCGGGGGCCGCCTCCGCCGTTCCTGACGAGGTGACGGCCGTTCCCGCACCGCAGGAGGCGTCGGTCGCACCGCAGGAGGTGGTGGTCGGCGCCGCGTCTCCGGAGGCGATCACCGCCCCCGACCCCGAGGACGAGGCCGGGCGGACGTCTCCCGTCCCCGCCGTCCCCGCTCCGGCCCATGCGGGCCCGGCTCCCGAGGGGCGGCCGTGATCCCGGTGGGAACGCCCGCGCGCTTCCTGGTCTACGACGGCGACTGCGGATTCTGCGCGAACGCGCTGCGCACCCTGCGCCGTGTGCTCCCCGACTGGCCGGACACCTTCGCCTGGCAGGCCCTCGACCTCGCACATCACGGGCTCTCGCCGGAACAGGTGGCCGGAGCCGCCTGGTGGATCGAGCAGGGGAAGGCGCCGGCCGGTGGCGCGCGGGCCTTCGCCGCGCTGCTCGTCTGGCAGCGCTCGCGCGGATGGCGCGTACTCGGGAGGCTCATGTCGGTCCCTCCGGTGTCCTGGGCGGCACACCTGGTCTACGCGGTGGTGGCCAGGACGCGGCACCGCCTGCCCGGTGGCACCCCCCTGTGCTCGGTACGCGGCGAGAGCCCGGAATGGCGGGCCGGTCTGTCGGCGAGATCGGCGTCAGAGCGCCCCTCGCGCCGCGAAGGACGGTCGTGACGGTCATGACCGGGCCGGGCGTCGCCGGCCCGAGCTCGAAGGAGCCCTGTTCCGGCCGGTCGTACCGGCCGGGACACGAGTGGGTTCCAGGCTGAGCCCGGCGGGCCCCGGGCGCGGCGCGAGGTGCGCCCACCGCCGGGGACCGCTCCGGTCTCACGACCGGGTTTCATCCATCGTTCACGTATGTGGAAGGAGTTCGATGCGGGTATCGAAGACGGTTCTGGCGGCGTTGGCCGCGGGGTTGGTGGCCGGTGCGGTGGTGGTGCCGGTGCACGCGGCCGGTGCCAGTGCCGGTGCGGTCGTGGCCGGTGCTGGGGCCGTGGTTTCGGCGTATGACGGTGAGAGTGTCTATCGGGGTCTGATCCTGGGGATCGGGCCGGTGGCCGAGAGGTTCCCCGAGATCGTGCGTCCGGCCGGTGGGGTGACGGAGAAGCAGGAGGAGTTCGCCTCCGCGGTGGTGGCGGCGATCTCGAAGAAGGACCCGGCGTTCCTCGAATCGTTCGGCAGGGAGACGACCAGCGGCGACCGGGTCAGGATCGACCGGGCGCTCACGACGGCGCGGAACCTCACCAGGGACGTGCTGGCCGAACGGTTCGGCTTCAAGGCCGATGCCACGGCCGCCGATCGGGCGAACGGCCTGGTGACCTATCAGATCGCCCCGATGGCGGGCTATGTCTACGAGGTCGTCACCGTCAACCAGGTCGTCAACGTGTACAAGGTTCTCAACATGGTCCGGGAGTTCGGCGACACCGCCGGGCAGGAGGGGAACGCGCTCGTGCTGGACCCGGACATGGCCCGGTTGCAGCACGAGCGTTTCGTGGATCTCGTCGCCGCACGGCTCACCGCCTGAGCGGCGTGCCCTTCGTCCCCTCGTCCTCTTGTCGCCGCGTGACTCGCCCTGCGGGCCTGCCTGAGCGGTTCACGGCTTGAGCGGTTCACGGTCTGGGAGTTTCACGGTCTGGGCGGCTTGTGGCCTGAGCGGTTCACGGCTTGAGTGGCTTGTGGCCTGAGTGGTTCACCATCTGAGCGGCTCATCGACCGAACGACGGCCCCACCCGCCGGGCAGCGCCCAGCGGGCCCGGGGCCGTTCCCGCCTCGCCGTTCCCTCGGGACAGCGCAGCCGTCGCCCGGTCCCGCCAGGCGGTGAGCCCGTTCCTGTCGGCCTGCCCGGCCAGGCTCAGGAGATGCCCGGCGGCGCTCTCGTGCTCGCCCAGCGTCGAGGCGAGCAGGGCGAGGAACCAGTCCACCGGGCCCGCCAGGGCGATGGCCGAGCCCACCGCGATGCTCCCGCTGTGCGGCAGTAGCGCCGCGTAGCTCTCCCGGCAGGCCGGGAGGTCGCCGACCACGGCTTGGGCCTCGCCCTGCAGGCAGGTCATGGTGAGCCAGGACCAGTCGCCCGGCGGCCTGGGCCAACCGTTCTCGACCGTTCGAGCGGCCTCCTCGACGCGGCCCTGGGCGCACAGCCGTAGAATCCCGGCGTCGTGGTCCATGGTGGTGTGGATGCCGGTGATCGAGTCGATCAGCGTCTCGGTGTCGGTCATGGAACCGCGCCGGTGATGCAGCAGGATGCGCCCGGTGGCCACCACCGCGCCCGCGTACCACATGCCGAGCCGTCCGGCCTGCCGCTCCGCCTCGCGATACAGCGCCTCGGCGTCGTCGAAACACTCGGCCAGGACCAGCCGGTTGGCGCGCCACATGGTGTGCTGGAATCGTGGCCAGGGCAGCGGCAGCCGTTCCAGCATCGCGTCGCAGCGGAGGGCGGCCTCGTCCGCGCCGGCCACGTCGAACAGCTGCAGCCTGTGATGGGTCAGCAGGATCCACCCGAGCAGCTCGTACTCCGGCATCCGGGTCCGCGACGCCAGTTCGACCAGCTCGGTGGCGATCTCGACCAGCTCGTGTGGGTGGGCCGCCTGGGGCAGCGAGAGCTGACGGGCGTTGAGCATCCGCATGAGCAGGTGCGGATCCCCCAGCCTGCGCGCCATCTCGACGGCCTCGGCGGAGAAGGAATCACAGCGCGGGTCGTCGCTTCCGTCGTAGAGCTCCTGCGCGAGCCCGCCGAGCAGCCTCGCCCGCTCGGGACCGTCCTCCTCAGGCAGCGACCGCAGGGCCACCTCGAAGCGGTGCACCAGCCGAAGCTCCACCTCCTCGTACGGGTTGCGCAGGGTCCAGGCCGACGGGGCGTCCAGCGAGGTCAGTACGCGGGCGATCAGCGTGGGGCCGCCCCGATCGGCGACGCGGTCGGCGACGCGGATGGCCCGTGCCCGCGCCTCGCGGGCGCCGAGCGGGTCCCCGGCCTTCAGCAGTGCCTGGATCTGCCGCAACAGGAGTTCGACGTGGTCGAGCGGGTCGCCGGCGGAGGAGCCGTGGGCCTCCACCGCCCGGCCCCACCACAGGGCCGCCTCCTCGTACGCGAGCCGGAGGGACGCCTGCTCCGCCACGGCGCGGGCCCACCTCGTCGCCTCGCCGTACGCGGCGGGACCGGCCTCGATCGCGTGATGGGCGATGACGGCCACGTCCACGGCGGGGCGGGCGGCGAGGGCCGCCATCACCTCCCGGTGGATCCTCGCCCTGCGCAGCGGAGGGATGTCCTCCAGGAGGGTCTCTCTGACCAGGTCGTGCGCGAAGGCCATGCGACGGTCGCGGGCCAGCAGCAGCCCGGCGTGCGCGGCCCTGTCCAGCGGGTCGTACACCTCCCCCCGGCACGCCTGGGCGACGACGTCGGGATCGAAGTCCCGGCCGATCACCGCCGCCCTCCTGAGCACCGTGCCGACCTGCGGGCCGAGCGCGGCCACCCGCCGTCGGATCAGGTCGGCGACCGCGCCGGGTACCGCGTCCAGGGTGCCGCCCTGGGCGAGCATCCGCACGGTCTCCCTGACGAAGAAGGGGTTGCCGCCGGTGCGTTCGGTCAGCGCGCGGGCGGCGCCCCCGTCGATCTCGACACCGATCTCCGCGGCGATGGCCCGTACGGTGTCGGAGCCGACACCGGTCAGCCGCAGGCGGAGCGGGTTGTGGCGGGCGAGCCGGCCCAGCACGCCGTCGAGGGGGAGCAGGTCCGCGCCCTCGCGGAACGCGGTGACCACCGTGACGGCGGCACCTCTCCCCGCGTCGTTCCCCATGCCGTTCCCCTCGTCGTTCTCCGCGTCACCGATGAGCGCGACCAGGTCGCCGAGCAGGCCGAGTGAGGCCGCGTCGGCCCACTGCAGATCGTCCAGGACGATCACCGTGGGCCGGGTCCGCGCGGTCTGCCTCACCCAGTCGGCGACGGCCTGGTGGCGGCGGAGCCGGGCGGCCTCCGCCGAGCCCGTGGGCGTCTCGTCGTCCATCAGCCCGGCGAGGGCATCGGGGTCCGGCGGGGGGTAGACCCGGGCGAGTGCCCGCAGGATCTGCAACCACGGCCAGAGCGGAGGAGCGCCCTCGGTCTCGGGACAGCGCCCCCACAGCACCAGACGGCCGGACTCGACGCACCGGTCCCTGAAGGCTTCGAGCAGCCACGTCTTACCGATGCCGGGCTCACCGCCCACCGTGGCGATCGCGAGTCCGCCGCCCCGCGCCGGCAGGCTCTCCAGGTCGGCGAGCTGCCGGTCCCTGCCGTGCGGGACCCGGCGGGCAGGGGAGATCGGGACGGGAACCTCGGGGGCGGAGGGGAGCAGGAGCCGGTCGGACTGCCGCAGGATGTCCGCCTCCAGAGCCCGCAGCCCGGGACCGGGATCAAGGCCGAGCCGTTCGGCGAACAGGTCCCTGACCCGGCGCAGCACGGCCAGCGCGTCGGCCTGCCGCCCGGTGCGGTACAGGGCCAGGGCCAGCAGATGCCAGAGCCGCTCGCGCAACGGGTTCGCGTCCGCCTCGGCCTCCAGGCCGGTGATGACGGTCTGCGGACGGCCGAGATCCAGCCGGGCCTGGGCGCACCGCTCGACCGCGACCAGGCGCAGTTCGCGCAGGCGGTTGACCTCGGGGGCCGCCCACAGCTCACCGTGGAACTCGCCGTACGGCAGGCCGCGCCAGAGCCGCAACGCCTCCTCCACGCGGGTGAGTGCCTCGGCGGCGGGACGTGACTCCGTCCCGGACACCAGTTCGGTGAACCGGGCCGCGTCGACGTCGGTCGCGGCGAGCAGGTAACCGGGCGGCCGCCCGACGAGCAGTCGAGGCGGGGTGCGCGGCGGGCGTTCCGGCTCGATGATCCGGCGCAGGTTGGACACGTACGCCTGGACGGTGGCCACCACGCTCGGCGGCGGGGCGTCACCGTACAGGTCGTCGATCAGGGTATCGGTGGGGACGAGCGCGCCACCCGCGACGAGCAGCCGCGCCAGCACCGCCCGCTGACGTGGACCGCCCAGCCCCAGGCGAGCCTCGTCATGATGAACCTCCAGCGGGCCGAGAACCCGAAAATCCATGCCTACCGCCTTCTTACGGTTGGCACAGCAGGTGCGGACCACTGTGACAGGAACGCGAACTGGGGTACATCGAACATCGTTTACCCCCAGTCGGCAAACCAGGTCCGATGCCCAGATAAATCATGAAATGTTGCCAGGGCATGGAGGCTCGCCGTGTCCGGCTGCGATGTCGCGAACGCCCAGGCGATCGCCCGCGTCCGGTCTGGGGTGTCGTCCGGAGGGGATCGTGACCGGCTCCGGGGGTGTCCGGTGGAGATCACGTCCGGTCTGGGGTGTTGTCCGGAGGGGGGCGCGGCCGGTTCCGGGGGGTGCCCGGTGAAGATTGCGTCCGGTGTGAGGTGGCGTCCGGTTCGAGGTGTTATTCGGTGGAGATCACGGCCGGTTTCCCGGAAGCCTCCCGGCGGCGATGCCGTCGGTCAGACCGTCGACCAGCTTCCCGCCGATCGTCCCCGCCTCCCGCAGTGATCGCTCGAAGGCGGTGAGCCGCCGGAAGGCCTCGCCGTAGCGACGCTGCTCGTCGAGAGGGAGCCGCAGCACCTGCAGCCTGCGGACGTCGATGCGGGAGGACGTCGAGGCGTGGGTGCCCGCCTGCCTCGCGTTGGCCGGGGCGCGCAGGCAACCGGCGAGGAACCAGGGATCGAGGAGTGCCGGATCGGCCCGGAGGGCGTACAACTGGGAGCCCAGCACCGTGGGGGCGTCGGTGTCGACCCAGGCGCCGAACGCCCGGTGGGCGCCGACGACCACCACCTCCTGCGGTGCGGTCAGCGTGAGGCCGCCCGCGTTCTCTCCCGCGGAGGCGTCGGACGCGGTCAGCCAGCCGGACGATCTGCCTCCGGCCGGCATGTCGGCGACGGTCAGCACGCGTACGGCGTCGTCGGGGGCGTCGCCGGTGCGCACCAGGCCGTCGGCCGGTTGCTGCCCGGCCCGCATCGTGAGCGCACCCGCCCGCAGCAGGTCGCCCACGGTCACCGTGCCCTGGCCCGCGAGCTCCTCACCGCTCAGTTCGAGGGCGGACAGGGTCGCGGTCAGATCGCGCAGCTCGTGCAGGAGGGTGCCGAACCGGTTCCACGAGCGCCGCAGGCCCAGGTTCGCGGAGGTCGCCTTCTTCGGGACGTGCCGCGCGGGGGTGAGGTCCACCTCCTCGTCCAGCAGGTCGATCACCGGGACCACGGCGTGATCGGCCGACCGCTCCCCGTCGGCGTCTCCCACCGGAGCCGCCGGAGTCGTCCGGGCCGCCTGGGGTGCCTGGCCCGTCCAGGCCGCCTGGATCGTCCGGAGCTCCTGGACGGCCGACACCACGCGCCTGTGCAGGAGGGGCCAGTCGATCGCCGCCCTGCCCGCTCGCTGCGTTCCCCCCGACGGCTCCTGCTGGACGTCGGCCGCGTCGACCAGGAGCACCCCGGCCCCCGCGTCCGTTCCGCCCTCGGCCGGTGCCCGCAGGACCCACAGGTGCAGCGCGACGCTGTGCGGGGGCGCGGACCCCGGAGGCAGGGCGACCACCGCGCGCAGCACACCGCTGCGGAGCAGCCCCGCCCGGACCCGGCGCCCCGCCCTGCGGGAGGCGACACCGGGCGGCAGCAGCAGCACGGCCGTCCCGCCGGGTGCCAGGCGGCTCAGCGCGTGCTGCGTCCAGGCGAGCTCCGGCTCGGTGCGGGGAGGCAGGCCGTACGTCCAGCGGGCGTCGGTGGCGAGTTCCTCGTATCCCCAGTCGCGTTCGTTGAACGGCGGGTTGCACAGCACCACGTCGGCGCGGACATCGGGTTGGGGATCGGCGCGCAACGTGTTCCCCGCCCGTACGTCGACCTCCCAGGCGCTGTCACGCTCCGGGGAACGGCCGGCGAGCAGGAGCCGTACGGCGGCGAGCGCCGCCTGGGTCGCGTCCACGTCCTGGCCGAGCAGTCTCAGCGGGGCACCCGAGGCAGGCGCGTCCGCCGTACCGGCCCACTGCCGGGCGGCGGCGAGCAGGAGACCGCCCGTGCCGCACGCGGGGTCGAGCACGGTGCCGACGTCACCGGCCTCGCCGTCGCGCGACAATCCGGCGACCTCGGCCATCAACGCCGCCAGCGGGGGCGGCGTGACATTGATCTGCCGTACGTGGGTGTCGAGCCAGCGGCCGAGCAGGAAGTCGAAGGTGTCCCGGGCCCCGTGCTTCTTCGCCAGGCCGACCGCGCGTTCCACCAGGGACCGCTGGGCGTCGGAGAGGTCGGCGCCGCCCGGAAGCCATTCGGCGGTGTCATCGAGGCCCGCCTCCTCACCGGTGAGCCTCGCGAGCCGGGCACCGGCGACGGCGATCGCCCTCCCCATCGCGTCGCGGTCACCGAGCGCCTCGAACTCCGGCCACAGCCGTTCCCGGCTGCCGACCTCGTCGAGCTTGCCCTGCCGCCTCAGCCACTCCTCCACCTGCGACAGCGCGAACTGCGGGCTGGTGTCCGTACCGCCGACCGGCGTGGGAAAACTGTCGTGACGGCGGCGCCAGTTGCTGACGGCCGCGCGCCCGACACCGGCGATCCTGGCTATCTCCGCCAGAGTGACGGAGACGGTGGGGTCGGCAGAAGGAGGCATCGTGTCTCCGGGTGAGGGCCAGAAAGGTGACGACCCGGCAGGAAAGCACGATGACGGCATGTGCCCAGGTAGGCGGCCCCGGCTTTCCAGAAGGTCATTTTGGCAGCCTATCCGTTGACTCAGTTCACCGTGGAGCCAACCCGGCCGTGGAAGCTCAGTGGGCGTATCGCCACTGAGATGTCGGTCGGCTGGGAACGAGCCAGCTCGGATGCCGCGCTGTGGACGGCCGATGTCGTCGCGGGGATCGTGACCGGATGGCTGGGGGAGATCAGCGATGGTGGCCGCTGTTTGAAGACCGTGTCACATTCCTGGAAGCGTCGGAGACGTGAAGGGAGAAAGCGCAAGCGCCGGGCTCCCGATTCCATCGGGGGGTTCCCGGCGCCACTTCCGTGCCCCAGAGGACACGACACGGTCGGTATCCGCCTGCTTCCCCTCAGTCGTCAAGCCGGATGGTGTGATCAAGGGACAGGGTGAGTCCGGCTATCGCGCCAGTTCGTGAAGTAGGGCGATCCACATGGTCTGCTTCGCCGTAGGCGGGTCATCGCGCAGGTGGTGGCCTTGCGGCGTGCGTGGATGGTCGCCGTCAGCCCATATGGTGCCGCGAGCATGAGGGATGAATCGACGGGACGCGGTAATCCGGACGCGTTCGGAGGGACTACTTGGTGTGGACGATCCCGAAGAACGATTCACCGACCTGTATGACCGGCACTACCGCAGCGTGCTCGGCTACGCCCTGCTGCGGGCCGAGCGCGACGTGGCCGAGGACGTCTGCAGCGAGACGTTCCTCGTGGCGTGGAGGCGGCTCGCGGAACTCCCCGAGCCGGCGTTGCCCTGGCTGCTCGGTGTGGCCCGCAACCTGCTGGCCAAGCAGCGCGACTCGCGCACCCGCCGCCAAGCCCTGGTCGATCGGATAGCCGCACTCACCACCGCACGCGACCAGGTGGCGTGGGACGTGGCCGAGCACGTCATCGACAGGGAGAACGCCCTGGCCGCGCTGTCGGCCCTGCCCGAGCAGGACGTGGAGGCGATGGTGTTCGCCACCTGGTACGGCCTGCCACCGGAGCAGGCCGCCACCGTCATGGGGTGTTCGGTCCGCACGTACAACGTCCGGCTCCACCGGGCGCGCAAGCGCCTCACCCAGGCGATGCACGTCGGCGGCCCACGCCGCGTTCGCAGTCTCGAATCCTGATCCGCACCCCTTTGGAGACCCCTTTCATGGATGACCGTACGTTCGCCCGGCTCAGGCCCAGTGAGCTGGACGAGTTGACCGAAGACGGCTACCGGCGCCGCCGGGCGGGCGACCTGGCCCGCGCCTTCGCCACTCCGCGTACCGAACAGGCCGGGCCCGCCCGCCCTGCCCGGCCGCGCCTGCGGTGGCCGCACTTCCTCATGGCCGGCACGGTGGCCGCCGGGCTCGCGGCCACGGCCGTCGTCGTCACGACCGGCGGCTCCGGTGCGGACCCGACCGGTACGGGCCCGAGCGGCGCCGTGGTCGCCTCCACGACGCAGGGCGCGCCAGAACGCGTGGCCGACGCCCGCACGTTCCTGCTGGCCGCGGCCTCGACCGCGCGCCGGGAACCGGCGCACTCCGGCCGCTACTGGTACGTCAACGAGCGCACCCTGCAGAAGGTGGACAACGCCCCCGGCGAGTCCACCGCCAAGACCAAGGCGGAGCCGGCCGAGTTGCCGTACGAGGCATACCTGGCCGACACCCGCGAGACCTGGCGTGCCATGAAGGCGGGCGAGGTCGGCCGGAGGGCGAGCAACCAGGACGTGAAGGTCACGTTCGGCTCCCCGCAGGACGAGGCCGCCTGGAAGGCGGCGGGGTCGCCCATACTGGCGGACGACAAGCCCAGGACCACCGACGACACCTTCGAGCCGATCCTGTCGATCGACAACCCGAGCCTGAACCTGCGGAACGTCACCAAGCTGCCCACCGGCAAGGACGAGCTCAAGCGCCACCTGGACGACCTCTGGAAGCGCAGCCCCAACTCCGCGGGCTCCGGCAAGGCCGTCTACCTCTGGCAGACGGGCGTGGACCTGATGACCGCGCCGATCACGCCGGGCACCCGGTCCGCCCTGTTCAAGGTGCTCGCCGACCAGCCGGGCATCACCTCGCAGGGTGAGGCGAAGGACGTGTTGGGGCGTACAGGGGTCGCCCTTTCCTCCTCGGCGGCCGACGCGCTCACCTTCCGCCTGGTCATCGACCCGGGTACGGCCGAACTGCTCGAGTACGACGTGGTGCAGAAGGATGTGCCGCTACTGCGCGTGGCGCTGGCCGACATGGGCTTCACCGACAGGCTCGGCGAGCTTCCGAAGGACTGATCTCCCGCGTGACCGTCATCCCACACCCTCACCGTGACGGTCACGGCCCCGCCCTCCTGGTCGGCGAGCCGCTCGAACCTCAGGCGTGCCGCCGGTCAGGAGGGCTTCGGCCGAGGAGGTGGGGGGAGCGCGCAGCGGGGTGGGTGGTCCCAGCGGATCACGGGGTCACCGGTCGTTCAGCTGGAACCACACCACGCGGCCGGCGAGGATCTCGTACCAGCCCCAGGCCGATGACAGTTCTCTGACCAGCCAGAGTCCGCGTCCTCCACCGCTTTCGGGGGAGACGTTCGCGCGCAGCAGGGGCCGGTGTCCGGCCGCCGATCCGGCGTCGATCACGTCGATGTGGAGCGTTCCATCGTGGTGGGCGACGGCGACGGTGATTCGTCCGCCGGCGCAGCGGCCGGAGTCGGAGTGGCGTACGGAGTTGGTGACGAGTTCGGTGAGCAGGAGGAGCGCGTCGTCGGTGTGCGGGTGGTCGAGCCCTTTGAGCAGGTCGCGGACGTAGCGGCGGGCCCGGGGGACGGCGGCGATCTGCGCGGGCACCTCGACCTGGCCCAGCAGCCCCAGCGCCCTCACCGCGCCACCTCCACCAGCCGCTCGGCCGCCTCCCGCATGCTGTTGCGTTTTTGCCCGTCGCTGCTCCGTCGGGCGTGGCTGTCGTCTCGCCGCCGCCAGGTGAACACCGACGTGCGGCCCCGCTGAGCTGTGGCGACCCTTGATCGCCCCGGGGGGACGAAGATCTCCACGCTCGGCCGCCGACCGGGCGAGAGCCTGACCACGGAGTCGAACCCGAGATCGTTCAATTCCCAGGCCAACTCCAGCAACTCACCACCCCACCCCTGAAGATCACGAATCCTCATCCCTCGCCCGCCCTTCCCGTTGTGTCCTGTGGGTCATATGGCGCGGTGTGTCGTGGGCTCCCTTGACCTCTGGCCTCACAACACAGTCAGATAGTCCAGCGTGTACGTTGAGTTATCAAGCGGTTCTGCAAAGTTACCGATTTTCCAACTTCCCGATTCTGCTGTCACGGATCGCTGATGGGTGCACACTGTCGGTAGTCAACTCGGGAGGTTGTGATGGCAGCAGGGCGTGGCCCCACCGTTCGGCGTCGGAGACTGGCCAGCGAGCTTCGTAGGCTGCGGGATCTCAAGGCGATGACACTCGAAGATGCCGCCCAGGGCGTTGGATGGTCCGTCGCGAAGGTGTCCAGGATCGAGACGGCCCGCGTCGGGATCACGTCTCCGGACCTCACTCGCCTGCTGGACCTGTACGAAGTCGATGCGAGCAAGCGGTCTGCCCTGTATTCGCTGGCGCGAACAGCGCGTATGAAGGGATGGTGGGACGCCTATGCAGGCTCGCTGCCGAGTGACTATGCGACCTATATCCAACTCGAAGCGGACGCTGCGTTCATTCGTAGCTTCGACGGAGTGCTTGTGCACGGTCTGCTCCAGACAGAGGACTACGCTCGCGAAGTCATCCGTTCTGCCTTGATGGCCCTGTCCTCGCCCGCAGAAGTGGAGCGCCGTGTCGAAGTCCGCATGACTCGTCAGAAGCTTTTGCTGAGAGAAGAGAGCCCTGTCCGGTTCTGGACCGTGATCGACGAAGCTGCTCTTATTCGCCAGGTCGGTTCGACGGGGACCATGCGGGGGCAGTACATCAAGCTTCTTGAGCTAGCGGACCGGGACAACGTCACGATCCAAGTACTGCCGCTTGCCGCTGGTATCCATCCGGCAACCGCTGGCACCTTCGCTGTCATGGAGTTCCGTGAACTCTACGATCCTGCTGTGGTGTATGTCGAGACTATGACGAGTAGTCTGTATGTAGAGAATGACAGTGAAATGTACTGGTATACGCTGGCCTTTGATCACCTGCGGGCGGTAGCGCTTGGCCCGGACAACTCAAAGGCGTTGATCGAGAAAATGATCGAGCAATTCACCTGAGATATGCCCGGTGCTGAAGGAAAAAGGAGGCTTGAAGTGGACATGTCCCGTATCGAGTGGCGCAAGAGTAGCCGCAGTGGTAACGGTTCCAACTGCGTTGAAGTTGGCGTCTGGAAGAAGAGCTCTCTCAGCGGTGCTGGTCAGGACTGCGTTGAGGTCGGCGCCTGGAACAAGAGCACTCTGAGCGGTAATGGTCCCGACTGCGTCGAAGTCGCTCTCGCCGAGACCTCCCAGGCCGAACCCGGCCCGGATGCAGACCTGCTCGTCCTGGTCCGTGACTCCAAGGACCCTGAGGGTCCCGTGCTGGCCTTCACCTCGGCCGAATGGGACGCTTTCATCGTCGGCATCAAGAGTGATGGCTTCGGCAACCTGGCCACGCGTCACGAAGCATGACGTGAGTCGGTAGCGTCGGCTTCCGGTCAGGTTTCGGTCCGATGCGTCACTGTCGCGTGGTGGAGGGCGGAACCTTCGCCGGAGCCGACCGGAGCTCCTCTTCGATCGTGTCGATGAGCGCCCTGGCCGTTTGGCGCAGCCGGTTGTTACGGGCTGTGAAATCCTGGGTGAAGGTCCGGGCCTTCGGCCCGACCCACACCGACTTGCCGGTGAGCTGGCCATGAGCCGGGTCGAGCGCGGCCTCAAGGAGAGCGACTCTCGCCTTGAGTTCCACCAATGTCTGTTCCAGCACCTGACGCCGCGGGTTGGGCGCCAGGCCGTCCGGGCCAGGATTCATATCCCCTCTTCGGATGCCGATACATCGGGCGGACTATTGGACATTATTGGATCTACAGCACCTGGGCCAGCTCTGGAGGAATGTGTGACACGTTTTGCATGGCGCGGTGTTTTGGTCTGCATGATTATGGTGTCGACAGTGTCCGGATGTGGGGATAGTGGCCCCACGGCGGCCGAAGCGGGGGAGACGCTTAAATCGCACATCACTGAATTGATGAGGGAAAGCCATGTTTTGGATGTCCGAATTACGGATTCTGGTGGGCGTGATATTCCGTGTGGGGAAGGGAAGGCCAAGAGAACCTTTGCTGCTGCAGCCAGAGACTCCGCGTCGACGAGCAATCCCGATGGACTCAACACCTTCATGGTAGGAGCGCTCTCCTCGGTTGCTCCTTATCGGATCATCGAAGATCGAGGTAACGCCCCCATCCGGCTCGCCAATGACGAGTACAAGACAGTGATCATCTTGGAGTCTCCGGCTAACGGTCAGTACGCGGTTAGGGGCGAGACCGAGTGCCTTCCGATCTCCTGAGTCAGCTATCGAAGACAGATGTACGCTCCTGACCACGCTTGGCGCCACCGTCAAATCGATTCGCCGTTCTGTTGGATAGCTCTCCGAGCGAGAGTGTCTCGTCCTTCCCCATCCCGTTGGCAATCATCCACCGTTCGAACGCCTTGAGTCCTTCGTCCCCCTTCGCGACCAACTCGGAAGGCGGCCTGAGGTTGCCCTTGGCATCGGTGAGGGGGACGTCGGGTGGTTTGATCAACTCGGAGAACGGTTTGAGGTTGCCCTTGGCGTCGGTGATGGACGCGCGGTCGGCCTGGAACTCGGCGGGTGTCACCTTGGGAACGAAGCCATTGGCCATGAGCATTTGCGCGTACATGTGCTGACGGCCGAGGGTCGCCACCCGCTCCGCCGCGTTGGTCCGGTCCATCCGGGTCTCGGGGTCATCTTCGATGAAGGCGCCGTAGCCCGAGAGGCCGGTGCTCAGCGCGTACCAGGCGTAGGCCGCGACCGCGCCGCTTCCGATGTACATGCTCGCGATTCCGATGGCGGCGTCGCGGAAGAAGTTGAACGTGTCCTTCGCCTGCTCGTCGATCGAGTCCAGGTTTCCCTGGACCTTCTCGACGGCGGCGAGTTCGAAACCGCGTACGTTGCCCAGGGCGGTGAAGACCCGGTCCAGGTGGTCGACGTCTCCGGTGCGGCGGGTCTTCTCCGAGGCGTCGGCGATGAGCTTCTGGGAGAGGCCGCCCATCGCCTGGTCGAACGGGAGAAGGTTCGCAGGGGAGTCGGCGAAGGTTTTGAGGAAGCGGTAGGTGTCCTTCGGGCTCAGGGTGAACGCGGAGGTCATGCCGAAGGCCGAGGTGAAGGGCTTCAGCGTGCTCTCCTCGGTCATGTTGGTATCGCCGATGTTCGCGCCCTCGGTGATCTCGGCGGCGTAGGCGCCGGCCAGAGTCGACATGAAGATCCTGGCATGCGGTGCGACCTCCATCGGGGTGGCCGGAGAGTCCGCGGTGCCGTCGGTGTCCTTGAGGTCTCCCATGATGGTCATGACGTTGAAGGCGAACTTCGCGGCCTCGGGACTGTGTGGTCCCTTGTCATAGGCTCCACCTGCGGTGGCGAGCATACGGCCGAACTCCGCACCGACGTCGAAGTTCATGCTCTTCGGCACCTGCCAGGGAGATTGTGATTTTTCTATCTTCAGCCAGGGGAAAACGACGACCTCGGTGGCCCCCAAACGGTTGAGCTCGGTGAAGACGTCTCGGAGGTCTTCACGGGACATCGCGTTGAACAGGCTCCTCGCCGCGTCGGGGTTGTTGGCCAGGGCCGGCAGCAGTGGGCCGAGGTCGGTCTCCCAGCGTCGGGGGCGGGAGCCGTCGCCGTCACCGACCGGCTTGCCCACCCTGCTGCGCGCTATCTCGGTGAGCCACGCGGTGGGAAACATGCCGTGTCTGAGCAGGGACGCCAACTCGTGGGTCGGTGCCTCCTTGAGGTTGTCGGCCTGCCAGGCGGAGCCGAGGACGGCTGGTTGCGTGCCGATTGCCGTGGTGAGGGCGTCGCTCATGACCTTCCGGTGTTTGTCGGCCGCCTTCTTGTCGTACTTCTCCAGGCGGTTGATCATGTCGATCATGCCCTTGGGGCCGAGGGACCGGAAGAACCCGGCGGTGAAGTAGCCGTCCTTCTGCTTGTCGGCGAGCTTGTCGAGGACCCGGTCGTAGGTGGCGTCGGGCAGGCCGGGGGACGGCTTGGGGAGGTGCCTGAACTTGTCGGCGAGTTCGACGCCCTTCTTGGCGTTGCCCGCAGGGGATTTTCCCGTCTTCTCGTCGTAGGGCAGCAGCCCCCACTGGAACGGGTCCTGGACCTGGCCGCCGGTCCACGCCGAGCCCTGTTTGGGGATGTGGGGGGCGTCTCCCACCATCAGGGGAAGGTCCTGGTCGATCGTCTCCAGGCGCTGGCGTAGTTTCGGCAGCTCGTCGCCGATCCAGCCGCCGATCTCCCCGATCGGCCGCAGCCCCACCGCCGACACCTCCGCCGCCGCGAACAGTTGCCGGATCCGAGCGGACTGCTCGCCGATCACATCGCGACCGCGCTCCAGCGCGGTGATGAAGCCTCGCATCAGATCAGGGTCGATTCCGCTGAAGTCCGGCGACGTGGGCCCCATTTCCGGCGACATCGACTCCATCATCTCCTCAGCCTGTTTTAATTTTTTCACTCTAGTTCCAGGCTGAGCGATTTTCATCTGGCGGAACAGGGCGCCCAAGGCTCCGATGCCCTATCCTTCGGGCGTCATACGCCGTCACCGTGTGGTGATCGGCTCTCCTCGGCGCGAACTCGATTCAGGACGGCGCATCCCGGCTCTCAGCAGCGCTACGACGTCGGAAATCCACTCAAGAACATTTCCGGTCTCTCGTTCAATGAATTTCGGTCCGCACGCTGGATTCGCGGCGTTAATTTCCTTTTTTCGCCGACGTGAGATATGGGCGATGATTCGGAGGAGTCGGCGCGGTGGTTGCGGTGGATCCGGACTCGCGCGTGAAGCGCGGTTTCGTGGAGAAAACGAGCAAACGACGTCCCGTAACTCCATTGAGTGGATTTGGCGGGTTTGTTACGGTGCCTGGATGCCCTCTCATCGTGCCCTGCTGCCACGGTCGACACCGGCCGCCTCGGGGATGTCGTCCCGCTCGATCATCACGCTGCTGGACCGGTTCGAAGCACAGTCGGTCGAGTGTCACTCGATCATGGTCGTACGCCACGGTCACGTCGTCGCCGAAGGCTGGTGGGCCCCGTACTCGGCCGAGCGCACGCACCTGCTCTACTCGGTGACCAAGTCGTTCACCTCGGTCGCCGTGGGGCTCGCGATCGCCGACGGGCTGCTTTCGCTCGACGATCGGGTGGTGGACGTGTTGCCCGACCACGTTCCGGACGACATCTCCGAACAGGGACGCCGCGTCACCGTTCACCACCTGCTGTCGATGACGGCCGGACACCGCACGGACAGCCTCGCCGACGCATGGCGACTGGAACCGGGCGACCTGGTGAAGGGCTTCCTGCGCGTACCGTTTCCCGAAGCCGAGGGGACATGGCACGCCTACGACAACCCGACCACCTTCATCCTGGCCCGGATGGTGGAACGGGTCACGGGCCAGGGCCTCCCGGAACTTCTCGACGAGCGCCTCTTCGCGCCGATGGGCGTCGACCATGCCGAATGGGACCGGGTGGCGAGCGGTGCCGTCTTCGGATTCCAGGGGCTGCATCTCACGACCGAGGCCGTCGCCGCCTTCGGTGAGCTGCTGCTGCGCGGCGGCCTGTGGGGCGACCGGCAGCTCATCCCGCGCGAATGGGTGGAGCTCGCGACCGGACGGCACATCGAGACCCTGCAGATCGAGGGCTGGTCGGAGAACCTCGACGCGCTTCGCGGGTACGGCTACCAGTTCTGGATGTCGCGTCACGGCTACCGCGCCGACGGCGCCTTCGGCCAGTTCTGCCTGGTCGTTCCGTCGCACGATCTCGTGGTCGCGGTGACCGCCGCGGTGACGCAGGGGGAGGCGATACTCGACCCGCTGTGGGAGTGTCTGCTGCCCGGCCTGGACCAGGAGGGAAGCGCCCGGGACGACGAGATCCTCGCCGATCGGCTGCGGCGGCTGTCACTCGCGCCGGTGTCGGGTTCGGCCGGCCCGAAGCGTTCGGTCAAGGCGAGCCTCGACGCCTCCGCCAGGGATTCGCCGCTGCCCGAAGGAACCACGGTGACCGTCGATCCCGTGGACGGTGGGTGGATCGTGGGGCTGGGGCCGTCCCTCAATGTCGAGGTCGGCCACGACGATTGGCGGGAGAGCGCACCGCTCGGTCGGCCCGTCGTCGCGGCCGGCGCCTGGCAGGACGACACCTTCGTCGCCGACCTCTACGTCATCAACAGCCCGCACCGGGTCCGGCTGGTGGTCGACGCCGAAGCGGGCACGGCGGTCGCGATATGGAACATCGTGCCCCTGACCAACTCCGCTCTGGCGTCACAGCTGCGCTCGCCGCTGATGACACGGCCCGACGTCGCATAGCTGACATCGGCCGGGCTCACAGGTGTCGGCTGGTTCGGGCTGTGTTGGAAAGGTTCTATCGCTGTGGCAGTCCTTCTCGCCTGTGCCCTCGACTCCATCCGTATCCACGCAGGCAGTGAATTCCTCGTTACAGAGGTGACCGCGGACGGTGAGCCCGTTGGCGCACCGTTCTCTGCTGAGAGCCTGCCGGGACAGCCGATGATTTCAGTTGGACCTAACGGCGTGGTCATCGACAGCGGCTCTCTGGCGAAGTCCGTGATCCACGTCAGGTACGAGCGCTGGGACGGGCCACCGGAGCAGCACGCCGCTTGGACTCCGATGTGGGAGGGGAAATTGCATCTCGGTTCCGGGGCCATCGGTCTGGTTCAGTATTTTTACGAGGGGTGGGACGAGTGTCTTCCATTCGATACCGGGGTGAAGGAAGCTTCCTGGTCGGTTCGTGTACAGACCAGAAAGCCGGCCAATACCGAGGAGCCTGACTTCCCTTCCGACGTCGTCCATGGCGAGCTCTACCGGGTGCAGTTGTGGCCGTAGGCGGCTGAACGGTGATGAGACCGGAGCGATTCGGTTGCACGGCACCTCGCGCCGGGGCGGCTCGGTCCGGGGCGGATTCGCCTCGGGAAGACTCGGATCGGCCGGGGCGAGGGCACGAGACTTTAGGGATTGGCGACCTTGGGGCCGCGCAGGGTGATCTGGATGCTGCCGGCGACCTCCAGGTCGACGCGCGTGCAGGAGGCGGCGGGGTCGGGCATCACCGCGAGGGGCCAGCGGTAATTCGTCGTCCCGAGAGCCTGCCTGGCCAGGCGCTCCGCCTCGTCCAGGCCGACGCACCGGGAGGCGATGCCCTCCCGGAGCGCGTCACGGAGTTCGTACACGAACGGGTCGACCGTGCCGGTGTTCTTCACATTGAGGTCGCGCTGGCGGTTGGGATACACGTCCACCGTGTTGTTCTTGCCGTCCGGTTCGGCGTACGAGCACGGCCCGCCCGGATCTCCGGGCTGGGGATTCGGAGGAATGACCTTGAACCGCCAGCCCTCAAGCCCCAGCCTGCTCAGCTGTTCCCGAGCGAACTCGATGGCCTCGGTCTCGGAGAAGCAGCGGGAGTTCATCCCGTCCACCCAGTCGCCAAGGACGGACTTCAGTTCCCGTACGGAGGTGTCCCGTGGCGCGGCCGGTCCCATCACGATCGCCGATGGCGGCACCTGCGATCGCGGCGCCACGTACACGTTCTCGTTGAAACGGAACACCACCGGGTCGGGGATGGGCGGCCGACCGCTCTGTTCCCGGTAGAGCCGGCAGTCGGCCACCGGATCACCCGTGAGATCCGGCCCGCTGATGCCGTCTCGCGCCTCGGCCTCCGGACCGGCCCACTCTGTCAGGCAGGACACGTCGCCGATGCCGGCGGGGGTGTAGATCTGCTGGTAGGTGGCGTAGGCGACCCCGCCGCCGAGCAGCAGGGCCGCCATGACGGCGACCACGCCACCTCGGCTCAGTGTGCCCCAGCGCTCCCTGCGAGCCGGGGTTCCCCGGTCCGTGAGCATGATCCCCTCCCGCAGGTCGTCGAGTGCCCCCCGATCGGTGCGGGACAGGTCGGCGCCGAGGATCGGGTCGGCCGCACGCAGCCGCGCGAGCACGTCGTCGTCGTTTCTCATCGCTGCTCCTTCACTGCGGAACGGACCCGTGCCCGCCCCTTCGCCACGAGTACGTCCGATGTCCTTTGCGCCGCCGCGCGGTGGAGGCTCACGCGACCGGCCGTCTCCTGTGCCCGTAACTCCTTCGCCAGGCGCCCCCGTGCGCGGTGCAGGCGTACGCGGACCGTCGCCCGCGAGACGCCCAGGACGAGGGCGATCTCGTCGCGGGTGAGCTCCTCCCAGGCGAGCAGCCGGAGAAGCTCCTGGTCGTCGTCGCCGAGCCGGCTCATGGCCGCCTCGACCGGGGAGATCACCGTGTCGGGCGGCGGCGCCACCTCGGGTATGTACGATCGCAGTTTCTCCGCCAGCGCGTGCCGTCTGCGCTCCCCGCGGTAGAGGTTGGCGAGGACCTTGCGTGCCACCCCGAAAAGCCAGGGGCGTGCCTGCTCACCCTCGGGAACCTCCTCCAGCCGACGCCAGGCCACCAGGAACGTCTCCGTCACCACGTCGGCCGCGTCCGCGGGATCGGTCACCCGCCGCGCGGCATAGGCGAGTAAGGGCTGATGAGTCTCTTCGAACAGCGCGGCGAACCGTTCCTCCGGTGAGTTCACGGGTCCCCTTCCACGTCGACGATCCGGCACTGCCCACATGTCCGCCTTGTCGGCGAGCGTTACGGCCGTCCTCGGGTTGTTCGCGGACATTCGTCGGCGCCCCTTGCGGGTCCCGCAGGTCCGTAGGTTCGCGGGTTCGCAGATCCGCGGCTCACGGGTTCGTACGGGAGAAAACCGATTTACCGCCCATGCCGGTCTCAGTACACTCGCCACTGATCATGTGCCGCCGCGACACCGTGGCGTGCGCGTCCTGACCAGTGAGGGGAGCATGTCGTGCGTCATCGCACCGCCGTGGTCGTTCCCCCGTCACGCTTCGACGTGATCCTGGTGTCTTCGTTGGTGCCCGACGCCGGCCGCGCGGCCGACGTCGACCACCCGTGACGAACCTCTGACCTTCAGACCCCCGCCGCCGAGTCGGCCCACGGGGCATGTCCCCGTGCGGCCATGCCGTGCCGGGGGCCACCTGACGACCTGAACCCAGATCGTCCCGTCCGAGAACGTCCGGGAATCGCGCAGTCCTGTCCGGAATCATTCCGAAAGGCCATGGGCCGTGCGCACCAACCCGCACCGTCGTATCACCGACTCGCTGACCGGCGTCCGCAACCTGGGCATCCTCGCCCACGTCGACGCGGGCAAGACCACCGTCACCGAACGGATCCTGTACGTCACCGGCGCCACCTACAAGCGTGGCGAGGTGCACGAAGGGACGACCGTCACCGACTTCGACTCCCAGGAGCGCGACCGTGGAATAACCATCTTCGCCGCGGCGGTGAGCTGCGTCTGGAACGACCACCGAATCCATCTCATCGACACCCCCGGCCACGTCGACTTCTCCGACGAGGTGGAGCGCTCGCTGCGGGTGCTCGACGGCGCGATCGCGGTGTTCGACGCCGTCGCGGGCGTCGAACCGCAGAGCGAGTCGGTGTGGCGGCAGGCCGACCGGCACGGGGTGCCGCGGATCGCCTTCGTCAACAAGCTCGACCGCTCAGGTGCCGACCTCGACGCGGCGGTCGCGTCGATCCGCGAGCGGTTGCGGGTGGTACCGCTCGTGGTCCAGCTGCCGATCGGGCGGGAGGACGGGTTCACCGGCGTGGTGGACCTAATACGTATGCGTTCGCTGGTCTGGGCCGGCGGCCGTGACACGTTCGAGGAGGCACCGGTGCCGGACGTCCTGCGCGAGGAGGCGAGTCGGCGCCGCCGCCTGCTTGAGGAGGCGGTGGCCGAACTGCACCCGGTCGCGTTCGAGGAGTTCTGCGCCGAGTCGGAGATCTCCGCGCCGACTCTCGACGCCGCACTGCGCGACCTGACCCGTACCGGGGAGGGCGTGGTGGTGCTGTGCGGATCGGCCTACCGCGACCGGGGGATCGAGCCGCTGCTGGACGCCGTCGTCGCCTATTTGCCCTCGCCGCTGGACGTGCCGCCCGTACGCGGCACCCGGGGCGGCAGCCTGGACGGTTCGCGGGACGGCTTCCAGCGCGGTGCCCCGGACGGCTCGCGAAACGGCTTCCTCGGCGGTTCGCGGAACGGTGCTCCGGACGATGCCCGGAACGGCCTCTCGGACGGTTCCCGGGACGGTGCGGTGCTGGAGCGGGCCGCCGACCCGGCGGCGCCGTTCACCGCGCTGGTGTTCAAGGTGAACTCGACGGCGACCGGACGGCTGTCCTACCTGCGCGTCTACTCGGGGACGATCCGGAAGGGGGACACGGTGCTGGACGCGGGTGCGCGGCGTACCGAGCGGATCGGCCGGATCCTGCATGTGCAGGCCGACCGGAACACGGAGGTGGACCTGGCAGTGGCCGGGGACATCGTCGCGGTGGTCGGGCTGAAGTCGGCCCGTACCGGCGCCACCCTGTGCGCGCCCGAGGCGCCGATCGTCCTCGAACCGCCGACGGCGGCCGATCCGGTGGTCTCCGTCGCGGTCGAGGCGCGCAGGAGCGTCGACACCGGACGGTTGGCGTCGGCGCTGGCACGGCTGGTCGAGGAGGATCCCTCGCTGGTGGTGCGGACCGACCCCGAGACGGGTCAGACGCTGCTTTCCGGGATGGGCGAGCTGCATCTGGAGGTCGCGGTGGAGAAGATCCGCCGTAACCAGGGGCTGGACGTGGGGGTCGGCCGGCCGCAGGTGGCCTACCGGGAGACGGTCGGGCGCGGGGTGTCGGGGCTGCTGTACCGGCACGTCAAGCAGGACGGCGGCGCCGGGCAGTTCGCCCACGTCGTCCTCGACGTGGAGCCACTGGAGAACCTCGCGGACACCGGCACCGGCACCGGCACCGGAGTCGGTGACGGTGAAGGTGACGGAGGTGCGGCGGGCTTCGTGTTCCGCTCGACCGTCGTCGGCGGGCGGGTGCCGAGGGAGTACGTCCGGGCGGTGGAGGCCGGATGCCGGGACGCGCTCGCCGAGGGGCCTCTCGGAGGTCATCCGGTGACCGGTCTTCTGGTCACGCTGACCGACGGGGCCACCCACCCCAAGGACTCCTCGGAGATGGCGTTCCGTGCGGCCGGCCGGTTCGCGCTGCGCGAGGCACTGCGGGCCAGTGCGATGGTGCTGCTGGAACCGGTGGTCGAGGTCACGGTCACCGTGCCCGACGACGCCGCGGGCGGGGTGCTGGGCGACCTGTCGGCGCGACGCGGCCGGGTCTCCGGCTCGGCCGCGCGGGCGGGGACGGTGGTGATCACCGCGACCGTGCCGCTCGCCGAGCTGTTCGGGTACGCGACCAGGCTGCGGAGCCGGACCCAGGGCCGGGGGACCTTCACCACCCGGGCCACCGGGTACGCCCCGGTCCCGCCGGGCGCGGTGCCCGGCGGGACGCCGTTCCGGTAGGAAGTAGTGGGAGTCGGTGGAACCGGCGACGGCCCCGCCCGAGAGCGGGGCCGTCGTCCGGCGACATGCCGTGCCGCCCTCCTGTCGCGACCGTCCCGGCATCGGCCACCCACGAAGGTTCACCTACGAAGGTTCGCGACCATGCGAGGTCCCGCGAGGTCGGGCACACCGATGCAGGGGCGTGCACACCGGTGTGGAGGCCGAGCAGATCGGTGTGAGGGCCGGGCGGTCCGATGCGCCGGTCAGGAGAGCTGGCGGGTGGCGAGGCGGGCGAAGAGCCCGTCCCGGTCGGCGAGGAGGTCGTCGTAGGTGCCCTGCTGGACGATCCGCCCCTCGTCCATCACCACGATGCGGTCGGCGGCCACCACCGTGGAGAGCCGGTGGGCGATCACCACCCGGGTGGCGTTGAGGCGGCGGGTGCTCTCGGCGACCCGGCTCTGGGAGGGGTTGTCCAGCGCGCTGGTCGCCTCGTCGAAGAACACGATGCGGGGCCGGGCGACCAGTGCGCGAGCGATCATGAGGCGCTGTCGCTGACCGCCCGACAGTGTGCTGGTGCCCTCGGAGAGCACCGTGTGCATGCCCATCGGCATCGCCCTGATGTCGGCGGCGAGCCCGGCCATCTCGGCCGCCGCCCAGGCGTCGTCCACGGTGTGGACGCCGCTGCCGACGATGTTGGCCTGGATGCTGCCCGCCTGCAGCGCGCCGTTCTGGAGCACCACCCCGCACTGGCGGCGGACCGCGGAGACGTCGAGTTCCGCGAGGTCCTGGCCGTCGTAGAGCACGGTGCCCGAGAGCGGGGTCTCGAAGCCGAGCAGCAGCCGCAGCACCGTGGACTTGCCGCTGCCCGAGGGACCGACGAGGGCCACGAACTCGCCGGGCTCGATGGAGAGGGCGACCCCGTCGAGGGTGAGCGGGCCGTCCTGGCCGTAGCGGAACGACACCTTGCTGAGCCCGAGCCGCCCCGACAGGTCGCCGGGGTCGGCCTTGGTGCCGTCGGTCTCCGGGCGGGCCTCCAGGATCGGCCTGATGTTCTCCAGCATCGGCACGACGCCCATCGCGGTGACGGCGGCGGCGGTGAACTGGAGGCTGGAGGCGAGCAGCAGGCTGAGCGCGGTGAAGAACGGCAGGAACGTGGCGACGGAGACCTGGCCCGCCATCGGCCCGGCGACCACCGCGAACACGATCCCCGTGCAGACCAGCGGGAACCCGGCGTTGAACGTGGTCACCGCGTTCTGGATGCGGCGGGCCGAGGCGGTGAGCGAGCGGCCCTTGGTGGCCTCACGCGTCCATTCGGCGAACGCCCGTTCCTCGGCGGCGGCGGCCCGCAGCTTCGGCATCGCGGTGAGCATCTGGAAGACCCTGGCCGACATGGTCCGCTCGTGCTCGTAGGCCTGTCGCTGCCAGCGGAGCTGCATCCGTCCCGCGACGAAGGCGAACCCGAGGCCGAACAGCATGAGCGCGGTGGCGACCAGGGCGAGGCGCACGTCGTAGAAGTAGACCAGGACGAGGTTCGCCGATCCGGTGAGCAGCCCCAGCGTGGCCGTGGTGAGCATCCCGGAGAGCATCTCCTGCGCCGAGCTGATGCCCAGCACCGTCGTGCCCAGCTCGCCGGTCGAGTAGCGGGCGAAGAAGCCGGCGGGCAGGGAGAGCAGCCGGGTCCACAGGCCCGACTGCAGGGCGGAGGTGGTGCGGCTCTCGACCCGCAGCACCGCGATGTTCTGCACCACCGACAGGGCGGCGATCACGAATCCGGAGCCGATCACCAGCAGGGAGCCCTGGACGATGAGGTCGAGTTCGGCCCGTACGGTGAACACGCCGAGCACCTTGCCCGTCATGATCGGGACGAGCAGTCCGAGCAGGGAGACGAGCACCCCCATGGCGGCGAACCGCAGCAGGTCACGGTGGTTGCCGCCGTCGAGGAGCCCCAGGCGCAGCAGCGCGCCGACGGTCTTGACCGAGGCGGGCAGCGGCCGGTACAGCACGTGGGCCCGCTTCTCCAGGCCGCGGGCGACGGTCGCGGTGACCGGGGTGAGCACGCCGTCGTCCACCATGACGTAGCCATGGCCCATGGTGAGCAGCGCCACGGGACGGCCGGTGGAGGTGCTGCCCACCATGGGGCCCAGGTCCTGGGTCCACCACGGGCCGTCCAGCCGGACCATCCTGGTACGGACGCCGGAGGCGAGCGCTATCGCCTGCAGGTCGCCCATCGGCCGGTCCTGGCCCCCGCGCCGTACCGGCGGCCGTACCTCGAACCCCTGGTGCGCCGCGACCAGCCGGGCCGCGGCGAGGGCGGGCGGGTCGTTGGCCACGTCGGCCAGCTTGACCTGGACCTCGGTGTCGCGCAGTACGGCGTCGAAGCTGCGCACGGCCTGCGTCAGCACGGTGCTCTCGCGTTCGCGCAGTTCGGCGAGCGCGGCGCGCTCCTCCTCGCGCTGCCGCTCCAGGCGTTCGTCGACGGTGGCGAGCAGCCGGACGGCGTGAGCGGCGAGGAACTCGCACAGTACGCCCTCGTCGAAGACCGAGTGCAGCGAGCGGGTCCGCAGCCGGATCCTGGTGTGGGCGAGGAGCCAGTCCCGCTCGGTCAGGCAGATGTCGCTGTCCGCGCCGAACACCAGGCCGTCGCTGTTGCCGATGCCCACCTCGCCCTCCTCGACGCGCACGCAGCGCACGCCGTCGACCGACCGCAGGGCGCGGCCCGCCTCCAGTTCGGCGGTCCCCTCGACGGGCAGCGGGACGAACTGCCTGGGCGGCAGGGTGGCGGGCAGCGCCTCGGCGAGCAGTTCGATACCTCGGCCGAGCCCCTTGACCAGCCAGGTGGCGGCCTCGGCGGGCAGGTCGTGCAGCACCGCGACCGGGACGTCGGCCAGTACGGTGCCGGGCACCGGGCGGGCCACGATCACGTGGCGCGGACCGGAAGGCGCCCCGCAGGCGAGCACCATGCCCGCCTCGGCCCGGCCGAGGAAGTTCCAGCGTCCGTTCAGTTCGCCGTCGACGGTCCTGACCGCGAACAGGTCCACCAGGCCCGACTCGACGAGCAGCATCCGCCCGGGGTTGTCGAGGACCGTGAACCGGTCGGTGCCGAGGTCCAGTGGGATGGCGATCCCGGCGAGCGCGGCGGGGCTCACGATGCTTCTCCGATGTCGAGCGACGGTACGGTGATCCTGGCGGGGCTCATGGTGCCCCTCCGGTGCCGGGCAGCGGGACGATCCTGGCGGGGGCTCACGGTCGTCCTTCGGTGTCGAGCAGCGGGACGGTGATCCCGGTGATTTCGGCGGGGGCTCACAGTCCTCCTCCGGTGTTGAACAGCCGCGTGTAGATGCCGTCGGCGGCGAGCAGTTCCTCGTGGCTGCCGCGCTCGGCGACCCGGCCGCCGTCCAGGACGATGATCTCGTCGGCGTCGCGGATGGTGGACAGCCGGTGGGCCATCAGCAGGCAGGCGCAGCCGCGGCGGCGCAGGTTGTCCATGATGACGTGTTCCGTCTCCGGGTCCAGGGCGCTGGTGGCCTCGTCGAGGATGAGCAGGGTCGGCTCCGAGGCGAGGGCTCGGGCGAGTTCGAGCCGCTGCCGCTGGCCGCCGCTGAAGTTGCGGCCGTCCTCGCGGACGAACGAGTTGATCCCGCCGGGGCGGGCGAGCACGGCGTCGTAGACGGCGGCGTCGCGGAGCGCGGCGAGCACCACCTCGTCGGGGACGGCCTCGTCCCACAGGGTGAGGTTGTCGCGGACGGTCCCGGCGAACAGCACGATCTCCTGGTCGACGTAGGCCATCGAGCCGGCGAGCACGGTTCGCGGGATCTCGTCCAGCGGGTGGCCGTCGAGCAGGATCTGCCCGGAGCGCGGTTCGTACAGGCCGGTCAGCAGGCGGCCCAGGGTGGACTTCCCGCTGCCGGAGCCGCCCACGATCGCGACCCGGCTGCCCGGTGTCATGCTCAGCGAGAGGTCGGTGATGATGGGGTCGGTCAGCGGGCCGTACCCGAAGGTGACGTTCCGCAGTTCGAGGCGGCCCTCCAGGCGGGTGCCGATCTCCGCCGCGTCGCCGCTGCGCTCGAAACAGCGGGCGATCGGGTGCCGTTCCACGTCGTGGATGCGCTTGGCGTCGGCGCTGAGGTCCTGCAGACGGCCGCCGAGGTTGGTGAGCTGGGTGACCGGCCTGCTGAGCGCGGCGAGCAGGGTCTGGAAGGAGATGAGGATGCCGACGCTGAGCACGCCCTCCACCACCCGCAGCCCGCCGATCAGCAGCATCAGGCCGGTGTTCACCGTGGCGAGCAGCGGCGGTACGACGACGAGCACAGCGGTGGGCACGCCGAGCCGCTGCTGCGCGGAGACGACCTTGGCGAGGAAGCCCGCCCAGCGGGTGAAGGCGTCGGGTTCGGCACCGGTGGCCTTCACCGTCTCGATCATGCTGAGCGTGGCGAAGGTGGTGCCGGTGAGGTTGCCCCGGTCGGTGCGCAGCGCGGTGACCGCGTCCTTGCGCGCCCGCGCGACCCAGCGCAGGACCAGGATGTTCAGCGCCGCCATGCCGACGCCGATCACGCCGAGCAGTGGGTCGTAGCGGACCAGCAGCGCGGCGTAGAACACCACCAGCACCATGTTGATCACGGTCAGCGCGAGGTCGCGGGAGAGGATCTCGGCGACGGTGTCGTTGGTGGAGATCCGCTTGGCGACCTCGGCCGGGCGGCGTTGCAGGAAGAACTCGATGGGCAGCCGGAGCAGGTGCCGGAAGAAGCGGGCCGAGCCGACCAGCCCGACCCTGATCTCCAGTCGCAGCAGGTAGTACTGCTGCACCGAGGTGAGCACGAAGATCGCCACCGCGGTGAACGCCATCACGATCAGCAGTGGCGGCAGGATGCCGGGGGAGTTGCCGGTCAGCACCCGGTCGATGAACACCCGGTAGTAGGCGGGGCCCGCGATGCCGGGCAGGAGCAGCAGCGCGCTGGCGAGCAGCACCAGCGGCAGGGCGCGTCCCGACGGCAGCCGCCACTGCAGCAGCGCCTTGCTGAGCTTGGCGCGTTCGCCGCCCGGCTTGAAGTCCGGACCCGGCTCGAAGGTGAGCATGATCCCGGTGAAGCCGGAGTCGAACTCCGACCACTCCATCAGCCGCGGGCCCGACGAAGGGTCGTTCACCGCGACCATGGTGCGGCCGAACCTGGTCACGAGCCCTTCGACCACGATGAAGTGCTGGAACGCCCAGAAAATGATCACCGGACCGGTCTGGTCGCGGAGCAGTTCGGCCTCGACCTGGAAGCCTTTCGCGATCATCCCGTAGGAGCGGGCCGCCGCGAGCATCGAGGAGGCCTTGGACCCGTCCCTGGACACCCCGCAGCGACCGCGCAGGTCCTCCAGCGGGACGTGCTTGCCGTAGTGGCCCAGGACCATCGCGAGCGCGGCCGCACCGCACTCGACCGCCTCCATCTGGATCACGGTCGGCACCCGGTGGCGGTTCTTCCTGCGGGGACGCGGGGGCTGCGGCTGTTTCTTCGGCGCGGGCTTGGCGGGTTTCGCGGGGTCGAGTGTGGTGTTCGTCATCGGTGCCTCCTCCGCTTCGTGACCGCGGGCTTGGCGGGCTTCGTCGTCGTGTTCGTCATCGGCGCCTTCCCCGCTTCGCGGGGGCGGCTTTCGCGGGCCTCGTCGTCATGTCCGTCATCGGTGCCTCCTCCGCTCAGCGCCCGAGCACCAGGTCGAACGGCGTCTGCTCGCCCAGGTGGATGGAGGCCGAAACGGTCACCTGGGAGTCGAGTTGCACGGGTGGCCCCTGCGCGGTCGACCAGGTGTATCCCGAGTGCGTGCCCGGTTTGGGGATCAGGTCCACGATGATCATCAGGGGTGCCTGGACGGCCGCGTACCTCTTGGCGGCGAGCTCGCCGCCCACCAGTCCGGCCAGTGCCTCGCCGGTGAGGGGGTAGCGGCTCACCGAGGTGACCTGGCCGCGCAGCAGCCCGAAGGCCGCGGCGGGTGCGGTGGACACCTCCAGGTCGACCGGGCGGCCGGGGGCGATCCACGCGGCCCGGTCGGCGGGTACGAACACCATCGCGACCAGGCGGTCGTCGGGCAGGTCGGTCCGTTCGACGGTGGCGATCGTGGTGCCGACGGCGACGACCTGGCCGTCGTTGACCGTGGTGCCGACCACCTGGCCGGTGAACGGGCTCGCCACCTGCTGGATCTTGCCGTCGGCGTCCTGCAGCTCCGCGACGGACTGGCCGACGATCACCCGGTCGCCCGGCCTGACCAGCACGCGGCGGGCCAGGCCCGAGTAGTGACTCTGGATGCGGGCCGTACCGCCCGGGTGGGTGAGGACGCCCGGGGCGGCGACCGAGATGCGCAGCTCGGCGGCGAACGCCCAGACCAGCCCGCCCGCCATCACGATCATCACGACGAAGACCGCGATCCAGCCCCGGGGGGTGGCGAGCAGGGTGGGGGAGTCCAGCTCGTCGGGTTCGCGCATTCGTTGCAGCGCCTGGTAGCGGAATCTCATCGCGCTCCACCCCTTCGTCCGGGGCCGGGGCCGGGGGCGGAATCCCATTTCGTCCGGGGCCGGTGGCGGAATGCCATCGCGTTCCACCCCTCTGTTCGGGGCCGGTGGCGGAACGTCATCGCGCTCCGCCCCTTCGTCCGGGGCCGGTGGCGAGAACTCATCGGGGCCTACCCTTCCGTCCGTGGCCGGGAGCCGAGGACGAGTTCCCCGACGGTGCCCTCCAGGAGCGGGTCGCGTCCCGAGGCGGTGGCGAAGGCCGCGGCGTCCCCGCCGCCCAGGCCGCACACGGCGAGGTCCATCGCGGTGGCCACCAGGTAGAGGGTCTGGTAGAGCACGCCCACGTGCTTGAGCACCAGCGGGTAGGCGACGGTCTCGTACTTCCACATCACCCGGCCGAACCTCGCCGTCACCAGCAGCACGACCTGCGGGTCCGTCTCCATCATCGCGGCGTTTCGCGACTCCTTGACCAGCACGTCGGTGGCCTTGCCGGGTTCGGCGACGAGTTCCAGCTCGTGCCGGTCGGTCGCGTAGTGCCACAGTCCTGCGGGCAGGCCCTCACACGCGGTGACGAGCGGGTAGACCTCCAGCTCGTGCACGGCCCCGCCGCTCGGATACGGCCGGTTGGCGAGCCGCTGGCCGTCGCTGCCCGTCATCGTGCCCCGCCTGCGCAGGCTCCGGTAGAGCAGCTCGCCGAGCTGGGCGAGGGTGATCGGCGTCTCCTCGTCGTGGGCGCGGGTCGAGCCGCGCCGTTCGAGGATCTCGGTGAACGACGGCTCCGTCGCCGCTATCCGGTCCAGGTCGGGCACCGGCAGCGCGACCGTACGCAGGCCGGAGGGCGGCGGGGAGACCGGTTCGGGCGGGAAGCGGTCACCGAGGGGGTAGGTCCCGCCGTACCCGCCGACCGTGGCGGGGAAGCGGGTACGGGAGTGGAAGGCCAGGTCGGCGGGGTGCCACTGCGCGTAGGACCGCTCGGTCGTCTCCAGGTCCTCGTCCGGGCCGCCGGGCGCGAGCAGGCCGGCGGTGGCGAGCAGCCGCAGCAGCGGGGCGGGTGTCCCGGTGTTCCAGGTCGCGAGTTCGCCGAGCAGTCCCGCGGCCTGGGGCATCAGCTCGACGGCGAGGTGACGGCCGGGGGCCCGCAGGGTGAGCGTGCCGTCCACCACCCGCGCCTCGGCGAACCGCGACAGCCGCACCGGTCCCGCGGGGGCCGCCGCCGGCAGCGTCGAGCCACGGCCGACCGGATAGAGCCTCGCCGTGACGTCGCCGTCCACCTGTACGGCGTGTTCGATCAGCCCGGAGGTGTTGAGCCTGCGAAACAGCAGGTGCCAGCGCAGCAGTCCCGCCTCGCCGTCCGCGGTGGTCACCGCGGCGGCGAGGGCGGCGTCGTCGTGGTCGCCCTCGGCGAGCAGTTTCAGCGCGGTGCCCTGTCCCTGTGACAGGTTCTTCAGTTCGAGGACCGTGGCGGCGAACCGGATGTGCTCGCCGGAGAACGACGCGTCCCGGCGGAGCCGGGAGACGATGATGGGGTTCATGGGCACCGTCCGTCTCAGAAGAACACGTTCCAGGAGTTGATCTCCTCCTGGGGGGTCGGGCGGTCGAGCCAGCCGAGCCGTACCGGCGCGTCGTAGAGGCGGCCGGGTGCCAGCCGGCGCCAGAAGTGCCGCAGGCCGGGCGCCATCACCTTGACAACGTTCAGGTCCAGGTCGGGGCGGGTCTGGTCCAGGACGATCACCTCGGAGCCGGCCGCCTCGATCGAGTCCACGCACCGGCGTACGCACTCGGCCAGGTCGGTGGGGGCGGGCGGGCCGACGGTGGTGAGCGGCCGGTCCGGATCCGGCAGCAGCCAGGGTTCGCGGTCGATCACCGCACCCTTGCACCAGGCCAGCATCTCCGGGTCGTCCACCCGGTAGAGCGTGTTGCCCTCCTCGTCACGCCGGTCCACGCTGGGCAGGAACTGGTTGAGCTCGGTGAGCGCGCGGAACGCCGCGATGCGCGGGTCGGGGTGGCTGCCGAAGCCGACCATGATGTCCTCGACCTCGTGGCGGCGCCGGGAGACGGCCGCGTACACCGGTATGTTCACGTCGGTGGTGAGGTCGAGCATCCACAGGTCGCGGCCCATGTTTCCGTAGAAGTCTCGCAGCTCGTCCACGTAGGGGTCGTTCAGCGAGTCGAGGTCGAAGCCGGGGCGGCGCAGCCGGTTGTACCACCACAGCGCCACCGAGTCGCGTTCGACCAGCTCGCAGATGCCCTGCAGGATCGCCTCCTCCAGGGTGTTGCCCGCGGCGCTGCCGTTGGAGTCGGCGATGCAGAAGAAGTGGCCGTAGAGGTCGGGGTGGCCGTACCAGGCGTAGGCGGCGGGGACGAGCCGTTCCTCGTCCCTGGTGAGCGACCAGGCTCGCGACCAGTCGAACGGCACGTTCTCCTCGAACGGGTCGGGCACCTGCTGCAGCCGGTGCGCCGGGTCGGCGTTCCACTCCTTGCGACCGGCCCGCTGCTCGTCGGAGAAGAGCAGCATCCGGTCCGGGTGCACGGCGGTGGCCGGGTCCAGGTCGGCGTACGCGGCCCGGATGACCGGCTCGTCCCCCCGCCAGACCCCCGAGTACCGTTCGATCGCCTCGCAGACCGCGCTCACCTTCGCCTGGATCTCCGAGCGGCCCTTGCCGCCGCTCTGGCCGCGCAGGTTGCGGCGGAGCAGGTCCATGCTGTCGTTGACCATGGCGAAGTTGTGTCCCGCGGCGTAGCTGAAGGTCAGGCCGCTGGAGTCGGCGCCGATCGAGATCAGCTTGGTGATCGCGCCGAGGTGCGGGCTGATGTGCCGCTCCAGTCGCTCGAACGTCTCCTGCGGCTGGTTGACCCGGTAGCCGCCGTCGGTGACGTGGTTCGCCAGGCTCGGGGTGAGCACGATCTTGGGGTCGCCGTCGGGTGGCGTGCCGCACGAGGGGCACTGCGGCTGGCGGATCAGGATGTGCCCGCCGGTCTCCATGGTCGCCAGGTCGAGGGTGACCATCCGGCCGCAGAGCGCGCCCGGCTCACCGGTCGCCACGATCCTGGCGACCTCGGCCGCGAGCATCCCGGCCAGCGCGAGCGGTCCGGCCGCGATCTGCGCGCGCACCGGGTGCAGCGGCGTCCGCTCGCCCCGCTTGCCGGCGAGGTAGCGCTCCAGCTGGCGGTTGCCGCCGAGCCGCTGCGCCAGGCACGACCAGCAGCCGGTGTGGTCGGGGTCGAGGTAGGGGCCGAGCCACGGGCTGACGCCACCGGGCTTGGCGAGCAGCCAGGGCAGCCCGGAGGCGAGCTGCAGCGCGTTGCGGTGCTCCAGGGCCGGGTCGAGGTAGTCGTCGACGAGCACGACCGACACCCCTTCGGCGGGCACCTCGCCGATCGCGCCGGTGCTCACGTTCAGCCCCAGCTCGGTGAGGGCGTTCACCACCGGTGCGGCGTCCACCCTCTCGGCGGCCGAGACGGTGACCGGTGTGCCCCTGGTGACGGCCGCCGGGTCGATGCCCAGCGCGTCCCAGTAGGCGAGCACCCTCTCCGGCAGGTCCGGCCTGCCCTCGGCGAGGTGTCCGGCCGCCTCGTAGCGGCGCAGCGTGGTCAGCACCGTGGTGAACGGAACGCGCCCGGACAGCTCCTGGACGATCTCACTCACGGTCCTGCGACCGTCGAGGTAGGGCAGCACCGCCGCGGCGGCCTGCCCCGGCACGAGGAAGTCCTTTCCCTCCGCGTACAGGAAGACCCGGGATCCGTCCACGACCTCGACATGGAAATGAGCCTTCAGCCGTGGACTCTCCATTGCCAACCGCCTTTTTTATATCAAGCTCTCGAAACCCTCTTCAATGCGGATTCAAACACGAGATGACCGCTATGGTGAATGCGCAAAAAAATGTACGCATCGCGCGGCGGATACTTAGGTTTCGGAGGCGGACGCCTCAGTATCGCCGTATCGGCGGTGGTGGGAGCGCACATGGGGTCGCCGGGAAAGACGGGCGGGGCGCCCGTTGAGATCTGTATCGGGAGAATGGGACCATGAGGTATGGCATCACTTCTTCACCGGGACAGAGAATTGACTGTCTTCCGGGAGGCCATTGACGGGCTCCGGTCAGGAAGGCCGGTCGTCGCGTCGATCCTCGGGGAGAACGGGATGGGCAAGAGCTCCCTGCTCGGCGCCGTCACCGAAATGCTTCCCCAGCGCAGCAGGGTGTTACGGGCCCGCTGCCATCCCAGCGAGAGTCATTTCGCCTACGGCATGGTGAGGCAGCTCTTCGACCCGGTGCTCTCCTCGGGGGAGCGGACCCGCAAGCAGTTCGACCGGGCCTCCGACGGCGACGGCGCCGCCACCCACGACCTGCTGCTCAACCTGTTCCACATCACCCGCGAACTCGTCGCCGACCACCCCGTGGTGATCGCGATCGACGACCTGTCCTTCGCCGACACCCCCTCGCTGAGATGGTTCTCCTACATCGCGCGCCGCCTGGACGACCTGCCGGTGATGATGGTCGCCACGCTGCCGGGCAGCACCCCGGCCGCGCTCGGCGCGGACCTGGGCAATCTGCCGTACGCACGGTCCGTGCAGCTCAGACCGTTCTGCGCCACCTGCACGGCCGACTTCGTCGCGGAGGCGATGGGCGCGCCGCCCGACGTGGAACTGGCCGCGCTCTGCCACACGCTGTCGCAGGGGAACCCGCTGGTGCTGCGCGAGCTGACCGGCCGGATGCGGCAGGCGAGGGTGAGTCCCGGCGAGCCCGACATCGACCAGGTGCTGGAGATCGGTACGGCGGCACTGTCCGACACCGTGCTCGAATGGCTGAACGAGCACGACCCCGTGGTCTCCGAACTGCTCACTCAGCTCGCCGTGATGGGACCCGACACCGACACCACCGTGGCGGCGATCCTGCTGAGCCAGGGCGAGCCGCAGATCCGCCAGGCCCGCCGGGCCCTCGTCCAGGCGGGACTCATCTCGGAGGGGCCGCCCGTACGGTTCCGCAACCCCCTCGTCCGCGCCGCCGTACTGTCGCGCGTCGACAACCAGACCAGGCTCGGCCTGCACGAACGCGGGGCCACGCTGCTCGACAGGCTGGGCGCGCCGGCCGCGCAGACCGCCGAGCACCTGATGCTCACCGACTCCGACTGGGGAATCCCGGTGCTGCGCAGGGCGGCCACCGAGGCGGTCGCGGCCCGCCGGTACGACGACGCGACCCGATATCTGCGCCGCGCGCTGGCCTGCACCGACGACTCCGCGACCATCCACGAGCTGACCTTGCAACTCGGCATGGTCGAGCTGCGCCACGACCTGGACGCCTGCGTCCGGCATGCCGAGGCGCTGGCCACCACCGCGCCGGATCCCGCCCGGCGGGCCAGGTCGCTGCTGAACCTGGCCAGCCCCGCGCTCGCCGCCGGCACGGTGGGCGTCAGGCCGTTCGTCACCGCGGCCCACGAACTGGCGACGATGGCGGACCCGCCCAGGGAGCCGCTGCTGCGGCTCACCGCGCAGGGAGTGCTGTCGGGATACCGTGCGGGGTTGCGCAGGTCGCTGCGGATGGCCGCGGCGGGCACGCCGGACGCGGCGGCGAAGGAGTTCTCCGGGGCGCTCGCGGCGATGGTCGCGGCGGGCGGGCGATACCCGGACACCGCCAGGCGGCTGGCGACGCGAGCCACCAGAGACCGATCCCCCAGGGACCGGCCGGTCGGCACCGGCCTGGTGGGTGCCGCGCTCGCGTTCGGCTGGACGGGCCGGCCGGAGGACGCGCTGGACGTGTGCACCAGGATCCTGCGGGACGCCCGCACCTGGGACCAGCCGGACCTGCACGCGCTCGGGCTGCTGCTGCGCTCGGACGTCGACTACCGCAGGGGCGAGTCCGCCGACAGCCTGCGGGACGCGCTCGACGCGCGGGAGGGAGCCGAACTGATCGGCGCGCGGGTGCTGGCCACGGCGGCCCGCGCCTGCGGCGCGCGGGCCCTGATCCGGATGGAGCGGGTGGACGACGCCGAGGCACTGGTACGCGAGATGACGATCCCCGCCGACGCCCACCCCCTGGTCAAGAGCATGGTCCTGGAAGTGCAGGGGCTGATCGCGGCGGCGGCGGACGACCACGCCACCGCGCTCGGCCTCTTCCTCGACTGCGGGCACCGGCTCTCCGCCCGGGGCATCACCAACCCCGCCTGCCTGCCCTGGCGCGCGCACGCCGCCCGGGCGTACACCGCGCTGGGCGAGCACTCCGCGGCCCGTACGATCGCCGCCGGCGAGCCGGGGAGCCGGGACCACACGCCGGAGGCCCGCCCTTCGCACGCCAGGATCGTGCTCACCCCCGCCGAGCAGCGGGTCGTCGAGCTGGTACGGCAGGGCATGAGCAGCATGGAGGTCGCCGAGCGGCTCTGCCTGAGCAAGCGCACCATCGACACCCACCTGGGCCGCATCTACCGCAAGCTGGGCATCCGAGGACGGCACCAGCTGGCCACCGCCCTCGACCTCTGACCTGCTCCCGCTGGGGCTCCGTCGTTTCGATTCGCCGAGCCGCCTCGCGCACGGCCGCCACCCGGTCGGCCTCCGGTCCGGCTGGTACGCCGATCGGTCGGCCTCCGGTCAGCGCGATGCCTCCGGTTCGGCGGGTACGCCGGTCGGTGGACCTTCGGTCAGCGTGGCGCCACCGGTTCGACGGCCCTGCCGATGCCCAGTCTCGGCTCGGTGACCAGGTAGAGCCCGGACGCGTCGCCGGGGCCGCCGAGGTCCGCGCTCCGGTCGCCGGTCTTCCCCGCGACCAGCTCGCCGGCGAGCACCATCGCGTCCAGCGGGGCCGCGCCGCCGACGCGGGTGGCGTCGTCCAGGTCGGTCAGGCCGGAAGTGATCGAGGCGAAGGCGCCGTCGGAGGGAGCCGGGGCGTCGCCGCCGCGCTTTCTCATCAGCTCCGGGTACTGCCCCCTGGCCAGGCGCTGGGCCAGCCAGAAGTAGCTGTTCCTGCCCCGGTACTGCTCGTAGAACCCGGCGACCATGGAGAACATTCGGCCGTAGGCGTTGCGGTAGTGGGACTCGTGGAACGCCAGCGCCTCGCGTTCGGTGACCTCCCCCGCGTGGGCGGACAGGATGCTCGCGGCGGCGAGCATGCCGCTGTACATGGCCAGGTGCACGCCGGTGGAGAGCAGCGGGTCGAGGAAGCAGGCGGAGTCACCCGCGAGGAAGTAGCCGGGCCCGCAGAAGCTGTCGGCCGAGTAGGAGAAGTCCCGCTCGACGCGGATCTCACCTTCGAGACGACCGTCCGCCACCAGCTCCGCCACCGTCTGCGACTCCGCGACCAGGGCGAGGAACATCGCGTGCTGCGAGGGGAACTCCGGCCTGCGGGCGAGGAACTGGTCCCGGTGGGTGACGAAGCCCACGCTGTAGACGTCACCGCTGAGCGGGATGACCCAGTACCAGCCGTTGGGGGAGGAGATCACGTTGATGCCGCCCCGGGGAGTACGGGGCAGCAGCGTGCCGCCCCGGTAGTAGCCCCAGATGGCGACGTTGCGGAAGACGTCGTGCGGCCGCCGGTTGCGGAAGTGCTGGGAGGAGAGCACACCGGCGCGGCCCGAGGCGTCCACCACGAACTCGGCGGGAGCCTCCAGGAGACGCCCGTCGTGCGTCCACTCCACGCCCACCGCGCGGTCTCCGTCGAAGCGGACCTTCTTCACCTGGGCGCCCTGGACCACCTCGACGCCCTCGTCGGCGGCGTGCCTGAGCAGGACGTCGTCGAAGTCGGCGCGGTCCACCTGCCAGGAGCGCACCTGGTCGCCGAAGAGGTCCGGCCAGTTGATCGCCCAGTCGCGCTCCGCGCCCCAGCGGAGCAGCAGCCCTTCCTTGACCTGGTAGCCGCGGGCCTCGATCTTCTCCCTGGCGCCGACGAGGTCGATGATGGCCCGGCAGGAAGAGGAGATCGACTCGCCGATGTGATATCTGGGGAAGAAATCCCGTTCCAGCAGGCGGACCCGGGCGCCCGCCCGAGCCAGCAGCGCCGACGAGATCGCTCCAGCAGGGCCCCCGCCTATCACCGTCACGTCAGGCGCCATGAAATGCCTTTCCCCTGCGAGAATTACCAACTTCAGAATCATCGCAAGGGTGAGGGAAACTTGTTAATACGTATTTATGCTCATCATGATACGCATTTTCCGACTGTTGGCGCGGAAAGCTCGGCTTGACACGTGCTCACGCCCCTGACCTGCGGCGACGGGTGGCCTTTGTGTGACGTGCGCTTTGGTCGTCAGTAATTCCCACCGGTGAGGCCGAAGACCCCGCCCAGGGGGTCGGCGAACAGGCCGGAATCCAGTCGGCGGGCCCCGGCGGCGAGCGCCGCCGCGACGGTGATCCCGGTGATTCCCGTGCCCCCGGAGCCTTCGGTGTTCCCTGGGGCCGTCTCCGTCGTGGTGCTTCCGCTGTTTCCGGTGCCCTGGCCGGTTTCGTCGCCTCCGGCGTTCCCGGTGGACACCTCCGCCGCGCTGCCCTCGTCGCTTCCGGAGCTTTCGGTGTTCTCGGCGTCCTGAATACCGAAGAACGGCACCCAGCCGGTCCTGGACGAGGAGCGGATCACCGCGGGCATGTCACCGTACAGGCCCCGGTAGAACTCCTCCGCCGTGTCGGGGCGGGCGGTGTGCAGCTCGCAGGCGCACAGGGCGCCGGGCTCGTCCACCAGGACCACGCCCTCGTCCCTGCCCCCCTCCCAGAAGCCGACCGCCGCGCCGGACGGGTCGACGGCCAGGCAGAGGCGGCCGTCCTCGCCCGCCGGTACGGGACCCATCACGACACGGCCGCCCAGGCGTCCGACCTCCGTCCGGGTGTGGTCGAGGTCCTTGGACGCCAGGTAGACGTTCCACGACGAGCCGGGCGTCATGCCCATCGGGCTGGGGCCGAGGCCGCCGATGATCTCCCCTCGCAACGTGATCAGGTGGTAGCCGCGGTCGTTCTCCCTGGTGAACTCCCAGCCGAACAGGCCGCCGTAGAACTGTTTCGCGCCGGTCAGGTCGACGGTGATGTGGTCGACCCAGCAAGGTGTTCCCGGGCCGTACGCGGTCCGCCGGGGCATGGCGTCTCCTGGAGCATGTCGTCGATGAGTGTCGCGGCCTCCTCCGCGCCGCCGAACTCCGGCATGAGCAGCCGGTAGCGGGGCGCGTCGGCCAGGTCCGAGGTGTTCGGCGGCCAGACGTGCGGCTGGAAGGCCCAGGGCGCCAGCTCGCAGCGGTCACCGTCCTCCTGGCAGATCCTGACCAGGGTGGGCGGGGCGAGCCTTGCGGTGACGGGGACGATCGGGCCGAGTAGTTCCGGGCGGACCAGAACGGATTCCCCGGCCGGTGTGGGCTCGGCCCGCCGCCAGGTGCCGGGGTCGGTCTCCGGGCCGATCAGGCCGCCGGTCCTCGCCGACTCCAGGGCGCTGCCGCGCAGGTCGAGCGGTACGTGGAAGGGGAGCGTCTGGCCGGTGGCCCGGTCGACCACGAGGAGCTGTCCCGACACCGGCCTCCAGGACCGCCTGGCCAGCGCGGTCGCCACGGCGGCACCGGGTGAGCAGGCGGTGCCGATCAGCGCGACCGTCGAGTCGCCCTTGGCCATGACGATGGCCCGCATCACCAGGAAAAGATGGTCGAGCACGGCGAACGGGGGGAGAGGGGGTGGCATCGTGCTCCATCCGCGGAACACGCGACGCTGCAGCAACATCCCGTCGGGACGGTAGACCAGCAGCTCCCCGTCCGACGACTTGCCGGTGAGAAGCTTCACGACCAGCTGTGGTTCGCCGCTCTCCACGAGGTGCGGGCCGAACAGGAATGCCAGGTCGCCTAGGTTGAGCTCGGTGAGAACCATGACGGTCATGCCGAAGAAACTCAATAGCAGGGGCAACTAACCCCCCTTACGGGTGTCTAACTGTAAACGCTCGTACAACAGCCTCAAACCCGATCTACTCTCTCAGATAATGTCAGTCCCGCAAATACCGCTTTTGCCGACATTTCTGGCTGCTCCAACAGGGGAAGGTGCCCCGAGTTAGGGATTGTCCGAATATGACATTCGGGGACCATCTGTCGCAGCGTCTTCGCATTGGCCACGAAGGTGGGCATGTCCGAGTCACCGATGATAACCATGGTGGCCGCCCTGATCCGGGTCAAATCCTCAGGAGGATGCCGGTGCGCGCTGAGCGCGGCCATCGCCCCCGTGTCCAGCTCGGCCCAGGAGTGTCCGCCGATCACCGCCCGCAGTCGCGCCCGCAGCTCGGGGTGCGCCTCGGTGCCCCGGAAGATGTCGGGAGGAGAGCTCATCCACAGCTCGGCCATCTGTTCCCGTCCGCCGCCCGCCCTGCGCACCATCATGAGCTCCATGTAGCGCCGCCGGGCGGCCGGGTCGGGCGGCGCGCCGCCGAGCGTCGGCGCCGCGAGCACCAGGCGCCGCACCACCTCCGGCGCCTCCAGGGCCATCTGCAGCGCGACGCCGGAACCGAAGGAGAGGCCCACGACCCGCTCCGCTCCCTCGGCCTCGGCTATTTCGGTCAGCCTTAACGCCAGCGACGGCAGGGTCACACCCGGCTGCAACGGTTCGGAGCCACCGTGGCCGGGAAGGTCCACGCCGATGTGCCGCCAGCCGGGCAGCAGCTTCCACAACGGTTTCCACAGCGTGAGGTCCATGGTGTAGCCGTGCACCCACAGCACCGCAGGACCCGTTCCCGAGCTGACGACCCGCAGCCCGTTCACGCCGGCTCCCCGAAGGTCGCGCAGAACTCCCGGTAGGCCAGCACCGCGACGTCCCTGCTGTCGAAGCGGGGCACCGCCCGCGGGTTCAGCCGCTCCCAGATCACCGCGTCCTCCTCCAGCGCGCGTTCGCTGCCGTGGATGAGCAGCGGCAACTCCCCGCGCTGCTCGGGGCGGACCCCGATCGCCACCCGCGCCACGCACCCGCCCCTCTCGCACGGCACGGCGGCGGTGACGATCACCTGCTCCCACCCCGGCGGCCCGAACCGGGTGACGACCACGCCGGGACTGTAGGCGCGGGCCAGGAACCCGGCCCGGGTGACCTGCTGCCCCGAGCTGCTCCCCGGCTTCGCCCCCATGACGAACTCGCCCTCGATGACGAGCTCGCCCTCGTCCCCGTCCCGATGCGCCATCCCGCGCAGCCTCGGCACCTTGTGCACCTCGGTGAAGTGGTCGACGTCAAAGGCGTTCTCCACGACCAGCGCGGGATCGGCGGCGAGCGGCCTGGTCACGGCCGCCGTGAGCGGGTGGGTCGCCTCCAGCTCCTTGAGCGCCCTGGTGAGTCCGCGGTCGTCGTCAGGGCCGTCCGAGAGGCGGACGAACACGGCCTCACCGGAGACGATCACGTGGTGTTCGCGTACCGACAGCCGTCCGGCCGCGTCGCCCAGCGCGATCCTGCGGCCGTGGAACGGGCAGACCAGGCAGCCGCCGGAGAGCCGTCCCCCGTAACCGAGATGCGCGCCCCGGTGTGGGCAGTCGGCGTCGAAGACGCGGAGCCCCGTCTCGGTCCGCACCGCCACCAGCCGCCGGGTGCCGATCTCCAGGGGAGTCACCTCGGCTTCCAGCTCCGAGGTGAAGGCGGGCAGGTACCAGCCGGAGTGCGGTGCCGCCGAGTGCGCCCGGGGTGCCGCCGACCGCTCCGGATGCCGCGAATTTTCCGGGCGTGACGCCGCCGACTGCGCTGGATGCCGTGAATTTTCCGGATGCGGGGTCATGGACCGCGCCGGCTGTCGTCGATCTTCCGAATGTGATGCCATCAGCCCATCGCCTCCAGGAGCCGGTCGGCGGCGATCACCCCGCTGGCGATCGCCCCCTGAACCCACGGCAGGCGCGTCCCCGAGACCGTGGCCTCGCCCGCGAAGAAAAGCGTGTCCGCGACCGGTTCGGCCCAGATCACCGGAGCCCACTCGGCGCCCACCGTCGGCGCGGTGAACGCACCCCGGCTCCACGGGTCGGCCCCCCAGTCGGCGACCTCGATGTCCACCACCTCGGCCCGCGCGGCCCACGGCAGGGCGACCGCGAGGAGTGTCGCGAGGCCGGAGCCGGGGCTGGAAGCGGTCGCGGGGCCGGAGCCGGCGGTCGCGGCGCGCACGTGGGCCGCCGCCGCGTCCCTGGCCACGATCAACGCCTCGGGACGTCCCTCGCGGCAGCTCACGAAACCGCCGATCCCGTCCGCGTCGAACACCGACGCCGTCTCCGGCGCGGGCACGGACAGGGTCGCGACGACGCAGCAGCCGTCCCCGCCGGCGAGGGCACGCGCGGCCTCGACCTTGGGCTCCGGCAGATCCTTGACGGTGAGCGTGCCGTGGGTCACGACCGAGGGCGGCACGGTCACCACCACCCGCTCCGCCTCCACGACGCCGGCCGGCGTCTGCGCGGAGACCCGCCCCGGCGACCAGCCGAGCACCTGGACGGGGCAGTCCGTACGCACGTCGAGCCCCGCGGCCAGCCGCCTCGCCAGCAGGTCGAACCCGCCCGAGACCACGAACTCCCCCCGCCCCGCGGTGTCCCCCCGATGGGCCTCGGCCACGCCCCGGGCACTGAGTCGCTCCGGATCGGTGGCCCAGATCTGACGGAACCACTCGCTCGCCACCGGGTACGGGCCGCCCCTGTCCACGAGCCAGTCGTTCACCGACTCACCGATCCCGGCGCCTTCGGCGTTCAGCCTCGCCTCCAGCGCCCACGGCGGATTGGGCGTGCGGGCCAGCGCCCCCATAGGACGGCCCACCCGCCCGCTCACCACCCGCGCCGCGGTCGGCCGCGGCGCCGTCTCGGTGTTCACGATTTTGTGGACGGGGTTCAGGTCTCCGTGGACGACCTGCGCGCCCAGCTCCAGCGAGGGGCCGCCGTCCGCGGGGCGAAACGTCCGTATCCGCCCGCCCACCCGTGACCTCGCCTCGACCACCGCCGTACGTACCCCGGCCTCGACCAGCCGGGTGGCGCAGGTCAGCCCGCTCACCCCGGCGCCGATCACGAGCACCTCAGTACGCATCCCCGCCTCCCGGGTCCGCCGGAAGGGAGTGCGAGGCCGTCGGGAGGGAGTCCGGGTCCACCGTGGGGAAGTCCGGGACGCCCGAGTCCGTCCCAAAGGAGGACAGATTGCCCGGGCCCGTCGGAGGGGAAGCCGGATCGCCCAGGTTCACCGGGAGGGAGCGCAGCCGCCGGGGGATGAGGGTGGCGGCCCAGGCCGGTTTCTCGTCGGCGAGTGACGCGGCCGGGAACCGCCCGGCCAGCCGGGCGAGCAGCACCGCCCCCGTCTGCCGGACGAGCTGCGCCGCCAGACAGAAGTGCGGCCCACCGCCGAAGGCGAGGTGCGGGTTGGGCGTCCGGTCGAGCAGCAGTTCCCCCGGCCTGTCGAAAACGGCCGGGTCCCGGTTGGCGGCGGCGACGACCGCGAGCACCCTCGCCCCCCGGGGCACCTCACCGCCGGGCAGTGTCACGTTCTCGACCGCGACCCTCGCCGTGAAGGGAATCGGCGCTTCCAACCTCAGCAACTCGTCCATCGCCGTACGCGCGGACTCGTCCCCGCCCTCGCGCAGCGCGGCGAGCGCCCGCGGCCGGGGGAGCAGCCAGTACAGCGCGTTGCCGATCGCCTCGGCGAGCGGTTGCCACCCGCCGACCACGGCGAGCCCGAGCACCCCGAGCATCTCCGCCCGGGTGAGCCGGTCGTCGGCGGCGAACCGGGTCAGCGGGCTGGGCGCGGCGCTCGCACGGCGCTCGTCCAGGAACCGGCTCAGCTCCGACATCGCCGACCTGCCCAGCGCCGCCACCTGCGGCCCGGCGAGCGGATCCAGGTTGATCGAGGCCGCCTGGGCGAGCTGCTCGAAGACCTTCCTGTCGCTCTCCGCGAGTCCGAACAGCCGCAGGAAGACCGAGGTGGACAGCGGGCTCCCGATCTGCCTGACCGCGTCGACCACGGTCTCGCCCGCGAGCCGTTCGAGAAGGTCGTCCACGTCGGCGGCGATCCCCCCGGCCACCGACGCGATCGCCGCGGGGCCGAGCAGCAGCAGTCCCGGCGCGCGCAGCCGCGTGTGGTCGGGCGGGTCCGTGGTGAGCATCGACGGCGGCAACTCCTCGCCGCGCGCCCGCCCCTGCTGCCCGGCGCTCGCCGAGAACCTCCGGTCACGCAGTACGGCGGCGCAGTCGGCGTGCCCGGTCACCAGCCACAGCCGCGACATCACGTCGTGGTGGACGGGGGCACGGGAACGCAGCCAGTCGTAGGCCGGATAGGGATCGACCCGTCCCGCGGGGGAGAAGGGATGGGGGAGGTGGGCGGGGAGACGGATCTGAGTGCCTGCCGTCACGCGTCGGTTCCCTTGCTGTCGCTTGCCTGATCAGCCGCTTTCCCGATCGACGGCCCGTCTGGTCAACGGCCTGCCCGGTCAAGCGCCTGGACGGGATCCCCCATCTGGACGAGCCGCCGCCTGGATGGGATCACTCACCTGGACGAACCACCTTGCCTGGACGAATCACCTGCCTTGACAGGATCACCTGCCGGGACGCGTCCCCCACCTGAACGCGTCCCCACCCGGCTCGCCTGGACGGATCACCGCACGCGCGCGGTGCGCCAGCCGAACGTCAACGCGGTGAGCAGCAGGCCGCCGGCCGCCCACAGCCCCAGAACGAGCGCGATACGGCCGAGCTCCCAGCTGCCCGCCGGTTCCACGACCGTGAAACTGTCCGGCAGGAACACCGAACGGAACCCCTGCGCCATCCACTTCACCGGGAACAGCGCGGCCGTGTTCTGCATCCACGCGGGAAGCTGATGGAAGGGATAGAAGACTCCGGAGATGAACTGCAGCACCATGAACACCGGCGTCACGATCGCCGCAGCCGAGCGGCTGTTCGGGATCGCCGCGCTGTAGGCGATCCCGGTGAGGGCGCACGTGACGGTGCCCAGCGTCAGCACCCAAGCGAGGGTGAACCAGCGCTGCGCGGTGCTGGGCAGCGGCAGCCCGAACGCGGTCACCGCGATGCCCAGCAGCAGCACCATCTCCACCACGGTGGTCACCACGACCTTCACCAGCTTGCCGATGAAGTAGGCGGCCTTGGGCATCGGCGTCATCGCGAGCCTGCCGATGAGGCCGGTGTCCCGCTCGATCGCGATGTTGATGGCGAGCCCGGAGAACGCGGTGCTCATCACGCCGGCGGCGACGATGCCCGCCATGAAGACCTGCCGGAAATCGGTCTCGGTGCCCTGCACCTTGCCGGTGAAGATCGCGCCGAACACCACCAGCAGGATCACCGGGAAGAACAGGGTGAAGACGAGCGACTGCCTGTTGCGGAAGAACGACTTCAGCTCGACCGACGACCGGGCGGCACTGGCCCGCCACAGGTCGGGCAGAAAACCGCGACCTGGCGCGTGGACGGATTCCATGACGCTCACGTGTTCTCCTCCGGCTGCTCGCGATGCCGGTCGATGAGGTTGAGGTAGATCTCTTCCAGGGTGAGCCGGTGCACGATCAGGTCGGGCAGCTCCGTCCCGGCCCAGGCGCCGAGCAGGCTCACCAGCTGGGTCGGCTCCGAGGTCAGCACGGTGACCGGGTCGCCCGCGCCCGTCGGCCCCGGTTCGAGCACCGCCCCCCGGGGCAGGTCGGGAAGCTCCCGGCCGGCCAGTGCCTCGGAACGCCGGAACGACACGGTGGCCGGGGTCGTCGCCCGCCCGCCCAGCTCGGCCGGCGGCCCGCAGGCCACCAGGCGCCCGCCCGCGATCACCCCCACCCGGGTGGCGAGCGTCTCTGCCTCGTCCAGATAGTGGGTCGTCAGCACCGTCGTGCAGCCGCGCCCGGAGAAGAACCGCACCAGCTCCCACGCCTCGCGGCGGGCGACCGGGTCGAGCCCGGTGGTGGGCTCGTCAAGGAAGATCAACTCAGGGTCGCCGATCACGCCGACCGCCACGTCCAGGCGGCGCTGCTGGCCGCCGGAGAGTTCCGTGGTCTTCTTCTTCTCGTACGTTCCCAGGCCGACCATGTCGAGCACCTGCGTGGGCGGCAGCGGCCTGGGGTACATGGCGGCGAAATGCCTCACCACCTCACCCACGGTGAGATCGGGGTAGGAGCCGGTGGACTGGCCGACCACCCCGATACGCGCCCGCCATTCCCGACGGTCCCTGGCCGGATCCTGGCCGAGGACCTGTACGTCTCCACCGCTCCGCCGCCGTACTCCCGTGAGGATCTCCACGGTCGTGGTCTTCCCCGCGCCGTTCGGCCCGAGCAAGGCGAACACCTCGCCGGGGTGCACCCGCAGGCTCAGATCGGTGAGCACCGTGTGCTCTCCGTAGCGCTTGTTCAGGCCGGTGACGGCGACCGGATCTTTTTCCGCGGCGGCGGAAGCCATCGACTTATTCCTCCGATGGAGACGTTGACGGGAACGGCATGGCGATTTTAAAAACGGCGCCGGAAATTATGCCGGAATTGCGCCGGGAATCAGGTGCAGCAGCAGCAGGGGCAGCAGCAGTAGTAGCAGGCGGCCGCGTCGGCGGCGCCGGCCGCGATGTCGGACAGGTCCCCCTCGCTGAGCTCGGCGGCGTCGACCACCGGCGTCTCAGGGATGTGGAACTCGAACTGCCCGGTCGCCAGGCCCACCTCCCACAGCCCCACCTGGACGTCCAGGTTGCCCTCCTCGTGCCCCTCGGGGATGTGCCGCACGATGACGATCTCGGCGCCCTCCGGAACCACCAGCCCGGACTCGGCCAGCGCGGCACGCGGGTCCGCGTTCAGCCGGGCCGCGTACTCCTCGTCCGACCAGGCGGTGATGAGCGTACGGGTGTAGGCGTTGATGAACTCCGCGCGCTCCTGCGGTTCGAGAGCCATGCGATTCTCCCTCTCGGGTGTTTGCCGCTGCTTTTTGCATCGGCAACTGAAATGGACTGTCGCATGCTCTGCGGCGCTTACCAAGACTTAACTTGTGTGCCATTCATGTAAGTATTGATACCTTCTTCTGCGCGGTGTTACATTAGCAGCATCCCACAGTACGGATGGAATCATCAACAATACTCAATACGTATATCCGACACCCGTGAATACGTAATGCGGATACTTAAGCACGTTGAACGGAGGCGTCGGTGACCACCACAGGCACGCGGTTTCCCCCCGGCCCGGCCGACCCCGTGGACATGGGACGCATGCGCAGCGACCCGCTGGGGTTCGTGACCGGCCTGGCCCGCCGGTACGGCGACGTCACCGCCCACCACGCGAACGGCGAGACCGTCCTCATGGCGCACCGCCCGGACCTCGCCCGGCACATCCTCAAGGACAACGTCGGCAACTACACGAAGAAGAACACGCCGGACGACCATATGCTGCGCCCGCTGCTCGGAAACGGCCTGCTCACCAGCACCGGCGCGGAATGGTCACGTCAGCGCAAGCTGTGCGCCCCCGCCTTCCGCCGAGGCGCGGTCGCCTCCTTCGACGAGATCATCGCCGACGAGACCGCCGCCCTGCTGGACCGCTGGCGCGGCCCCGCCGAGACCGGCGCCCCCCAGCCGATCGACCACCAGCTCACCTCGCTCACCCTGTCGATCCTGACCCGCGCGGTGCTCGACGTGGACCTCGGCGGGACGGGCGACGGGTTCGGCCGGGCGGTGGACGACGTCAACCGCTTCATCGGCCACTACGTACCCGACCCCGACCCCGATCCCGCCGACACCGTCCGCAGGCAGCGGGGCTACGTACGCGCCCGCGCCCTCCTCGACATGATCACGCGTACCGTGATCGCCGCCCGCCGAGCCTCTCCCCAGGATCCCCAGGCCGTCGGCACCCTGCTCGACACCATGCTCGGCTCGCTGTCCGACACCGACCTGCGCGACCAGGTGCTGACCCTGATCATGGCGGGCCACGAGACCACCGCCAAGGCCCTGACCTGGACCCTCTACCTCCTGGACCGCCACCCCGAGGAGGCGGAACGGATCCGCGCCGAGGTCGACCACGTCCTGGGCGGCCGCCGGCCCACGGCCGCGGACCTGCTCGACCTGCCCCTGTGCGGCCGGGCCGTGCAGGAGGCAATGCGCCTGTACCCGCCGGTCTGGCTGATCTCCCGACGCGCGACCGGTCACGACGAGCTCGACGGCCATCCGGTGGCGCCCGGCACACTGGTGTGCGTCAGCCAGTGGGTCCTGCACCGCGATCCTCGCTACTGGGACCGCCCGGATGCGTACGTACCCGACCGCTTCGACGGCGCCGACCTGCCGAGCCACCTGTACCTGCCGTTCGGCGGCGGCGAGCGCGTCTGCATCGGCCGGCACCTGGCGCTCACCGAGGCGACGCTGGTCCTCGCGATGCTGGCCCAGTCGGTACGGCTCACGCTGGAACCCGGCTTCCCGGTGGAGCCCGAGGCGCTGGTGACGCTACGGCCGAAGCACGGCATGCGCATGACCGTGAGCCCCCGATGACCACCGCCCCCACCCCTCCGCCACCGGCCACCGCTGCTCATCTGACCGACAACGGCCACGACACCGCACGGCCGGTCCCCATCCGGAAAGACCCCGCCACTCCCGCACCGAACGCCGGTTCGTACAACCCCGCCGCCACCACGGCGGGTGGGATGGCAGGAGAGCTGGCGCGGTTGGAGGCCCAGGCGGCGCTCTCGTTCGACGAGGAGCTGAGCCTGCTGCGCGAGCTGGGCCTGACCGCGTCGAACGGCCCGCTCGTCGAGGTCGGCGCGGGCTCTGGCGCGATCACCAGGCGGCTGAGCCAGGCCATGCCCGACCTGTCGCTCGTCGCCGTGGACATCGACCCCGACCTGCTCGCCCACGCCGAGGGCGCCGGTGCCGAACTCGTCGTCGCCGACGCCGCCGACCTGCCGCTGGAAACGGCGAGTGCGGGATACGTACTCCTCAGGTACGTCCTTCAGCATCTCCCCGACCCCGCACCCGCCCTCGCGGAGGCCCGCAGGATCCTCCGCCCCGGTGGCCGGATCCTGGTCACCGAGGTGGACGCCTCCTGCTGGGGCCTGGCGGACCCGACCTATCCGGAGCTGGCCGGGATCCACGCCAAGATGGCGGCGACCCAGCAGGCCGCCGGTGGCGACCGTACGATCGGCCGCCGTCTCACCCGCCTGTTACGTGACACCGGCTTCACGGAGGTCGCCCTTCGCCCGTTCGCCACGACCAACGACACCCGACCGACGGATGACTTCGCCCCCCACCTCGGCCCGGGACGGCTGCAGCCGCTTCTCGCGGCCGGTGTGCTGTCGCTTCGAGAGTTCGCCCTCGCCGCCGACCGCTGGAACCGGTTCCGCGCAGACCCCAACGCCTGGGTGATGCTCCTCGGGTTCACCGCAGCCGGTACCGCCCCCGACGCGCCCGCAGACGGCCGTCGCCCCACCGAAGGAATCCAGTGAGCACCAACGTCAAGATCTTCATCACCATTTTCTGCTACATCAGCGGCGTGATGGGCCTCGTCACCGCCGTCTTCCAGGCGAGCAGCACCCCCGCCAACACTCCGGGAGCGATAGGCGCCGGGGTGATCGGCGGCATCTTCCTGGTGGCCGGCATCGCCCTGAGCCGCAAACCCCGTTACTAGGAAGATCTGACGGCTCGGCAGGGCTCGGTAGGGCGCTGCCGGACATGAGGCATGTGACGGCGGCGCCCGCCGGGCAGCGGTCGGCAGGTAGCGCCCGCCGGGCAGCGGTCGGCAGGTAGCGCCTGCCCAGCAGCGGTCGGCGAGCCGGTCGAAGCGGGTCGCGACGGCCCGCCGCCGCTTGAGCACGCCGAAGCGGCGTTCCACCCGGCCGTGCGGCGTGTCCGGATCGGCGGACGACGGAGCCCGAGGGGCCGCTCGACGGCCCGCACGTCATTCGATGAAGGAGCCCGCTCCTTCATCGAATGACCTCGGCGCCGCGGACGTGGGGGCGCAGCCGTGGGTCACGAAGTAGATCTCGGCGGAGATCGATCCGCTCGGGGCGGAAAGGTCGTGAAAGTCACGGGTCACGGCCGTGCCGAAGGTGCCCGGGTACGCCTCCAGGATGGCCGCGTTGACCCTGGAGGCGAGCTGAACGCCGCCCCTGGCACCGTCGTCGGAGCCGAAGGTGAGAAGCATGCCGACGCGCCGTCCGGCGAGTTTCTCCCGGTGCCTGCGTAATTCCTGGCGGACCTGTGCGGCCAGTACACCGTCACCGGCGCCGGGGGTGACCCGGAACGAGAGCGTGACCGGTTTCGCCCGCACGCCTCCGACGAGGCCGGCGCAGGGTGATGGCGAAGGGCCTGGCCGGGCGGGACTCTTCTCTTCGGGGTCCTGCTTGGCCGGCTTCTTCTCCTCCTTGGAGTCCTCGGTCCGGAGTTCTCCTCCCGATGTCTCCTTCGAGGTCTTCTTTGAGGGCTTCTCCGAGGTCTCCTCCAAGGGCTTCTCGGCGGAAGGCCCTTCTGCCGAGGACTCTTCTTCTGGGGACTCTTCGCTCGGGAGCCGGGTCGAGCCGGGCGCGGACCAGGAGGGGTCCGGTTGGAAGCGGGTGCCGTCCGTCACGAGGTCGGCGGGGGAGGCGGGCGGCGCCTGCGCGCCCAGCATGATGATCGTGAGTCCGAGCAGCAGGTCGGCGAAGAGCCAACCGGCCAACAGGGTCGTGGTGGAGGTTCTTCTGCGGGTGGTCATCGCGAGCTTCGGACTCTCTGGCCTGAGTCCGGCTCGTCGTCGCCGCCGTCGTCTGTTTCCCCGGTGCCGGTGCCGGTGCCGGTGCGAGTGTCAGTGTCGCTGTCGTCGGTGCCGGTGACCGTCTCGATGGTGGTGTCGATCCGGGAGGCGTGTGTCCCGGCGACGGCGGACCAGCTCTCCAGGGCCTCCCGGATCTCCGTACCGGCGCCCTCGAAGGTCCGGTGAAGCTCCCTGGCCGTACCCGCGATGGTGTCGGTGACCCGTGCGCCGAGCTGGTCGACCGCCTTCTCCGTCGAGGAGCCGACGGAATCGATCGAGATGGCCGCGCGGTCGACGGCGTGGCCGATACCCGCCGTCACACCGACCAGCTCGTTGATCCGGAGATCCAGAGCGGAGACGCTGCCCTGGACCGACGTGATGGACCGTACGAGTTCCTCGTTGAACGCCTGGCGCATGTCGAGGGCGGTCCGGGAGACGGTCGTCGACAACCGGTTCCCGACGTCGGTGACGGCCTGACCGGCCGTGGATCCTGCGGTGTCGATCACGGCCGAGAAGCGGGCCACCGCCGCGGCGAGGTCGTCACAGGTGCTGTTGACGGCTGCCAGGTGCCCGCCCAGGTGCTCGACGGCGTCGCGCACGTCGATCGCGCTACCTGCCAGTGCGTCCGTGGTCTTACGGGTGGCCTCCAGGGTGAGGGTGAGCGCCTCGACCAGCTCGGTGTGCACCTTGCGCGCCGTGGTCCCGACGAAGCCGATGTCGGCCGCAGCCTTGCTGAGTTCGGCGCCGAACCGCTCCGGTGCGGAGAGGCGGACCTGTCCGAGCACCAGGCTCGCCCCGGTCAGCGCCCCGCGGAGCCGGACGCGGAGGGCACGCAGCTCCTGCTCCGAGGCGTCCTCCCTGGTGTTCCGGGTGACGTTCTCGAACACGGTCCAGCAGATGAGGCAGAAGATGGCCGCGAGGGTACAGAGCGCGATGTTGTCGAATTTGAAGAATGCGGGCAACCGGCCGCCGAAGCCCTGCTGCCACATCTCCAGGAAGGGGCGCCGAGCCGCCTCCAGGCCACCGGCCGCGAGGAGGTCGCCGTAGGCGCCGGTCGCCATCATCAGGCCGAGCCAGGTGATGAAGATCGGTACGAAGACGAGGGCGGGACCGACGGCGCCGCCGAGCCCACGTCGCCATCCCGGCCTCCTCGGAGAGGACGTGGTCTCCGCCGGTTCCCCGTCCACCAGGATGGTGTCGTCGGGGGAGAAGGCGGCGAACAGGTCGACCTCACACCAGTGCCCGGCCCTGTCGGGATCGGCGACCGCGTCCGCGAGATCACGTAGCTGGTCCCGCCGGGCCGCCAGGTGGGGGTGATCGGCGAGTTCGCGAAGCTCGCAGGCGGTCTCCAGATCCGTCACGGACAACCGACATCCTCTCCTGATGGCGTTGAGTGCCTTCTCGGTAATCCGGATGGACCGATTCACGCCTCCGGGAGAGTGATCATTTTGGCATACGGCGCGCATGTCGGCGGAGGAAACGGTTCGTCCCGGAGGAGAGCACGCCGGACCGACGGCGTGCTCTCCTCCGGACGCGGCCGGCGCCGTGCGGTGAACATCGAGCGCGGGCGTGGAGAACCCGATTCGCGGTACCGGGTGAAAGGGGGTGACGGACCGAGGAACCCGGATCGAGGAACGGAGCTCACGCTTGAATGTGGAGACGGATCTGGACGACGCGGAGGTGATCAAGCATGCCCGGCGTGATCCCGCCGCGTTCTCGGTGCTGTTCGACCGGCACGCCCCCGCCCTGCACCGCTATGTGACGCGGCGCCTGGGAGACTCGGTGGCCGACGACATCGTCTCCGAGACGTTCCTCACCGCTTTGCGGCGGCTCGGGCGCTACGACACCGACTATCCCAATGCCCGCCCCTGGTTGTACGGCATCGCGGCCAACCTCATCGGCAAGCACCGCCGTGCCGAGGTCAGGGCGTACCTCTCGCTGGCCAGGACCGGGGTGGACGAGGTCGCCGAGAGTTACGCCGACCGGGTGGAGGCCCGGGTGACGGCGTCGGCGGCGCAGCGCGATCTGGTGAGGGCGCTCGCCACGCTGTCGCCGAAGGACCGCGAGGTGCTGTTGATGATCGCCTGGGCGGACTTCAGCTACGAGGAGACGGCGCGGGCACTCGGCGTGCCCGTCGGCACGGTGCGCTCGCGCCTGCACCGTGCCAGGAGAAAGACCCGCGAGGCCCTGGGCGGGGTCGACCCGTCCGCCGTCTCGGATATCGCGGACAACTCGGAGGAGGAGACCGGCCGTGGATGACCTGAAGCTGCTGAGTGAGCTGCGGGCGGACGCGCCCGAACCCGACGCCGACCGCCTGCGCGCGCTGCGGGCGCGTTCCCTGCGGCCCCGCCGCCGGTTCCGTCCCGTACTCTCGCTGCCGATGGTCACGACGGCGGCGATGACGGCCGTCGCGGCGATCGCGGCGGTGGTCGTGGTGGTGAACGACGACGGCCGGTCGGTCGCGTCGCCGCCCGCGATCGTGGAGGTGACGCCGGTGAGCGCGCAGGTCATGCTGCGACAGGCGGCGCTGACGGCCGAGAAGCGCCGGCCCGAGGACACCCCGCCCCGTCCCGACCAGTGGCTGTACCGCAAGAGCGTCGTCATGCAGCCCGCCGACGGCGCGGTCGAGATCCAGGAGTACTGGACGCGCTACGACGGCACCGAGCAGGCGACCCGGCTGGGTTCGGGCCCGATGGAGAGGCGGACCGTCGAGCCCGACCCGGATGACGACGACCTGTCCCCCCGGCAGTACGCGGCGAGGCTGGCCAAGCTGCCCACCGACCCGGACGAGCTGCTCGCCCACGTCAAGGGCGACCTGCACTGGAGGGACAAGCCGGTCGAGGAGCGCGGTCTCCACGAGCACCCGGACGCACGGGCGTTCCGAGTGCTGTCGCTCTACCTCGGCCAGGAGGAGTACATGCCGCCCAAACTGGAGGCCGCGATCTTCCGCGCCCTCGCCAGGATCCCGGGAGTCCGGGTGGACCTCGGCGTACGCGACGCGGTGGGCAGGTCGGGCATGGGCATCGCCTACGAGGCGGACTCTCCAGGCTCCGGCACGCGGCGCGACGAGAACGGCGAGGTCGTCGAACGCTCCTACGTCGTCCTCGACAGCACGACCTACAACCACCTCGGCTCGCGGACGGAATACCTGCGGAACTACCTCATCAACGGCGAGGTGGCCTTCCAGAAGGGGAGCGTCTTCGCGACCGCCGAGGTCGCGGCGGGAGTCGTCGACGAACCCGGACAGCTCCCTTAGGGATTCGACACCCGGGGGATCGGGAACCACCGGGTGTCGTCCACGAGATGCCACGGCCCCGCGACCGGTCGATCACTGGGCGCGGGGCTATGGCATCAGTAGGCGTCGCGGCGCAGCGTGAACCAGAAGGTCGGCACCGAGTTGGTGCCCGGTGTGACGTCGAGTAGTTCCCAGCCGGTGAACCTGGCGCGGAGCTCGTCGGCTGTGACGCCCGCCGCCCACGACGTGACCTCGGGGATCGGATTGCCGAGCGGCTCGGGGCCGTACCCGAACATCAGCAACCGTGCTCCGGGAGCGGCGCGGTGGGTGAGCCCGGCGGCGTAGGCGTCGCGGCGGTGCAGCGGGATCCCGCAGTAGCAGCTCAGGTCGAAGAACAGGTCGAAGGGGCCCGGCACGTCCAGCTCGTCGAGGCGGGTGGCGTCTCCGTGCAGCAGCCGTACCGCCACCGCCGCCTCCGCGGCCTTCTTCCTGGCCTGGTCGACGGCGCGGTCGACCAGGTCGACGGCCGCCACCTCCCAGCCGTGCCGTGCGAGGTAGACGGCGTTGGTCCCCGTGCCGCAGCCGAGTTCGAGGGCGCGGCCGGGTGGCAGCGCGCCGTGCCCCTCTACCAGGGCGACCAGCTCGGGCGGCGTCACGCCGGTGTCCCACGGTGGTTTGCCGGTGCGGTAGTAGCGCTCCAGCGCGCGGTGGACGGACTCCTCCTCCGGGTCTCGCCGCGTCGAGGCCGGGTCCGGTTCCGTCGCCCGGGGGGTGCTGTGCCGGTCCATCGTCTCCTCCAAGAATTTAGAGTTGAACTCTAGTGACGTACTCTAGAGATATACTCGCAATATGGACAGAGTCAAGCGACCGGATCAGCGGGCCGAGCGCTCACGCCGCACCCGTGGAAAGGTCATCGAGGCGGCTCGCGAGCTGTTCGTCGCGCAGGGTTACGGGGCGACGAGCCTGCAGGAGGTCGCGGACCGGGCGGGCGTGGCCGTCCAGACGGTCTACTTCGTCTTCCACAACAAGCGCACGCTGTTCAAGGACGTCGTCGACACATCCATAGCCGGGGACACCGAGCCGGTCGCCACCATGGATCGCGAGTGGTTTCGCGCCGCGTGCGCCGAACCCACCGCGGCCGGGCAATTGCGTGCGCACGTCCACGGCACCGGCGAGATCCTGGGCAGGGTCGCTCCGATCATGCCGCTGATCGCGGCCGCCGCGGCCACCGACCCCGAGATCGCCGCACAGTGGCCGGACGGCCCCGACCCGCGTTACACCGTGCAGCACGCGGCGGCCGAAGCCCTGGTCGGCAAGCCCGACGCCCGTCCCGGCCTCTCCGCCGAGATGGCGGCGGACCTGCTGTTCGGCCTGCTCAGCCCGCAGCTCTACCTGATCTTCGTCCGCGACCGGGACTGGTCACCGGACACCTGGGAAGAGTGGGCACGCACCACCCTGACCTCCCAACTCTGCGCCGACCCCGGCTAAGCGGACGTGAGCAGCACGTCCGGCGGATCCCGCAGGATCGACGCCTCAAAAGGAGGAGGCGCGGAGCACGGCGGATCGCGGGCGCCTACCTGGATACCGCCGAGCGGGCAATCAACCGCAAAGGGCTCCTACCGCTCATCGAGGATCGTCGGCCCACATGGCGGCGGTAAATAAGGAAGAAGAAGGCGATATGCCGGTGCTAGCCTTCCGGGGTCGGCCGCGGGACTTCGGTGCGACTTCCGGGACCCGCCTTTGAAGCGATGATTCGCAGCTCGTGCCCCCACTCCCCGGCCGACCCCGTGCACACCCCCGGAGGCGGAGATGGAGACCAGCGCGGATCTGATCGCCGCCGAGGACGTCCTGCTGTTCGTGAACGCGGCGATCACCGCCACCGGCCAGCGGGAGTTCCACTCGGGTGCGGAGGAGCAGGGTCTCTCGCTGGACTTCCTGCACGACTACCTGCTGGGAAACTACCGCGACCTGTACGCGGCCACCCTCGCCCTGGACGTCAACGACCACAACGCCGTACTGATCGCGAGAAACCTGCTGGTCACGGCGGGGGAGGCGGACCTGGAGCAGCGTCGGGCCGAGGGGCGCCTGATCGCCCGGAGGCTCGCCCTGCTGCCACCGCCTCGGGTGTACGGGCTGTTTGCGGCGCTGCGCCGCGCCAGGGTGAACAACCGGCGCACCAGGGCGATCATGCGAGAGTGGCTGGCCGCCCGGCCGGATCTCGCGTTCGACGCGGTGAAGTACCGGGGTGCCGTCAAGAGCGCCGTCCGTCACGCTCACCTGAGCCCTGAGGGGGAGCTGGGGCCGTTTCTGTTCACGCCGCACCGGCAGGCCGCCTACACCACACCGATCCTGGAGACCTGGCGGCGGGCCCACTACGAGCAGGCGGCGCTGTACGAGCTGCCCTACACGGTCGCGGAGGGGTTCGCGGCGAAGCATCGCGTCGCCCGCGCCACCTTCCTGGAGCGCATCGCGCCCAGGCTCACCCGGCTGGAGCGGCTACGCCTGCAGGAGTCGGCGCACGCCCTGAAGGTCGACGCGGTGCGTGCCGACCTCACCACGATGCCGCTGACCCGGCTGGCGTCGTACGTGCTCGCCCTCTCGGCAGAGGATCGCGTGCGCCGCCGCGCGGAGTTGACGGCGGCGCTGCGTGCGGCCGCCCGCCGGGCCGCGGGCGACGAGGCCGGGAGCTGGGGCGCGACGGTCGCCGTCCTCGACGACAGCTTCTCCGCGTACGGCTCGGGGCAGAAGCGCCGTCGCCCGCTCGCCGTCGCGCTCGCCTGCCACTTCCTGCTGGAGGCGCTGTCCGCCGAGTACACGCCGCTGTGGCTGTCGGGTCGTACGGACGCGCTGCTCGTCAATCCGTACGGGGCGACACCGCTCGGCGAGCGCATCCTCGACGGCCTCGAACGCGGACCCGGCCGCCTCGTCATCGTCTCCGACGGATGGGACAACTCACCGCCGGGGCTCGCGGGAGAGGTACTGCGGATCTGGCGCACCCGGCTCGACCCGGACCACACCTGCGCCGTCGTACACCTCAACCCGGTGTACGACGCCGCCGACTTCGACGTACGGCGGCTGGCGCCCACCGTCCCGACCGCCGGGATCCGTGACGCCGAGAACCTGGTCGCCCTGGTGGAGCTGGCCCGGTTCGCGGAGGGACGCACCGGGATCGGCGAGCTGCGAGCCCATCTGGCGCGCCGCGTCGAGCGGTTCCTGCGGGAGGACGCGTGAGGTCGTGAGCGGTTCCCGCAGGAAGACGCGTGACGGAACCTGACCGCCCGGTGTGCGGCGTCGAGCGGTTCCCGTAGGAGGACATGTGACGGATCTCGCCCTCACCGGGCTCACCACCCGCCCCGCGCAGGCATGGGGTGGCGTACGGCTCGTCCCGCTGGTCAGGGAGGAGCCGATCGAGGACCTGCGGCTCGACGCACGCCTCTACGACGCGGAACTCGGCGTCGTCGAGGTGGGTCCGCGGACCGAGTACTTCTCCTACATCCCGCACGGGTTCGTGGCGACCTGGACGGATGACGGCACCCCCGCCTCGGCGTACGGAACGCAGCTTCGGGGGCCACGGGAGCGTGATCGCCCGCCCGGCCGGATGCCGCTGCGCTTCCACCGCCGGATGGCCCGCAGAATCGACAGGAACCGGCTTCGCTTCCTGCCCCTGCACCTGGCGCTCGAAGGGTATCTGGCGCTGCACTTCGGCGGGCCGGAGATCGTGTGGGAGGAATGGTCGCACCGTGCGATCAGCCGCGGGCTCTCGCCTCGCGTCGAGGAGGCGTACACGGGCGCGCAGGTCAGCGGCCTGGAGGACGCCCTTCGCGTCTTCGAGATCCACCGCGGCCAGTGCGGCGTCCTCGTCTACGTCGCGGACGCGCTCGCCGCCGCGTTCGTGGTGCCGCACCCCGACGACTACCGCGCCCTGCACACCACCCTCGTCCACGACCTGTACGGCGAGCTGATCTACCACTACGCGCTGCTCAGCGGTCCGGTGGCCGACTTCCGCGCCCGCATCGAGGACGCGACGGTGCACTCGCTCGCCGACCTGCGCGCGGGGGCCCGCCGGCAGCAGCAGGAGTGGGCGGCCTTCCACGACCGGGTCATGGCGGGCGCGCTGCTGGGCACGGACTACACCTACCAGCGCGTCTACCAGATGGGCGGGTATCGCCTGTCACGCTTCCTGCCGCCCTTCGAACGCCGGCGTGAGAACCACATCGGCGAGCTCATCACCGACGGCGCCGGCCGACTCGCGTACCTCAAGACGTTCCGCCTGTCGGAGAACCAGGTCCGGCGCGGTCACCTGCTGACCAGCCTCGCCGCCGCGGGCTGGAGCGTGGCCGACACCGCCGTCTCGCTCGGCGTGACCGAACACGAACTCGGCCTGCGCGTCGAGGCCGCGGGCTTCGGCCACCTCCTCCGCCAGGACGTCCTCGACCACTACCGCGCCCAGGCCCGCCGCGCCCGCCCCTGACCGTGATCGAGGCCGGCACGGCATCTCGGGAGAACTCGTACTCGATTGGCCGGTCAGTGTGGTGAGCCGATCGATGAATCCGCGCTGTTCGACCGCGTGTTCCCCTACCTGATCGACGCCTCAGCGACACCCTGGAAACTTATAGGTTGTCGAAATCGCAACCAAATAGTTCTAATTGCCTAGGTTCTCTTCAAATCGATGGAGGAATTTTCGCATGGCAGGACACGAGGGATCCACCACGTCGCGTCACAACCGCCTCACCCGACGTTTATCGGCGGTAGCACTTTCCTTGACGCTCGGCGGACTCGCCTCGCTGGCATGGGCGCCGCCGGCATCGGCCGCGAGTCAGTCGATTCCGGGTGTCATCGGGACCGTGACTCCAACCCTCTCCCAACTCTGCACAAGCTCAACCATGCAGTACGGGTCTTTGTACTATACCGAGTCGGAAATCCCGGGTCGGGAAATCGGCGGCTCCTACTCTGCGGGAAGGGGTAAATGCCTGCAAAAAAATCCGATCACCAGCAAGTCCAGGTTCCGCAGCTTCCACGTTTGCAACAGCAACGGTGTCTGTGGCCCGGAGATCTATCTCTAGACTTCTGGGTCGGGAATTCTGAGCTCACTTGGCCTGCTGATCGATCGCAGGCAGGCTCGGACACTCGGGCTGGAGTTCGGGCAGGTGCTTGTACGGCGTCGTCCGTGACACGCCCGGCAGTCGCCGAGCACGAGCCGCCATCTCCGCGTCCATAGCGGGTGGTCGGCCGAGGCGCTGTCCGCGGGCCCGGGCGGCAAGATTTCCTGGCCCGTCCTGACAGCCTCATCGCCTCCCGAGGGGCAGGCCGGTGAGCATCACCATGGGCCTGGCCTCAGCTCAAACACCGGGACCCGAGGCCGGGCCCACTGATCGTCGAAGAATTCCCCCGAGGAGCTGGATCCCGCCGTGAGAGGGGCGGCGGTTGGGGTCGCGGACAGGTGCGAAGAGAGCGATCAGAACGCGATGGCCTGGTGCCCGTCATGAGGCCGGAAGCCCGGCCTCACTGCGCGGTTCGTACTCGATCACGCGCCACTCACCGTAGTCGGGCCGTCGATCCCGGCCACCGGCGGCGACACGCACTTGGCCATTGACAGTCACAACGCGCCTCCACTCGAAGGCAGCTGATCTCTGTCGGCCATCGCTGTTAAATGGTCATGTAGTTCAGCATGTCGGAGCTGATAGAACGGGCCGACCGCACGTAGCAGGCCGAGCTGGTGCATTTCATCGAAGAACCTCACCGTGCGCACCGGCAGCTCGCCCGAGACGGCCAAGAATATGAACGTGATCCGGGACGTCAACCAGACATGCTGTGACCGCTGTGTCAGACCGGCACTGCATCCGACTATGAGCCCCAGCCCAATGTCACTCCAGATGTCTCGCGGCCCGGGGAAATATGAGAGCACCCACTCCGAGGAGATCGCCAAAACCGCCCCAAAAACCAGTGCTCCCATCAGTTGAAGTCCTACTAAAGACCGGTTGATCTTCCAGGCGGACAGGGGGGTGAGAGCGTTGGTGAACTGCGGAAGCCGATCCTCCGGCGCCTGGCCGGAATCCTTTGGCGGGGACTTGTCATGCAGTGCGAGGCCAACCCAGATGGTGAGCGTAGAAGCCACGGCTGAGAAGATCCCGGCTCCGATCCCCTGAATGGCCGTCACCCCTGCCGCCAAAGGCAGGCTCATCGTGAGAAATACGGGAGCAATGCGGCCACTGTTCTCGCGTAGCGCCGTGGTGACACGTCGCCAGATCTGTAGTCGCCTCAACTCCGGTGGCTCGGGCGTGTCGATCGATTTTCCGAACGCGAAGCCGAAACCGGCGACAAGTCCAAGTATCGGGCTCCCGGCCAGCGCGGCGGCGGCCGCGACAGGTAGTGCGTAAACAAGTACGACAACCAGCGAGACGACCCATTGAGGTGGCACTCTCAATCCGCCCTGCCGAGGTTGGTTTATCTGCCACCAGGCGAAATCGGGTTTTCCGCGTTCTGCGGCGTACGTCGCGAGCCGGACCAGCCACCGGCGTATCCGCTCGGCATCCCAGGTTCGTGGGATTTTCCGGCGAGTCGTCCCCGACAGCCTCTGGGCGATCAGCAACGCCTCGATGAGGTTGTCCATCAGGTGTGCGCGCAGCGCGGGAACATCGTCGCGGTAGACCGTGAACAGCGGGGTCGGGTCCCGGTCTTGGTCGACGTACACCGTTCGGATCAGCCACAGTCCCAACGCGGTCGAGGATATGGCCGCCAGAGCAGGCGTCGCGCCGGTCCGCAAAGCTCGCAGCAGCGTGCTCCAGGGCTGCGGGGGGTGAGGCGGGAGGCAGGTGGCCAGATAGTCGCCGACGACGTTGGGGATCAGCGTCTTAGGGGCGATGACAGCGGCGGCCCGGACCGCGCGTCGTGCGTTCATGAGGGCATCGGAATACTCGCCGGTGCGGGAGGTGATGATTACTTGATCCCGCGGGGCCAGGGTTCTGCCCAGCTGGGTGATCACTTTCGCGCGAGCGAGTTCGGGCAGCTCGTCCAGGCCGTCAAGAATGGCCAGGATATGGCCACCCGAGGCTAATATTTCGGCGGCATCGCGGCCCTGCTCGGGCATTTTCGGAGCCAGATAGTCATTCCGCAGGCGTTCTGCGATCCAATCGTGTAAGCGCGGATAGAGCTCCGTGTCCCAGTCGGCGACCGGCACCAACATCGGCACCGGCTCCGCCGGCTCGCGGGTGTCGATCAGTTGTACGAGGAGTTGAACGGCCAAGGTGGTCTTTCCTGTCCCGGCGCCGCCGGTGATGACCAGGCGACGGCGGGGCAGCCGGCGGAAGCGGGTGGCCAGCTCGGCGATGTCGTCGGATCGGCCGGTGAAGGACAGCTCACCCTCGGTGATCAGGTGCGGATGGTCCATGAGTTTGGTCCGCTGGGTGAGATGCCAGGGGACCGGAATCGGCGGATCGCCGAGAGACCGTTTCGCTATCTCGGTATTCCAGAAATCGACCACCAGCCCCGCCAGCCGCCCCTTGACCTGTGCGAGGTCCCCGGCGGCCGAGGTCGAGACGCGCGTGATCAGGCGGGTGACGTACCATCCCGCGAAGGCCAGCACCACGGTGACCACGATCCATGGCCTGCTCCACACGCCTGCGTTGAGCACTTGATTGACCGCCACGCTCAGGGCGACCGGAAGAAGGACCCCCGCCGACGACAACGCGGCGGACCGCAGCCCCGTACCCGTCATGTCATCATCTTGGCATTCCGCCGCCTTGAGAAAACCGCAAAGACAAAAACGACTGAATGCGAGAAAACCGACGTCCCACTCGATGACCCGCCCCGCCGTTCTCGCCGTTTGCGTCTTATACGGGGATGACTCTGGGGAGGCGGGGGCCGTCGTACCAGTCGGCCTTGTGCTTGCGCAGCAGCGCTTCGCCGTCGCGTTCCCAGGAGAAACGCCGCTTCTTGAGCAGCTTGCGGAAGACCTCGCTCGCCTTGCCGGGGTCCTTCGCGGCGAGGCGTTGCAGTATGCGGGGGCTGACGTCGTCGCCGCGCAGATATCCGCTGACCACCTCGCGATACCGGCCGCGGGCGATGAGCGCTGGGTCGGCGAAGACCTCCTGGAGCAGGTCGAAGTCCGGGTGGAAGCCGAGGCCGGGACGGAGGGGGCACCGATCAGCACCGAGCTCTTGGCTGATCCGGCGGTCAACCGTCGTGAAGGTCAGAGGTCAGGCGCTGCGGCGTTCTTCACAGCGGGTCCCTGCGGGTAGTGCTTCAGCGTGACCTCGTCGTGCAGTCGTGTGCCCCTGCCGCCGAAGCCGACCAGAGTGCGGGTGATCGGCGTGGGGACATGGCTGATCAGCCGCGCTCCCTGGATCAGGCCCCACAGGCCCAGGCGGGTGTCGGGGATGAGCCGTTTGGCGGCGCCGACCGCGTAGGTGCGGCTGCGCCGTACATAGTCGCCGATCTCCCGCTCGTAGGCCGGGAACGCCCGGGTGTGGTCGCCGCGGGCCTCGGCCAGCTCGCCGGCCAGGACGTAGGCGCCCACGACGGCCAGGCTGGTGCTGCCGCCGACCGCGGGGCCCGGGCAGTAGCCGGCGTCGCCGACCAGGCTCACCCGTCCCCGGGACCAGGTGTCCATGCGCAGTTGGGTGATCGAGTCGAAGTAGAACGTCGAGGCGCGGTCCAGCTCCTCGCCGAGCAGGCGGGGCACCTCCCAGCCCAGCCCGGCGAAGTGCCGGCGCAGCAGTTCCTTCTGCCGGTCGACGTCCCGGTGGTGGTAGTCGAGCTCGGCGGCGGGGCGGAACAGGAAGACCGCGCGGGCGTCGTCCATGTGCGCCCCGCCGTACACGCCCACCATTCTGTTCACGCCCGTGATCCCGTCCATGCGGTCGCGCAGGCCCAGATAGTTGGGTATCGACATGACCGCCAGGTAGGCCCCGATCCAGGTGGAGAAGCGCGACTCCGGACCGAAGGTCAGGCACCGGACGTTGGAGTGCAGTCCATCGGCCCCGATCACCAGGTCGAACCTGCGGGCGGGGCCTCGCTCGAAGGTGACGTCGAGGCCGTCGGCGTCCTCGGTCATGGAGGCGATGGAATCGCCGAAGAGGTATTCCACGTCGTGCCGGGTGGCGTCGTAGAGGATCTCCCCCAGGTCGTCCCGCATGATTTCGACGTGCCGGTCGGACACGATGCGCATCAGCTTGCCGACTTCCAGTTCGTGCGGCCGGTCGCTGTTTTCCGAGCGGAACGAGAGCCACTCGGTGCCGGTCTTCCTGGCCTGGACCGGCTTGGTCAGGCCCATCCTGTCGATGATGTCCATCGCCGGACGGAACAGGTCGACCGCGTGTCCGCCCGCTTTGCGCAGTGCGGGAGCCCGCTCGACCACGGTGACGGTGAAGCCGTAGCTGTTGAGCCAGTAGGCCAGAACAGGGCCGGCGATGCTGGCACCGGATATGAGGATCCGCATACGCCATCTCCCTACTTAACGGAAGGTAAGTCGATTACTTAACGATAGGTAAGCAGAATTCGAGGCGGAACGCAAGGTATTACTTAACGATAGGTAAGCGATACTCTTGGTTCCATGGCGAGGGCTTCGGACACCAAGATGCGCATCCAGGCGGTGGCCCGCGAGCTCTTCCTGGAGCAGGGTGTGCAGAACACCAGCCTGAAGCAGATCTCCGATCGGCTCGGCATCACCAAACCGGCCCTCTACTACCACTTCGAGTCGAGGGACGACCTGGTCAGAAGCATCATCCAGCCGCTCATAGACGAGCTGGAGACATTCGCGACCGAGCGTGAGCCCGGAGACGAGCGGCGGCTGCTCGAAGACTACTTCGAGCTCATCTGGCGGCATCGGGAGGTGTTCATGGTGATCCTGAACACGCCTGTCATGTTGGTCGAGCTCGATCTGATGGACCGGATGTGGGCGTGGCGCAAGCGACTGACCACCCTCCTGCTCGGCCCCACCCCCTCCACCGCCGCGCAGATCCACGCGACCGTGGCGCTCGGCGGCATATCGGACTGCGTGATGGAACACGCTGACCTTCCGTTCGACGAGGTCAAGACCGCCGCCGTGGAAGCCGCGCTGACCGTCCTCGCCATCTGAACCGGTGAGGGTCCTGCTGGGGCGGCCGAGTCATGTCTTCCGCGCGCACCACTGAGCCGCCGGTCTCGTTACCGCGCCCAGGCCCACCTCGCCGACCCTGATCGCGATCGGAGGCCGGCACGACACCGTGGGAGAACTCGTATCGGCCAAGGGGCGATGGCGGGGATATCCGCCCGGATGTTCGCCGACGTCAGCCGTGTTCCGAAACGGGGAAAGCCGCTTGCGGGTTCGTCGACTGCCGGTATGCCTCGATCACCTCTGCGGGGAGGCGGCCACGATCACCGATGGAGTATCCCCTGCTCTGGCTGATCGGGCCGCTGCCACCGCTGCCGGGCCTGATCAGCAAGGACCTCACCACCGACCCGGTGCACATGTACGCGGCGGTCATCCGGAACGTGAGCATGTGAGGTCCACGGTTGTTTCCGGGAAGCGCCCGTCTTGTACGACGACACACTTCCCGGGGTTCTGTGGTCAGACAGGGTTGTCGTAGTGGCCGTTCTTGATGCCGTTGATGAAGATGGTCCACTCGGTGCGGGGAAAGACGAGGGTTCCGCCGTCGCGGTTTTTGGTGTCGCGGACGGCGACGTCGTTGCCGGCGAAGGCCATCTCGACGCAGCTTGGGCCGTCGCCGCTGAGGCTGCTTTTGCGCCAGCGCACTTGGGAGAGGTCAGGTTTCCGCATCCTGTGTCCTCGGTGGGTGGGGGTTAGGGGAGGGCGTCGAGGTCGCCGTTCTTGATGTTGCCGATGAAGGCGTTCCACTCGGTACGGCTGAAGATGAGGGTGCCGCCGTCGCGGTTTTTGGTGTCGCGGACGGCGACGTCGTTGCCGACGAAGGCCGTCTCGACGCAACTTGCGCCGTCGGCGCTGAGGCTGCTCTTGCGCCAGCGCGCACCGGATAGGTTTGGCTGCATCGCGGTTCCTTCCGCTAATGATCTTCGCTTAGAGACGCGAGTAGCGCGGCTGTGTCGGCTGGACTGAGCGCTATCGCGCGAAGATGCTGACACATATGGTTATACATCTCGATATCCGATTCCTTCTCAAGGAATAGGTCGCCGGCCATGCTGTCGATGTAGACCACATCGAAGTCGTCCTCGGCGAACTTCAGGGCGATGAAGCTGCCGGGCATTCCTGGATGGGCTCCAGCGGAGAATGGGATGACCTGGACGGTGATGTGCGGGCGTCGAGCCTGCTGGGCCAGGTGCTTGAGTTGGGCACGCATGACAGAGACGCCGCCGACCTGCCGGAGCAGAGCGGCTTCGTCCAGAATCGCCCACAGGTGGAGAGGGGCGTCTCCCTCCAGAAGGGCTTGCCGCTGCAGCCGGGCGCTGACGCGATTCTCGATCTCTTCGTCGGTGGCGGCTGGCCGCACACCGCGGATCATCGCCCGGATGTAGTCCTCGGTCTGCAGCAGGCCGGGGATGAACAGCGACTCGTAGTTGATGGCCTGTTCGGCTTCTGCCTCCAGGCCGATGAGGGCGGTGTACTGGTCGGGGAGACTCGCCTCGAAGCTGTGGAGCCAGCCGCGCTGCTTGGCCTCCTTCTGCAATGCGACCAGGTCGGCGCGGCGGCTTCCGGTGGCGTTGTAGAGGTCAAGCAGCGCGTTGAGTGTCCGGAGTTGTGGCTTGGTCTTGGCCGTCTCGATTCGGTAGAGGGTTGCGAGGTTGAGGTCGGTCTTCTCGGTCACCTCGGCCTGGGTTAGTCCAGCCTCCTCGCGGAGGCGACGCAGTTCGGCTGCCAGGCGACGTAGGCGGACCGTGGGTGGCTGGCGCTTGGGCGACGACAGAGGCGCGATTCCGGTCATCTCCTCTTTCTCTCGCATCTTTAGCTCCTTTCTGGATCAAGCAGGCAATGTAAAAGCCCGGATTGCTTTTACTTTGTGTGATGGTGCATGCTCTCTCCGTAAGCATTCCAGGTGGGGTTCCCGCCGGAAGGCAAAACGAAGGATTTCCCCAGACGGCCGGGCGGACAATCTTCCCTCTCGGTGCGGCCCACCCCGTACCGGGTGCCCGCCCGGCCTCAGCGGTACGACCGGCGATACATCTGCGACGCTCCCCGGCCGTACTCCCGTAGGACCGGCGCCGTGCCCTCTCGTCCCCCGTGAGGGAGCGCGGCGTCCCCGGCCGCGAACGGCGCCGGTCCTATGTCCGACGTACTGACCAGGAGCCAGGGAAAATGACCGATGTCGCCAGCAGCACGCAGTACCTCAAACTCTCCGTCTTCCCCACCTCGCCCTACTACGCCCGGGTCCACGTCCGACGCGTACTGGAGAGCTGGCACCGGGACGACCTGATCGAGACCGCTCAGCTCCTCGTCTCCGAGCTGGTCTCCAACGCGATCACCGCGCACGCCGCGTGCCCCGAGGCCGCCAAGGCGATCCCGCACGCCGACCCGGACCAGATCTGGATGGACGTCTACCGGATGGGCGAGACCGTCGTCCTCCGCGTCTGGGACGCCAGCCCGCTCACCCCGGTCGTCCGCGATCCCCACCCCGACGACGAGAACGGCCGCGGCCTGCACCTCGTCGAGCTCCTCGCCACCGACTGGGGCTACTACCGCCCCACCCCCGGCGGCAAGATCGTCTGGTGCACCCTGGCGCTCCCACCTCCCGAAGAGCGGGAAGGAACGATCCAACCGCACCGATGAGAGAACGGCCTTCGCCGTTCGTCCTCCTGGCCCAGGACGAGAGGCTCGCCAGGATCGGAAAGCTCGCCCGTGGAGACCTCGCACCCGGTATGCATGAGGTCTCCGCGGCCGACCGCGCCGCTGTCGCGGCGATCCGGCTCTCCTACGTCAACAGGTGATCGACTTGGCCATCACGGCAGACCACATTCGCAGTGTCATCGGCGACTACCTCGACGCGTACCCCGAGGACAGGCAGAGCCTCGCCCCGGCCCTGGAACTGCTCGACGACGGCGCGGACATCACGACCCGCAAGGAGTTCCGCGGCCACGCGACCGCCGCCGCGATCCTCGCCGACCCCGACGGGCGGATCCTGCACATCCATCACCTCGTCCTGGACGGTTGGTTGCTGCCCGGCGGTCATCTGGAGGCATCCGACACCACCCTCCTGGACGCGGCCCTGCGCGAGCTCGCCGAGGAGACCGGCATCCCCACCGCCGCTGTCACCCCGGCCGGGGAGCGTCCTCTCCAGATCGACATCCACTCCATTCCCGCCAACCCGGCCAAGGGCGAGCCGGACCACCGGCACATCGACTTCCGCTTCCTCCTGCACACCACCAGTGCGATCGGTCCGCTCCAGACCGAAGAGGTCACCGCCGCCGCCTGGCACGACCCCGACAGCATCGGCGACCCCATCCTGAGACAACGCGTCATCCGGGCACTTCACTGAACCCTTCCGGCCGAGTTCGGTGGGTGCTCTTCACTCTCGTTAAGGGGCACGGATATCAGTCATGCGAACTCTTGGTGGCCCTGAAACGGAAAGGAGTCCGTCGATGAAGCGTCCTATTGCTGCTCTGGCTCTCGTTTCGGCTTGAATGGCATCGGCTTCGATGGTGGCGAGTGACGAACTTGCCGGAACAGCGCCCATTTACCGAACCGGTTCGTTCTGTTGGATCGAGGTCAGTCGTCCCACCACTTGCTTCCGCCGGGCCCGGTCTTGTTGCCGTTGGTCGCGCACTGGGTGATGCCGTCGACATTGACGCACACGCGCATCCACTTCCCCTTGTGGTAGGAGAAGTAGGTCCGGTCGCGGTAGTACGGGCCGCACTGGGTCCAGCTCTGTCCCTGGTTCTCGGAGACGTCTATCCACACCTTGTCGCCCGACTTGTAGCCGGAGGCGATGTTGCCCTGGCTGTAGTCGAAGATCGGTTCCGTGCGCAGCTGGAACACGCGGCCACGGAACGAGGTGAGGCCGTTGTTCTGCGAGGGGGTACCCGCCCCCTTGTGGGTGACCGTGGGATCCGTGGTGAAGGTGGTGGAGCCGCACGACACGGCGGCCTGAGCGGCCTGGATGCCGGCGAACGGCGCCACGGTCGCGGCCAGCAGCAAACTGCCGGCGATTGCCAGACGACGGGATGGTTTCATCTCTTCCTTCTCTCCTGCGTTTCCAATGACGGGGGAATCGATTCGGCGTGCTACCTGTCTGGTCGGGAGGCGGTTACTCGATCAAATGATCGAACGCCGGCGGGGATCCGGGAACCTGGAAGCTTCCAGGGGTGACGAGAACATGTGGAGATCAGGCAGGTGGTGCTGTCGCCGAGGATGGCAGGCGTCGCCCACTCCATGACCGGGCCGGTTCATTCGGACGTACTGATGACGAGACGGGCCCCAGGTCGGTGGGAAACAAAGAAGGAGAACTGGATATGTCGGTTCTAATGGGATTAAATCCCCGGAGTCAGGACAGTTACGGCAAGGGGGGGCGCTGAACATCAAGGCTGGAACCAGCCGCGACGCCGTTACCTTTGATATCCGGATCGGCGCAGAGCACAAGCAGCTCGTCATCAACGACGGTGGCCGTCAGTTCGCGCTCACTCCGATCAACTGCGTTGCCGACGGTCGCGCCTCATACGGTGAGGTCCGGAGCATCCAGAACTTCCGGAGCATCGACCCGGTCAAGCGGCCCGAGCGCTGGCGCACTCTTGAATGCTGAGTTGTGCTGTTCGAAGAGTGCGCCTGCGAAGCTCCGGGCGGCTGCCCGATCCATAACTGAACCTACGCCCGTACGCGCGATGATGGCCGCCGAGTCACAGTCGTCCTCCGTCCGCGTAGGACCGCCGGACCCGGTGGCCGTCATGGGTACGCCAGGAAACCCACGCTTCCATCACGTCAACCTCCAACGACTTCCGCCGGGCAGCGGTGGTCACCTCAGCCTCAGTGGCATTGGCCGAGGCCGTACCGCTGTGCAAGCTGCCGTCACTCAGGCGCCAGCCCAGCACATACCCCACAGTGGAGACGCGCTCCTGCTCACGCCGGGCTTTTCTCCTGCGCTCCACCAGGGTCAGAGTCAGCAGTCCTATGCCGGTGCCTACCGCCCCACCCCAGCTGGTCACGTTGATGGCGAACGGTACGAGCATCACGGCGCCTCCCGAGGGGTGAGTCTGCACAAGGAAAAACGGTTCCGCTTCCGCGATGGTGCCCGTCGCCACCCTGATCGGCCACCTCGCAAAGCGAACAATCAGCAGCTCGGAATCGCAAGCCTGACCCGCGATGATGCCGCTCGTCGCGAGTCAAAAGCGAGCCCCGAAGTGGTTCCAGTACGCCCGTTCGGCACTGGCCGCCCCCTTCGATCGTTCACCGAGAAAGGCCGGAGGACCCCGCATGACCGAGCGATCCAAGTACCTCGTATGCGGCACCATATCGGCGGTCGCAGCGTGGGCCGCCTATACGATGCTCCAGAACGGATCGACTCGGCTATATCTGTACATCTCACTTGTTGTATGCACGGTCGCCGCGGTGGGTTTTTTCATTGGCGCGATCGTGGCCTTTGTGACCGGCGACGATCGGTAGGGGCGGTTGTGCGGGACTGCGCTGAGTTCTGAGGCCTGCATGGTCTTCGGTTGTTCCGGGCCGCGCGCTCCCAAGTCGCCGCCGTCCCAGGCGGCAGATCCGGGCGCGATGGATTCCAGACGCAGACGACCTTCCGTAGCCGTGTCCGGCGTGTTCATCCAACGGTCGTCTGACGAACGTCTGCGGGAGCATGCGTCCGACACCGCCGCTGGTACACCGACGGCGAGCTCGCCGCCGTCCAGCTCCTGGCCACCAGCGTTGGAAACCGGTCGCCGATCAAGGCGCCGATCAGAACGTGGCCGGCCCCAGGTGGTCCGTCCACTCGCGGCGGAGAGCGTCCTCGACGTCGTCGGGGCGTCACCATGCAGGCCAGGGGCGGCGTGGACGCGGCGGCGCGCGGTGTCGTGCTCGGCGGGGGTGGCGACTCGGGCCCACAGCGGACCGCGCCAGCCGCACTCGCACACCGCGCACCAGCCGACCGCGTCCCGGCCGTCCAGCAGACCGGCCGGTTCGGCCTCGCCTTCCGGGCCCCAGTGCACCACCACGGCACCGCCTGTCTCCGAGCCCACCGAGACCCTGCCGTCTGAAAACTCGGCAGCGGCCCATCCCGCGTGTGCGTAGTCGTCGGTTTCCCAGATCATGCCCATCTCCCGATCAAGTATCAGATGTTCCCAAGCGTCAGGATCAGGCCTTGAGCGACAACGGAGCGATTCAGCGTCAGTGAGCCGACCGTTCCTGGCCGCTTCAAGGCCCGAGCCGCATTGCGCGCTTTTCGCCGACGTCCGGCCCGCTCCATGCCGCCTCCGCGCAGCGGAGGCGGGCTGCCTCGGCCGGTGTGGCGTCGCGGACCTCATAACCGCTCTGCCCGTCGTGCCCCAGGACCGTCACGACGCCGGTGACCAGCACCTTTCCGCTCATGATGTCGTGGCAGACGACGCGTCGGTCAACACCGAAGGTTTCGTGGGCAGGCCGATCGGCGTAGTCCCAGCGCCAACCCCGGTAGGTTCCACCCGGCTGCGGCTCGTACGCCTGGACGTCGGCGGTGAAGGTGACGTCGTCCGGGTTCAGGACCTCGGCGGTGTGTAGGCGCGCGGCAAGGTCTCGGGCCCGCTCCTCACGCTGCTCGGGAGCCCACTGTTCGACCGTTTCCGGCAGGTGGTGCCAGTGGCCGGCGATCTGCGGGTATTTGCTGACGAGCTCGGTCAGCCAGTGCGGCCATCCCTCGCGTTCGGCGATGTCGGGCACCTCCCGCTCCGCCATCGCCGCCTGCCACCGGTCAAAGGGCATGTCCGGCGCCAGCCCCTGGGCCGTCAGGAAGTCGGCCATGGTCATTCCCTGGCGGACGAGGTGCTTGTTCAAGGCCGCCTGCCGACGGCCGATCCGCGCCGCGGGCCAGTGCTCGGCCGTAGAGACCGGCACTTCGACCGGGCGCGCCTGCTGGCCGTCCGCCCTGTCGGGACGTGCGTGCCGGGCCGGATCGAAGACGTCTCGAATCGGCCAGAACCTGATCAGCCACCGCTCGGGCGTGCGCTCCTCCCACGCCCGTTCGAACTGCTCCTCAGAGATGAACTCCGGCGGATCCCCGCCCTTTTGAGTGTGCGCGGTGACGCCGTACAGGAAGTGCGGTGGGCCGATGATCAGTTGTCGGCTCGCCTCCTCGGCCAACGACCCCACGGTGACGAACCCGGTGCCGCCTTCGATGGTGGTGTCCTGGAGCAGGAACCACGGAGCCCCGGGATCAGAAGGCCGCCCATCCCACGCCTCCAGCCGGATGTCTGCAAGGTGATTCTCGCCGTCAGGACTTTCCAGCAGGAGATCGCCGTCGCTGCGTTCGAAGAAGACCCCCAGCTCCCCGAACTGCACCCACACCTCGTCATCGCAACCGCGCAGCAGCCACGCCATCGGACCCGCCTTCCTGCCGCCGCCCATTGATCAACGGGATCGGAGCGTAGAGGACGGCGGCGACAGAACGCAGACGGCCGGGCGTGGGGCCGGGAGAAGAAACCCCACCAGCCCGGTGGCCAAGCATCGGCACCGAGACGGCGATGGCCAAGGCCGTCGCCCTGGATCGACGACTGCTGCCCGGCGGTCACCTGGAGGACTCCGAGACCACCCTGCTGGAGGCGGCCCTGCGCGAACTCGCCGAGGCGATCCGCTTCCTCGATGTCCGGCAGCGGACCTTTGGCAATACTTTGCTCTTGCGCTAAGTATTAGGGGCGGGCAATACTTAGCCGCATGGCACAGTATTCGGCCGAGCTCGACGGTGTGTTCGTCGCTCTCGCCGACCCGACGCGGCGCGGTGTCATCCGACGCCTCGGCCGCGGTCCGACGAGCGTTGGTGATCTCGCCCGCGAGTTCCCGATGACCCTTCCCTCCTTCATGAAGCACGTGCGGACGCTGGAGGCGAACGGCCTGATCCGCACGGTCAAGCTCGGCCGGGTACGCACCTGCGTGCTCAACCGCGACCGTCTCGCCCTCGTCGACGGCTGGCTCGAAGAGCAGCGCCAGGTCTGGGAAGAGCGCACCGACCGGCTCGAACGCCTCGTCACCGATCCGAAGGAGAAACACCCGTGAACCCCGATCTCGACCTGCTCCTGCAGCGGGTCATCCGCGCTCCCCGCGCCGCGGTGTGGAGCGCGTGGACCGATCCGTCCCTCTTCGAGCAGTGGTGGGTTCCGGCGCCGACCGTGTGCCGCGTCGACCGCCTCGACGTCCGGCCCGGCGGCGCGCTCGTGACGCGAATGAGCGAGGACGGGGTCGGCTTCGTCCCGCACCTCGACGCGAGCTTCCTCGTCGTCGACGAGCTTGAGCGGATCGTGTACACGAACGCGATCGACAGCGCCTGGCGCCCCGCGAGTCCCGCACCGGTGCTCATGACAGCCGAGGTCACGCTGAGCGATCATCCGGACGGCACGGAGTACCGGATGATCGTCCGGCACGGTGATCCGGCCGCCCGTGCCCGTCACGAGGAGCTCGGCTTCTTCGACGGCGTGGGCTCGGTCGTCAAGCAGCTCGCCGTGGTCGCGGAGAGCCAGGCCGTACGGTGAGGATCGCTCTCACGGAGTTCGTCACCCTCGACGGGGTCAGCCAGGGGCCCGGCTCGCCGACCGAGGACACGAGCGACGCCTTCACCCATGGCGGCTGGCTCGTGCCCCACCTGGACGAACTCTTCGTCCGGCGTACCTCCGACTGGCTGGACCTCGCCGACGGCCTGCTGCTCGGGCGGCGAACCTACGAGGCGTTCGCCCGGGACTGGCCGCAGATCACCGACCCGGACGACCCGTACACCGCGCGGATGAACGCACTGCCGAAGTACGTGGTGACCAACACCCTCACCGAAGGGAGCTGGCATCCGACGACCGTGCTTCGCGGCGACCCGATCCAGACCGTCGGGGAACTCAAGGCACGACCAGGAAGGGAACTCCAGATCCACGGGAGTGCCCGGCTCGGCAACGCCCTGCTGGCGGCGGGCCTCGTCGACACGCTCCGGCTCGTCGTCGCCCCGGCCGTGACCGGTTCCGGACGGCGGTTGTTCGACCAGCCGAGCCGACCCGTCGGCCTTCGACTCGTCCGCCACGAGGTGACGGCGAAAGGCCTGCTACTGCTCCAGTACGAGGCCGCCGGTGCCGCCCCGACAGCGGAATACGAGGGCGTCACGGCCTTCGTCTAGCACGGTGACCGGAACCGAAAGATCTCGCTCGCTTTGCCGGGGTCCTTCGCGGCGAGGCGTTGCAGTATGCGGGGGCTGACGTCGTCGCCGTGCAGATATCCGCTGACCACTTCGCGATACCGGCCGCGGGCGATGAGCGCGGGGTCGGCGAAGACCTCTTGGAGCAGGTCGAAGTCCGGGTGGAAGCCGAGGCCGTCCTCCTCGTCGAAGAGGATCGCGACCATCCCCGTCTGAGGGAAGCCGGGATCGGGCAGGTCGGGCGGAGTCCACGGGCCGCTCTTGCTTCCGGCCCGCTCGTAGTCGTGCCGGTAGAAGGCGAGGACCTTCGCCTTCACCTCGTCTCCCGGCACGACGACCGTGTCGCTTCCGTAGAGGTCGACGAAGGGTTCGCGTTGGGCGGCTTGAAGGCGACCGGTGGCGGCGTTGAGGTGCCCGGCCGGCGGTGTCATACGGATGGGTCTCGCCGTGATCCGAATGCTTGCCCGAGGGGACGCGTGTCAGGGGCGAGGCCGGTCCAGGTTGAACGCCACGTCGGCCAGACGGATCGTGCGCACCCTCGGGTCCTTGAGCAACTCCCGCAGCTCGCGGACCGAGCTGAGCTGGTCCACATAGCCGTAGGCGAGTCCGGCTTTGGCCGCCTCGCGCAGCCGGTTCAGGGACAGATCGAAGGAGCGCAGGTTCGCGTCGTCGTGGTCACGCAGCCGGCCGACCCAGTCGCGGAACTGCGGCAGGCCGCCACCGCACATCTCTTCGGTCATGTCGCCGCTTATGCCGAGTTCCATCGGGTCGGTCCAGTAGTCGAAGCCCCAGGTGATCGGGAGGGAGCCGGGCCTGCGCTCGTACACGATCCGTTCGGCGCAGGAGCCGTGCCGCTTCGTGAACGCCTTCAGATCCGCCTCGCCGAGTGGCTGCTCGAACTCCACCACCGCGAGCGCGCTGAGGTCGGCGGGCAGCCGGGCGAGCACCGCGCGCACCTCGTCCTTGGGCGCCAGCCTGGTGCCGACGTTGAACAGGGACTGGGAAAGCCTGGTGTTGGAGGTGTGGCCCAGCGGCAGGCGTCGTACGCGGCCGAAGAAGTCCTGACCGATCGTGTGCGACTCGCCCCCGGCCGGCCAGGCTCCGACAGGTCCTACGGGACGTGCCACCACCTCGAACGACATCGACAGGGGCGAGGTCTGGCAGCAGGGGTCGATCGTCACCGTATAGGCCGGGTTGTAGATCTTGAAGGCGGTGCCGAGCACGGCCTGCATGCGGTCTTCCCGGTCGCCGCGGGTCTGCAGCAGGGACGAGCCCTCGGTCGCCGCCACCGCGAGCAGCGCCAGGACGGCCAGGACGATGGCGACCGTCCTGAAGAGTCCTCGCCGGACCGCACGCCGGGTGCGCTTGGGGTCGAAGTCTGGCAGGTCTGGCATCTCAGGCATGTTCATCGGCTCTCCCGTAGAGGTCGGCGAAAGCGGCTCTCGCCCGCCACACCGCGGTTTTGATCGAGTTGTGCGACCTGCCGGTCATCGCGGCCACCTCCACCATCGAGAAGCCCTCGAAATAGACCAGCGTGAGGAGCCGGTATTGCTGCTCGGGCAGCCGCTCCAGCGCGTCGCGAACGTCCAGTGATTCCACGTGAAGTGGCGGCACGCCCAGCTCGTCGGGATTCGGGAGGGCGAGTTCGCGGCGGCTCCTGCGTACGTGATCCACCAGGGTGTTACGCGCGATCGTGAGCAGCCACGCCGCCGCGTTCTCCCCCCGCCAGCCGAGCAGTGCCCTGGTCGCCTTGATGAACGTCTCCTGCGCCAGGTCCTCGGCGAGATGCGGGTCGCGGGTCCTGCGCAGAAGGAACCCGCACACGAGCGGCCAGTGCTCGCGGTACAGCTCCTCGATGATGTCGCCCCCCGAACGGTTTCGATTGTCACGTCACATGCAGACGCGACCGCGCCGGGAATGGTCACACGGCTTGCCGGTCAATGCGCCGGAAGCATGACGTCGCAGCAGGGGCAGGGGAGTGCTGAAGTTGGTGGACACCTGCCCTCTGAAGAGCTCTGACGTGCGAATCCGCCATCCCGTACGTTCACCTGACGTCTCGATAGGATGGGCCGATGTCCTGGACGCTCGAAACCCCGGGTGGCGAGTCGCTCGACGTCAACGCGTGGAACTGGCGACCGACTCTGGAACTACTGGAGAGATCCGGTCTCCTCGACGCCGACACGGCCGAAATGCTGGGCTACAACATCGCCGTGGAACTGACCGGTGAGCAGGCCCGGCGGATCGCCGCTTTCTTGGACACCTACCTGGCGACCGCTCCCGCCGAAGGCCGAGTCCTCCTGGACGGATCGATCGTCACGGAACCCGACACCTACGAGTTCCACCGCGACGACCTCGGACACAACTATTCCGCGACGGTCGCGTGGCTGACTCGCTTCCGCGATTTCTGCCGCACCGCGACGGACGGTTTCACCGCTTACTGAAGCGGCAGGGTACCCAGGGCCCGACGGTTCCGGGTTCTGATGCGGTATGGCAACGTTGAGCGGTTGGCCAGGTGAGGCGGCCGTTCTCTCTACCGAGGTCGAATTCTGCGCCGTAGGACACCCCGACTTTGGCGGGCCGTGACGTCCCGCTCCTACGACTGGAAGGCCCAGGCGTCTCGGGGAATCACGTAGAACGTGTGGCGGGCCTCGATCCAGTCGCGATCGATGGGATGTCCGGTCATTCGGCCGATCAAGGTCAAGGCGGCGTCGATGCTCTCCTCGACATCGGCCCCCTCCTCGTACCCGAGAACAAGCCCTTCCATATACGGGTCGAGCGCCTGGCGATCAGGCCCGCTGCGGTCCTCTGGAAACGTGAAGTCCATTGAGACCAGGACACGTCCATCTTCTGCGTAGATCAGCCGCTCGTCACCATTGACGCTCCAGCCGATTCCAACCGCTCGCCCGGCTCCGGCGGACAATGCCTCAAGTGTCGAATACCGAGTGCAGTCCAGTCCGTTGAGCTGCAGGATCATTGTCCAGGCTCCGGCCGGACCGATGAGGACCGCGCCTTCATCGAAGTCGTGGTCTCCTTCTTCGTGCATCAGTTCGTCGACGGTGGAGGCGTAGGCGCTGTCAAGGTCTGCTCGAAGGCGACGCGCGGCCTCCTCGCAGGTCAGGCCTTCGCACCAAGTCGCGCGGAAGCCGAAATCCTCGCTGTCGAGGTCGTATTCATCAAGAAGATCGTAGAGTTCCAAATCGTCTGTCATATGGATGGCGGAGTTCGCTGGACAAGCTTTTTTGTCCAAGTTCTGGAGATGGCTATCGCCGCAGGATGAACATCGAATGTCAGTCAACGATGTCGACACCGCTTCGCGCCTCAGGGCGACGAGGAACGTCAGTGAGGTTGCGGCGACGGATCTCGACCAGGGTGTGGGCGGCAAAAGCGTAAGCAGGACTGTAGAAGAAGGGTGGAATACCCGTCCCTGTGCCGTTCCTGTAACAGGAGTACTGGTCGGGAAGAGACAGGGGATCGGTCGGCGGGCATTGGGTCAGGTCCGACCAGGGGCCGACGATGTTGGCGGCGAGGTTGACCACCGCGAGAATTCCGAGGAAGACCGCCAGGACGAGGGTGGTTCGATCCCGCCACCTTCGCCGGAGCAAGGCCGCCACGGCCACCATGGGTACGGGGAGTGCGAAGGCCAGCACGACGACTTCGGCATCCCACAGCACCTGCATGATGTCCACGCCGACAGAGCCCAGATAGCCGATACCAAGGCCCTGCGCCAGAGGGAAGATCCCGATCCCGTCGCTGACGTGGAAGTCGTAGTAGAAGAGACCGGTGCTCGCGATGGCGTCGCTGCCGAACCAGGCCATGACCGAGGGGAGGAGCGCGAGCAACGCGGCCGTCAACCACCACCGCTGTAACCGCATCTGTCCTGCTTCCCGCCACCGGCACTGGATGAGACGAGAAGCATGTCATGAGGGCTCCATGGATCGTCCGCCCGAGGACGGCAGTCCACCACGATGACGCATATCCGTTATCTCACTCGCCCCAGTCGCAGCGCGATCCCATCCGAAGGCAGTTCAGGGCTTCGTCGTGTCAGGTCGGGTTCCCTACGGGAGCGTCTTCGACACGATGATCAGCCTGTCTCCTTTGTAGTTGAAGTCCTACGCCGACAGCCGGCGAGGACGGCTCCGCGGTGGGCTCGTCGCCCTCGTTGATCAGGCACAACCGCAGCACCTTGTCCAGATCGTGGGGAAACCGAGTGGGCGGGGTGTCAGTGGTCGGCTCAACGGTGGTCGGCGAAGGTTCGTCGGTGACCACCGGGTCCATCGAGCTGTTGGCTGTTCTTTCTTCCTCCTTGGTCTGGCGGATCATCGAGAGGCGGTAGGCGGCCTCGGCGTGACCGTGGTTGGCGGCCAGGCGGTAGAAGAACGTCGCGACGCTGAGCTTGCTGGGGAAGCACTGGTAGTGGCGGCCGTAGCGGCAGGCGAGCTCAGTGGCGACCTGCAGGCGATGAGGGTGGTTGAACAGGCCCGCCGCGTCGGTCTGCCCGGCATCGCTGGCTCGACGCAGCCAATGAAGCGCTTCTGGAGGCCAGCCCCTCAGCAACGCGATGACCGCCAGGCGCATGCAGTCTTCGACGTTGCCCTCCTGGCTGTGCTCCAGCAGGCGGGTACCGATCCTGCCGTAGATCTCCAGTAGCCGTTGCCGATCCTCGGGCAGAGGCGCGAAGCCGGTCGGAGTGGCGGGGCGGCGAGGCACATCTGCCCGCACCGGAGGCGCCGGCGCGGAGGCGGGTCGCTGCTGGAGAGGGCGCACGGACTCGGGTGGGGCGGCCTGAGCTGTGATCGGCCGCCTGGGAGGTGAGGGGGGATCGGGTTGGGCGTCACGGGCCATAAGCCATCGCTGATGCCACACCTGCATGTCCCCCATGCGGCGCACGTCCAGGCCGGTCCGGTCGGCGGCCATCGTGCACGCGGCCACGAAACACGACACCCACTCCCAGGGCGGGGCGTGCTTGCGTTTGCCGGACAAGATGTCGTGCGTGGTGCTGGGGGCCAGAATCCGGTCCTGGCTGTCTTCGGAGATGAGCTTCGAGATCGTACGCAGGCGCGACAGCGCCGGGGAGCCGGCCAGGTCGCGCAGTTCGTTGAGCTGGTCGACGAAGGCGCGAAGCGCCGCGTCACGATGTTCTTCCACCATCGCCTTAGCCGAAATAAGTGATCCGTGATCTACAGGTAGTAGCTGGAGTCATATTGGCACTAACGGGCGGTCAAGCTGGTGGGGATCGCATTTTCTACCTTGTCCGGAATTGGCAGGTAATTGACCTGCGCTTACGGACTCCGGACGAGTCCGGATGAGACCGGACGACCTCGAAGCGATCCGGACCGAAGCGGATCCCTTCGGAGACAACCGGAGCAGGGTGCGCGCCAACGGTCGTCGATCTACGAAAGGCGAGCCGTATCAATGATCAAATCAGCCGCACCGGAAGAACCGCAGAGAAAGAGGGGGCGCTTTTAGCCCATATGGAGTCATTTACTCCGGTGTTGTCCGAAGGCGGTTGAACCGGTGGCGGCTAGGTCAACGGCGCCCTCATTGTTGATCTCAATCCCGCCGACCACGAAGGAGACGTCCATGCCGCACGCTCTCGCCGTCTCGCGTGCCCTGACCTCTCCGCTCCGTGTCACCGGCACCCGGCAGGGCTCCCCACCCTCGCCGTGGGCTCACGACGACGACCAGTTGCTGACCCTGCTGGTGACGGTCTGGGCCCTGATCACCGGGCGCACGCCGCCCTGCCGTCCCAGCGATGAACTCACCGACACCGAGCTCATCGCGTTCTGGGCCGATGACCACACCGCCGGAATTCCGGCGTCCTTCCCGGAGTGACGATGTTTTCCGTGCCTGTCTTGCTCACCCTGACCACTACCGCGTTGGTGGCGGCCATCGCCTGCGCGCTCACCCTGGCCACCGGCGCCACCTGGCCCGCGGCCCTGCTCAGTGGCGGTGCCGCCGGCGCCGCCACCATGGGCCTGCTCACCCACCTGCTCGACAACCGCCACGACCGGCAGTGAGTGGCGAGGCGGAAACGAACGACCGATCCGAACCACGCCGGTGCCCGTGAAGTGGTGCGGGCCGGGACCGGCCGAAGAGCCACAATCCGGTCCGCGATCGCCCGGCGGACCTCAATGCTCGTTGTCCTCCTCGTTCCAGCCGATGGCATATCGGTTTGGTTCGGAGAGCCTTTGGAAACTCTCGTTTGAGGCAACCGAAGGGAGATCAATCATGGGGGAGAAGCTGCGGCGAGAGAATGAGCCGCTGGCATGGCTGATCCGCGGTGGCCGGGACGGTGAGGGTAACGAGGAGTTGGAGGATAGAAAAGAGGACAAGGCGCTCGCTGAAGGGCTTGCGGTCATCGGTTGGCGCGAACTCGGAGATATCGGGCATTACGTGCACCGGGATGATCTGAAGGAAGAGGTGCAGCGCGCCTATCCGAAGAGTTCGCCGGGTGTCATCGCCAACTGGACCGGGCAACTCTGGCGATTCTCCAAGGAGATCCAGGAAGGCGACCTCGTGGTGATGCCCAGGAAGCGGGATCCCAAGAAGGTCGCGATAGGGAGGGTGATCGGCCCTTACGAATACCGCCCGGACGAGGCGTCGGGATTCCGGCAGGTCCGCAGGGTCGACTGGATCCGCACCGACCTTTCCCGGGATGTCTTCAAGTCCGACCTGCGTGCGAGCACCACCTCCCTTCTCACGGTCTGTGGTTTGAGCCGCAATGACGCGGCACGACGAATCGCCTACCTTGCCGAACACGGCGTCGACCCCGGGGTGGAGGGGCAGGAGGAGATCACCACGGCCGCCGAACTCCTGGAGGACGCCGTTTCGCGAAGTCCGCAGGATCCCAGGAAGCTGACCATTCGCAGCCTCCTGGAACACTGGGGAACCTCACGCCGGACCGGCGCGGTCATCGAAACGATCAAGTCTGATCTCGCGGCCCAGGGCCTCACCACTCAGCCGCCGTTCACCGAGGGGTCGGTGGACACCGAGATCGCTCTGGTGCGGATCGTCGCGGAGCCCGATGCGGTCGTGGACGCCGCCGAAGACACCGAAGACACCGCGGATGTCGACAAGCTCGAACCTGTGACGCTCCGGATCGGCAGCCTCCCGGCGCAGCTCGTATCGGTGCCGCGATCGGCAGAGCTGAGATATGTCAAAACCCGCATGCTGACGGAGAACTTCTCTCAGCTGGCCGTGATCGACGAGGACGGGACCTTCCATGGTGCGGTCAGCTGGGAGTCGATCGGCCACGCGCATGTCGCCTCCGCCGATCCGGCGCTGAAGGAGGCTTTGACGTCCGCCGTCGTCGTGGATCACGATGCGCCTCTCCTCGACCAGATAGAGACCATCTACGACAAGGGATACATCTTCGTCCGGAGTGCCGATCGATCGAGGGTGACCGGGATCATCACGGCCGCTGATCTGACCCGCCAGTTCGGCTACCACGCGCGGCCGTTCATCCTGATCGAGGAGGCGGAGAACAGGCTTCGCCGAGCGGCAGAGGTGTTCGGCGTGGATGACCTCAAGCAGGCGGTGCCATCACATCAGAAGTCCAAGGTTCATCAGGCCACAGATCTCACCTTTGGTAATTATTTCCATCTGTTGAAGGACCAGGAGCGATGGGAGAGGCTGGGCTGGAACGTTGACCAGCAGATCCTCCTCGATTACCTAGAGAGGGTCCGACAGGCACGTAACGACCTCATGCACTTCTCCGCCGACCCGCCCTCTCCCAAGCAGTACGCGGCCATCAACGGCCTGCTGTCGCTACTCCGCGCCGCCGACCCGCAACCCTAGTTCGCCTGACAATCCCGGATGACGATCGCTGGGGTCGGCGATCCCTCAGTCTTTCCTCTTCTCCGATTCTCCGGACACGGCTCGCCTTGGATGGACCTGATCCATGTACCGGCGAAGAGATCTGCCGGTGTCCGCGCCGTTCGCGGATGTCGGCATCGTCACATAGCGAACCGTCCTTCGGGCTCGGGGCGCGACTGCTTCAGTGAAGGGTCTGGGCTCCGATGACGGAGAGCAGGTTCAGCTTGTCGTGGCTCTCGCTGCCGGGAACGGCGGTGTAGACGAGCAGCGAGTGGGCCTGGTCGGGGTCGATCAGTCTCTGGCAGGTCAGCTCCAAGGCTCCGACCTCGGGGTGGACGAAGTGCTTGACCTCGTGGGGGCGTATCCCGATCTCGTGGGCGTCCCACACGCGCCGGAACTCGTCGCTGCGGGCGAGGAGCAGGTCGGCGAGATGCGCGGCTCGGGATCCGGGGCCGCGGAGGGTGGCGATCTCGCGCAGTCCCGAGGCGAACATCCGGGTGAGGAACGGATGTTCTTCCGGCGCGTAGAGATCCCGTGCGGCCGGATCGGTGAACCACCGGTATCCCAGGCTGCGGGCGGGCCCGGCGTAGCGGGTAGTGTCGCCGGTGAGCGCGACGCCCATCGAGGTCTGCCGCAGGGTTTCGCCGAGCTCGGTGACGATCTCCGCGGGAGTGTCGTCCAGACGGTCGAAAATGCGCAGCAGGCCGGGGCTGATGTGCTCGCCGACCCCGCTGCGGGCGGGTGGGTTCTGCCCCGCGAGACGGAACAGATGGTCTCGCTCGTCGAGCGAGAGGTGCAGGCCCTGGGCGATCGAGGCGAGCATCTGGCTCGACGGCCGCGGTCCGCGTTCTTGCTCAAGGCGGGAGTAGTAGTCGGTCGACATGTGGCACAGCGTCGCGACCTCCTCGCGCCGTAGCCCGTTCGTCCTGCGACGGGGACCGCGCGGGAGGCCGACGTCCTCGGGTTGCAGCACTTCTCGACGGCTTCGGAGGAACTCCGCCAGCCCGGCGCGATCGATCATGGCATTCCCTCCGCTCGCGGTGCTGTTCCGTTTCTATCGTCCTCGCGCGACGGCAACCACGGACCGTCGATCCCCCTCTCGGAGGTCTCGGAGGTCTCGGAGGTCTCGGAGGTTTTCGAGGTTTCCGAAGTGGGCGAGGCCGCATCCATGGATCGGTGGTCCCTGGAACATCCACGCCGCCTCCGGGACCGTGGATCCGAGACGACACCACAGGGAGCAGAGCAATGTCGCGTCAAGCAATCGACATCACCATTCCGGACCTGTCAGGAAAGCGTGCGCTCGTCACCGGCGCCAGCGACGGCATGGGGCTGGGCATGGCCGCGCGACTCGCCGCGGCCGGCGCGGAGGTCGTCATGCCCGTCCGCAACCTCGGCAAGGGCGAGAACGCGATCGCCGCGATCCGCCGGAACCTCCCGAACGCGAAGCTCTCGCTGCGCGGCCTCGACCTGTCGTCGCTCACGTCGGTCCAGGCCCTCGGAGAGACTCTCCGCGAGGAGGGGCGGCCCATCCACATCCTGATCAACAACGCGGGCGTGATGACCCCGCCGAGCCGGCAGACCACGGCGGACGGCTTCGAACTCCAATTCGGCACCAACCACCTCGGCCACTTCGCCCTCGTCGCCCACCTCCTCCCGCTGCTGCGCGCCGGTCGTGCCCGCGTCACGTCGCAGGTCAGCATCGCCGTGAGACGCGGCGGCATCAACTGGGACGACCTGAACTGGGAACGCGACTACGACGCCATGCGCGCCTACCGGCAGTCCAAGATCGCGTTCGGGCTCTTCGGTCTCGAACTGGACCGTCGCAGCAAGACCCACGGATGGGGCATCACCAGCAACCTCTCCCACCCCGGAGTGGCCCCCACCAGCCTCCTCGCCGCCCGCCCCGAGCTCAACCGCGACAAGGACACCGGTGGCGTCCGACTGATCCGCGCGCTCTCGGCGCGCGGCATCCTCGTCGGCACCGTCGAGACCGCGATGCTGCCCGCGCTCATGGCCGCGACCGACCCCGACGCCAAGCCCGGCGTCCTCTACGGCCCCAAGGGCCTCGGCGACCTGGGCGGCGCACCGGCCGAGCAGCGGATGTATTCTCCGCTACGCGGTACGGAGGACGCCGAGCGCGTCTGGCGGATCTCGGAGCAGCTCACCAAGACCGTCGTTCCGGCCACTTGACCCACGCCGAGGCCCTACGGGGGTGCGCATCAGAAAGATCGTCCTCATTCTGGCGTTGGGCGCGGTCGCCTGCACTCCCGACGCCTCTCCGGCAAGGCAGGAAACCGGCGTGCCGGCCTCGTCCTCGCCCGCTACCTCGGTAACCGTCGAGTGTGAGGCGACGGTCGGCGGAGAGCAGGTCCCCCCTGCCGGGTTCGAGATCATCGGTGGTGCGGTGGCGCTGCCGACGAGCCGTGATCGATCACATGCCCTGCAGGCCGGCGAGGTGAAGCTGCCTGACGGGAAGACGGGATTGTTCGCGAAACAAGGGCTGCTCGTACGGCGGGGCGAGCTTGTCGAGCTGATCGTTCCGGAGAATTTTCGGGACCGGTTCTGGATGAAATGGGGCAGGCCGGAGCCGCTGGGCGACCAGGTGATTGTCGATCGTTGCGACTCGGACAAGGAATGGCTCGCATTCGCGGGTGGCTACACCGTCCGGCGTGCTGCCTGTCTTCCGGTAGATGTTCGAGTCGGGAACGGTGAGCTGCACCGGGTGCAGATCGGTATCGGGGCGCCGTGTCCGGGACAACGGCCCGCGCCCGAGGCCGATTCGGGCTCTGGCTGAACCGGCGGCTCGCAGGTGACCGGGGCGCCGGGCTGCCGCGATGTCGGGTTGGCGGCAGCGGTGTAGAGAGTTCTGGATAAAAAATATCCTCATATATCCGTCAATGTCGTTTATGTCTGCTTAGACATTGAGAGACGTGCCGAAAACGGGGCTAAGTTTGTTTCAGTGAACGACTGAGGCATGAACTCCGCGAGAGGTGTCGGCGGGCGTGGTAAATGATCAGGAAGGCCTGTTTCCGGACTTAAGGGATAGACGGCAAGGGCTTAATCTGTCACCCGAAATCACCGCCGGACCGGTCGAAAACAAACAGGCAGCCCCTGATCCAGACGGCGGGCGGTTGTGAGCAGGCGGACGATCATCGGAGCCCGTTACGAGCTGGACCCTCTCTCGCGTCGCTCGGGAGGAATGGGCGAGGTGTGGTTCGGCTACGACAACCGCCTCGACCGGCCGATCGCCATCAAGTTCATCAGGATCGACAAGCTGCCCGACGGCCGCGAGGACGAGGAGCTCGCAAGACGATTCGTGCGCGAGTCACGGATCACCGCCCGGCTTGAGCACCCGGGGGTCCCCACGGTCTACGACTGCGGATCGCACGACGACGACCTCTACCTCGTCATGCAACTCGTCAACGGCGCCCCCGTCTCCTCGCTTCTCGACGAGACACAGGTGCCCGTCGCCTGGGCGGTGGCGATCGCCGCGCAGGTCTGCTCGGTGCTGGCCGTGGCCCACGCCAACTCCCTGGTGCACCGCGACCTCAAACCCGCCAACCTGGTGCTCTGCCCCGACGGCACGGTGAAGGTACTCGACTTCGGGATCGCCACCGCGCTGGCCGGTACGGAGACGACCCGGCTCACCAGAACGGGAGAGATACTCGGCACGCCGGCCTACATGGCACCGGAACAGGCGATGACCGGAATCGCCGGTCCGCAGAGTGATCTCTACTCCCTCGGCGTGATCCTGGACGAGATGCTCGCGGGCGAGAACCAGTTCGCCGCCCCCACCGCGCTCGCCTCGATGCGCAACCACACGGACGTCCCGCCCCGGCCGCTGCGCGCCAGAAGGCAGGGCATCCCAGAAGGTCTGGAGCGGCTCGTCCTGTGGCTACTCGCCAAGTCACCCGAGGAACGGCCGGCCAACGCGGGGGTGGTCTACGAGCGGTTGCTGGACTTCTGCCGCGAACTGCCGCCCTTTCCCGGCTACGTGAACCTGGACGCGCCGCACCCGGTGCGCATGTACGCCGCGGTCGTCGGACGCGTCGCCCCCATGGGAGCGAACCGGAACCGTCGGCCCGCCGATCCGGTACGGCCGCCGCGGATCAGGCTCGCCGCGGAATCGGCGCAGATCGGAGGGGACGATCTTGAGCGTGCCCGCAGGGACGCGAGGAAGCTCAAGGTGGAGTCCCGTTTCACCCAGGCGGCGGATGTGCTCGCGGAGGTGATGCGCCCCGCCGAGGGGTCGTTCGGCTCGGCCAGCTCCGAGGTGGTGGACCTGCGGATCGAGCTCGCCGAGGCGCTCTTCCTCGGCGGGGACTACCGCCGGGCGGCGCCCGAGTTCCGCCGGCTGGCGATCGACGTGGCCCAGGTGGAGGGACCCGGCAACAACCTCGCACTGCGATGCCGGTTGATGGAGGCGAACTGCCACGCGGCGGTGGGGGAGATGAGCCTCGCCCTGACGCAGTTTCGCGAGCTCCTCGCCGACGAGAGGCGGTTCGGTGCCGACGAGGAGCGGATTTTCGAACTCCGGCGTCAGATCGGGCTGGTGGAACTCGGTTCGGGTCATCGGACCCAGGCCAGGCGCACGCTGGGCGACCTGCTGGGCGACCTGGAGCGGAAGTACGGCCCGCAGCACGCGGAAGCCGGTAAGGTTCGCGCGATCCTCGAAGCTCTCGACGACCGATGACGCCTCCGCGACATCGACGTCCTTCGTCGTACGGAAAAGATCGATGACGCCCCGGCGACGCCGACATCGTTCGCCGTACGGAAAAGGCAGGAGCCCCCGGTTCCGGGAAATTCCGGAAAGCCCTGATCGCCACTGACCGGGGCGAGCATTCTTGTAGGGCGCCTGCACACATGAGAATCCCCGGAGGACACGGCGTGCCGAAGCTCGGAATCGACGAGGACTTTTCTCCGTGACTTCGGAAGGCGCGAACGATCCGCTCACGCCCTCGACCACGGAAAGCCACTTCAGGAGCCGATGATGGATGACGACATTCAGCTGATCAGCGACGGCGACGGCCTGGCGGTCATCGGAAGTCCGGCGGCCGTCGAACGCTTCCTCGCCTCCGAAGGACTGCCGTCGAAGGATCTCGGGCTGCCAAGGCTCCGATCCACCCTCGGCGCCGCGGCCGGAGTCGCGCAGGTGGGTTCCGAGATCGCCGCCAACTCGGGCCGCTGGGTGAAGTTGACCAAGGAGTCCGCGCAGGCTCTCAAGAAGTACAAGCTGATGAAAGGTTCGAGTCCGGGCGTCGACCGTGCCGTGTTGACGGAGAACAGCAAGTTCAAGGGAATCCTCGAATTCGTGAAAACGCCCGGACTGCGTTCGACCAACCCGGCGCTTCTGGCCAATGTCGGGGTGCTCATGGCGCAGCTCGCGATGCAGCAGGCCATGAACGAGATCACCGACTATCTCGCCGCGATCGACGAGAAAGTCGACGATGTGCTCCGCGCCCAGAAGGACGTGGTGTTGGCGGACATGATCGGAGCGGGCTTCGTCATCGAGGAGGCCATGACCGTCCGGGAGCAGGTGGGCCGGGTCTCCGAGATCACGTGGTCGAAGGTGCAGGCCATGTCGATGACGATCGCGCGAACCCAGGCCTACGCGCTGCGCCGACTCGACGCGCTCGCCGAGAAGATGGAGAACAAGACCAAGATCGGTGATCTGGCCAAGGCGTCCAAGGAGGCGGAGGTCGCGGTTCGGGAGTGGCTCGCCGTTCTGGCTCGTTGCCTCCAACTGCACGACGCGATCGCCGTGCTCGAACTCGACCGTGTGCTCGACGCGTCTCCGGACGAGCTGGACCGGCATCGCCTCGCACTCCGGGTCGCCCGGCAGAACCGGATGGAACTCATCTCACGGAGCACCGAGCGTCTGATGGCCCGCGTCGCCGCGGCTGCCGACGCGGCCAACACGAAGGTGCTGCTGCACCCGACCGCCTCCCCGGCCGTGGTGCATTCGAGCAACCACGTCGCGATCGCCGTCGTCGACTTCCACGGGCGGCTCGGGATCGAGCGGGGGCGGCAGTCATTGGACGCGAGACGATGGGGAGACGCGGCCGCGGAGGCGAGAGACAAGGTGCTCGAGACGGGAGCGGAGGGCGTCAATACCGCCAAGCGCCTCGGTAACGAGACCTTCGACCGAGCCAGATCGGTGACCGGCAGGCTCTCCGGCGGGATCACCGAGCGAGTGCTCCGTCGACGCGGCGACAACGAGGAACGCGACAAGGAAGGCTGAGACGCCGACACAGGTGCGCCGACGGCGGGGCGGCCGTTGCGGGAGGTCGGTGGATTCGGGCCCCACCAGCGGCCTCGATCTCGATGGGCCGGTTATCGGCTCGCGTCGGCGGTCGAAGGCAGGGTCAACGAGCCGCATTGCCCCGGTCGGTGTCGAAGGGGCATACCGGGGCAGGGGGAGCGAGAAGAGACCCGGATCTATTTCGGAAGGCGGCAGCGCTCCTTGAGACCCTGGATGACTCGGACACCGCGGACCTTTGGCGAGGATCGGCCCGTTGTTCGCCACGCACGCCACGTCGAAACGTTCTTCACCGACGTCCCTCGACACAACGGCGTCGGTGTCACGTCACGGTCATGTCGTTGAAGAGGCTGCGGCAGGATCTCGCCATCGGGGTGATGCGGGCGGCGAGGGCGGCGAACAGGAGTCGGGTGACCCGCACCCTGCTGCGCGGCCGTAGCGTCCGGCGTCTCCCCCTGGTCAACCGGCTCTATCACACGGTGTTCCGGCTGGGGGTCACCACCGGGAATCGCGACGCCGAGGCGCGCTACCGGGGCGTCGTGCTCACCGGCCCGGTGTGGGACGCGACGATCATGCCCTCGATCTCGGCGGGATACTACGAGGAGTTCGAGGTGAGCGTCTTCGAGCGGCTGGCCGCGTGCAGTCGTTCGATCCTCGATGTCGGGGCGAACATCGGCGTCTACGCCTGCACCGGCGGGACGCACCTTTCGCGGGGCGGCAGTCTGATCGCCTTCGAGCCGGTGCCGGAGAACCTCGCCTACCTGCGGCGCAACGTGGAGCGCAACGATCTGACCGGTTGTGTGACCGTGGAGCCGGTGGCCGTGGGGGCGTCGACCGGAGAGTTGACGGTGCATCTGTCGGGTGAACAGTCCGGCAAGCACTCGGCCGCGGCGGCGAACGTCGGGACGTCCGCGGGGACGATCACCATGCCGATGACGTCGATCGACGCCTATCTGGCCGACAATCGCCTCGGCCCACCCGACATCATCAAGATCGACGTCGAGGGGTACGAGGGCTTCGTGCTGCAGGGTGCGGCCCAGACCCTGACCGCCCTGCCGACGCTGCTGTTCGAACTGCACCCCGAACTCCAGGCGAACTGCGGCTGCGACACGAGCGAACTCCTCGACCTCGTCTTCGCCCGCTATCCCTGGGTCTTCCTGGTGGACGAGCTGAACAACGTCCTGCGGTCGTGTACGCGAGCCGACCTCGACGCCCCCGACGCGATCGGCCTCTACCGCTCCAACCTCGTGGCGGTCGGCCGGCAGGAGCACCGGGACGCGCTCCGGCAGTGGCACGACCTCGGCTGAGCGCCGCCGTACCCGGAGATAGGGCGAGGGCTTCCTCCAGGGGAAGGCGGATTCGTCAGAGGCGAGTCCATGTCCCGGACCGAGAGGTAGGGTCTGCCGGGTGCCGGGTGCCGGGTGCCGGGTGCCGGGCGATGACGAGGCGTACCCCCGCGCGGTCACCCCGGCGGTCGACGGTGTGGCACGGGCGTTAACGCCGCTGATACCGGTCGTCGGATACGACTTCGATCATGCGAATACTGGTGGCGGAGGACGAGCGGGACCTGGCAGACCTGGTGGCCATGGGGTTGCGGCGGCACGCGATGGCGGTCGACGTCGCGTACGACGGCGAGGCCGCGATGGAGCGGCTCACCGTCAACGACTACGACGTGCTCGTACTGGACCGGGACCTGCCCGGGATATCCGGCGACGTGATCTGCCGGGACCTGGTACGAGCCGGGGCACGCACCCGCATCCTGATGCTGACCGCGGCCGCGTCGATCCCCGAGCGGGTCGCGGGCCTGGGGTTGGGCGCCGACGACTACCTGCCCAAACCCTTCGACTACACCGAGCTGGTGGCGCGGGTACGTGCCCTGGGGCGGCGCAGCCAGGCAGCGCTGCCACCGGTGCTGGAACGCCACGGGATCGTGCTGGACCCGCAGCGGATGCAGGTCTCCCGGGACGGACGCTTCCTGAGGCTGTCGTTGAAGGAGTACGCGGTGCTTGAGGTGCTGATGCGGGCGAACGGTACCGTGGTCAGCGCCGAGACGCTGCTGGAGTCGGCGTGGGACGAGCACGCCGACCCGTTCACCACCGTGGTCCGCGTCATCGTCAGCCGGTTGCGCGCCAAGCTCGGCGACCCGCCGTGCATCCACACCGTGCCGGGCGCCGGATACCTGCTGTGACCTGGCGTACGCTCCGGAGGAACCCTGCGCTCCCGGTACACGACAGGAGGCGCGCGGCATGCCCGGCGTACGGTCGGAAAGGCACGGCATGCCCGGCACACGGTCGGAGAAGGGCGGTGCGTCCGGTGTGCGGTCCGGGAACGCGCGGTGCCGGAGGGCCGTTGTGAGCGGGCGCGCGGCCCGGAAGGTCTTCGGCACGGTACGGATGCGTCTGACCCTGCTGTACACCGGCCTGTTCCTGGTCACCTCGACGATCCTGCTCACCGTGGTGAACCTGCTGCTCAGCAACGCGCTGGAGAGCCGGGTCAGATCCATCAAGGAGGACTTTCCGCCCTTTGAAGGATTCCCCCCGGGGGTGCCCGCGCCGAGGGCACCAGACCTGCCCGACCTCCCGGCGCGCCCCGAGGTCGTCGACGTTGTGAACACACTGTCCGGCGCGGTGCTGCGCTACCAGTGGACGGTGAGCGCGATCGTGATCGCCCTGCTCACCGTCGTCTCGGTGGCCGCGGGCTGGTGGCTGGCCGGACGGGTGCTGAGCCCGCTGCGGCACATCACCGCCACCGCGCGCCGTCTCTCCCTGTCCAACCTGCACGAACGGATCGGGCTCGCCGGTCCCCGCGACGAGCTCACCGACCTCGCGGAGACCTTCGACGCGATGCTGGAACGGCTGGAACGGTCGGTCGACAGCCAGCGCCGGTTCATCGCCAACGCCGCCCACGAACTGCGGACCCCGCTCTCCGTCCAGCGGGCCGCGATCCAGATCGGGTTGGACGACCCGCTGCCGGACCGGCTGGTCCCGGTACGGGAGAAGCTGCTGACCGCGAACCGCAGGACCGAGCGGCTGATCGACTCGTTGCTCCTGCTCGCCCAGGCGGAACACGGCCCGGACGGCATGGAGCCGGTGGCCCTCGACACGCTGGTCCGCCAGGCGATCGAGGAGACGACCGCCGACGGCGTCGACGGCATCGTCATCACCTCGGAGCCCCGGCCGGTCGTCGTCGCGGGTGACCCGATCCTGCTCGGCAGGCTCCTGACCAACCTGCTGCAGAACGCGGTCCGCCACAACCGTCCCGGCGGGACCGTGCACGTCGGCCTCACCGTGACCGGCGTGCTGACCGTACGAAACACCGGCCCCAAGGTGCCCGCAGAACGGGTCGACGAGCTGTTCCAGCCGTTCCGCAGGCTGCACTCCCGGACCGGAAGCGCCGACGGCGCCGGTCTCGGCCTGTCCATCGTGGCCTCGATCGCCCACGCCCACCACGCCACCGTCACCGCCCGGCCCAACCCCGGCGGCGGCCTCGAACTGACCGTGATCTTCCCCGTCCTTAGTGGCTGACATGAGTCTCCTCGCCCGCAGCGGCCGACCGTTACAGCGTTCGATCGCGACTCTTCTCGCCCGTAGCAGCCGACCGCGAGCTTCCCCGTACGGGGCAGGGACCGCCCGCGACACAGAACGTACGCGGCAAGGGCCGCCCGCGACACAGAAGAAGGAGCCCGGCGGTCGCCGGGCTCCTTGCGCGGGGAGGGCCTACTTCAGCAAGGTGAGGGCCTTCGCGACGCCCGGGTCGCGTCCGGCGGACAGGTCCGCCGAGGTCATCGGGGCCTGGTGGTCGGGGGCGACACCGATGGTGTTCACGACCTCCCGGTTCGCTCCGATCTCGTGCTTCTTGGGCAGGATGAGGGCGCTGCCGTCGTCGAGCAGATAGCCGGCTCCGGGACCCGACACCGCGCCGGCGGTGCGGGTGCCGACCAGGGTGCCGAGACGGAGATCCTTGATCGTGCTGGTGAAGGAGTCGCACGCCGAGGCGCAGTTGCGGTCGGTGAGCGCGACGAGGGGCAGGCCCAGCAGCGGCACGGTGTCGTCGCTCCGGTTGGCGGTGCAGCGGCCGTGCACGTCGCACCAGTAGCTGGTGACCTTGCCGTGCGTCCAGGCACCGAGCAACCTGGAGACCTCCTGCGGGCTGCCGCCGCCGTTGCCGCGCAGGTCAAGCACGACCCCGCGCAGGGTCGCCTTCTCGCGCAGGGAGGCGATGGCCTCAAGGACCTTGTCCGCCGCGCCGGGGAAGAAGCCCGGCAGTGCGACGTAGGCGACGGAGCCGGAGAGCAGCCTGGAGTCGACCTTCGGCTCGGAGCCGGAGGAGGGGGCGGGGGTCACCGAGACATCGATGGTGCCGCCGGTGGAGGGACGGCGCAGGGTGAGCCGGATCTCCTTGCCCGCAGGGGGTCTGATGAGCCCGTCCAGGACTCCCTGGGAGAGCACCCCGTTGACGAAGAGCGGCACCCCCTCGGCCGAGACGAGTTCGTCGCCCGGCCGGATCCCCGCCTTCGCGCCCGGACCCTCCGGGCGTACGTCGGTGACGAAGAGCGGCGGGGTGGCCGCCGGATCGATTACCCCCGGGGGACGGAGGCCGGAGAGGCGGACGCCGAGCGACAGCCCGCCAGGGGCCGGGCGGTCCCAGTTCGCGTGGTTGTCGTCGAGGCTCCGCACCATGCCCCGCATCGTCGCCTCCGCGACCGCCTGCCGCACCTCGGGGTCGGCGGGCAACGTGCCGACGACCTTCTGGTAGACGGCGCTGAACGCAGCCCAGTCGGCTTTCTTGTTGCCGGTGAGCGCCGGCATCGTCGCGTTCGGCCGGTCGAGCCCGCGGCGCTGCAACTCCTGGGTGAGCGCGGCGAATGCGGGCACCAGCAGCGCGCGGGGATCCAGGACCGGGCCGCTGTAGTAGTTGGCGAAGACGCAGTGGTACGCCTGCTCGAGGGTGGTGACGGTGGTCGGCTTCAACGGCGGAGGCTCGGAGGGCCCCGACGGTCCTGACAGGGACACGCACGCCGGTGATCGGCCGCCGTACCCACGGTCGGCGCTCGCGCCGGTGGCCCCGGAACCGATGAGAGCGGCGAGCGTGATCGCGATGACGAACGATTTTCTGCTTCTCATGCCGCCGAGCTTCGCGATCATGCTGTTGCCCGGATGTGAACGCGAACGTTAACACCGCCGTAGCGGTCCCTCCGGTAGGAACACTGCTTTTGGGAGCCCGGCGCCGGTCGCGGGGAGATGGTACCGGCCGCGACCGATTGTGTCGGCTTGGCCGATCGGCCGACAGGCAGCCGGGCTACGTCATCGGGAGCGGGGGAGGAGGGATATCCGGTCGAGAAGGTTTTGCCTGTTCAGGCGGGTGTCTGTGTCGCGGTCCGCTCCTGTCGGCCGAGGAGTTGTTCGTGCAGGGTACGGGCGGTGCGTACGAAGTTGCTCGTCCCCTTGCGGGCCGCCGCCTCGGCGACCGCGGGGACAGGACCGCGCGCTCCGGCCCAGCGGGCGGCGTCGATCGCGAGGGAGAGCGCCTGGGTGTGCCCGGAATACGGTCGCTCTTCCGGTCCTGGCAGGTAGACCGGCAGCAACCCGGTCATGATCTCCCACACCTGCCGGTGCGCACCCTGTTTCGCGCATTCCTCCAGCGCCGAGCGCACGGGGCTCATCGTGGTCACCTCCCTGCGCAGGGACAGCCCGAGCTGACGTCCGCATTCCACGGCGGGCAGGCAGCCGGCGGCGGCCGCGTCCAGCAGCAACCGCAGACCGCGTTCGGGCCATGCGAACATGCCCAGCTGGGCCAACTGGACGGCGATCAGCAGCGCCGTCGCCTCACCCACCGGCCCGTCCTGGGAGAACAGCGCGGTCACGTACTGATGGAAGTAACCGGGCCGCTCCCAGGTGTTGAGCAGGTGCGGCAGCAGGTGCATGGCCACCGCCTCCCGATCCGAGGGCAGCGTCAGCCGCCAGAACTCCATGTACTTGCCGTCGTCTTCGCCCGTCCAGGAACGCGGGTCGGAGAGCAGCGTGTCGATCAGCGCGAGCCCCGTCGGTTCGATCCGGATGCGGGGGTTCAGCCGGGGGGAGTGCTCGCCCTTCTGCCGGTCGTGCGTGTAGGCGCCGCCGGCGTGTGCCCAGTCCACCCGCAACTGCGGCTCCGGCCGGTCGGTGAGCCAGCGCACCAGTGTGGCGCCCGCCTGAGAGGTCAGCTTCCCGGCACGGTCGATCACCTCGGCGGACGCCTCGCGAGGCAGTCGCAGCAGCGCCTGCCCCAGGTCGGCGGGCAGGGCCTGGGCGCCGGCCCGCTCGTACCCCTCCAGGCGGGCCACCAGCTCGGCGGGATCGAGGTGACCGGAGGTCAGGGTCGGGGTGGCCAGCAGGTACGGGGGCAGCGTCCCGGCTTTCAGCGCGGAGTGGACCTCGGCGCAGCGCAGCAGCATGGCGTAGTGCGGTGCCGAGAGGTGACGCGGGTCAGGCAGGCGGTCGTGCGGCGGCTTCTCCTGCTCCTCCAGGCTTCTCCAGCTGCCCGACGACATGATCCACACGTTCAGGATCTCCGCTTCGAGCGGCGGGCCCTGGGTGAAGTGCTCAAGATTGCCGAGCGGAGTGCCGTTCTCGGTGAGGGCCGCGGCGATGTTCTCTCGCATCTCGGCGGGCAGCCGGCCGAAGTCCACCTCGATGTCGCGCTCCTCGCCGCCTTCGGCGATGCGCACGCCGATGACGTGCCTGGCGTACTTGGGAGCCTGTTCTGGCTCGGGGATCGGCGGCTCCTGTCCGGGGTCGGCGGCCTCGCGCAGCAGCGCCTCCGTCCACTCCTCCAGGTGGCACCATTGGCGCCGCTGGTAGATGCGGCCCCGGCCGGGGCGCGGTCGCCTGGACGGGTCGCGGACGAAACCGTCGAGCCACCGTTCGAAGGTGATGACGTCGCTCACCTGGTCGTAGGTGGCGGTCAGGTCCTCCAGCGCCGGTGGGAACGGCTCGCGGGCGACCGGCTGGAACGGCGGCAGCGTCCCCGGCTCGAAGTCGTCGATCTCCTCCGGCTCGGCCGCCACCACCCCGTAAGACTGGGAGAGCCGCGCCGCCAGTTCGGCGGGCAGGACGCTCGCCGCCTCGCGGACGGCCTCGGCCCCGGCGGGCGTGAAGCGCCGGGCATGCTTGACGGCCAGGCGCACCGCGCGCTCGCGCACCTCGTAGGGCTCGCACAGGAATGCCGAGGCGAGCGCCGGGGCCAGCTCGTCGAGGTCGCCGTCCGCGTCGCGGGCGGCTTGGTCGAGCAGGGTCAGCCCGGCCCGCACGAGCTTGCCCTCGGGGCGGAACAGCAGCGCCGACACCGCCTCGTCGATCTCCTCGCCGCTCAGCCCACCCGCACCGCGCAGCTGCCGTAGCGCCAGCTCGGCCACCGGCCCCGGCGCGGCGGGCAGCAGCCGCAGGTAGTCGCGAGTGCGCTCAGCGCTCGGCGCCGGGTCGAGCATCTCGTGCAGGCGAACGAAGAAACGCAGGTCGGCGGGGTTGCCACCGCGCAGGAACCGGCGCAGGCAGCCGTCGACCAGCGGCTCGGGGGCGAGCCGGCCGGCCGTGACCGCGGCGCGCAGCGCCCCCAGCCAGGTGCGGAGGCTGGGATCCCACGAGGGCGGATCGACGCTGTCTCCGCGCAGCGCCCGGCCCACGCCCTCGGCCTCGAACAACCGGGGCACCAGGTGCTCGGCCAACGGGTCGTGCTCCAGATCCGGCGGCTGGGACACCCAGGCGACGGCGAGCGGGTCGTGCTCGGGCGGGACGGCACCGCTACGGCGCAGCAGCTCCAGGGCCAACGGCATGCTGTCGTCCCTGACCTGGGTCCGGTTGCCGCGCAGCCGCAGGGCCAGCCGCACCGCGAGACCGGCCTGCCACTGCTGCGGTCGCGCGGCGATCACCCGCAGCAGCGGCCCGGAGTCCAGCGGTGGCCGCCAACGGGTGAAGTCGCGCCGGTACAGCCAGGTCGCGACGGCGGCCACCCCGCCGAACACACCCGCGCCGGCGACCCGCATGGGCTCGATCCATTCCTCGCCGTCGGTCCACACCCCCTGGCGCCGGTCGCGTTCCTCGACCGCTGTCCTGGCGACGCCGATATGGTCGGGCAACTCGCGAGCCACCTCCCGGCACCCGGCCTCGTCCAGAGCCAACACGGTGTCTGCGACCAGGGCCGGGTCACCGGCGGCGATGGCCGAGCGCACGCTCGACCAGGCCCCGCTCACGGGGGAGTGTGTCGTCATGCCGCACACCGTAGAGATCGCCCCCGACAGAACCGGATCTCACATGAACAGCACCGGGTAGGCGATGCGTTGGAGGTGGAGGGCGGAGGTCGCCCGCCTCCTTGGCCTTGCTCAGGAGTTCGCGCACCCCGTGTAGGACATGGTGGCCGGACGGACAGGCCTGTTACTCCGAGTGGTTTGACAGACACGGAGGTGGACTGCTTCACTTGGGGCATCGCCCCACGGGACACGCGCCGGTGGGAACAGGCCCCGTCCGTTGGACGGGGCCTTGTATTTTCTCACCAGGTCGTCGGCCGCCGGATCTCTCCTCGCGAGTCCTCCAGCTTTTCCGGAAACTGGCAGGTGGCCAGGACGGTCTCCCGGATCTCTCGGAAGAAGGTTGGGGCGGCGGCTTGTAGGTCGAGACTCCGTCCGCGTATGCGATGGGGGTTGACCACGCCCACGCGAAGGCCGACTTCGTGGCAGACCAGTCGGATGGGCTCGGCCAGATCGGCGTCGTTGCTGATCACGATGGCGACCTGGCAATCCTCTCGGAAGGCGTCCGCGAGCAGATAGGTCGCAAGATTGACGTCCGAACCCTTCTCCTCGGTCTTGATGACCTCCACCGTCGTGGGGCCTACTACCGGTGGATAGGCGAGTCGCATTCTTGTCTTTTCCGCTGGAACCGTCCCAGATGGATGGTGAGGTGAGGAATGGTAGACAGGGCTCTGAGGTAAAAATCCTGTTTGTTTGGGCCATCGGGGTCATCGGGGCGGGCTGAAACCTTGGCGGTGAAGTAGCGGATGCGGTGGATCTGATGGGTGGGTGCGAGTCGCCGGGAAAGAGCGTCGAGGTCCAACCACTTGTAAGGAGTCCCCTTAAGGCAGCCGTAGAACAGGTTGAACCCGTCAACATAGAAGTTCGTAATCACAGAGTGAATCTATCGTCACGCAAAGTTAAAACAGTGGGGTTTGGCATACTGCTTGGGCGGAAGCGTGAGAGCCGGAAGCCGGTAGGACAATCGCCTCTCAACTGAAGAGTGCGACGTCGAGCGTGGCTCATCGAGGGCAGGCGGTCTTCTTACCGCGATCGGGCGAGCCGGAATCCCAGGTCGTCGATGCGGAGGGTCGGGTGGCTCTTGCGGCGGCACGACGCCCGGCATCCCCGGGGGTGATCGGACACACCTCCGCCCCTGAAGACCCGGTACGGGCCGTAGACCTCGGGGTCGTAGACGTCCCAGCACCACTCCCACACGTTGCCGATCATGTCGTACAGCCCCCATGGGTTCGGCGCCCTGGTCGCGACGTCGTGGACCTCGCCGCCGGAGTTGCCGCGGTGCCAGGCGATCTCGTCCAGCTCCCCGTAGCGGACGCCGGTGGTCCCGGCCCGGCAGGCGTACTCCCACTCGGCCTCGGTCGGGAGGCGGTAGCCGTCGGCCTCCCGGTCGAAGACCACGTCCTCGCCATCGGGGTTGTCGCCCATCGAGTAGCAGGGGGCGAGCCCTTCCGCCCGCGAGAGCAGGTCGCAGAACCGGACGGCGTCCATCCAGGAGACCTCGGTCACCGGCGTCCGCGGCCCCGCCGGGCTCGTGGGCGCCTCACCCAGGACGGCGCGGTACAGCTCGCGGGTCACCGGATGGGGGGCCAGCTCGAAGGCCCCGATCTCGACCTTCCAGATCGCCTTCGTGCCCTCGTCCCGCAGGAAGACGTTTCCCGCCGGGATCGCGACCATGTGCTCGGCGACGGCGATGGCGGTCGCCTCGCGCGGCGTCGACTCGGCGATCATCGTTCGTCCTGCTCCACCCGATCGGTCCCGGACACACCCGTCCGCGAACGCTACCAGGCGCGTCGGCGGGCCGACGGTCTCGCGGTCGCGACCGGGATTGTCGGTCTGTTCCGCTACGTTGCCGCCATGGCGGATTTCGTACTGGTCGCAGGTGCGTGGCTCGGGTCGTGGGCGTGGGACGAGGTGGTGCCCGAGCTGCGCGCGGCCGGGCACGGCGCCCATCCGCTGACACTGTCCGGTCTCGCGGACAAGCGGGGCGTGCCCGCCGGGCAGCGGACCCACGTTCAGGACATCGTCGACGAGGTCGAACACCGCGATCTGCGCGACGTCGTCCTGGTCGGGCACAGTTACTCGGGAATCCCGGTCGGTCAGGCCGCCGAGCGGATCGGTGACCGGTTGGCCCGCGTGGTCTTCGTCGACGCCAACGTTCCGGCCGACGGAGAGTCCTTCGTGTCCGGCTGGCCGTACGGCCGGGCGATGGTGGAGGCCTCGATCGCCGAGACCGGCGGCTTCTGGGCGCCGCCCGTCGCGGCCGACTACGACGGCCAGGGTCTCACCGGCGAGCAGATCGCCCGGATCGTGAGCGGCGCGACGCCGCATCCGGGCGCCACGTTGACCGAGCCGGCGGTGCTGGCACGCCCGCTCGGCGAGCTCCCGGCGACGTACGTCAAATGCCTGCTCGACGGCGACGAGCCGAGCGACGACGTGGCCAAGCTGCTGAGCGGTGAGCACTGGCGGCTGGTCAAGATGGACACCGGTCATTGGCCGATGTTCTCCCTGCCGCGAGAGCTGGCGCGGATCCTGCTCGACGAGGCCGCGGCGTGACGGCCACCGCCGTTCCGGCCACTTTTGTCAGGCGCATGAGTGGACGGTGTGGGAGTGCCTGAGCGGGGCGCGGGTGCCGCGGCGGAGCGCGGCGGTCTCGCGTGGGCGGTGACCGAGATGGCCGCGCCCCAGTACGTCGCGGTCGCGTTGCCGCCGGTGGCCGGTCTGCTTGCCCACGGATGGGTGGGCGCGCTGTGGGGTCTGCTCGCGTCGGCGCTGTGCGCCGGTGTGCCCGTTGGGGTGATCGCGGTCGGCGTGCGGCGGGGCCGCCTGGACTCGATGCATCTGGTCGACCGGAATTCTCGTAGGGGGCCGATGCTCACCGGGCTGATCGCGGTGGTCGTCGGTCTGGTGGTGCTGGTCCTGCTGGACGCGCCGCTCATCGTGACGGCCACGGCAGGGGTGATGCTCGGCTGGATCCTGGTCATGGGGGCGATCACCTTGACGTGGAAGGTCTCCTTTCACACGGGGGTGTCCGCCGGGGCGGTGGTCGTGCTGGCACATGTGCTGCCCGCCGCGGTGACGCTCGCGGTGGGTGCCGTCCTCGTCGGCGTGATCGGGTGGGCTCGGGTGAAGGTCTCCCACCACACGCCCGCCCAGACCCTCGTGGGTGCGGTGACCGGGGCGGGCGTGGCGTGGGCGGTGCTGGCACTGACGCTCTGACTCTGCCTTCGGTTTCGCGTGCTCCATCCCGGGATCGCGCTCCATCCCGAGATATGGGGCCGCACGCCTCAGCGCAACGATGACCTGGCCGTGGGCGCCAACCGGAGTCGCCGCGGAGCGCCGGTGAGGGTTTCCGACAGTTCCGGGAGCACCCGATCGCGCCATGTGCGTGAGCCGGCCAGCCGCTCCTGATGATCGGCGAGATCGTCGGGACCGGCGAACCGGGAGAACCACACGAAGACGTTCTCCCCGATGCGGATCGGCAGGGCGGGGAAGGTGTTCTCGGCGTACTCGGTTCGCAGGCAGGCGAGCGGTCGTGCTCCGGTCTCGGTCAGCACCGGTCGTACGAAGTGGTCGAAGAAGTCCGCGAACGCGTCGTCGAACGGCCGGTCGCGGTGACAGAGCGTCGCGACGACGATCGACGTCGGAGTGGCATCGCCGAGTGGAGGCCGCGCCGCTGCCGGGAAGTCCTCTCGGGTGCGCAACAGCAGCACGTCATCGGAGTCGATCATCGTCGCGTTGGCCCGATCGCGGTTCGCCTTCCAGACCGGACCGCCGTAGAAGGAACGCAACGCCTCGGCGCGGCGCTCCATGTCGGGAAATCCGCGGAGCCAGACGAATCGGTCCGGGGCGTCGAGGTCGCGGAACTGGCCGATGACGGTCATTCCCGTCGCCTCCTGCGGCTCGACGAACTCCCGCTCGAAGAGGTCGATCAGTACGTCGCGTTCACCCTCGTGCAGGGTGTACTGCCTGAGCTCGACGATCGGGTATCGACTGTCCTCCACCGGTGAGGCTCCTTCCGTTTTGATGGAACAAACATTGTTACTACTGAAGGCGCGTGTTATCCGAAGGCGGGCGTCGGTGCGCCTACAGGCAGTCCCGCAGCACGTCGGCGATCGAGGTGAGAGCGAGTTCGCGGCGCAGGCTCTGGTCGGCCCGGTCGTAGACCACGTCCAGCACGGGCCGGATTCCCCTGCCGATCGGGCATTCCAGGTTGGGTTCGGTGCGGTGCATGGCGAAGAGCGGTTCTCGCTCCACGGCGTCGTACACCTGAAGCAGGGTGATGTCCTCGGGCGCGCGGGCCATGCTCCAGCCGGCCCCGGCCCCGTGGCGGACCTCCACCAGGCCCGCCCGGCGCAGATCGCCGAGGCTGCGTCGGATGATCACCGCATTGGTGTTGACGCTGGCGGCGACCTGCTCCGAGGTGAGCCACTCCTGCCCGCGTCGCTGGGCGAGCGCGATCCAGGTCAGCGCGTGTACGGCGATCGTCAGCCGGCTGTTCGCGGCCATCGGCCCTCCTGTCTGTAACAAGGCATGTTACAGCTAAACGGCCGACGCTGAACCGGACGCGGGGCGCGCGAAAAGCGATCGGGTGCTTGGTCGTACGTGTTCACCGGCGGCGACGTGAGCTGATTCATGTCTGCAAGAAGGTAAGGCACAGGATCGGCCGATCATTGTTTAAAGGCGGCCCTGGCATCCGGAAGGTGCGCGACAGCGCCTTCCCGAACGCCGTCGCGCGGGCCGCCTCGTGAAAGCCCAGCTCCAACGGCATTCGGGCCCGCGCGACCTCACATCCGGGACCTCAGCACGTCGACCTCACAGCCCGGCGCGAACGGGTCGAAGCCATGCTCGCCCAGCCAGCGAACCACCAGCAGGCTCCGCAACGACCACCAGGCGCGGATCACGTCGAGGTCGACGTCGGTGCCGTAGCCGGTGACGACGTCGCCGAGGTGCTCCTCGTGTCCGAGCGTGAAGGTGGCGAGGTCGAAGAGGGCGTCACCTCGGCCCGCCTCGGACCAGTCGATGATGCCCGTGATCTCGTCGCCGTCGACGAACACGTGAGCGATCTGCAGGTCGCCGTGCGTGAACACCGGAGTCCACGGCCGGAGCGCGACCTCGGCGACCTGGCGGTTGCGGGTGACCAGGTCGGCGGGCAGGACGCCGTTCGTCACGAGCCACGCGCACTCGCGGTCGAGATCCGCCGCCAACTCCTCGATGCCCCGGCCGGCCTGGCCGAGCCGGGGCGGCAACGGCGCGTCGTGCAGCTTCCGGATGGCGGCGCCCGCCGCGGCCCATGCCGCCGGGGACGCGGTCGACGGCTCGCCGAGGCGGCCGAGGGCCGTTCCCGGGACCGCGGTGATCGCGAGCACCGGCGGCTTGTGCCACAGGACCTTCGGGGTCGGGACCGGCGCCAGAGCCATCGCCTCGACCTCGACGTCGATGCGCGCCTGATCGGCGTCCACCTTCAGGAAGACGTCCCCGACGCGCAGGGTCGCGCGCTCGGAATGGGCGACGACTACTTCGACCTCATCCATGGGCAGCCAGTATCCCGGGGGTGATCGTCGAAGTCGCCGGGTTTGTCGCGTGTGACGGCAGCGGCCGACCGCGTCCCACCACCGAGCGGCACCGGGCCACCCGAGCCGGACCTGGCTCGTCCCCGTCACCCGTGACTCGATGCGGGTGCGTACCGCCGCCGCCCGCCGCCCGCCGGTCGTCGTAGTCGGCGAGGAGGTTCGGCGTCTTCGCCCGGTGCCGGACGGAGGAACCCGGGTCGTAGTCAGGCGCGAGCGGGTCAGCCGAAGCGGACGAGCCCCTGCTCGAAGGCGAAGACGACGGCCTGGACCCGGTCGCGGAGGTCGAGTTTGGTGAGGATGTGACTGACGTGCGTGCGGACCGTCCCCTCCGACAGGTGCAGGCGGGCCGCGATCTCGGCGTTCGTCAGACCACCGGCGATCTCGGTGAGCACCTCGTGTTCGCGCGGACTGAGCAGCGCGGCCCGTCTGTCCGGGGACTTGCCCGCGTCGGGAAGGCGGGGGACGAAGTGCGACAGGAGCCGCCGCGTGGTGGAGGGGGCGATGACCGCGTCGCCACGGTGCACGGTGCGGATCGCCTCGACGAAGGAGGCCGACCCGGTGTCCTTCAACAGGAAACCGCTGGCACCGGCCTTGATCGCGCCGAAGGCGTACTCGTCCAGGTCGAAGGTGGTGAGGATGAGCACCTTGGGGCCGCCGCGCGCGCAGATGCGCCGGGTCGCCTCGATCCCGTCCATGCGGGGCATTCGCACATCCATCACCACCACGTCGACCTCGACCTCGTCCAGCAGGTCGAGCGCCTGCCGGCCGTCCGCCGCCTCACCGACGACGTCGATGCCGGGCTCTCGGCGCAGCACCAGCCGGAAGCCGGTGCGGACCAACTCCTGGTCGTCGGTGAGCAGCACGCGGATCATCTCGCCCACGGATCACGTCCAGGGAATGGTCGCCCCGACCTGGAAGCCGCCGCCGGGCAACGGCGCGGCCCGCGTCGTACCGCCGAACATCGCGGCGCGCTCGGCGATGCCGACCAGGCCGTACCCGGCCCCGCCGGGGTCGGGCGATGTCGCCGACCTGCGACGACTCTCACCGGCACCGTCGTCGGTGACCTGGATGTGCAGTCCGTCTTCGGCGTAGCGTAATAGCACCTCGGCGTTCGCTTCCTTGCCAGCGTGCTTGAGCGTGTTGGTCAGAGCCTCTTGCACGATCCGGTAGGCGGCCAGGCCCAAGCTGGCCGGTGGTTCACGAACTCGTCCCTCGACCCGTAACCGTACCCTCAGCGGCAGCCGCTCGACCAGGTTTTCTATCGCCTCGATGCCGGGCTGCGGTGCTACGGGGGCCTCACGCAACACCCCCAGGAGCAGCCGCAGCTCGACCAGCGCGACCCGGCCCGACTTCCCGATCGCGCCCAGCGCCTGCTCCACCTCGGCACGGTCGTCGTCCAGCAACGCGGCCGAGGCGCCGTCCGACTGGACCACCATCGCGCTCACGTTGTGCGCCACGATGTCGTGCAACTCCCGCGCGATCCGCACCCGCTCCTGGGCCAGCACCAGCTTCACCCGCGCGTGGGCCACGGCCTCGGCCTCGGTGTGCCTGAGCCTGCCCAGCCCCCAGGCCGCGACGCACACGACGGCCGATATCGCGAACAGATCCTCGGGAGGTACGGGCCGTGGGAGCGGCGTCAGCTCCAGACCGCTCCAGATCCGGGCAGCGGTCAACGCGAGGGGCAGCAGCATGCCGGCCAGGAAGAAGCCGACCCGTTTGGAAGAGACCCACCGTCCCGCCGTGTAGAACATCAGCATCAGCGCGGTCGGGGTGCTCAGGTCGGCCCACGAGGCGTTCCACTCCGTCCAGATGTCCCACCTTCCGCCGACGAACCACAGCGTCCAGACCAGGGCCAGCACCGACAGCGGGAACCTGCGCCGCCACGCCAGACTGGCGTAGGCCAGCAGGTCACCCCAGAACATCATCGGCAGCCGGGTGAAGTCGGCGATGCTCTGGTCGTAGTAGGGCACCTCGATCAGTAGGTACGTGCAGGCCGCGACGGCGAGGAAGGCGTCGGACACCTGCGGGTGACCGCTCCACCACACCAGCAGGCGCCGCACCATGTCCCCGACGCTACGGCAGGATCTCCGCGCAGGCATCGTCCGTCCCGCGTAGGTTCGCCTGCCTATCCGCCCCGGGGAGAATCGGCCGTGAGACGGATGCGCGCCGAGCGCGCGTCCGTCTTCTCCTTCGCCGCCGATCGTCTCGCCGGGGCATCCGCAGGGACTTTTCCCTTTCCGGCCGGTGTGCGCCCATCGGGGCTACGTAGATCCGCCGACGACGAATTCCGCGACGCGGCCGATGTGGACCGATCCGCTCGCGTCGCACCCTTGGGACGTCAGCGAATCCCGGGACCCGTCCGGTGAAACGCCGGACCCGGATTCCGGGCTCCAACCACCGAGGAAAGGGGTTCACATGGCGTTCCTGAGCAGGCGCCTTCTCAGCAGGGGGGTGGTGACCGCCGCCGCCGTCTGCGCGCTGGGCGCCTCCGGCGCGACCCTCGCCCACGCGGAGGGCCAGTTCACCACCAGGCTGGAGAACGTCGCCGCGGGCTTCGAGTCCCGCACCTGGAAGGATGCCAACAGCGACCACTGGAGGACGGCGGTCGAGCTGTCCGGCTGCTCGGCCAACTCAAGAGCGGCGGTGCCGAGTCTGGGGCTGTACCGGGAGCGCATCGGCCCGGACACGCACTACGGCACCAAGGGCTACGGCGGCTGCGGCTCGCGGAAGGTCCGGGGCGACTGGGGAGACGTCCGCTCCGGTAAGTACCACTTCACCGTGAAGAACATGGGCGCGGACTTCTACCGGATCTCCGCCCGCAGGGTCCAGGTCTACTGGTAAAGAGCGCACGGGGTCACGGCCGTTCAAGGTTTCGCACGATTCGGGAGCCGGCCGTGACCCCCGCCCGACGCGATCCCGTCGAGGAAGAAATGCCGATCTCATTTCAGGGGTGCGGATTCGGCCACCGCCGAGGCTCCCTCGTTCTCACCGGTCTTGATCTCTCCCTTCCCGAGGGCCGCACGGTGCTGCTCGGACCGAACGGGTCCGGCAAGTCGACGCTCCTCGGACTGGCCGCCTCGCTGTTGCGCCCGCGTACGGGCCGGGTCCTCTACCGGGGACTCGATCCCGCCCGCCGCCGGGACAGGGCACGCTACCGGTCGCTGGTCGGCTGGATGCCCCAGGAGATCCGGCCGCTGCCCGGACTGACGGTGCGCGAGCAGGTCGGCTACGCCGGCTGGCTCAAGGGACTGTCGCAACGGGAGGCCTGGCGCAGGTCACTGGAGGCACTGGAGGTGGTGGAGCTGGGCACGCTGGCGGACGGCCCCTGCGCGGAGCTGTCGGGCGGCCAGCTCCGCAGGGTCGGGCTGGCTCAGACGCTGGTGCACGACGCCGAGGTGATCCTGCTGGACGAGCCCACCGCGGGATTGGACCCGGACCAGCGCGAGCGGTTCCGGGAGATCGTCGCACGGGCGGGGGAGCGCGCCCACCTGGTCGTGGCCACCCACGACATCGCGGACCTGGCAGGCACGTACGACTCGGCCGTGGTGCTCGACGCGGGCGGGGTGGGCTACGCCGGGCCGCTCGCGGGCCTGGTGACATCGGCCGGCGGATCCGTCCGCGGCTCCTTCTCCGACCAGGTCGGGCGCGCCTACCGGCGGCTCGTGACGAGGGAGGTCTGACCCGTGCCGCTGCGTCGCCGGCTGCGCTCCTCCGCGGCCCTGACAGCCCTTCCTCTCATGGCCGTCTACCTGTTCCTCGTGCTGGGCGACTCGGCGAACTCCCTGGAGGACAACTGGCTGTCCGCCACCGTGCTCGCCGCGTCGGCCGGGGTGATGGCGATGGGCCCGGTGTGTGCGGCGGCGGGCGCCTGGGAGGGGGCCAGGCTGTCGCGCGGCCGGGTGGAGGGCACCGCCCCGGTACGGTCTCCAGCGGAGATCCTCGCCTGGTCGCTGCTCCCGATCCTGGGCGCCGCCGTGCTCGGACTGCTGGGCGCGCTCTCGTTGGTGGCGATCGCGATGGCGGACGTCCCGGGGTCGCCGGCACCCTCGGTTCTCGTGGTGGCGCTCCTGGTGATCGCCGCCTGGACTCTCGCCGGGTTCGCCGTCGGACGCTTCCTGTCCCCGCTCCTCGGCGTGCCGTTGCTGCTGGCGGGCACGTGGTTGTGGCTGGCCTACCCGGCCGCCCTGGAGACCTTCTGGGTACGCCACCTCACCGGCAACAACCTGGGCTTCTGCTGCGAGACCGGCACGACGTTCCACCCGGGCGCCCTGAGCGCCCAGACGATCCTCGCCCTGGCCGTCGCCGGGGCGGCGTTCCTGGCCTGGGCGCGTCACAGGGGCACGCGCCGGGCGTGGGCGGGGATCGTCGGCCTCCCCCTGGCGGCGGGCTTGGTGGCCTTTCCTCTCGTACGGGACATGGGCCCCGAGGCGCAGGTGCCACGCACCGGCGGCCTGGTGTGCTCCCGGTGGGACGGGGCCGAGGTGTGCGTGTGGCCGGAACGAGGGAAACGGCTCGCGTTCGCCGCCGGGATCGCCCTGCCCGCGGTGCGGCGGCTGTCGGCGGCGACCGGGCTGCCCGCACCCGGCCGCGTCACGGAGGGGCCCGCCGACGGCCGGACGTCCTGGCGCTTCGCGGTGCCACCGGGGGCCGGTGGCGATGACGTGCTCTTCGGCCTGGCCATCGGCCTGCTGCCCGCAGAGCCGCCGTCGTGCGGGCCCGACTGGTCCGGTGCCGACGCCTACGCGCCGCTGAGCGCCTGGCTGGCCCTGACGGCGGGTGCCGGGCGGGACTCGGTCGCGCGCAGGACCGGTTCGGCCTCCCTCGGCGTCGCCGAGCGCGCACTGGCACTGCCGTCGGCCGAGCAGGCCCGGTGGTTCCGGCACAACCTCGCGGCGCTGCGCCGCTGTGACATCCCTCCCCGGGAGGTGACCCCACTGTGAGGACCTGGCTCCACGTGCACCACGTCGCCTGGTCGGCACTCGCTCTCGCGATGACGGCGGGGGTGGTCGCGGTGGCCGGTGACGTCCTCGTACCGGTCCCGAACCTCTCGCGAGGGGACCTGGACGGCGTGCCGCTCGCCCTGATCGCGCCGCTGGCGGCGAGCGCCGTGCTCGTGCGCGGCGTGTACGCGGGCCCCGCGGACCTTGAGGCCGTCGCGGTCCGTCCCACCGGCGCCTACCGCGCCGGCCTGGTCGCCGCCGCCTGCGTGGCGCCACTGCTGGCGGGACTTCTCCTCGCCGGTACGGTGCCGTACGGGATGGCGGCGGCCCGCAACCTGGCGGGCTTCACGGGGCTGGCACTGGTGGCCTCCCGGTGGCGGCGTGACGCGGCCACCGCGGTGCCGGCCGCCTACATGATCGCCGCGATGCTCCTGGGCGGCGGATCCGGCACCGGATCACCGTGGGACTGGGCGATCACCGACTCTCCCGGCTACTCCTCCTGGGCCGTCCCCGCGACGGCGTTGGCATTCGGTCTGACCTGCTCGGTGTTCCCCGGGCGAGGGGGGAGCGGGGAAGAAGGCGTCGGGATCAAGCGTCGGGGATGTCCGCCTTCGCCGCGCTGAGCATGATGCCCGGGATGACGACCAGGCGCTCATCCGGAGCGAGGGACACGCCTTCCGGCAGGTGAGGGCCGTAGGCGGCCGTGAGGTCCCTGCCGATCACCGCGATGTCACCGTTGCTGAGTCGCCAGATGTCTGGGCATTCGTCACGGCCGTCCGAGTAACCTAACTCTTCGGCGGACTTTCCTAGTCGCCGTTCGAACAACGCGGAAGAGTCGGCTTCCCAGGAACGAGTCATGCCCGCCTCCACTCGGCTTGGCTGAGCGTTTCACCTGTGCGGAGCATATGTCGGACGCTTCTCCGGGACAACGGGATGAGCGGATTGACGCGTGAAAACAGCTGGAAGAACAAACGGTCGACCGAAACGGGAGCAAGGCGGGCCGATTGAAAATTTTCGCCCCACCGCTTCGCCGATTATCGATGCGCAGAGTTATGGTGCCTTTACGCCGGGTCAAGCTTGGGTGGCCGGATGTAGACCGTGATGGGCCTTTCCGGTTTAACGCTATGGCCGCATTTTCCAGCAACCGGTTTGTCGGTGATCGCTGCTGATGGTCGATGGACTCCAGAGGCGTCGGGAACATCATGCTATAAAAAGTGCACACGGATTTTCTTCGCCGAGACTCTCATATTCAAGAGGTGGAATCCCGGATGTCCATCCCTGCTGGACCACCCCTTCCCTGACTATCTCGCCTGCGACCTGCTGGGCGACCGGCGCCTCGCCGTCAGCGAAACAGCTTCGCGCGGGAGATTACGGAATCTGATCGGCGGGACGGGACCGCTTGTTTTGTTCTGTCCGCTTATACGGCAGTGCCGCGCTAAGATCGCGTCTCGTGCTTCCGAATAATTTATGGCGTATTACCAGGATTTGGGTAGTAGGTCTGGTTCTTGCGGCGGCGGTCGCGGGCCTGCTGCTCGGCGACGCCTGGCTCTGGGTGGCCGTCGAATGGTCGCCGTTCTACGGTTTCGACGAGTTCGACACCCCGACGACCGTGGTGCTGCTCGTGGTCGCCCTGGTGAAGGCCGCGCTCCTGTGGCTGATCCTGCGTCCCCCCGCGCCGGGACCGCTGGACCGCCGAGAGAAGGCGCTGCGCCGACTGCTGTATCTGGCGGTGGCGTACACCCTCGTGCTGTGGTATCCGATCATGCTGATCCCCGGCGTGGTCGACACGGTATTCCAGCTCGTGCTGTGGACCGCGATCGACGTCCTCTACCTGCTCGTTATCCGCTGGCGGTCCCGCGTGCTGCGCGTGGCGGCCGGAGCGACGTTCGCGGCCCAACTGGCCGGGACAGTCAGTCAACTGCTCGCCGAACTCGGCCTCACGGAGTTCGGATCGGGCCGCCTCGCCGAACTGGGCCTTCTGACGTTCGGCGGAGTGGCGGCGACGGCCATCACGGTCGTCGGACAGTGGCGTGACGGCCGGTGGAGCCGCGGCACGCAGGTCGCCGGATGGTTGTCGGTGGGCGTCTACGCGCTGGTGAACCCGTTCAACATGTTTTTTGCGGAGATTGCCGACGGCGGTCCGGCGGTGCCGATCATGATGGGCGCGGTCGGGCTCGTCAGCGTCGTGTGGATCGCGGCGACCGCCCGTGAACTGTCCGGCGAGGGCCGTCCGGCGGACCTTCCGCCCGCGCGGCGGCGCGTGATCCGCGTCGCGGTGACGGCCGTGGCCGTACTGCCGATCATCGCGATGATCCATCCGGAGCAGACCCCGCACCTCACCTACACCGGCTGGTCGACGGACTGCTACGACCGGCGCAACTTCGGCGACCTGAAACCCGCGGAACGCGACGCCGAGTTCCTGTGCCGGGCGCGGAGCGCAGAGGGCGGAGTCTCGCCCATGTTTCCCGACAGCCTGTCGGACCAGGGGGTCCTCGCGTACGGGCGGGCACTGTGCCACGCGAAGAACCGCGACGAGCAGGAGACGATTCTGACGCGGGCCGGGAGCGCGTGGCCCGCGCGGGGCGCGGACCCGTGGGACCTCGTCTACGTCTGCCCGGAGATCGTCGGTGCGACTCATCCCCAACTGCTGTGGTCGACCGCGGAGGCGGAGGCGGCGGGCACCGCCTACATCGCCGAGGAGAACGCGAAGTGCCGCGACCCGTGGCCTCGGACGAAGGGGGTCGCCCAGGCCACGGCCAAATACTTCCTGTTCGTCGACGGCGATCCCGGCTATCTGGTCCACGACTCCGGAGAGGCGGAGGAAGAGGCGATAGGCGAGTTCTACGACGACAGCGCCCTCGGCGGGGAGGCCGACGGTGCGGTGCTCATCGGACACGTCGCCGACGTCGTCGATCTGTGTCTTACGGTGAAGGCTTTCCGCACTGCACCGCCACGGCGGACGGCCGGGTGGGATCAGGTCACCGAGATGCCGATCGTCAGCCGCAGCGGCCGGCTCACCGTGCCGGAGATGGGCGATGGAGAGGTGGGTGCGGGTGCCCCGATGCCGAACCTGGCGATCGCGGGAAAGGGCCACTACCGGCTCCGTGTCTACGTGCGGGTCAGTGACGCGGAGGAGGAGGAGCACCTGGTCGTCGTGTTCCCGGGGGCGTCGAGGAAGAAGCTGAAACTGAAGTCGTGAGCGATGGCGGGACGCACTCTCCTGCGTCACGGCCGCCCCCCTGGATGTCGGCGGTTGCTTATCCACTGTGCCGCCACTCGGAAGAGCCGCGGATGTCTCAACCTTGTTCAACTTCGGAGAGCCGGTTTGAGCGCTGCTTTTGCGAAGGACGGTCAGTCCGTGTCCTGTGCTCTGTGCGGCCCGCTTGACGTCAAGCAAACTTTAGGTTTGAGACTGTGCGCGAGGAGATCGAGAGAAAGTGGTTGATATGCGCATTGTCCAGGTAACGGCGTTCGGAGGGCCGGAGGTGCTGGTGGTGGGCCGGGCAGCGGAGCCGGTCGCCGGAGCCGGGCAGGTCGTGGTCGGGGTGTCCGTGGTGGATGTGCTGTCCCTTGAGACGCAGCTTCGCACCGGTTGGGGTACCGAATTCTTCGGCCAGAAGCCACCGTACGTGCCGGGGGGTGGAGTGGGCGGGCGAGTGGTCTCCGTCGGGGAGGGGGTTGATCCCGGCTGGGTCGGCCGCGACGTCATCGCCATGACCGGCGACGGAGGGTACGCCGAGCGGGTCGTGGTTCCGCTGGAGGCGCTGGTCCCCGTACCGGATGAGCTGGGTGTGCGGGAGGCGACGGCGCTTCTCCAGATCGGCCCGGCCGCGCTGAGCCTGGCCGGCGCGGCCGAGGTCAAGCCCGGAGAGCGAGTGCTGGTCACTGCGGCGGCCGGAGGGCTCGGCACCCTACTGGTGCAGCTCGCCCACGCGGTCGGTGCCCACGTGATCGCGACCGCCCGGGGCGGGCGCAAACTCGACCTGGCTCGGGAGTTGGGAGCCGAGATCGTGGTCGACTACTCCGAGCCGGGGTGGCTTGAGCGGGTCCGGGAGGCGGCCGGCGGCGGGCGGCTGCCCAGGGTGGCCGGCGGTGCCGGGGTGGACGTGGTCTTCGACGGTGCCGGGGGCCGGATCGGTCAGGACTCGTTCGAGGTCACCGCGCGCGGGGGCAGGTTCTTCACGTATGGCGTGCCCGGCGGGAGCTCCGCGCAGATCGATCCCGGAAAGGCCGAACGGCGTGGGGTGAGTGTGCACGGGATGGAGCAGGTGCAGTTCGCCCCGGAGAAAGGCAGGCGGCTGGCCGGGCTGGCGCTGTCCGAGGCGGCGGCGGGCCGGATCAGGCCGGTCATCGGACAGACCTTCCCCCTCGATCGGGCCGCCGATGCGCACGCCGCGATCGAGGCACGCGACACCGTGGGGAAGACCCTGCTGCTGGTCTGAGAGGTTCACCGGCCGGGCCCCACTTCTAGCAGTGCCCTCGTCGTGGCGCACCGGGGTCGTGAGCCCGGGGTTCATGTCGTCAACCGGGCACACAAGCGCTCAGGGGGAGAAAACCATGTCCCAGGCCATCCGCTATGTCCGCTATGGCGGTCCCGAGGTGCTCACTCTCGACGATGTTCCCCTCCCCGATCCCGGCCCAGGTCAGGTACGGGTCGCGGTACGGGCCACCGGGGTCAATGGCATCGACTGGAAACTCCGCAGCGGGTTCATGGATCGTGGTCGGCGGCCGGTCGGGCCCACCGGCGTCGGTGTCGAGTTCGCCGGAACGATCGATGCTCTTGGCGCCGGCGTCGGTTCGGGTAAAGGTGTCGGGGGCTGGAGCGCGGGTCAGGCCGTCTTCGGCAGAGTCCCCTCCGGTGCCGCGGCCACCCATGTCCTGGCCGACACCGGGAACCTGCTGGCCATGCCCGACTGGCTCTCCTTCGAGCAGGCCGCCGCGCTGCCGGTGGCCGTGGAAACCGCCTGGCGTGCCCTGCGGGAGCTCGACGTGACGGAGGGACACACGCTGCTGATCCACGCGGTCGCCGGCGGCGTCGGGCTGGTCGCCGCGCAACTCGCCAGGGCCAGGGGGGTGCGGGTGGTCGGCACGGCGAGCCAGGCCCGTCACGATTTCCTGCGCGACCTGGGCGTGCGGCCGGTCGAGTACGGCGAGGACCGCGAGGACCGCGAGGACATGGCCGAGCGGGTGCGCGCCGCGGCCCCGGAAGGTGTCGACGCGGTCCTCGACGCCTCCGGCCGCGACGTGCTCGCCATGTCGGTAGAACTGGCCGGTGGGCCGGACAGAGTGGTCACCATCGCCGACGGACGGGCCGCCGAGTATGGTGTGCGCTTCTCCAGCGGTGTCGGCGGGAGTCCTCTGGAGGAGGTCTTCGCCGAGGTCCTCCCCTTGCTGGAGCGCGGCGCGCTGCGTGTGCCGCTCGAGAGGACCTTCCCGCTGGAAAGGACCGCCGACGCGCACCGTCTCAGTGAGCAGGGACATCTCCTCGGCAAGATCGTGATCACCGTTCCGTGACGCGGGATTCGCGGTCGCCGACTCCGCCGGGCTGACGGGGTGAGATCGGTGTGGAACTCCTGGGCAGGGCCTCATGAGGCTCTCGTTCGGGTCTTGCGAGGCCCCAGGTCGGGATCCTGTGAACCTCCCGGCCGGACCTCACGGGTCCTGGTATGGCACCGTGCTCGTTTGGTAACGGTGATGTAACAGACCTTTACCGGTGATTACGTTCGGTGGTTGACTCCGAGCATCCACTGTAAGCGCTTCCACCTTCAGTCGTCGTTGAGTGTAAGCGCTTCCACTCGGCAGGGAGATCGGACGACAGGTGGCAAACAGCGACGAAGGTCAGGGTGCGACCATCTACGAGGTCGCGCAGCGGGCGGGTGTCTCCATCGCCACCGTCTCCCGGGCTCTGCGCAACACCGGACCCGTCTCGGCCGGGACGCGCGAGAAGGTGCTGAGGGCGGTCGAGGAGCTCAGCTTCACCCCGAGCCGCCTCGGCGTCTCCCTCGCCCAGGGCCGCCACGCGGCCAACGGAATCGTCTTCCCCGACCTGTCGGGCCCCTACTTCGCCGAAGTCCTCCTCGGCTACGAGGAGGTGGCCTCCGAGCTCGGCCGTTCCGTGCTCATCCTGTCCACGCGCGGGCGGGCCGCCGTACAGGACCTGGTCAGGGACCTGGTCGGCAGGGTGGACGGCATGGTGATCTTCGGCAGGACCGTCGAGGACGCCGTGGTGGACGAGATCGTCAGGAGCAGGACGCCGCTGGTCCTGCTCGCACGCGACCCCGTCGAGCGGGCCGACGCGGTCTGCAGCGAGAACACCTCCTCGGCCGAGGCGCTCACCGCCCACCTGCTCGGCCACGGTTACTCCACCTTCGCGATGGCCGGGGACGATGACGGGGGCGACGTCACCCAGCGCTGGACCGGGGTGAGACGGGTCCTGTCCGACCACGGGATCCGGCCCCCCGAGCCGCTGCCCTGCGAGTTCACCGTGGAGGGCGGGTACGAGGCGGGGCGGACCCTGCTCGCGGGGAAAGCGGGGAAGGCGGGAAGAGCCGGTGGAGCGGGCCGGCCGCAGGCGGTGATCTGCGCCGACGACCAGGTGGCCCTCGGCGTCATCCTGGCGGCCGAGGAACTCGGCCTCGACGTGCCGGGCGACGTGGCGGTCACCGGCTGGGACGACATCATGGCCGCCCGCCACGCCAGGCCCGCCCTCACCACGGTGCGCCAGCCCATGCGCCTGCTCGGCGCCAGTGCCGCCCGCGCGCTGGACGAACTCATCAGGGGCACTCGCAACGTCCCGAAGTCCGAGATTCTCCCCACCCAGCTGATCGTCCGATCCAGCTGTGGTCCTCACCCCCTGGAGGAAAAGTGAAGAAGTACGCCGTCGGGATCCTCGCGCTGGGACTGGTGCTCGCCGGGTGCGGCCGGAGCGGGGACGGGGCCGCGGAACAGGCGAGGGAGGTCGACACCGGCAAGGCCACCGGGGAGGTCACGGTCTGGGCGATCGGGGCGGAGGGGGAGGCGCTGGGCGCCTTCGCCAAGGACTTCGAGACGGCGAACCCCGGCATCACGATCAACGTGACCCCGCTCGGCTGGGACGTCGCCCACGACAAGATCACCGCGGCCATCGCGGGGAACGCCACCCCCGACATCACCATGCTGGGCAGCACCTGGATGGGTGAGATGGCGAAGACCGGCGCCCTCGACCCCACCCCGGCCGACCTGATCGACAAGTCGGCGTTCTTCCCCGGCGCGTGGGGCACGGTCGAGGTGGAGGGGACCGCGTACGGCGTGCCCTGGTACGTCGAGACCCGCGCCCTGTACTACCGCAAGGACCTCGCGGAGAAGGCGTCGGTGAAGCCGCCCGTCACCTGGGAGGAGACCACCGCCTTCGTGAAGGCGCTCAAGGAGAAGGGCGGCGCCTCGCTCGGCGTGGAGCAGAACTTCCGGCAGGGCTCCTGGCAGGAGGTGCTGCCGCTGGTGTGGCAGGCGGGCGGCGAGATCGTCTCCGACGGGAAGTGGACGCTGGACACGCCCGAGATGGTCAAGGCGCTCAAGCAGTACGGCTCGTTCTTCGAGAGCGGGCTCTCCAGCACCGACCAGCCGACCGGCGCCTTCCCGCAGACGTTCGTCAAGGGGAAGGTCGGCGCCTTCTACTCGGGGCCGTGGATGATCGCGGGCCTGGAGAAGGAGGGCGGCGACGGCTTCGGGGACAAGTTCGCCGTCGCGCCCTACCCGAAGGGCAGCGCGGGAGGTCCCAGCCTGGTCGGCGGCAGCGACATGGTGGTCTTCAAGGACGCGAAGAACCGCGACGCGGCCTGGAAGTTCCTGAGCTGGCTCGTCGACCCCAAGGTCCAGGCCACCTGGTACACCAAGGTCAACGCGCTGCCCAGCGTCGAGGCCGCCTGGCAGGACCCGGCGCTCACCGCCGACGAGCGGGTCACCGTCTTCGGTGAGCAGCTCAAGGACGCGAAGGCCGTGCCCGCCGTCCCGACCTGGGAGCAGGTGGCCAAGGTGATGGAGACCGAGGTCGAGAAGATGGCCCTGGGCAAGCAGACCGCCGAGGAGACGGCCAAGCGCGTCCAGGAGCAGGCCGAGACCATCGGGACCGGGGTCTGACCATGGTGGTCAGCGAGCGGGTGGACTCGCGTGAGTCCACCGCACCGGCCCCCGCCAGGCAGTGGAGCCCCCGGGGCGGATTCCGCCGCACCGGTCTGGCCTGGATCTTCGTGACACCCTTCGTCGTGATGTTCGCGGTGTTCTGGGCGGGTCCGCTCCTCGTCGAGCTGGGCATGAGCTTCACCGACATGCGCAGTACCGACGTGCGCGACCCCCTGGCGGTGAACCTCGTCGGACTCGACAACTACCTGCGGCTCTTCGACGACGAGCTCATGCGCCAGGCGGCGCTGAACACGCTGATCTTCGTGGTGACCGCGCTCCCGCTCACCATCGCCCTGGGCCTGGGCGCGGCCGTGGCGCTGAACTCGGGGATCGCCCGGCTGCCGGCCGCGTTCTTCCGGCTCGGCTACTACCTGCCGTACGTCACCAGCATCATCGGCGTCGCGGTGGCCTGGAGGTTCCTGCTCGAACCCGACGCGGGCCTGGTCAACCAGGTGCTCGCGGCGGTGGGCGTGGACGGCCCCCGCTGGCTCGCCGACGAGAACCTGGCGCTTCCCGTGATCATCGTCATGACCGCCTGGCGGAGCTTCGGCTTCGACATGGTCGTCCTGCTGGCCGCCCTGCAGGGCATCCCCAGGGAGCTGTACGAGGCGGCGGAGGTCGACGGGGCCGGTCGCTGGGAGCGTTTCCGCTCCATCACGCTGCCGATGCTCCGTCCGGCGCTGCTGTTCTGCACCGTCTACAGCTCGATCGGGTTCGCCCAGTTCATGGAGGAGCCGCTGGTGATGACGCGGGGAGGCCCGGCGGGAGCGACCACCTCGGCCTCGCTCGCGATCTACAACCAGTTCGGCTCGGGCAACTACGGCTACGCCGCCGCGGCGGCGAGCGTCCTGTTCACCGTGATCGTGGCGCTGGCGGTCCTGCAGTTCCGGGTCGGGAGGTCCAGATGACAACCGCTTCGGGTCGTAAGGCCCCCGCGAGAGGCCAGGCTTCCGAGAGGCCGGGGCGCGGGGCCCTGGTGAAACGCCGCTTCTCCACGTACGCGCTGCTCAGCGCCGGGCTCGTGCTCGTCGTGCTCCCGTTCGTCTGGACGCTGCTCACCTCGTTCAAGCCGGAGACCGAGATCAGGCGGGATCCGCCGGAGTTCCTGCCGACGCAGTGGACGCTCGGCAACTACGGCGAGCTGCTGGAGAAGATGAACATCACGCAGGTGTTCTTCAACAGCGCGGTGGTGGCCCTCGCCACCGTCGCGGGCAACCTGCTGTTCTGCTCGATGGTCGGATACGCCTTCGCCAAGATGGCCTTCCGCGGCAAGAACGTGCTGTTCGCGCTGGTCCTGACGCAGATGGCACTGCCCGCCATCGTGGTGATGATCCCGCAGTTCGTGCTCATCGCGAAGCTCGGCCTGGTGAACACCTTCCTCGGGATCATCCTGCCCGGCCTCGTCACCCCGCTGGGCATCTTCCTGATGCGCCAGTTCATCGCGGACATCCCCGACGAGCTGATCCACGCCGCGCGGGTCGACGGCGCCAAGGAGTTTCGGATCTTCTTCAGGATCGTGATGCCGCTGTGCAGGCCCGCCCTCGCCACGCTCGGCCTGATCACGTTCCTCGGCTCGTGGAACAACTTCCTCTGGCCCGCGGTGGTGGCCCAGAGCGAGGACAAATACACGCTGCCCGTCGCGCTGGCGATCTTCAACGGCTACCAGGGCACCCAGTACGGGCTGCTCATCGCCGGGGCGGTGGTCGTCGTGCTGCCGGTCCTCGTCCTCTTCGTCTTCCTGCAGCGCTTCTTCACCCAGGGAATCGCCTCCACCGGACTCAAGTAATCCACGTAAGGAGCCCCCGTGCGTCGTCGTCACGCGGCCGCCCTGGCGGCCTGTCTCGCCCTGATCGCGGCAGCCCCCTCTCCCGCCTCGGCCGCCCCTTCCCCCGCCCCCTCCGCGTCTCCCCTGGTATCCCCCGATGTCCCCTTGACAACGTCGACACCCGCGACGGCTTCGACGGCGGGGCGGCAGCGGGAGGTGCTGCGCCGCTACGCCGCCGACACCTGGAAGTCCATGGCCGCGATGACCGACCCGGCGACCGGCCTGCCCTCCGACAAGATCGACGGCTCACTCGCCCCCGGCACCCGCGCCAAGGTGACCTCGCCGACCAACATCGCCACCTACCTGTGGAGTACGGTGGCCGCCCGCGAGGTCCGCCTCATCTCCAAGGACGAGGCCCGGCGCCGCGTCGCCGCGACGCTCGCCTCGACGGCGAAACTGGAGCGTCACGCCCCCACCGGGCAGTTCTACAACTGGTACGACCCGCGCACGCTGCAGGTCGTGCGCACCTGGCCCGAGGACGGCTCCGTCGTACAGCCGTTCCTGTCCAGCGTCGACAACGGCTGGCTCGCGGCCGCCCTCATGATGATCCGCAGTGCCGTGCCCGAGGTCTCCAAGCAGGCCGGGGCGCTGCTGAGCGGCATGGACTTCGAGTCCTACTACGACCCGCAGGCCCGGCCGGACGCGGGCACCGGCCTGCTGCGCGGCGGGTTCTGGCCGGAGAAGCCCACCGGCTGCTCGGTCGAGAGCGACTACAACGACTCGGGGACCACGGTCCACTCCACCTGCCACCACTACGGCGCGCTCACCGAGGCGAGGATCGCGAGCTACGTCGGCATCGCCCTCGGCCAGCTCCCGCCCCAGCACTACTACGGCATGTGGCGAACCTTCCCCGACACCTGCGACTGGTCGTGGGCCGAGCAGAAGCCGGTCGGCACCTGGCGCACCTACATGGGCGTCAACGTCTTCGAGGGCACGTACGGCTACCGGGGCATGCGCCTGGTGCCCACCTGGGGCGGCAGCATGTTCGAGGAGCTGATGGTGACCCAGCTCGTACCCGAGGACGTCTGGGGTGCCAAGAGCTGGGGCCGCAACCAGCCCGTCTACATCGCCGCCCAGATCGAGCACGGCATGAACGAGGCGAAGTACGGCTACTGGGGCTTCTCCCCGTCCAACGACCCCGCCGGGGGCTACCGCGAGTACGGCGTGGACGCGATCGGCATGGACACCCCCGGCTACACCTCCGACCAGGAGCGCACCTCCGTCGACTACGGGTTCGAGGGATGCCGCGAGGGGCAGCCGGAGCCGGAGTCCTACGGCGACGGCGTGGTCACCCCGCACGCGTCGTTCCTCGCGCTGCGCCACACGCCCGGTGCGGCCCTCGACAACCTCGCCAGGCTCAGGACGAACTTCGACGCCTACGGGCCGGGCGGCTTCTACGACGCGGTCGCGGTGCGCAGCGGCAAGGTCGCCAAGCAGTATCTCGCCCTCGACCAGGGAATGATCATGATCGCGCTCGGCAACGCGCTCGCCGATGACAGCCTGCGCCGCCACTTCGCGACCCGCGACGTCACGGCGAAGCTCGCGCCCGTCCTGAGGCAGGAGGAATGGGCCGTCGTGCCTCCCAGGTGACCGTCGTGCCCGCCAAGTGAATCGTGCAGCTCACGCGCGTTGTTCCTCGCGCGTGAGCCGCACACCCACCCCACCCACACCGACCATCGGGGAGACGTATCCATGAGCACGGCCGACGCCGCACGCCGAGACTGGCAGGCCCGCATCTACCGGGCGTCGGGGGAGGTGACCGCGGCCGGACGGGTCGAGGTCACCGCCCCCCGAGGGCTGCGCGCCGACAGCGGAGGCGGACAGGTCACGCTGACCTGGGAACGGGTGGCCGGGGCCATCGGCTACCTCGTCCACCGCGCGCCCGCCGAGGCGGGGCCGTACACCTCCACCAAGCAGCCCGACATCGACGTACCGGCCGTGCCGGATCCGCGCTACGTCGACACGCACGGGGAGCCCGCCTGGTACAGAGTTGCCGCCGTCACCACGATGGAACGGGCCGGCCCCTTCACCGAGGCGGTGTTCGCCGCGCCGCTCGCCGAGCCGGGCGCGACGGTCCTGCGGGTCGACGCCTCGACCAGCACGCGGCTCCTGCCCAGGCCGTGGAAGTACATGATCGGCTCCGAGCACCTGTCGTACATGCTCTCCGCCGACACCGTGGGCGGCCGCCCGATCGGCCCCGAGCTGACCGAGGCACTGTGGACGACGCGGGAGGAACTCGGCGTCGAGACCGTGCGCGCCCACGCGATCCTCTGCGACGACCTCGGCGTCTACCGGGAGGTGGACGGCAGGCCCGTGCACGATTTCACCCGGGTGGACGAGGTCTACGACACGATCACCGCGTTCGGCATGCGGCCGATCGTGGAGCTGTCGTTCATGCCGCACGACCTCGCCTCCGACCCGTCGAAGACGGTCTTCGGCTACGAGGCGATCATCTCGCCGCCCAGGGACTACGACCGGTGGGGCGACCTGGTCCGTGACCTCACCCGCCACCTCGTCGAACGGTACGGTCTGCGCGAGGTGGTCGACAACTGGGCCTTCGAGGTGTGGAACGAGGCGAACCTGGAGGTCTTCTGGAGCGGCACGCCGCAGGAGTTCTTCCGGCTGTACGACGTGTCGGCGGCGGCGGTCAAGGACGTCCACCCCGACATCCGCGTCGGCGGCCCGTCGTCGGCGGCGAACGGCTGGGTCCAGGAGCTGATCGACCACGTGGACGCCTCTGGCGCGGCGCTCGACTTCGTCTCCACCCACACCTACGGCAACGCCCCGCTCGACTGGCGGCCCGTCCTGGAACGGCACGGCCGCGAGGGCACGCCGATCTGGTGGACGGAGTGGGGCCCCACCCCCACGCACTTCCACGGCATCGGCGACGGGCCGTTCGGGGCGACGTTCCTGCTGCACGGGATGAGGTCGGCGGCCGGGCGGGTGGACGCGCTCTCCCACTGGGTGGCCTCGGACCACTTCGAGGAGCTGGGCCGCCCACCGGCGCTCTTCCACGGCGGGTTCGGCCTGCTCACGGTCGGCAACCTGCGCAAGCCCCGCTACCTCGCGCTCACCCTCGCCGACCGCCTCGGCGAGGACGAGCTCGCCTGCTCGGCCACCGGTGACGTCGCGGGAGTCGAAGTGTGGGCGGCGCGCTCGGCCACCGGCACCGTCGGGGTACTGGTGTGGAACGGCACCCTCGACCAGGACAGGGCCGGCGGCGCGGCGATCCTGTCACGCGAGGTCACCCTCACGGTCGAGGGACTCGCCGAGGGGGAGTACACGGTCGGCCACCACCGGATCGACGAGCGGCACTCCAACATCCGGGCGGTATGGGCGGAGATCGGCGGGGGCGCCGACTGGCCGGAGGGCGGGCAGTGGGACCGGCTCCGCGCCGCGAACGGCCTGGACGAGCTGGAGCCCGCCCGTACCGTCCGCGCGGAGGACGGGACCCTGCGGCTGGAGTTCACCCTGCCGATGCCCGCCGTCTCCTATCTGGAGTTCACCCTGGCGTGATGCGGGGATGCCCGCCGTCTCCTACCTGGAGTTCACCCCGGTGTGACGGGCACGCGCGTCCGTCCGAGTGGCGCGGAACCGCCATGGCGCTTTTCGGGAACCGCAGGCACGCGGGAGAGCAACAACGGGTGTCCTGACCGAGAGCCGAGAGGCCGGATATGAGCGAAACGAGCCGAACCCGGACGGGGGCGGGCGGCACCTTTCCCGCCGACGAGGCGGAGGCCGACGACGCCTCCCTCATCGGGCGGTCCCTGCGGGAGCCGGAGGTGTTCGCCGCGGTCTTCCACCGGCACGCGCCCGACATCAAGCGCTACGTCACCCGGCGGCTGGGAGCGGACGTGGCCGAGGACGTCGTGGCGGACACCTTCCTGGCGGCGTTCCGGGGGAGGGAGGGCTACGACCTCTCGCAGCCCGGCGCGCGCCCGTGGCTGTACGGCATCGCGACCAACCTGATCAGGCGGCACAAGCGTGTCGAGGTGCGGCGGCTGCGCGTTCTCGAACGGACCGGTGTCGATCCGGTGACCGTTCCGTTCACCGAGCGCAGCGACGAGCGGCTGAGCGCCGACGCCGTGCGGCGCAGGCTGGCGGCCGCCCTGGCGCGGCTGCCCGCGGGCCACCGGGACGCGCTGTTGCTGGTGACCTGGGGCGGTCTCACCTACCCGGAGGCCGCCCGGGCGATGGGCGTCCCGGTGGGCACGGTCCGTTCGCGGGTCAACCGGGCGAGAGGCAGGGTGCGCGAGGAGCTCGGCGGGATCGATCCCACGTCCGTCAGCGAGGAGACCTTTCATGGATGAGATGACCCAGGTGAACCGGTTGCGTTGCGAGGTGCCCCGGCCGGGCCCGGCGGAGTTGCGCGCCGAGGAGTCGCGGCTGCTGTCGGAGATCGCGGCCCTCGGCGCGGCGCCGACGGCACCGCCCGCACGCAGGGCACTCCGCCCGGCGAGCCTCACCGGGAACCTCGGGCTGAGCCTCAGGACGAGTCTCGCGGTGGGGGCCGGGGCCGCGGTGGTGGTGGGACTCGGCTTCGTCGGCGCCGACTCGTACCTTCAGCGGGAGAGGACCGTCCAGATGGCGCCCGTGGCGATGTCGGCGGTCCTCCAGCGGGCCGCCGACACCGTGAGCCTGCGGGACGAGCTGCGCCCGAAGCCGGGGCAGTTCCTCGCCTACGAGTTGCAGGTCATGTTCCCGGTCAAGCTCAAGGAGGGCGGGAAGGACGTCCGCTACCTCGACCGCAGCCGGTTCAAGGTGTGGCTGCCCGTCGCGGGTTCCCCCCTGGACGGCGGGGTCATGACGAGCGAGCACCTGGAGCCGAGGCCGTTCCCCGGGGAACCGCTGCCCGCCGAGGCCGAACGGCGGAAGGGAGGCGCCGGGGCGCCGTCGAAGCTCACCGGTTACGACATCCGTCCCGACCACCAGCGCACCGACTACGTCTCGCTGAGCCGGTTGCCCACCGATCCCGAGGGGATGCGCGAACACCTCTACCGAGGCCTGGGACGCGATCCCCTCGCCGACTACAAGGCGTGGGGGAGCGTCGGCTCGATGATCACTCAGGCGTACCTGCCGTCCGCCCAGCGGGCCGCGCTGTTCAGGGCGGCGGGGACGATCCCCGGCGTCGAGACCGTCGACGAGGCCGAGGACGCCGCCGGACGCAGGGGGGTCGCGGTGGCCATGGTCAACCGGCTCGGCGGGGTGCGGCACGAGTACATCTTCGACCCCGTCACCTACCTGTACCTGGGCGAGCGCGTCGTCGTGGTGGACGAGAGCGCGGCGGGAGCGCCCGAGGGCACCCTGCTGAGCTCGACGGCGCAGCTGAAGGTCGAGGTGGCCGACCGCGCGCCCGAGGTGGCCGCACCCGCTTCGACACCTGAATAGCACAGACCGCTCAATCGTGACACACAGCCCGAGGGGTATTAATCCACACTTTTAATCATGGAACAAGGGGGTGGCGAATCCGTCATTCTCTGCCACCATTGCCCCATGCACGCCTTCCGTCTTGTTCGCGCCGCGGTCTTCGCGGTCGTGTGCGTGACGGCGTCGCTGGTCATGCACGTGCTGGCCGGAGGCAGCCCGGTGGGGCCGGGTGTGCTGGTCTGGGCGGTGCTGCCGACCGCGGCAGGCGCGTTCGTGCTCGCCCGGCGGCGGCGTGGTTTCGGCATGCTGCTGGGGGCGAGCTTCGCCGCCCAGTACGGCATGCACCTGTGGTTCACCTCCGGTGCGCTGCCGCCGTCGACCGGGCATGAGCACGGCGCCGGCGGCCTGTCCACCGGCCTGTTCATGGTGCTGGTGCACGCCGTGATGGCGTTGCTGTCGGCCCACTGGCTGGAGCGGGGGGAGCGCGGTCTGACCACGCTCCTCTACCTGCTCTTCGCCTCGCTTCTCACCCTGCTGCGATGGCACGCGCCCGTCGCCTGCCGTCTCACCTTCCTCTCCGCCGCGCCCGACGACCGGGTCTCACCGGTCGCCCGGCTGCTCGCCGCCGCCGTCTCGCGCCGCGGGCCGCCCGCTCCCTCGCACGCCGTCTGACATCGGGCCGTCGCGCCCGGACGCCGCCGTGCCCTGCCGGGCCCGCGTCTCCGAGCGCCGTACCTTCCCCGACCGTGGATCGTCGCGCCGTCGCGTCCTTCCCGGCCGGTGAACCCGAGCGCCGTCCCATCGGCGCCTGACGGTACCCGCAGGTTCCTGTCTCCCCTATGCCGTACGGGCCCGCGAGCCCGGCTCCCAGCATGCCCTCCCGCTGGTGAGAGCCGGAATTCCGCCTGCCCCGCGCTACGCCGAACCGAACCTCACACCGCGGTGGCGCGTACCTGACGGTGCGCGCGTTCCCTGCGAACGGAGAACCCCCCATGACATCCGACGTCGACATCCCGCCCGCGGCCGACCCGGCCGACCCGGCCGGTCCCTCCCCGGCCCCCGCACTCAGGGAGCCCTCCACCTGGGTGACGCTGCGCTCACTCCTGCTCCGCCTGCACTTCTACGCCGGAATCCTCGTCGCCCCCTTCCTGCTCGTGGCGGCGACGACCGGCCTGCTGTACGCCGCCTCCTTCCAGCTGGAGAACATCGTCCACTCCAAGGAGCTGACGACCTCCGTACCGGCCGGGCAGCAGCGGCTTCCCCTCGCCCAGCAGGTCACCGCCGCCACCGCGGCGCATCCGGAGGGGACCCTCGCGCTCGTACGGACCTATGACGAGCCGGACGCGACGACCCAGGTGCTGCTCGACGTGCCCGGCCTTCCGGAGAGCACCCGCCTCGCGGTCTTCGTCGACCCGTACAACGGCGAGGTCCGCGGCGCGCTGGAGAGCTACGGCAGCTCGGGCGCCCTGCCCGTGCGAACCTGGATCTCCCAGCTCCACCGTCACCTGCACCTGGGCGAGCCGGGACGTATATACAGCGAGATGGCCGCCAGCTGGCTGTGGCTGGTCGGGGTCGGCGGCCTGGTGCTGTGGCTCACCCGCCGTCGCCGCGCCGGACAGCGGCTGCGGCGCGTCGTCGCTCCCGAGCGCGGCGCCCGCGGCCTGCGCAAGACCCTCTCCTGGCACGGCTCGGTCGGCACGTGGGCGCTGATCGGCCTGCTCGCCCTCTCGGCGACCGGTCTGACCTGGTCGAAGTACGCGGGAGCCAACATCGACGTGCTGCAGACCTCGATCGGCTGGTCCACCCCGTCGCTGCCCGTCTCCGGCGGCCACGGCGACCACGGCGGCCACGCCGCCGGGCAGGAGGCGGGCGCCGCGCCGGTAGCCGACGCCGACCAGGTCGTCCGGGCGGCGGCGGGCAAGGGCCTGTCGGGACCCCTGGAGATCGTCTGGCCCGCCGAGTCCGGCAAGCCGTACGTCGTCAAGGAGGCGGACCGCCTCTGGCCGCAGCGCAACGACCAGGTGGCGGTCGACGCCGCCACCGGCCAGGTGAGCGCCGAGCTGCGCTTCGCCGACTTCCCCATCGGGGCCAAGCTGACCCGCTGGGGCATCGACGTGCACATGGGGGTGCTGTTCGGCCTGGTCAACCAGATCGTCCTCGCCGTGCTCGCGATCTCGCTGATCTCGGTCATCGTGTGGGGCTACCGCATGTGGTGGCTGCGCCGCCCGACCCGCGGTTTCGGCACGCCCTACGCGCGCGGCGGCCTGCGGCGGCTGCCCCTCGCCGTCGCCCTGCCCCTGGCGGCCGTGGCGATCGCGGTGGGCGTGTTCCTCCCGCTGCTCGGCATCTCGCTGCTCGCGTTCCTCGTGATCGACGTCGTCCTGGGCAGGATCGCGGCGTCGCGGGCGGGGAAGGCCGAAGTCGGCGAGTCCAGTGAGTCCGGAGCCGGAATCCCCGGCTGAGGACACGGCGAAGACCTTCCAGGACCCGGACCGGCCGAGAGTGGACGCCTCGGCCGGGACCGGCTCGGCCGGCGGGGGTGTGGCGTGGGGCGCACGCCGCACCCCCGCCCCCGGTCAGTCGGGGTGGTGCTGGTGCTGCAGGTAGGCGGCGGTCTCGGGGTTGGCGGGGAAGTACGCCTCGATGGCGAGCTCGGCGACGGTGATGTCGAGCGGGGTGCCGAACGTGGCCATGGTGCTGAAGAAGGCGAGCTCCCGGTAGCCGCGGCGCAGCCGCAGGGGAATCACGATGTCACCGGGGCCGGGGCGGTCTATCTCCGGCTCCGGCTGGTCGCAGGGATAGTCGTCGAGCTCCTTCCAGAGCGCCGCGAGGTCGGGGTCGGCGGTGAGGCTCATCTGGCGGCGGAGCCGGTGCAGGAGGTGGGCCCGCCACTCGCCCAGGTTGATGATCCGCTGAGCCATGCCCTTGGGGTGCAGGCTCAGCCGCATCACGTTGACCGGGGGGACGAGCAGCTCCGGCGCGACCCCGCGCAGCAGCAGCCCGGTCGCGGCGTTGCGGTCGATGAGGTTCCAGTGCTGGTCGACGACGACCGCGGGGTACGGTTCGTGCCCGCTCAGCACCTGCCCCAGCGCCTCCCGTACGGACGCCATGTGCGGCGAGGTGAGCGGCGTCTCCGAGTAGAGCGGCGCGAAGCCGCCGGAGAGCAGCAGGTGGTTGCGCTCGCGAAGGGGGAGTTCCAGCTCCTCCGCGAGGCGCAGGATCATGTCCCTGCTCGGTTTGGACCTTCCTGTCTCCACGAAGCTCAGATGCCGGGTGGAGATGTCCGCCTGGATCGAGAGGTCCAGCTGGCTCATACGCCGGCGCTCCCGCCACTGGCGCAGGAGCTCACCTACCGGCCGGGACGCGCTGGTGGTGGTCATGAAGGTCACGATAACCGGGAGAGTGCGGTGAAACCATTACCGCGCGCGTAACGCACATCATGATGTCCAGGACCTGAAGTCGAGGCTGACTTTTCCTGGAGGAACCGGATCTGTGGTGGAACCGGACCGCCTGGGGAACCGGATTTGTTGGAGGCGCCGGACCGTATCAGTGCCTGAAGGGCGGCCCTCAGTGGTGTGAAGGCCGCCCCTGAAGAGGCGTCAGCGGTGGCGGACCTTGGTGGTGAGGCGGTTGAGGATGCGGTCCCACTCGGTGCCGAAGGGGTTGTCCTGGACGAGGTAGGTCCAGGTGGCGGTGGGACGCTTGAGGCCCGCGCCCTCCAGGTCCAGGCCGTCGGCGGTCACCGTCGCGGTCTCGAAGGTCTCGATCGAGCGTGACTCGATCTCGGCCAGCAGCCGCTGGTAGGCGGGGACGGCGTCCTTGTGGAACTCGTCGATCGGGTTGAGCCGCCCGAGGACCCGCAGGTGGATGCCCTCTCGCAGCTCTCCCAGGTAGGCCAGGTGCTCGGCCCAGCCGCGGTCGAGGTGGAAGAGCACGATCTGGCGGGCCGCCTCGTGCAGCACGTCCTCCTCGACGCTCTCGCGAAGCTCCGCCCACCGCTCGGGGGCCGCGGCGGCGAGGGCGTCACCGGCCACCCGCTCGCGCAGGACCCGGTCGCGACGCTCCAGCAGCTGGCCGCGCTGGCGCTCCAGCAGGCGGGTGTAGCGCCAGGTGTTGCGGTGGATCTCCATGTTGACGCCCTCGGCGACCCGCTGGGCGTGGCCCACCAGGGAGTGCTCGGGCACGCCCTTGGCGTACTCGTCGGCGACGTAGTGGGCGATCAGCTCGTCCTCGCCGCTGACGTAGAAGACCGAGCCGCCGGGGTCGCCCTGGCGGCCCGCGCGCCCGCGGAGCTGGTCGTCCAGGCGGCTGCTGGTGTGGCGGCCCGAGCCGATGACGTACAGGCCGCCGAGCTCGTCGACGCCCTCGCCGAGGCGGATGTCGGTGCCGCGCCCGGCCATCTGGGTGGAGACGGTGAGCGCGCCGCGCTCCCCGGCGCGGGAGATGATGGCCGCCTCCTCGGCGTCGTTCTTGGCGTTGAGGACCACGCACTCCAGCCCGCGCCCGCTCAGGGTGAGCGCGAGACGCTCGGACTCGGCCACGTCCATGGTGCCGATCAGGATCGGCCGTCCGGTGGCGTGCACCTCGACGATCTCCTCGACCAGCGCGAGGTCCTTCTCCATCCGGTACTCGAAGAGCCGGTCGGGCTCGTCGGTGCGCACGCACGGCCGGTTGGAGGGGATCACGGCCACCTTGAGGTCGTAGAACTCCCGCAGCTGGTCGCCGACCGCGACGGCGGTGCCCGTCATGCCGCACTTCTCCGGATAGCGGGTGATCAGCGCCTGGACGGTGATCGAGTCGAGGATCTCACCGGTCTCCGAGGGCGAGAGCGCCTCTTTGGCCTCCACCGCCGCCTGCAGTCCGTCGGGCCAGCGCTGCAGCAGGGCGACCCGGCCCCGCGAGGGGTTGATGAGGTGCACCTTGCCGTCGCGGACGATGTAGTCGACGTCCTTGGTCAGCAGGGCGTGCGCGTGCAGGGCGAGGTTCACCTCGGTCAGTGTGGCCGGGGTGTCGTAGAGGTCGAGGCCGAGCGCCTGCTCGACGGTGTCGATGCCCTTGCTCGTGAGGTGGACGTTGCGCGCCTGGTCGTCGAGCTCGTAGTGGTAGCCCTTGACCAGCTGCCTGACCAGCACGGCCATCTCCGGAACCGCGTCGCCGGGGTCGGCGGCACCGGCGAGCACCAGCGGCACCCGGGCCTCGTCGACGAGCACGGAGTCGGCCTCGTCGATCACCGCCACGGCCGGCGCGGGCACGATCAGGTCGTCCACGGAGGTGCTCAGCCGGTCGCGCAGCACGTCGAAACCGATCTCGCTCACCGAGCCGTACGTCACGTCCGCCGCGTAGGCCGCCCGGCGCTCGGCGGGCGTGGAGTTCTGCCCGATCCAGCCGCTGGAGACGCCGAGCGCCTCGTACAGCGGGCCCATCCACTCGGCGTCACGCTGGGCGAGGTAGTCGTTGACCGAGATGACGTGGACGCGCTTGCCCTGCAGGGCGTATCCGGCGGCGGCCATCGCACCGGACAGGGTCTTGCCCTCGCCGGTCGCCATCTCCGCGACGTTTCCCGACAGCATCGCCAGCATGCCGACCAGCTGCACGTCGTAGGGGCGCAGGTCGAGCGTGCGGCGCGCGGCCTCCCGCACGATCGCGCAGAACTCGGGGAGGTCGTCGACCGAGGGCGCGGGCAGCTCGTCGAGCGCGCGGATCCGCTCCTCGCGGGTCCCCGCCTCGGCGACGACCCGCTCGAACTTCGAGAGGTCGATGGTGCCGGGGCGTTCCAGGAAACGCCGGAAGAGCTGGGTAATCGAGGCCACGTTCCCTCCAACGCCCGGTTCCGGGCTCGCGTTCCGTCTCTTCGCACATTGTGGTGCAAAGATCGGCCGTTCAGGATCGCGGTGCGTCCGCCAAACTTTCGGGGCACCGGCGACTTGTCACGCTTTAGCATGATAAGTCGGACGCGATTTTAGCCAATACGCCCCAATAAAAGGCGGGCCTTCCGGGTGACCCAGGGCCCAGGGCTCAGGGGCCGGGATGCCACGGGACGGCCCAGGGGCCGGGTGGCCGGGGCGCGCGAGGGGCCCGTGCGGATTCGTCGGGATGACCTGGGGCGTCGCGAGGTCTCCCACGGATCTGTCGGGACGGCCCGAGGCGCCGCGAGGGTCCCCGTACGAATTCCTCGTACGGGGACCCTCACCGACTTTTACGCGGCTACACCGACGCGATCACCCCTCTCCTTCAGGGCGAGCAGGGCGACCGCGCCGAGCAGCAGGGCGCTCCCGCACGCCGCCGCCGGAGTGAGCCGCTCGCCGAGCAGCAGGATCCCCAGGATCGCCGCGCCCACCGGCTCCACGAGGGAGATCACGGCGGCCGTCGTGGCGCGTACCGCGACGAGACCGGTGAAGAAGAGCCCGTAGGCCAGGGCCGTCGGGACCGTACCCAAATAGACGACGACCGCCCAGGAGGCGAGTGGGTCACCCGAGGGCAGCAGACCCTGGGCGAGCGCGACGGGAAGCAGACAGAGCCCACCGACGACGAAGCCACCCATCGCGGTGACGTACGGCTCGTCGGTGGAGGCCCGGTTGAGCAGGGTCACCCCCGCGTACCCGGCCGCCGACAGCAGCGCCCAGCCGATACCGGCCGCGGAGAACGTCGCCGACCCGCCGTCGAGCGTGAGCATGGCCAGGCCGGTCAGGGCGATCGCGACCGCGCCCAGTCCCGTGGCGCTCAGGCGTTCGCCCAGCAGCAGAAACCCGCCCGCGGCCACCAGGACGGGGGTGGCGCCTATCGTGACCACGGTCGCCACGGCCAGGCCCGATTCGGCGATCGCCGCGAAGTAGGCCGTCTGGTAGACGGCCATCGCCACGCCGGTGACCAGGATCCGCCGGAGCATCGAGCCCCGCCGGGCGGGGCGGGCCCGCCGAAGGACGGAGAACGGTCCGGTACGTCGGGTTTCTTGGGCGGCCTGGTTCCAGGTGGTGGTGAGTGGTCGGGGCTGTCGGGTTTCTTCGGCGGCCGGGTTCCATCGGGTGGGACGGTTTCGCCGGATGGTGGTGGACGTTTCGGCGGTCCCGGGCCTGCCGAGGCCGAACAGGAACCTGGCCAGCAGGAGCACGGCCGCTCCGGCGGCGAACCGCCAGAAGGAGACGGCGACGGGGCCGAGCCCGCCCGTCTGGTGGAGCAGCGCGCCGGCCGCGCCGCCGGTGCCCCAGGCGGTCGCCGCGATGGACACGTACAGCAGGCCCCGCCGTACGGAGACATGCGTCATGGAGATCTCTCCAGATGAGGTGGTCGTCGTCAGGTCGCACGTATGCGGACGGCAAGCACCCACCGGACCACTCGGGTCCGGTCGTCAGGAGAGAAGGGCCGCCCGCTAGAGGGCGGGGGGCGGGGAAATGATCGGAAGCACGGGGTAACCCTAGCCAGGTGCTCTGCGCGGCGGCCACCACTTATGGGCCGCTGCCCTTCACACAGGTCACTGCTCATGGGACAGGTGCCCTTTGCGAGGGTCTCCCCTGTGGGACAGATGCCCTTTGCGAGGGTCCCACCTGTGGGCAGGAGCCCCTCGCGGCGGCGACCGCTCACGGGCCGGGCGTCTGTCACGGCGGGCATCACCTGTGGACCGGATCCTCTTCGCAGGTTCCCCGCCTACGGATCAGGTGCCCTCACGGCGGTCACCACCACGGATGGAGATGTCCCGGCAAACGTGACAGCAGCTGACAGGTATGGGCGAGACGATCGCTCCATGACCGCAAAAGCGCAATTCATCGCCGTGACCATCGACTGCGCCGAGCCCAGGCGGCTCGCCGAGTTCTACGCGGCCGTCTTCGGTTACGAGGTTCAGTACGCGGAGGACACCTACGCCGGCATCGGCGACGGCACGATGAGCATCTACTTCCAGCAGAATCTCGACCGCAAGCCGTCCACGTGGCCCGGCCCCGACAAGCAGTTCCACCTGGACGTCCGCGTCTCCGACCTGGAGGAGGCCGTCAGGGACTACCTGGAGCTCGGAGCCACCCGCCCCGACTTCCAGCCGGGCGAGGGAAAGTGGGTCGTGCTCGCCGACCCCGAGGGGCACCTGTTCTGCGTCTGCCCGCCGAGCGGTCAGTGACCACCACAGACAGGGTCTCGTGCAAATCGGCGAAACTCCCTACCCGTTCGCCGGGCGCTCTAAGCTTGCGGGATGACCCGTGATTCGCTTCTTTCTGGATGCCTTGTCCGTTATGTGGGGTGGCGATGACCTGGGTCGGGATATCCATCGCCCTGGTCGGGGCGCTGGGCTACGCACTGGGGGCCGCGCTCCAGCAGTTCGAGGCGGTCTCCGAGGGCGCCTCGCTGAAACTGATGAGGCGGCCCCGCTGGTGGATCGGCGGCATCGTCGGTTTCACCGGGGCGTCCCTGCACGCCGTCGCCCTCAGCTTCGCGCCGCTCATCATGGTGCAGCCGATCAGTGTGCTGACGCTGGTGTTCGCGGTACCGCTGGCGGCGATGCTGCACGGCAGGCGCCCGCACAGGGCGGAGCTCGTCGGTTCGGGCGCGGTGGCCGTCGGACTGCTCGGACTGCTGCTGCTGGTCCCCGTGCACCCGGTGAAACCGCACATGACGAACTCGGAGGCGCTGGGTTTCCTCGGCTGCGTCGGGCTGGTCGTGCTCGTGACCCATCTGGTGGGGCGGAGGATGACCGGCCAGGCCCACGCGCTCGTGCTGTCGGTCGCGGCGGGCGCCGTGACGGCGAGCGTCTCCACCTTCGTACGGGTGGTGGGCGGCGGCTTCGACGGTGACCTGCGCACGCTGCTCAACTGGTTCACGCTCGCCATCCCCGTGCTGCTCGTCTGCGCGGTCGTGCTGCTGCAGAAGACCTACGAGGTGGGCTACTTCGGCATGTCCTACGCCGCGGTCCAGATCGTCGACCCGATCGTCTCCATCCTCGCGGGGGCGCTCCTGCTCGACGAGGCGGTGCCCAGCGGCTGGCTGAACGTGATCCCCGCCCTCCTCGCCGCCGCGCTGCTCGTCTGGGGGACGATCACCCTGGGGCGGCTCTCCCCTGACCGGGGGGTTCCCGCCGCGGTGCGTGAGAAGGCGGGCGTCGTTTAGCGGGCGTCGTCCGTACGGGTTTCCGCCAGGCGGCTTTCTCGCGTTCGCACGGTTTCCGCCGGGCGGTTCTCTCGCGTTCGTGCGGGTCCCGGAGGTTCTCCGGTGATTTTCCCGGGAGAAACGGTCACGCGGAGGGCGGTGTCCAGCCGAACACCTCGTCCATCGGGCCGTTCACGCCTGAGGGGGCGAGCCGCCAGCTGAGCGCCGTCATCGTGTCGCGCAGCCGCACGGCGAGCGGGCCGCATATCCGGGTGACGCGGCAGATCGCGGCGGACCTGGCCACGATCTTGGACGTACGCTCAAGCCGAGCGGCGGTGTAACCGGCCAAGGGGTCGACTCCGCCGCTCCCACCGGTGGCTCTGTCGTTTCCGGCGTATGCTCCACGCCCCTTCCCCGTCGTCCTGGCGCTCCCGCCCGTCGCCTCGCGGCTCTCGCCCACAGGTACGGCACTCGCGCCGTTCGCTCCGGTGAACCCCTCGCCGTCGCCGACCACGTGGGCCAGCACCACCGCGTCCTCGATCGCCTGGCAGGCGCCCTGACCCAGGTTGGGAGTCATGGCGTGCGCGGCGTCGCCCAGCAGGGCGACCCTGCCCCGGTGCATGGCGGGCAGGGGGGTGGCGAGGTAGCGGATGTCGTTTCTCAGGACCTTCTCCGATGAGGCCGCGGCGAGCAGCTCGGGGATAGGGGAGTGCCAGTCGCCGAACAGGCGTCGCAGCTCGGCCAGCTGGTCTCCACCACCGCCGCCCGCGGGGACGGTGTCGGTGGCGTAGCAGTAGGACGTGCCGCCGGCCAGTGGCATCACGCCGAAGACCCTGCCGCGCCCCCAGCTCTCGTACGCCTCACCCGGGGCGCCCGCGGCGGGGATGAGCACCCGCCAGCTGGTGACGCCCGCGTAGCGAGGGGCCGGATGGCCGGGAAACAGGGCCGACCTGATGACGGAGTTGATGCCGTCGGCCACCACCACCAGGTCCGCCTCCACCTGCTCGCCGGGGAGAGTCACCACACCGCTCTCCGCGTCGACCCCCGAGACCCTGGCGTTCAGCCGAACCGTGCCGGGGGTGAGGCGGGAGAAGAGCATGGCGATCAGGTCCGCGCGGCGCAGCAGCACCACGGAGTCGCCGCCGTGGCGCGCGGAGGCGGCCTCCGCGCTCGTCTTCACCAGCCATCTGCCGTCGGAGCGCCGGATGCCGCCGCTGCCCTGGACCACCGACAGCTCGCGGATCTCGTCACCGGCCCCGAACGTGTCGAGCGCCTTGAGCGCGTTGGCGGCGACGGCCAGTCCCGAGCCGACCGACTCCAGGGACGCCGCCCGCTCGAACACCGTCACGTCCCAGCCCCGCCGCTGCAACGCCACCGCCGCCGCCAGCCCGCCAATGCCCGCTCCGATGACCGTCGCACGCGCCATGACCCTCTCCTTTACTACGAATGTAGTGAATATTACTACGCCTGTAGTTAGACTACAAATGTAGTATCGAGGGGTGAAGTCCCAGCGTGCCGAGCTCGTCGCCGATACCGCCATCGACCTGCTCGCCGATCGTGGAATGCGCGGTCTGACCCATCGAGCGGTGGACGAGGCGGCGGGACTGCCGCCGGGATCGACCTCCAACCTGGCCCGCACCCGGTCCGCGCTCCTGGAGCTGACCCTCGCGCGTCTCACCCAGCTGGAGTCCACCGCGTTCGCGGCGGCCCCCGCACCCCCCGGGGCGGACATGGTCGAAGCCCTCGCCGAGATGACGGCCCAGGCGCTCTGGACACAGCTGACGGTCGGCCGTCGGCAGACGATCGCCCGCTACGAGCTGGCCTTCGAGGCCAACCGCAGACCGGAGCTGCGCACGATCTACGACAGGGCCGGTGAGCGCTTCCGCGACCTCGCGGTCGCGATCCTCTCCGCCGCGGGGTCGTCCGACCCGGTACGGCACGGGCGCCAGTTCGTCGCCTTCGGCGAGGGGGTGATGTTCGACGCGCTCATCGGCGCCGGAGCCGAACCGGCCCTGGACGACCTCCGGCTGGGGGTGCGGGAATTCCTGCGCGGCATGCTCGGCGAGGGAGCCGCATAGGCGCGGGGACGCGGTTCAGCGGGGCAGGCCGGTGAGGCGGGCGCGGTGGGCGGGCCACTCGTCGTCGAGGATGCTGAAATAGGCGGTGTCGCGCCAGGTGCCGTCGGTGCGACGGCGCTGGCGGCGCAGGACGCCCTCGGGGACGCCGCCGATGCGCATGATCGCGTTCTGCGAGCGGACGTTCAGGTTGTCGGTCTTGAGCTGCACCCGGTTCACGCCCAGCTTGTCGAAGGCGTGGTCGATCAGCAGCACCTTGCACTCGGTGTTCACCGCGGAGCGCCACACCGACCTGCCGTACCAGGTCCAGCCGATCTCGATGCTGTCGGCGTACCCGGGGGTGTCGATGTAAGTGGTCCAGCCGACCGCGCGGCCGGTCTCCCGCAGGATCACCGCGAACGGCACGTGGTCCGGCGTCCCGGCCAGCCGCGCGGCGATCTCCGCCAGTGCGGCCTCGGTGCGCGGGGTCGGGGCGGGCATCCAGCGCCACACCTCGTCGTCACCGCCACCGGCCAGGAACAGGTCGGGCACGTGGTCGCCGGTCAGCGGCTCCAGTCGTACGTTCTCGCCTTCGAGGGTGACGGGCGCGGGCATCTTCGCGGTCATGGGGACGACCCTAGAACCCACAGTGGACCTGTCCGAAGGTCCACTCAGGAGGTGTTCCCGGGGACCACTCCGCGCTCGAGGTGGGCCAGCCTGCGGCCCGCCGCGCAATCCTCGATCAACAGCGTGAGACGTCTCTCCCTCGTCTCGGGCCGCTTCGCGGTGGTCACCCAGTGCAGCGCGGTCTTGCGGTAACCGGGCGGCCGGCTCTGGAACCACTCCCACGCCGTGCTCTCCGCACGGAAGCGGCGCTCCTGCTCCTCGTCCAGCGTGGCGGTCTCGGCCTGCTCGTGGGAGTAGATCACCGAGTTGTCCTCGGTGCGCCGCTCGAAGGCGAGCAGCCCCGCCGGACGCATGAGACCGCGCTCGGTCAGCTCGGCGACCTTGGCGATGTTGACCGCGCTCCACGTACTGCGCGCCTTGCGCGGCGTGAAACGGATGCTGTAGCTCTCGGCGTCGATGCCTTTGCGTACGCCGTCGATCCAGCCGAAGCACAGGGCCTGCTCGACGGACTGGGGCCAGGTGAGCCCTGGGCGGCCTGAGCCCTTCTTGGGGAATCCCACCAGCAGTTCCGTCTCGGTCTCGTGGTGTGCCTCCAGCCAGGCGCGGAACTCCTCGGGGGTGGCGAAGAAGACGGGGTCCATGGGGTCCAAGGGTAGGGGGTGTGTCGACAGGCATACCGTCCGGTCGGTACTCTCGCGGGAGACTGTGAGGAGGGTCCATGGATTTCGCGTTCGACGCCAAGACCGAGGAGCTGCGGGGACGGCTGCTCGGTTTCATGGACGAGTGTGTGTATCCGGCGGAAGAGGCATTCGAGGCCCAGGCCGCCGAGAGCGGGTGGGCCAGCCCGCCGCTGATGGAGGATCTCAAGGAGGAGGCGCGCAGGCGTGGCCTGTGGAACCTCTTCCTGCCGGGTGAGCACGGCGCGGGCCTGACCAACCTGCAGTACGCGCCGCTGGCCGAGATCATGGGCCGCTCGCCGAAGATCGCTCCCACCGCGACCAACTGCGCCGCCCCCGACACCGGCAACATGGAGGTCCTCTCCATGTTCGGCAACGAGTGGCAGCGCAAGGAGTGGCTGGAGCCGCTGCTGCGCGGCGAGATCCGGTCGGCGTTCGCGATGACCGAGCCCGACACCGCCTCCTCCGACGCCACCAACATCGCGCTGTCGATCGTGCGGGACGGCTCGGAGTACGTCGTCAACGGCCGCAAGTGGTTCGCCTCCGGCGCGATGAACCCCAAGTGCGCGATCTTCATCGTGATGGGCAAGACCGACCCCGAGGCGTCCTCGCACCGGCAGCAGTCGATGATCCTGATGCCGCGCGACACGCCCGGCATGCACATCAAGCGCGGCATGCACGTCTTCGGCTACTCCGACTCCGACCACGGCGGACACGCCGAGATCGTGTTCGAGGACGCCAGGGTGCCGGTCGACAACCTGATCGGCGAGGAGGGCGGCGGCTTCGCGATCGCCCAGGCACGCCTCGGCCCCGGCCGCATCCACCACTGCATGCGGCTCATCGGGATGGCCGAGCGGGCCGTCGAGATGATGTGCCTCCGGACCCTGTCGCGGAGCACGTTCGGCAAGCCGATCGCCCAGCAGGGCGTCGTCCAGGACTGGATCGCCGAGTCGCGGGTGAGGATCGAGCAGCTCCGCCTCCTCGTGCTGAAGACCGCCTGGCTGATGGACACCGTGGGCAACCGGGGAGCCCACGCGGAGATCCAGGCCATCAAGATCGCCACACCGCGCGATGTGGAGTGGATCCTGGACAAGGCCGTCCAGGCCCACGGCGCCGGAGGCGTGAGCCAGGACTTCCCGCTGGCCGCGCTCTGGGCCGGAGCGCGCTCGCTGAGGCTGGCCGACGGCCCGGACGAGGTCCACAAGCGCTCCCTCGCCTACCGGGAGCTCAAGAAGCACATGTGACCGGCGCCGCCCGTCGGCCGTCCCGCACGCCAGGGGCGGTGGGTGGTGTCTCCGAGCTGGGGAGAGCACGAACCGACGTGGATCGGCGGGCGGTGTGAGGCGTTCCAAGGCCGGGCGTGGGGTGCGCGAACCGACGCGAGTCGGCCAAGATTGACGCGGGTCGACGGAGATCGACGAAGGGAGCCGTTCGTGGCGCTGGACGAGAAGGCGGTGAGGGAGCGCGCCGCCGCGTTCCTGGCCGGGCACGACCCCGCCGGGGATCGGCTGGAGTTCCTGAGGGCCAGGTTCGACGCCGGACTCGCCTGGGTGCACTTCCCCGAAGGGCTCGGCGGGCTCGGAGCCGCACGCGAGCTGCAGAACGTGGTGGAACGCGAGCTGGAGGGGACACCGCAGCTTGATCTCGGGGTGCAGACGATCGGGCTGGGGATGGCGGCGCCCACGATCCTGACGTTCGGCACCGACGAGCAGCGCGCACGGTTCCTGCGTCCGCTGTGGACGGGCGAGGAGATCTGGTGCCAGCTCTTCAGCGAGCCCGGTGCCGGTTCCGACCTGGCCACGCTCGGCACCCGCGCGGTGCGGGACGGCGACGAGTGGGTGGTGGACGGGCAGAAGGTGTGGACCTCCGGCGCCCACCACGCCCGGTGGGCGATCCTGGTCGCCAGGACCGACGTGGACGTGCCCAAGCACCGGGGACTCACGTACTTCGTGTGCGACATGCACGCTCCCGGGGTCGAGGTGAGGCCGCTGCGGCAGATCACCGGCGAGGCCGAGTTCAACGAGGTCTTCCTCACCGGCGTACGGCTCGGTGACGACCTGCGGCTGGGGGAGGTCGGCGACGGCTGGCGGGTCGCGCAGACCACGCTGATGAACGAGCGGGTCGCGATCGGCGGCGCGCCGGTCCGGCGGGGCGGTGGCATGGTCGGCCTGGTCACCGAGACCTGGCGCTCCCGGCCCGAGTTGCGCACCCACGACCTGCACCAGCGGCTGCTGCGCCTGTGGGTGGAGGCGGAGGTGACGCGCCTGGCCGGGACGCGCCTGCGCGAACAGCTCTCCGCCGGGCAGCCGGGGCCCGAGGGCTCCGGTATGAAGCTCGCCTTCGCCGACCTCAACCAGGCTCTCTCAGGGTTGGACGTGGAACTGCGCGGCGAGGAGGGCCTGGTCTACGACGACTGGACCTTCCGGCGCTCCGACACCGTCGACTTCTTCGGCAGGGGGCCCGGATACCGCTACCTCCGCGCCAAGGGCAACTCCATCGAGGGCGGCACCTCGGAGATCCTGCGCAACATCATCGCCGAGCGCGTGCTCGGCCTTCCCTCGGAGCCCCGCGTCGACAAGGACGTGCCCTGGAAGGATCTTCCGCGATGACGGGAACGGGCTCGACGCGGTGAGCGGAGCGGGTCGCGTGGTGCATGAGGAGCGGTGAGCGGTTGTGACGGGAGTGAACCCGGCGCGGTGAGCGGAGCGGGTCGCGAGGTACGAGTGGTCCGCGTGGCGAATGAGGAGTGGTGAGCTGTGACGCTGCTGTACACCGAGGTCGAGGAGGAGCTGCGCGCCTCCGTGCGGGATCTCCTCGCGGACCGCTGCGGGGCCGCCGCCGTGTTGAGGCGGGTCGAGTCCGGGACGCCGTACGACATGGACCTGTGGAAGACGCTGTCGCGGGAGATCGGGGTCGCGGGCCTGCTCGTGCCCGAGATCTACGGCGGGGCGGGGGCGTCGGCGCGGGAGGTCGCGGTGGTGCTGGAGGAGCTGGGGCGGGCGGTGGCGCCGCTGCCGTTCCTCACCGGTTCGGTGCTCGCGACCGAGGCCCTGCTGCAGGTCGGCGAGGAGGATCTGATCCAGGAGCTCGCCTCGGGGGAGACGACGGCGGCGCTCGCGGTGTCGCTGGCGGCTTCGCCGTACCGGCCGCTGCCGGAGACCGTCACCGCGGACGGGGGGATCCTGAACGGCGAGGTGAGGGCGGTGGCGGGCGCGGAGGTGGCGGACGTGCTGCTCGTGCCCGTCGGAACGGCGCTCTACCAGGTGGAGGCGGCGGATGTCCGGATCGAGGTGGTGCCGTCGCTCGACCTGACGCGCCCGGTCGCCACCGTCACGTTCTCCGACACTCCCGCCGGTGAGGCGATCGGCCGGCTCGACGTGCGAAGTGTGCTGAGCTTCGGCGCGGGACTGCTCGCCTCGGAGCAGCTCGGGGTCGCCGAGTGGTGTCTGAGCACGACGCTCGCCTACATCAAGGAGCGCCGGCAGTTCGCCCGCCCGGTGGGGTCCTTCCAGGCGATCAAGCACCGGATGGCCGATCTCTGGCTGGACGTGGTGCGCGCCCGCGCCGCCGCGAGGAACGCGGCCGACCTGCTCGCCGCGGACCCGGGATCGCCCGGTGGACAGGAGGCGGTCCGGGATCGCGAGCTGGCGGTGGCGGTGGCCGCGTCGTGGTGCTCGGAGGTGGCGGTGCGCGTCGCGGAGGAGAGCGTGCAGCTGCACGGCGGGATCGGGATGACCTGGGAGCACCCCCTGCACCTCTATCTCAAGCGCGCCAAGTCCGCCGAGGTCGCGCTCGGCACTCCCGGTGCCCACCGGGACGCCCTGGCGGCTCTCGCGGACCTGCCCGCGCCGGTCTGACCGGGGGTCAGGCGGGGAGCGTCCGTTGGTTCGGGCGCAGCGAGGTGAGCAGCAGGTCGGCGAAGTGCGCCCCCAGCTCGGGGCCGGAGAGCGCGCCCTCCGCGCTGTACCAGGTGCCCAGGTGGTGGACGGAGCCGAAGAAGAAGTCGACGACGATGTCGGCGGGGATGTCGCTCCTGAAGGTGCCCTCGCGCTGCCCCTCGGTGACCAGGTCGCGGAAGCGCTCGTGATAGCGGCGCCGCTCGGCGCGTACGACCTTGCTGGTGTCGGGCGCGAGCAGGTGCATCGAGCGGAAAAAGATCTTGAAGTCGTCCAGGTTGTCGACCGTGGTCGTCACGACGTCCGCGGCGGCGGAGTACAGACGCTCGGACACCGGCCCCGGGCCGTCGGCGAAGTGCGTCAGGCGCTCCATCTGCAGGCGCAGCACCCGCCCGTAGATCTCGTGGAGCAGGTCGTCCTTTGAGTCGAAATAGTGGTACATGGCGCCCTTGGTGACGCCGGCCGCCGAGACGACCTCCTGCACCGACGTGCTCTCGAAGCCCTGCTCGGCGAACAGGCGGGTGGCCTCGCTGAGCAGGCGTTGTCGTACCGGCTCCTGGTCCTGAGTCATGCGTCCCCCATGGTGTGGTGTGGGAAAGCATACCGACTGGTCGGTTACGTCGCCGGTGACTGGCGAATACGTGTTACTTGCGTCACCTTCGCGGCTCAGGGATGGCTGGAGCCCCCGGTTGGGTATTTCATAGTCTAAGGATCTTCAATGTGGCAGGTCCCCCCACCTTTCCTCTTATCGACCGTTCCAGCCATGGGGGGTTCGCTATGCCGGGCGGATCTATCTACGTGACGCCGGTTGACCAGGTCCACGGCCTGTCGCCGCAGGTCATGTACGAGCAGTTCTGGATCAAGGAAGTCGTCCACCGCAGGAAGGTGCGCGCGGTCAAGGCCGCGGCGGGCCTGGTGGTGGGCGTCGCGCTCGCCTACCGGTTCGGCCTGTCCCCGGTGATCCTCGGGCTGCTGGGCGGCCTGCTCGTCGCGGGCGCGGACACGTACTGGACCTGGAGGCAGTACGACGCCACCGCCGTCTGGCGCGGCAAGCGCAGGGGCGAGACCATCACCGCCAAGCTGCTCCGCCGCAAGCTGCGCAGGGCGGGCTACCAGATCCTCGAAGGCCGGGCGATACCGGGAAAGGCCTCGGTGGACCACCTCGTCATCGGCCCCGGTGGCGTCTGGGTGGTGGACAACGAGGCGTGGGACCCCGACACCGAGATCGCTCGCTACGGCGAGCGGTTGTTCCTGGGCGAGAAGTACGGCACGAAGGTGGCCAAGGCGCTCGTGGAGGTCGCCGATTCGCTGGCCGAGGTGCTCTCCCGCGAGTCGGGCATCCCCGTCACCATCGAACCCCTCATCGCCGTGCACGGCGGGGAGATCAGGCGGTCGGTCACCGCGGAGGGGATCACCCTTCTCAAGCCCCGCCTCGTCTCGCGCTGGATCCTGCAGGGTCCCCGGGCCGATTTCGACGAGGCCCAGGTCGAGGTCCTGGCCAGGACCGCGGCCCGGGTGCTGCGCCGGATGAGCTGAGCGCGCCCGGCCCGTTCTCCGGACGAGTTCCCGAGTGCGTCCGGCCTCTTCGGACAGGGTCCTCAACGCGCCCGGCCCGTTCTTCGCGCAAGGTCCTCAACGCGTCCGGTTCGTTCTTCGGACAAGGTCCTCAACGCGCCCGGCCCGTTCGTCAGACGAGGTCCTCGATGAAGGCCGCGAGCTGCTCGACGTTCCGGCACTCGTGCATCGGCACGACCCCGCCGTACGCCGTCGCCAGCGAGTCGCCGCTGTCCCACTGGTTGGTCGGCTCCGGATTGAGCCAGTAGGAGTGCCGGGCGCCGTCGGCCAGGCGCCGCAGCGTCTCCAGCGCGGGCGGCCGGTAGTTGGACCGGGCGTCACCCAGGATCAGCAGGGACGTCTTCGGCCCGACGGCGTCGCCGTACCGCTCGGCGAACACCTCCAGCGCGTGACCGTAGTCGGTCCGGCCGAACCGCACCATGTCGGCCTCCCGCGTGAGCCGGGTCATCGCCTCCACCACGTCCGCGCCCGGCACGAAGAACCGGGTGATCTCGTCCACGGTGTCCACGAACCCGAACGCGCGCACCTTGGTGAACTGCTCACGCAGCGCGTAGGTGAGCAGCAGGGTGAAGTGCGCGAAGGAGGCGACCGAGTCGCTGGTGTCGCAGAGGATCACCAGCTCGGGCTTGTGCGGCCGGCGTGGCCTGTTGAAGGTGGTGAGCGGCACCCCGCCGCTGGACAGCGAGGCCCGTACGGTCCTGCGGAAGTCGAGGCGGCCACGGTGGCCGAGCCGGTGCTTGACCGTGAGCCGGGCGGCGAGGCGGCGGGCGAGCGGATGCACCTCCCGGCGGAGCCTCGCCAGGTCGGCCTTGGTGATCCGCAGGAAGTCGAGCCGCTCAAGCGGCGGGCGTACGGAGGCGCGGGCGATCCGCTCGATCCCGGAGTCCTCGGCGATCCGGCGGCGCACCTCCCCTGAGACGGCCTCCTTGAAGCGCTCGGTGTTCTCGGTGATCCGCTGCCGGGCCACCTTCTCGGCGAGCCCGCCGCGTTCCCGGCCCGCGAGGACCTCGGCGAGCAGCCGCGCCATGAGCGTCTCGGGGGAGAGCGCCCGCATCACCGGGTAGGAGAACCAGTTCTGCCTGCCGGGACCGGCGGGCACGCGGCCGAAACGCTCCACCATCGCGCGTACGAACTCGTTCATGCCCTCGGCGCCCAGCAGCAGCTCGGCGAGCCGGTCGCGCAGCTCGGGAACCTCGGCGCTCTCCGGGGCCGGCAGGCCGGGCTCGGCCTCGCGCGGCGCGCGCAGGCCGGTCGTCGAGGCGGGGAACCACAGGTCGAACAGCGTGTCGAAGCCCGGCCGGTGCGAGGGCCGCTTGACCAACGTCGCGGCGTACGCGGCCCGCACCGACTCCCGTTCGGTCAGGTCGATCACCTCCAGCGCCCTGGCCGCGTCCAGTCCTTCGGCCGGTGACACCGGCAGCCCGGCCTCGCGCAGCGCGTGCACGAACCCCACATGCCGGTCGAGCAGGCTCACCCTCGGCCCCCCGCCTCGCGAAGAGCGCCGCCCACGCCGTGAGTCGAGCCTCTCGCGCCTCGCGCTCCGTGGAGCGGGTTTCCCGCGCCGTTTCTCGTGCCCTTCACAGAGCGAGCTCCTTGCGGGCGCGCGTCTGGTCGGAGGCGTGCTTGAGGACGACGCCGAGGGTCGCCCCGATCGCCTCCTCGTCCAGCTCGGTCCTGCCCAGCGCGAGCAGGGTGTTGGCCCAGTCGATCGTCTCGGCGATCGAGGGCGACTTCTTCAGCTCCAGGGTGCGCAGGGTGGCGACCGTGCGGGCGAGCTGCTCGGCGAGGCTCGCCTCGATCGCGGGCACCTGGGCCAGCACGATGTCGCGCTCGCGCTCCGGCGTCGGATACTCCAGGTGCAGATAGAGACAGCGCCGCTTCAGCGCCTCGGAGAGCTCGCGGGTCGCGTTCGAGGTCAGCACCACGTACGGCTTCCGTACGGCGGTGATCGTGCCGAGTTCGGGGATCGTCACCTGGTAGTCGGACAGGATCTCCAGCAGCAGCCCCTCCACCTCGACGTCGGCCTTGTCGATCTCGTCGATCAGCAGGACCGTCGGCGTCTCCGAGCGGATCGCCGCGAGCAACGGCCGCTCCAGCAGGAACTCCTCGGTGAAGATGTCGTCGTGCGTGGCGTCCCAGTCCTCGCCCTGACCGGCCTGGATGCGCAGCAGTTGCTTCTTGTAGTTCCACTCGTACAGCGCTCTGGCCTCGTCCAGCCCTTCGTAGCACTGCAGCCTGACGAGCCGGGCGCCGGTCGTCGCCGCCACGGCCTTGGCCAGCTGGGTCTTGCCCACCCCCGCGGGCCCCTCGGTGAGCAGTGGTTTGCCGAGTGCGCCCGCCAGGAAGACCGAGGTCGAGATGGAGTCGTCGGGGAGGTAGTCGGCGGCGTCGAGCCGCTCTCCGGCGTCGCTCGGTGAGGCGAACCACATGTGTGCTCCCAGGACAGGACCGAATGTTGTTCTACCTTAACCGGTGATCATCGTCGGCCGCCGTCCGCCCTCGGCCGGCGACCGTCACGATTTCAAGGCCACGCCCGATGTGCGCTATTGTTCAAGGGCTTCAAGCGCCGCTAGCTCAGTTGGTTAGAGCAGCTGACTCTTAATCAGCGGGTCCGGGGTTCGAGTCCCTGGCGGCGCACAGCGGTTCCGAACAGCGCATTCCTTGGTCATAAAGGGATGCGCTGTTCGCATTCAGCCCGCCCGTTCGCCCAGCTTCATCCGCGCATCCGGCACGAGGCCACCGCCGCGTGAAAGGATCGTGTCCATGCCCGCGCCCGGCGCCGCCCTGCCGCCCGCGCTCGAAGCACACACCCTCCTCGTCGCCGCCGTCATCGTCCACGACCAGACGCGGCAACGAGTCCTCCTCATACAGCGAGCGGCCGGAGCGAAGTTCGCCCCCAACCACTGGGACCTTCCCGTCGGCAAGGCGAGCAAGGGCGAAGTGATCACCCAAACCGCGGTCCGCGAGCTGAAAGAGGAGACCGGACTGGTCGTAGACCCCGCCGACCTGCGAGTAGCCGGTCTCATCCACTGCTCCTGGGGTGTCGAGGCGCCGAACGGCTTCGTCACCGTTGTCTTCGTCGCCGACACCTGGAGCGGCACCCCGGTCAACGCCGAACCTCGCAAACACGCACGCGTCGCCTGGCACCCGGCAGACCGGATACCTCAGGCATTCGTGTCCACCACTCGCACCGCGCTGATCAACTACCTGACAGGTGGCCCCATGGTGACCACCGAGGGATTCTGATCCCCAGTGATATCTCCTCCGGTCACAGGCCACCACTTACCGGAACGGTGACGCCTCCGCGTGCTGTCAGGCGGGCGGCGGCGAGTGGGCCTCGCCCGTTACCCGCACCGGGTGGTGTCGGCGGCATTGATCACCTTCAGGGCTCCGAGCCGCCCGGTCCGTGGCCTTCACACGGTGGTGCGCCGTTGTTTCCTTCGAGGGGGGCGAGTGTCCAGTGGTCGCCTCGCGAGGGGATGGACCTGATGGTTGAGTGTGTTCTGGTCGTCCGAAGGTCAACGCTGGACATAAACCAATCTAAAAGGTAGGAATAGTATGAAACGTCTCGCGCATCTTGAGGAGCAGCCATGACAGCCAAACTGATCGACCTGGCCGCGTACGTCCAGGAATGGCAGGACTGGCACCACCGGCACGAGAGAGCGCTGGCCGATCCCCACGGGTTCCTCGCCGTCACGAACCTGCACTGGCTGACGCCTGAACCGCAGCGCCTGCCGGATGCCCCAGGGGAGTGGTCGACCGGCGGCGAGGGCGTAGTTGTGACCCTCGGCGACGCGGAGGAGCTGGTCGTGGACGGCACGCCTGTGCGTGGCCGGTACGTGTTCGGCCACATCCCCGAACGCGCTTCGATCAATGCCGCCTGGGGTGAAGCGGTGATCGAGGTGGCCAAGCGGGGCGGGCATGACATCGTCAGGCCCAGACACCCGGATCACCCGCTGCGTGTCGCGTTCGCCGGCACTCCGGTGTTCCCTCCGGACCCGCGATGGTTGGTCGTCGGCCGCTACCTGCCGTTCGACGAGCCCCGGCCGACGGACGTCGGGGCGGCGGTGGAAGGGCTGAGGCACGTCTACGACGCGCCAGGGCGGGTCGAGTTCAAACTCGACGGGCAGACGCTGAGCCTGACGGTGTTCAACGGTCACGCGCCGGGCAGCTTGATCGCCCTGTTCACCGATGCGACCTCCGGCGTGACCACCTACGCCGCCAACCGCGTCCTGCAGCTCGGGGTGCCCGATGTCGACAACCAGGTGACCGTGGACTTCAACCGGGCCACGAACCTGCCGTGCGCCTACACCGACCTCGCCACCTGCCCGCTGCCGCCGGAGGAGAACCGGCTGCCGGTCGCGATCGAGGCAGGCGAGAAGATCCCCTACGAGCGCGGCTGACGTCCGGACGAGCGCGCCCGTGGCCTGCGTGTCCCCCGTGTCACCGGCGCCTCCGCGTCCCGTGTCACCGGAACGGCGACGCCTCCGCGTGCCGTCAGGACGGCGCGGAGGCGAGAGGGCGGCCGCCCGTTACCCGCACAGGGTGGTGTCGAGGGCCTTGATGACCTTCATGGCTCCGGCCTCGCTGCTGGGCAGGGCGGTCACCGCGAGCGCGGACGCCCGGCCGTCTGTGGTGGCGGCGTTGCGGGTCTCGTAGCCGTCGATGTCGCCGCCGTGGCCCCATCCGGTGTCGCCGCAGCTCAGCTTCATCTTGACCACGCCGAGCCCGTACCGCCAGCCCTCGGGGAGCCCAGGGGCCTTCACCGTCTTCTTCATCTCCGCCAGTTGCGCGGACTTGAGCAGTTTGCCGTCCAGGAGGGCGAGGAAGAAGGTGTTGAGGTCGTCCGGGGTGCCGATGAGCTGGCCGGCCGCGCCGCCCCAGGACGGGTCCATCGTGGTGACGTCGATGAACTTACCCTTGGGCTCGCTCACCGTGTAACCGCGGGGGTGCGGGCCCTTGACGGTCTGGTCGCCGACGCCCGGCCAGTAGGTGTCACGCAACCCGGCACGGTCGATGACCCGCTTGGTGACCTCTTCGGCGATCGGCCGGCCGGTGACCTTCTGCACGATCAGGCCGAGCAGCAGGTAGCCGGTGTTGCTGTACTCCCAGCTCTTGCCCGGCCTGAACGACGCCTTGTGGCGCAGCGACACGTCGATCATGTCCCTGGCCTCGACATAGCGATGCTGGATCTTGGAAAAGTCCCCGTGCATGTAGCGGGTGTAGTTGGGCAGGCCGCTGGTGTGCTGGAGAAGCTGGCGGACGGTGATCTTACGCCCATCGCCGGCCTTGCCGCGGATCATCCCGGGCAAGTACTTCTCGATCGGCCCGTCCAGCTTGATCCTGCCCTCGCCGACGAGCTGCAGCACGACGGTGGCGACGAACGGCTTGGTATTGCTGCCGATGCGCACCCGGCCGTCGGCCGGCACCTCCTCCCGGGTCTCCAGGTTCCCGACGCCCGCGGTGTAGTCGGTGACGCGCCCTTCGCGGCCGCGCACCGAGGCGAGCGCGCCGGGAAACTCCTTGCCGACCAGCCCGTCGAGCGCCTTCTGCACGCCGTCGTCGAGACCGGCGGCCGAGGAGACCGACGCCCCTGCCGAGGCCGAGGCGGCGACCGGCGCGGCAGCGGCACTTACGGCGATCAGCGCGGCGAGCCCGCAGGCGAGGAAGCGGGATCGGGGAGAGGAGGGGGTGAACATTGGAACTCCTTGTTCGAGGGGGTGCTTTCCGACCTCTGAAGCATGTCGCGAGGGAGGTCATCGCTTCGATCCCGCGAACTGGAGATCCTTGGTACAGCTGGTACTACCTCATGGCCCGTTCCGCGACCGCGGCGTCTATCCGCGCAATGCTCGCCGCGGCTCCGTTCTGGCGAGGTCTGCCGAGTCGTGGCGCACGGCATCGCTCGGCCGCGGGCTTCTGAACGTCTGCGTACTCACCGGGAGCGGCGCGCCGTCCACCTTGGGCGCGCAATCGGTTGTTCCCCGTCCCGGCTCGGCGTTCGTTCGAACGACGCCCACCCGGAAAACGATCGCGGGAACGACTCTGGATATGGGGAAAGGTAGCGCCGAGGGCGTGGTCGTCGAGCCCGCGCTCCGCGCCCCGGTTGTCGGCGAAAGCAGGCCGATATCGCGGATCGGCTGATTACGATGGTTCGATGACCGAACGTCGAGCGCTGCTCATCGGTGTCCCGGAATGCGATGACACGACTTTCTCGTCCATTTCCCAGGTGGTGCGGAACGATATCCAGAAAATGCGCTCGGCGCTGGCTTCTTCTGCCTACTCGATCGATTCGATCGGTAACGACGGACAGGACCCGAGCGGAAGCCGCGTTCGCGCCGCCATCAGGAAGGCGTGCGCCGGGGCTCCGGAGCGAAGCGTTCTGCTCCTTTACTTCTCCGGCCACGGCATCAGCATCAACGGCGTCGACTACCTGGTTCCCAGCGACGCGTACCGGGAGAACGGCGTGCTCGTCCCGGAGAGTCTCGTGCCGGTGATTCCCGACCTCAGCAAGTGCCGTGCCAAGCTGGTCGTCTTTTTCGTCGACGCCTGTCGTGACGACCCGGCCGGGCGGCCGTCCGAGGGGGCCTGGGGCGGCGTCTTGCACTATCCGGCCGGTGGCTCCCAGGTGATGGTCGCGGGGTGCGAGCCCGGACAGTTCTGCCGCTACGGCGAGGATGGCAGCGTCTTCACTCGGACACTCGCCAAAGTGCTCGACCGGCGCAATCCGGCCCGGACGCTCAGCGCGGTGCTGGCCGAGGTGAGAAAGGAGATGAGCCGGACGACCGGCCTCGGCGACGACCGTGTCCAGCTTCCGAACGCCTATCCGAAGGTTATGGCGCGCCATTCGGCCGACACGGTGATCTGTGAGGGCGATCAACTGGTTTCGGCGTGGCGTCGCGCCGCGGCCGGCAACAAACTCTGGAACCTGGCCGCCGATGCCTCCGAGTCGTTGCGGGAGAAGGTGGCGGCCCTCGCGGAGGACTGCGCCAGAAAACATCTCGAGGTCGCCGACCACCTCCGTGAGAAGACCGTAATGGTGGACCACTGGTTCGACCCGAACTATCCGGAGCGGGTCATCGACTTCACCGCGCAGCTCTTCGGGGAACATGTGCCGGTTAGGCCCGAAGAAGCAGCGGCGTTGATCGCCGCCCCTTTTCTGCGGGAAACGGTGCTCGCCGAGGGAGTGTGGCTGGCGGCCGGCATTCGGCCCGGCGATTTCAAGCGCAGCTATGAGACTGGCGAGCGCACCGACCTCGAACTCACTCATGAGATGTATCCGCAGGTGATCCGGCGCGCGGAAGGGCTCGCGCGCCGTGGCCAACAGGAGGCCGCGGAGACGCTCGTCATGTGGCTGGTCCATCGCTGGCTCACAGGGGTGGACGGCCTGTGGAAGTGCGATCGGTCAGAGCGGTTCATCGAGCGGGGAGCGTCCCTGCTGTCCGGTGCCGTCTCGGAGCTCAGCCTGCGCGAGTGCCGACGGCTGATGGAAACCCTCATGCGTGCGATCGCCGCAGCGCCGGTCGACCCGAAGCTCGAAGACAGGATCGGGCTGCTGCCGGAGAGCTGGCGCGGGCATGTCGGAGTGCTCTGGCTAGCGGGGACGCTGGCCGCAGACCCCCGGCGAATGCCGACGGTGATCGCCGATCACATCGGTACCGGGCTGGAGTTGCCACTCACCTCGGTCAAAAACGCCGCCGGGCTTCTCCGCATCCAGCAGCGCAAGAGCGCTCTCGACCTCAGCCTGATCTGCGAGCACCCGGCCCAGCACGCCGCGTTCGAGGCGGTGGCCGTCGCGGCCCAGCACATCCTCGGGCGCCTCCGCTGTCTGGGCCATCTGGGGCCGGTCGAGGACGCGCTTCCGGTACGGATCACCCATGAGGGGGTGCGGGCCGACCGGCCTAGCGCTGACGGCGCTCCCGTCTACCAGGTGCCGCTCACCCGGTTCAGGCTCTCCGAGGACAAGATCCGGGAATTGCTGATGGGTCGCCAGCTCTACGACGACCCGTCGCTGGCCATCCGCGAGCTCTACCAGAACGCCCTGGACGCCTGCAGATACCGCGACACCCGGCTCGAGGGGCTGCGTAGACGCGGCAGGCGACCGGCGGTGTGGGAGGGAGCGGTGACCTTCCGGCAGGGCTTCGAGAACGGCCGCGAGTACGTCGAGTGTGAGGACAACGGTGTCGGCATGGGCCGGGAGGTGCTGGAGCAGGTCTTCGCCCACGCAGGGGAGCGCTTCGTCCACCTACAGGAGTACCGCGCCGAGCACGCGCTCTGGCAGGAACTTGACCCGCCGCTGCGGATGGTGTCCAACAGCCAGTTCGGCGTCGGCGTCTTTAGCTATTTCATGATCGCGGATGAGATCCTGCTGGTCACCCGGCCGGTGGATCAACAGGGTATTCCCTCCCCCGAGGGATTCACCGTTCAGATCGCCAGCAGCGGCAGCCTCATGCAGGTGACCCCGTCGGAGGAGATGCTGGGCGGCGGCACCCGGATCCGGCTTTACCTGACCGGCGACGAGGAAGAGGAAAAGATCTCCGTCCTGCAGACGCTGCGCCGGCTGCTGTGGATCGCCGAGTATCGGGTGGTGGCCTCGGAGCACGACTCGGCCCCTGAGGAGTGGTCACCCAGGAAGCTCCGTTACCAGGACGAGTCCGCCGAGTCGCTCGAATACGACCGTGACCTGTGGTGGGTGTCCGGCGAAGGCGGGCTCGCGGCCGACGGCCTGCGGACCAACGAGGAGATATACGGACTCGTCGTCAACCTTCGTGACGAGCACCGCCCGCAGTTCACCGTCGATCGTAAGAAGCTCCGCACCTGGCACGAGCAGTGGGTCAACGAAAGGATTGACAAGTCACTGCCGATGCTCATGGACTGGCCGGGACTGTCGCTGTCCTGGTTGTGGGATGTCACGGAATCGACGCCGGAGGTGGCCCAGCGGGTCTTCGATCACCTGGTGAGGAGCGGGACCGAGATCCAGGCCGGTGGCGGCTGGGGGCAGGGCACGACGGTCCCGGCGGCACAAGTCGGTTGTGTGCCCGAGGACAGGGAACTGTTCGACCCGAAGAACTGGCACTCCTTCTACGCGGGCTGGTTCATGACCTGGCGGTCCGGTGTCTGGAAGCGCCTTGTCGGCGGCCAGCGTACTTTCAGGCGCATCCCGAGCGCCCTGTCCGTCGAGGGGTTTCCGGTCGCGGGCCCCATCGACGGTGCCCTTCTGAGCAGGCTGAACTGGAGCACCTACGACACCCCGGTTCCCGTGGAGGAGATCATTCTCGCGACCGCGCATCCGAAACAGCGGATGTCGGATCTGCTGCGGCGAATGCGCAGGTTCGCGATCACCGGTCTGGACCTACGTCATCTTCGCTGCTGTCCGCCTGTGTCCCGAACGTTCAAGGAGGAGGACGCGCCGCTCGCTGGCGCGTTGGCGGCATGGACCCTGCTGGGCCTTTCCCACGCGCCGATCGTCGCCGGGTGGCTCGTGAGGGCGTCCGCTCACCTGGACCAGCCGTTGAAGGAGGTTCTGCGGAGAGCCGCCGAGATCGCACCCCCCGGCTGGTCCGCGCCCGAACTGGATCTGGCGAGGTTGGGTGACGAGATATGCACGACGGCGGAGACTAAGCTCGTCTCGCGGCGTCTCAACGGCAGAGCGCCGTGGATCGAGGGGGAGCTCTCGCCCGACCACATCGCGCATGCGGCGGGCGAACTCGGGCGCGACATCTCGCAGATCCTTCAGATGTGCGACCGGCTCGGACCGCTCGGGGTCGCGGTGGCGGGCCGCGACCGCTATCCGGAGACCTTCGAGCGGGTGGAGGCGGAGGCGCTGCGGCACCTCCAACACGTCGGAGACCGGTTGACCCCGATCAAGCTTATGAACGTCGCGGGAGTGGCCGGAATGAGCGTCCAGGAGGCCAGGTCGGCACTCGCCTCGCTGGAGGAGCGAGGACTCCTCCGGCTCCCGGAGATTCCTGCCGAGCTGGACCTGACACTCGACGCCGACGTGATCGGGTTCATCAACTCGACGATGCGGGCGGTTCGCGGTTCGACCCGGCGACAGGATTTCGTTCTCCGGGAGCCGTGCCTGGCGGTGGCCGGGGCGCTGTCCGGCCGGTACTGGCGGCGAGGCCCGGTTGGCCCGATCAAGGATCTCGTTCCTTTCACCGCTCCGGAGACGGAGATCACCCATGTCGATATCATCCGTCTCGCCACGATGATCTATGGGTCGATCGGCGATGCGCGGCGTGCCTTCTCCGCGGCCTATCCCGATGTGCCCCTTCCCGAGGCGGATCGCAGTTGTGACGACCTGCAACCCTGGGTGCTCTCGGCCTACCTAATCACTCCGCTCTGGAGCTGGGCCCGGCCGGACTGGAGCCTGAGCGCGGGGCACATCGTCAAAGGCGCGATGGATCTCGGCGTCACCGTCGGGGAGTTCCTGGCACTCCTGGACCCCTACCGCCAGTTCGATGCCCCGATACCCGACCTCGAGCCGGAGGCGTCCGCCGAACTGGCCGACTGGCATCCCGATCCGTATGACGCCGACATGCTCACGATCCCCGATGTGGAAACGGCGTACTTCGACGACATTGGCTACCTGGCAGAGATCGACGCGCTGCGGCTGGTGCAGATCGCGGGGCGGCTCGGGATGACCTTGACCGATGCGCATCAGCGGCTCAGCAAGATGGTCCCCCTCGGCCTGCGGCTCGACTACGCAGCCGAGGCCGTCCCCGAAGGAATCGTGTGGTGGTACGACCTGCTGTTGCTGACCGTCTACTTGGACGGGCAGGCGCCCGCGGTGAGCGGTCGCGTCGATCAGGGGCATCTGCGGCGGGTCGCGGGGGAGACCGGAGAGTCGGTCGGGTGGCTGTCCGACAGATTGAGGATCTACGCGCCGTTGTTCTCGCTCACCCTGCCCGAGGAGTCCGTTGATGGCTGAGCATCGTCCTGTCCCGTTCACGGAGGCCGAGTTCGACGGGCAGGTCACCTTCACCGTCGCGGAGATCGACAAAGGGCTGGTCGTCACGGGGAACTGCCCAGGATGCGGGGCGCGGACCTCGACGACGTTCTCGCATGGGACGCCACAGGGGACCAAGGGGGGCCTCCGGCGGAAGCCGCCGGTGCGAGCCACGAAGGTCACCGTTTACTGCGAATGCGGTTATCCGCATCCGGAACGGCCGCCCGAGGTACCGGACACCGGGTGCGGGGCGTACTGGTCGGTTGACATCGGATGAGCATCGAGCGAAAGCGCTGGGCGCAGCGCGCCCAGGCACTACGGTTCGAGCAGCTCACGATTGTTCGGAAGCAGGCCGAGGGCTGGCGGATCGGGCTTAGCGGGTTGACCGCGTTACTGAGCGCCGTGCTGCTGGTTAAAGGCCGCGACACGGTGACCGGCCTGGAAGACTGGGCCAAGGTAACGGTCGCCATCCTGTTGACCGCCGCGTTCGCGGCGCTGGTCGCGGCGACCATGCTCGCGATCAGGGCCGCCTCAGGGACACCCGGTTCGGAGATCCTGCTGACGGGCGAGGATCTCCAGGAGTGGACGCGGCACGAGGTGCGAGCCGTCGGCTGGCGGATACGTGGTGCGGCGGCCTTGACCGTTCTGGCGCTGGCCATGCTGGTGACCGCGCTGGGGTTTACCTGGTTCGGGCCCGATGCCAAGGCCGTCAAATCGATGGTCGAGGTCGTCGGCCCGGCGGGAAGACTCTGCGGGGAACTGATCGGGAGCGCCGATGGCGAGCTGATCATCAAGGAGAGGGGGCTACGGCGCGTGACGTTGAGCCGGGTGATCTCCGTCAGCCCGGTCGAGAAATGCGAATAGAGGTCCTAGAGGAACAGACGTCCAAGAGTACGGAGAACGCCCGAAGGGCGGCGACGTCACCGGGCTGTCCCACGTGGAGCGTTGGCCGTGCCGCCGTCGAATCGTGGCAGGTCTGGAAGCCAGGGGGCGATGACGCGGGTGGGCGACCACCTGCCCGTCAGCTGATGGGCAGGTGGTCGAGGTAACCGCGGACGTTGCGGCGGGTCTCGGCCACCGAGTCCCCGGCGAACTTCTCCGCCACCGCGTCCGCCAGGACCAGCGCGACCATCGCCTCGGCGACGATCCCCGCGGCCGGGACCGCGCACACGTCCGACCGCTGGTGGTGGGCCCGCGCCGGGGCGCCGGTGGTGACGTCCACGGTGGCGAGGGCCCGTGGCACGGTCGCGATCGGCTTCATCGCCGCGCGCACCCGCAGCGCCTCGCCCGTGCTCAGACCGCCCTCGGTCCCGCCGGAGCGGCCCGAGGTCCGCCTCACGCCCTCGGGGGTCGGCACGATCTCGTCGTGTGCTCTCGACCCCGGCGTACGGGCGAGCGCGAAGCCGTCCCCGACCTCGACGCCCTTGATCGCCTGGATGCCCATCAGGGCGCACGCCAGCCTCGCGTCGAGGCGCCTGTCCCAGTGCACGTGGGAGCCGAGCCCCACGGGGACCCCGTACGCGAGGACCTCGACCACGCCGCCCAGCGTGTCGCCGTCCCGGTGGGCCCGGTCGATCTCGGCGACCATCGCCTTGCTCGCGTCCGCGTCCAGGCAGCGCACCGGGTCGGCGTCCAGCCTCCCGGCGTCCGCGGGGACGGGAAGGACCCCGTCGGGGGCCTTGGCCGAGGCGAGTTCCACCACGTGCGAGACGAGCTCGATCCCGGCCGTCTCCCGCAGGTAGGAGCGGGCCACCGCCCCCAGCGCCACCCGCGCGGCCGTCTCCCGCGCGCTCGCCCGCTCCAGGATCGGACGGGCCTCGCCGAAGCCGTACTTCTGCATGCCCGCCAGGTCGGCGTGGCCGGGCCTGGGCCGGGTCAGCGGGGCGTTGCGCGCCAGCCCTTCCAGCACCTCGGGGCCGACGGGGTCGGCCGCCATCACCTGCTCCCACTTGGCCCACTCGGTGTTGCCCACCACGATCGAGACCGGCGAGCCCAGGGTCAGCCCGTGCCGTACGCCGCCGAGGATGGTCACCTCGTCCATCTCGAACCGCATCCGCGCGCCCCGGCCGTAACCCAGCCGCCGTCTGGCGAGCGCGTCGGCCAGCATGCCGGTGGTGACCGGCACACCGGCGGGCAGCCCTTCCAGGGTCGCGACGAGGGCGGGGCCGTGCGATTCTCCCGCGGTCAGCCAACGCAACCTGCTCACCGGGCCACTCCTTCACTGCTGAGGCTGAGTTCGCGGAGGTCGTCGGACACCAGGTGCTCCCCGGACACGCCGAGGTCACCGGAGCCGAAATCGGAGCCCGAGCCGAAGTCCAGGCCGGATCCGAAGTGGCGGGCGCCGTGCAGCCAGGCCACCTTGTCGTGCAGGTCGTCCACCGTGAGGGAGGACAGCATCGCGTTCCGCGCCAGTGCCTCGGCGCCCGCCGGGTGATAGAGGCGTTCCCCCATCGCGCGGGCCACCAGCTGGGTTCTGGCCGTGCGTTCGCGGCGCTCGGCGTTGTACTTCTCCAGGCGCTGGGTGAAGGCGTCCTCGTCGCAGTCGAGCAGCCTGCCGATCACCACCGCGTCCTCAAGCGCCATGCACGCGCCCTGGGCGGCGTACTGCAGCATCGGGTGCGCGGCGTCGCCGAGCAGGGCGACCCGCCCGTCCGTCCAGCGGTCGACCGGGTCGCGGTCGCACAGGACCCAGGTCCGCCACTCCTCGCCCAGCTCCAGCAGGGCGCGGGCCGTCTCGCTCAGGCCGGGGAACTCGCCCAGTACGTGGGACCTGTCCGCGGGCTCGCCCGCCAGTTCCTCGCGGGCGCCGTCGTCCCGGGTGGCGGCGAGGTTCAGGAACCTTCCGCCGCCGATCGGGTAGTGGACGAAGTGCCACTTCGGGCCCGCCCAGAGGGTGACGGTGTTCCACCGCAACTCCGCGGGGACCTTCTCCATGGGGATGACCGAACGGTAGATGGTGTGCCCGGAGATCCGTGGCCTGCCGTCCCCGACGAGCTGACGGCGGACGGCCGAGCGGATGCCGTCGGCCCCGATGAGGGCGGCGCCGGTGAAGCGCTCTCCGGTGTCCGTGACGGCGGTGACGCCGGTCGGGTCCTGTTCGTAGCGGGTGACCCATCGGCTGCCGAGCAGTTCGATGTCGCCGGACGCGCGGCAGGCGTCGAGCAGCGACTGGTACAGGTCACCTCGGTGGACCACCGCGTACGGGTCGCCGAACCGGCGCCGGTAGCCGTCGGTCAGCGGCATGCTGGCCACCCGCTCGCCCGTGGTGCCGTCCATGAAGCGCAACTCGTCGATGAAGACCGCCCGCTCGCGTACGGCCTCGCCGACACCGAGGTGGCGGAGCGCGTGGAAGGCGTTCGGTGCCAGCTGGATGCCGGCGCCCAGTTCGGCGAACGTGGGTTGGCGTTCCAGCACGATCACCCGGTGTCCCCGATCGGCGACGCTCAACGCCGCCGCGAGACCGCCGATGCCACCACCGGCAATGAGAATCCTCGCCATGTCCTCGTCATCCCTCCAGGGCCAGGCCACGGCCCGCCAGTTCGGCGACGTCGAAGATGCCCTCGGTGGTGGCCTCCACATCGAAGACGGAGCGCTGGACGGGCGGGAATCCGATCAGTTCGGCGGCCCTGGCCGGCAGCGGGACCGCCGCGGCCTCCGCCGACTCCCAGAGCAGCACGGCGCCCCAGCGGTCGCTGCTCCGGTCGGAGATCCAGAACTTCAGGCGCAGCCCGGGAATCCCGGCGAAGCGGTCCACCGCCTCGTCGCGCAGGAACGCGCGGAGCGATTCGACGGTCTGGTCCGACTCCCGTAGGTCCCACCAGACGACGACGGCCTGCATGCGCTTGACACCTCCGGAATCAAATGCCTTTATGCCGTTGTCGCCGACGACGTTTTTCCCGCATAGGAAACGGGTTTCGACTCCGGTTTTACGGCCATTCTTGTGACTGTTGTCTATTACGGTAGGTCGCCGTTAAGGGCGGGACAACGGCCCTGCGATAAGGCATTCTTTTCAGGATGTGAACGATAAGCGGGGTCGCAGAAAAAGGTTGGCGGAACGAATGTGCGGGATCCGGGGGCCTAGACACGAGGACCGGCCCCGGCAAATGCCGGGGCCGGTCCTTTTTCAGCGGTGCAGTTTCACGGAAGTCGGCGGCTTCGTCGGCGCCGTTCCATGAAAATCAGGGGTCAGCCCTTCTGCGCCGCCGCGATGGTGCAGGCCATCCGCTCGATGCTCGCCTCGTCGAACAGGTCGTCGATGTCGGCGTCGACGTCGAAGGCCTCGCGGATCCGGTCGGTCAGGCGGGCCGCGCGCAGGGAGTCACCGCCCAGCTCGAAGAAGTTGTCGAGGATGCCGATGCCTTCGAGCTCCAGCGTCTTCGCCCAGATCTGCTGCAGGGTCCGCTCGATGTCGTTGCGCGGCTCCTGGTAGGGGCTGCCGACGTCCGGGCGGGACCGGGGCGGCTCGGGGAGCGCGGTCCGGTCGATCTTGCCGTTCGTCGTCGTCGGGAGGCCGCCGACCACGTACGCCGCCGGCACCATGAACGAGGGAAGCGTCTGGCGCAGCGCCGCTCGAAGGTCCCGCACCTCGGGGACGGGCCCGGGGCGCGGCTCGATGTAGGCGACCAGCTGGACGTCTCCCTGACCGTCCTTCCTGGCCAGCACCGCCGCCTGGCCGACACCCGGCTGTGCGGCCAGGACGGCCTCGATCTCGCCGAGGTGCACCCGGTTGCCGCGGACCTTGATCTGGTTGTCGGTACGGCCGACGATCTCGATGCTCCCGTCGGTCCAGTAGCGCGCCACGTCGCCCGTCCGGTACAGCACCGGGTGGCGGACCGGGTCCATCGGGTTGGCGAGCCACTTCTCCGCGGTGGCCTCCGGCCGGCCCAGATATCCCTCCGACAGGCTCTCTCCGGCCACGAAGATCTCACCGACGACTCCCGGCGGGAGGACCTCGAGGTTCTCACCGAGCACGTACGCCTTGACGTTGGGCGTCGGCCGCCCGATCGGGGGCAGGCGGTGGGCGCGTCCCTCCTCACCGAGGTCCACGCCGAGCTGGGTGATGTCGCACGTGGCCACCACCGTCGCCTCCGCGGAGCCGTACAGGTTGAAAACGTGGAAGGGAAGGTCGGCGGAGGGCCACGACTGCACGCGCTCGCCGCAGATCCTGATGTTGACCAGCTCGGTCTCGGCGGGCCAGTGAAGCGTCCACAGCCGTTCGGCCATCGCCTTCATGAGCAGGGTGTGGGTGATCCGCTCGGAGACGAGCCAGTCGCGCAGCCACTCGGGCGAGGTCACGACCGACGGCTCGGGGATGTGGACCGTGGCGCCCGCGGCCAGGACCGAGAAGCACTCGACCTCCACCATGCCGTAGCCGGGCGCCGCCAGCCACGTCCCTCGGGACTCCTCGGTGATACCGCAGATCACGCGCATGCTGTAGATGAGGTTGCGGGCCGCGCCGTGCGGCACCATCACGGCCTTGGGCACGCCCGTGGAGCCGGAGGTGTAGCAGATGTGGATGAGGTCTGATGCCTTCACCGGCTCGCTGACGGGGGTGGTGGGCTCGTCGCGCCAGTCGGTGCCGTCGAGCGAGAGCACCGGGCAGATCCCCGACACCTTGAACTCGTGGGCCCTCATGGTGAGCACCACCACGGCCGAGGCGTCCTCGATCATGAAGCGGACGCGGTCGTCGGGGAACTCGGGGTCCAGCAGGATCGCCGCCGCCGCCGTCTTGAAGCAGGCGAGCTGCGCGATCAGGCTCTCGGCGCCGCGTGGGAAGCAGACCCCGACCCGGTCGCGGGGGCGGACCCCCTGTGCGGCGAGTCGGTGGGCGAGCTGGTTGGCCTGGTCGTCGAGCTCGCGGAAGGTGAGTCGGCCACCGGGCCAGGCCACCGCGACCGTGTCGGGCGTCCGGCGCGCGATGTCCGCGACGACCTCGTGGAAGAAGAGGGCGGGTACGGGCTCGTCGGTCTGGTTCCAGTCGACGAGGATGCGCCGGGACTCCTCCTCGGTGAGCAGGGGGATGTCCCGCAGCGTGACGGCCGGGTCGGCGGCGAGGGCGTCGAGGACCCGTCCCAGGTGCAGCGCGTACTGGGCGGCGGCGTCCGCGTCGAACTCCGCCCGCGACATCACGAGGTCGAGGCCGTCGGCGTCCCGGGTGAACACGGTCAGCGCGGCGCGCGGCCCCGGCTGCTCACCGTTCGCGGAGACGGCACCGGCGGAGAGGCCGTTCGCGGAGACGTCACCCGCGGGGGCGCCGTTCGCGAGGGCGTCGCCGGTGGAGACGACGGCGTGGCAGGGCTCGCCGGTGGCGGGCTCCGCGGTGCCGGCCGCGATCGCGGCCAGCAGCTCCGCGGCGGTCGTGTCGCCGGACACCCGCACCCGGACGGTCTCGGCGGGACCCCGCCCCGCCCGCCCGATCAGCAGGTCGGTCTCGGCGGTGTAGCGGTGGAGCAGGCCCGCCAGGGCCGCGACCGCGAACGTCTCCCGGTGTGGCAGGGCCTTCTCCGGGACCGGGATGGAGTGCCGGTGCGGAACTCCGGGCGGGCCGTCACCGGCGGGACGGGCTAGGGGAAGCGACGAGTTGGTCGTTTCCATGAGAATCGTTCCTCTCGAAATAGCGGGTCGGAGGTCTCAGGCGAGAGCCGGCAGCGGGGTGGGGAGGGCGAGCTCGACCTGCGAGGAGATGCCCTCGGCACCGGCCCGCCGCAGGGCACGCCCGGCCTCGACGGCCTCGGCGAGTCCGTGGATCATGCGGGTGGTCTGGTCCCAGTCCACGCAGGCGTCGGTCACGCTCTGCCCGTACGCGAGGGCGTCCGTCCGGCCCAGGATCAGGTCCTGCCGGCCCGCGGCGAGGAAGCTCTCCAGCATGATCCCGGCGATGCCGGTCTCCCCGCCGGCGATACGGTGCGCGATGTCCGCGGCGACGAGGGGCTGCCGCATGTGGTCCTTGCCGCTGTTGCCGTGACTGGCGTCGATGAAGAGGCGCTGGGGCAGGCCCGCCTTCTTCAGCAGTGCGAGGGCGCCGGCCACGTCGGAGGGGCTGTAGTTGGGGGCCGTGCTGCCGCCGCGCAGGACGACGTGGCAGTCGGGGTTTCCGCTGGTGGAGACGATCGAGACGACGCCGTCGTCGTCGATGCCCGGGAACACGTGTCCCTTCGAGGCGGCGACGATGGCGTCGACCGCGTCCTCCACGTGGCCGCTCGTCGCGTTCTTGATGCCGACGGGCATGCTGAGCCCGCTGGTGAGCTGCCGGTGCACCTGGCTCTGGACGGTGCGGGCACCGATCGAGCCCCAGGACACGGCGTCGGCGAAGTAGCGGGGGGTGAGCGGGTCGAGGAACTCGCAGCCGATCGGCAGGCCGGTCTCCAGGATGTCCAGCATCAGCCCTCGCGCCAGGCGCAGCCCGCTGTTGAGGTCGTGCGAACCGTCGAGGTGGGGGTCGCTGATGAGACCCTTCCAGCCGAGGCGGGTCCGCGGTTTCTCCATGTAGACCCGCATGACGACCACGAGCGAGCCGGACACCTGCCGCGCGAGCTCGGAGAGCCGCTCGGCGTAGGTCAGGGCGGCGCAGGGGTCGTGGATGGAGCACGGGCCGGCGACCACGACGAGCCGGTCGTCCTCGCCGTTCAGCACCTGGGTGACCCCGTACCGGCCGCCGAGGACGGTCTCCCTGGCGGTGGAGGAGACCGGGATCTCCTCCCGCAGCGCCGAGGGTGAGAAGAGCCGGTCGACCGGGGTGACGCGGGAGTCGAGGGAGTCGATGAGGGAGGGCAGCACGTCGGGGGTGTGGGTGATGGTCATTGCGGGGTTCCTTCCGGTGGAGTGGTCAGGCGTTGTCCGCCGCGAGAACCGCCGCGGAGAAGGTGAATCCCATTCCGGTGCCGATGAGGAGCACCCGTGCTCCCGGCTCCAGCAGGTCCTCGTTCAACAGGTGGTGCAGGCCGTAGAGCTGGTCGGCGGGACCGAGGTGCCCGATCGTGAGCCCGAGTTCGGCCAGGGTGTTGCCGGGAATGCTCTTCAGGGGTCGTACGAAGCTCTCCCTGAACAGGGTCCGCCCGACGAACGGTGTGACGAGCCAGTCGATCTCGTCCATGGACAGGCCGGCGTCGGCCAGTGCCGTGGAGACGACGCCGGCGGTCCCGGCCGCCGACCTCGCGCGGACGTCGCGCAGCGACAGCTCGCCGCGCGTCAGGAACTCCCGGGTCCTGCGCCTCATGTCGGGGTGCGGTTCGGGAGCCGTACGGAACGGCTCGTCGCCGCGCGAGAGTCCTTCGAGGGCGGTGTCGGTCTGCGAGGCGCAGGACAGCAGCCTCAGCCGGCCACGGCCCCGGGTGACCACCGCCGAGGCGGCGCCGTCACCGAAGACCATGCCGGGGGAGAGGTACCAGCGGTCGGTGGGAGGGGCGAAGCGGTCCGCGACAGTGATGAGGGCGGAGGGGAGCTCGGGGCGTCCCGCCAGCATGCTCGCCGCGATCTCCAGGCAGGCGAGGGAACCGTTCGACGCCGCGGAGACGGTCATCGGCATCCCGGCCATCCGGGTGCCCAGCAGCTCCCCGCCGATCCAGCAGGCCGCGGGCCACATGTCGATGCCCTGGAAGTGGCTGTGGCTGTGCAGGTAGAGGGTGTCGGGGCCGATCTCCGTCCCGTGGGCGGCGGCCTCCTTGAGCGCCTGCCTGCCGGCGGTCACGGCCATCTCGGGGGGAGCCTGCGAGGACTGGGCGACGGAGATCATTCCGGTGCTCTCGGCGACCTCGGCCGAGTACGAGCCGTCCTCGACGGCCCGGGTTATGGGCACCCGGTCGCCGAGCGTGCCGCCCGTGCCGGAGATCCAGATGTCATCGAACCGCATCGCTGAGAGTCCTTTCCGTGCCGAGGCCTCGGGACGTTCCAGGGGGACGCGTGTCGCCGGTGATCTGCCTGCCGCCGATGCGGGCGGGGTGGACCTCGGTCGTCACGTCGTTTCCCTTCGCGCTCCGGAACTCGCGGTTGGCCGTTTCTCGGTTACCAGCAATTACGCTAAGGCGGTAACAGGAGTAGGGCAACGGGGGTGTGATAAGAGCTCCTTTTCGGGATGCGAACGTCGCATGTTGAGGAAAGGAGGGGATCCTGCTTCGTGAGTCCTGTCGGATCGCCGTTAAATCATCGGTAGCGCACTACCGGCAAAGGTAGTTCAATAGTAAAATTGTCAGGATGAAGCGACAACCGGGAGACAGGGCCGTGGCACCGGGCCCGCTCGCACTGGTGCAGGCGTTCGTCAACAGCGTGAACGTGGAGTTCGGGCCTGACTATCTGGCCACCGTGGAGGGTCTCACCATCTGGCTGGAGCGCAACGGCCTCGGTGACCCGAGGGTGGAGCCGGGCGAGCTCGACCGCCGCGACGCCGTGACCCTGCGGGAGGCGTTGCGCGCGCTCCTGCGGGAGAACAACGGCGGCCCCCCCGACCTCCAGGCCCGCCGCACGATCGAGCACATCGCGCGTGACTGCCCGCTCGTCGTGGGGTTCGAAGGGGAGACGGGGGAGCTCGGCCTGCGGCCCGCGCTCACCGATGTGCGCGGAGCCCTGGCCAGGGTGCTCGCGGCCGTCGCCGGCGCCGTCGCCGACGGTTCCTGGCAGCGTCTCAAGGCGTGCGGCGAGCACCGATGCGAGTGGATCTTCTACGACCGGTCGCGAAACAAGGGCAGCCGCTGGTGCTCGATGGCGGTGTGCGGGACGCGGTCCAAGATGCGCACCTACCGCGAGACGAAGCGGGTCCACAGCGAGAGCGGCTGAGCCGCGCGGACCACGTGGTCCCCTGCCGGGTACGTCCGGCGCGTCACCTCGCGCGTGGGCCGGGAACGGCGATACGCCCGGGTCAGGCGGCATCACCTCGCGTGCAGGTCAGGCATGTCCGAGTCCGCCGATGTCACCTCGCGTCCGACTCCGACGGCGTCACTTCGCGCGAGGGCAGGGGGACACGTCCGACTCCGACGGCGTCACCTCGCGTGCAGGTCAGGCATGTCCGGGTCAGGTGGCGTCACCTCGGGCGTGGGCCGGGAGCGGGAACACGTCTCGGGAGCCGTGGGACGACACCGGCCCGCCGCGACGCCCGCGATCATGCCGGTGGGGGCGGTCCGGCCGCCCCCACCGGTCGTGTCGTCCGGGAGTCACGGCGCGTTCTCCCGGCCGAGGAGCTTCCTCGCGACGACGAGCTTGGTGGCCGCCGCGGTGCCGTCCGCGAGCTGGAGGCCGATGACGTCCCTGAGCCGCTGCGCGATCGGCCCGTCCTCGGCCCAGCCGAGGTGGCCCATGGTCAGCAGGGACTGGTGGACGGCCTCCATCGCCGCCTTCGGCGCCCACCACTTGGCCATGTTGGAGGGGATCCGCGGGTCCATGCCGTTGTCGGCGCGCCACAGCGCCTCGAAGGACACCAGCCGCGCCGCGTGCAGCATGGTCGCGTGCTCGACCAGGGGGAAGGCGACCGCCTGGAAGGTGCCGATGGGCCGGCCGAACGCCTCTCTGGCGCCCGCGTGGGCGATGGCCTCGTCGAGCGCGGCCTTGGCGACCCCGAGCGCCATCAGCGAGATGTACGCCCGCGAGACGCCGAACCCGCGCATGACCGCCGCGAAGCCGAGTCCCGGCTGCCCGACCACGTCCTCGGGGCCGACGCGGACGCCGTCGAAGACGAACCTGCCGCGCCCGCCGGACCGGCAGCCAAGGTCGGGGAGGGTCTCGCGGCTCACCCCGGCCTGGTCGAGCCGGATGTAGAAGGCGGTGATGCCGTGCGCTCCGGCCTCCCCCGTACGCGCGAAGACGAGGCCGTGCGTGGCGTAGGCGGCGATCATGATGGAGGTCTTCTCGCCGTTCAGCACCCATCCGTCGCCGTCGGGCTCGGCGCGCATCTCGATGCCCGCGGCGTCGGTGCCGTGACCGGGCTCGGTGAGGCAGAGCGCGACGATCGACTCGCCGCGGGAGATCGGCGGCAGCCAGCCCGCCAGCTGCTCCGGAGCGCAGTTCGCCGCGAGGACACCGCCGATGAGGGCGGCGTTGAGCACGGGATAGCAGACGGACAGGTCCGCCGCCGCCAGTTCCTCAAGGGCGATGCCCGCGCTCGTCGCGTCGAGCCCGAGCCCTCCGTACTCCTCGGGCATCCGGAGCGCGAACAGACCCTCCTCGCCCAACTCGGCGAGGAGCCCCGGACGGTATTCGCGCCGCACGTCGCTCTCCCGGCGGTACGGGGCGATCCTGTCGGCCGCGAACTCCCGCACCCGCTTGGCGAGCGCCTGCTGATCACTGGTGAATTCGAAGTCCATGTGGTGTCCTAAGCCCGGAGCCGGTCGCGCAAGGCGAATTTCTGGATCTTCCCGGAGGGGGTTCTCGGCAGCGACGGCACGATCTCCAGCCGCTCGGGCCAGTACTGCTTGGCCATGCCGAGGCCGGAGAGGTGGCCGCGCATGTCGTCGAGGGTGAGCGGGGAGGCCGCCGAGGAGTCCGCCGTGACGAGGATCGCGCAGGCGCGCTCGCCCAGCCGCCGGTCCGGGTAGCCGACGACCGCGACGTCCTTGACGGAGGGGTGCCGCAGCAGGGCCGCCTCCACCTCCACGACGGGGATGTTCTCCGCGCCGCGCATGATGACGTCCTTGACCCGGCCGGTGATCCGGATGCCTCCGTAGCCGTCCTCGCGGGCCAGATCCCCGGTGTCGAACCAGCCGTCCTCGGTGAGCGACTCGGCGTACACCTCGGGGCGGCGGAAGTAGCCGAGGCACTGGGCGGCGCCGCGGACCTGGAGCAGGCCGGGCTGTCCCGCGGCCACCGGCTCGCCCCCTCGGCCGACGATCCGGACCTCCATCCCCGGTACGGGGGTGCCGTCGCTCTCGGCCGCGCGCATCGGCGGGTCCTCGGGACGGGTGATCGTCACGCAGCCGTTCTCGCTCATGCCCCACAGGGCGTACACCCGGCAGCCGAGGACCTCCCGCGCGTCCTCCACCAGGAGCGGCGCGATCGGCGCGCTGCCGGTGGCGAACGTGAGCAGCGCCGACAGGTCCCTCGGACCGGTGCGCTGCGCCTCGATGAGGTCGGAGAGGAACGTGGGCGCGCCCATGAAGAACGTGACCCTCCGCTCCTCCAGGATCCGCAGCATCACGGCCGGGTCCCACGCGTCCACCTGCACGGCCGTCGCGCCGAGGATGAGCGGCATGAGGAAGTTCCAGGTGTAACCGGCCTGGTGGGTCGTGGGGGACCCCATCGCCGTCACCTCGTCGCCGGTGAGGTGAAGCACGTCGGCCTGTGCCCTGTTCATCGAGTACAGGGTGTTGTGGCTGTGCACGACGCCTTTCGGCTCACCGGTCGTGCCCGAGGTGAACACGACCTGGGCGGGGTCGTCCGGGCCGGCTTCGAGGGCGTCGAGGGCCTCGATCTCCTCGGCGGTGGGCTCGGGGCCGAGGAGGTCGCGGTCGAAGTCCAGCGCCCCGCCCCTACCGCCGTCGCCCTCGCCGCTGCCGGCACCGCCGCCGAGCAGCACCCGGTGGCGCAGGCTCGGGACGGCGCGGGCGACCTCGGCGCTCATGTCCGCGTACGAGAAGCCGCGGAACTCCGTCGCCGCGATGTAGACCGGGCTCTCGGTGAGCCGGGTCATGAACTCGACCTCGCGCCTGCGCATGATGGGGACGACCGGCCCCGCCACGGCGCCGATCCGCGCGCACGCGAGGATCGACGCGACGAGCTGCCAGGAGTTGGGCAGCTGCAGGGTCACCACGTCACCGCGTCCCACGCCCAGCCGCACCAGGCTCGCCGCGAGGCGGTCGACGCGCCGGGCGAGCTCGGCGTAGGTCACCGTCTCCGCGGCGCCGTCCCGGTAGCAGACGAGCGCAGGCTTGTCCGGGTGGTTCGCGACGGAACGCCGTAGGTCGTCGAGGACGGTCTCGTCGCGCCACTGGCCCGAGCGCCGGAAGTCCTCCTTCATCGGCTCCTCCTCGTTCTGCCCAGGGCGGTCCTGGCCCGCGCGGCCACGGCCTGGGGCGTGATGCCGCCCCGCTCCAGGAGGTACTTCTGGCTCCCGGCGACCGGGACGAACGCGTCGGGCATCGCCACCCGGCACACCCTGACCGGCAGGATCTCCGAGAGGTTCTCGGCGACCGCGGCGCCGAAGCCGCCGGCGCGCCAGTGCTCCTCGACCGTGACCACGACGCCGGTCGCGCCCGCCGCGGCGGCGAGCGTCGCCGTGTCCAGCGGCTTGACCGTGTGTACGTGGATCACCGACGCCGCGATGCCGTCCCGCTCCAGCAGGTCCGCGGCGTCGAGGGCGGCGAGCACCGGGTACGGGCCGCAGGCGGCGAGCGTGACGTCGCCGCCCTCCCGCAGGATCTGGGCCTGCCCGATTCGCACGGGCGGCCCTTCCGGGAGGTCGGGGGTGGCGTTGCGGCCCAGCCGGAAGTAGACGGGACCCGGCAGGGCGAGGGCCTGGCGGAACAGCTCGTCCGTGGTGGCCTCGTCCGCGGGGACGACGACGGTCATGTTCGGCAGGTTCCGCATCACGGCCAGGTCCTCCAGCGAGTGGTGGGTGGGGCCGAGATGGCCGCCCGACACTCCGGAGTGGGTCGCGGCGATGCGGACGGGCAGGTTGTTGAGCGCGATGTCGACTTTGACGGCCTCCAGCGCCCGGGTGGAGGCGAACGCCGCCATCGTGTTCACGACGGGCACCCGCCCCTCCTTGGCGAGCCCGGCGGCGGCGCCCATGAGGGTGTGCTCGGCGATGCCCAGGTTGAGGTACCTGTCGGCCGCCTCGCCGAAGTCGACCCCGCCGAACAGGCCGGTGTCGCTGTCCAGGCAGACCAGCCGCTCGTCGTCCGGCATGAGTTCCACGAGCACGTCGCGGTAGACCTCGCGGGACGAGCGCGTCTTGAGGGTGGTGGCGGTCATCGCCGTTCTCCTTCCGGGGTGGCACGCAGGGCGGAGAGCGCGCGGCGGTGCTGGCGGTCGCCCAGCTTGGCGTAGTGGCTGCGTGCCTGGCCCTCGATGAAGGGCAGGCCCTTGCCTTTGACGGTGTGGGCGATGACCAGGGTGGGACGTCCCGGCTCGGGCGGCGCGGTGAGCGCCTCGGTCAGCGCGGCGACGTCGTGGCCGTCCGCCTCCCTGACGTGCCAGCCGAAGGCCCGCCACCGGTCGGCGAGGGGTTCCAGGTTGTTGACGAAATCCGTCGCGCCGGTGATCTGGAGGCGGTTGCGGTCGACCACGGCGGTGAGGTTCTCCAGCCCGTGGCTCGCGGCCACGCTCGCCGCCTCCCAGACCGAGCCCTCCTGGAGCTCGCCGTCGCCCATGACCACGAAGCACCGGCGGTCGGAGCCGTCGAGCCTGGCCGCGAGCGCCACCCCGACCCCCAGCGCGAGGCCGTGACCGAGGGAGCCGGACGGCATCTCCACACCGGGGACCTCGGCGTGGGGGTGGGCCATGAAGGCGCTGCCCGGCCGCGCGTAGTCGGTGAGCCGCTCTGAGGGGAAGAAGCCGGCCTCGCAGAGGGTCGCGTACAAAGCGATGCCCGCGTGCCCCTTGCTCAGCAGCAGCATGTCGCGGTCGGGCGAGCCCGGATCCCGGGGGTCGATTCGCATGATCCGGAAGTACAGGGTGGCGAGGACCTCGACGAGGGACATGGAACCCCCCAGGTGCCCGCCCTCGGGACTCGCGCACATGTTCACGATGTGTTCCCTGATCCGGCCGGTCATCGCGGCCGGATCGGCCTTCTGCCCGGCTCGGATCGCACCCGGCAGGGTGGAGATGCCGCTCATGTCTACTCCTTTCGCCTCGGTCAGTTCGGATGCAGGCCGGTGAAGTCGAGCCCGAAGGGCTCGGGCAGGCCGAGCCGGATGTTCATGCACTGCACCGCGTTCCCGGAACCGCCCTTGACCAGGTTGTCCAGGGCCGCGATCACCGTCACGTCGGACGCCCCCGGGTCCAGGGCGAAGCCGACGTCGCAGAAGTTGGAACCGGACAGGATCTTCGCGTCGGGGAACCGGTGCAGGCCACGCCGCTGGGCGACCACCCGGACGAACGGCTCGTCGCCGTAGCGTCCCCGGTAGGCGGAGCGGATGTCGCGCTCGGTGACGCCGTCGGCGAGGCGTGCCCTGCAGACCAGCTGCACTCCTCGTACGGCCTCCACCCCGGTCGCGGTCATCCGGACCGGGAGCCCGGTCGCCTGGGAGATCTCCGCCTCGTGCCGGTGTCGCGTCGGGGCGAAGACCCTGAGCGCGCCACTGCGTTCGGCGTGCAGGTTCTCCGAGCCCGCGGTCGCGCCGGCACCGCTGGAACCGGTCCTGGCGTCGACCGTTATCTCGTCCCTGATCAGCCCGGCCTCGGCCAGCGGAGTGAGCGCGAGGATCCCGGCGTTCGCCATGCAGCCGGGCACGCTGATCCGGTCGGCCGTCCGCAGGCGGTCCCGGTGGAACTCCGGTATGCCGGGTACGAAGGTGCCGAGCAGGTCGGTGGCCTCGTGCGGGAGCCCGTAGTAGCTCTCGTAGGTGTCGGTGGACCGCAGCCGGAAGTCGCCGGACAGGTCGATGACCGTGTCGGCCATGTCGAGGAACTCCGGCATCCGGCGCATCGTCTCCCGATGCGGGGTGGCGAGGAACAGCACGTCGTAGTGGTCGAGCCGGTCCTCGGGGCAGAAGGTGAGCCGGGTCCTTCCCCTCAGGTTCGGGTGGACGCCGTCGATCTGGCGGCCTTGCAGGCGCCGCGAGGTGGCGGCGGCCAGCTCGACCTTCGGATGGGTGGTCAGGATGCGCAGGAGCTCGCCGCCGATGTAGCCGGCGGCCCCGACGACCGCGACGCGTGTCATGTCTCCCCCCTCGCGATGAGATGGGCCGCGATGGCGTCCGCCACGTCGACCCTGGAGCCGTGGGCCTGCTGGAAGCCCCGGAACTCCACCCGGTCGTTGACTTCGAGCACGGTGAGGTGCCCGTCCATGTCCTCGATGAGGTCGACGCCCGCGATGTCGGCGCCGACCGCCTCCGCGGCGGCGACCGCGAGCTTGACGTGGTCGGGGCCGAGCGGGCAGTACTCGCTCACCGCGCCCCTCGCCACGTTGGTACGCCACTCCTCTCCCTTGCGGTAGGTCGCGCCGAGCGCCTCGCCGCCCACGACGAGCACGCGGATGTCGCGGTCGGCCTTGGGCACCTGTTCCTGCAGGTAGATCACGTGCGACTGCGGCGAGGGCAGTGCGGCGACGTGTTCGAGCACGGCCGTCGCCACGGCGCGGTCGGTGACCCTGGTCACCAGCCGGCCCCAGGAGCCGACGAGTGGCTTGATCACGGCCGGGTAGCCGATCGTGTCCAGGGCCTCCAGCGCCGCCTCCGACGTCATCGCCAGCGCGGTCCTGGGCGTCGGCAGCCCGCTTTTCAGCAGGGCCGCCGACGTGTGCCACTTGTCGCCGCTGAGATGCGTGGCGGCGGCGCTGTTGAGCACCGTCACCCCCGCCGACTCCAGGGCGCTCGCCGCGTACAGGGCGCGGAAGTGCCCGACCTCGCGGTTGAGGACGAGGTTCGGTCCGCTCCAGGGGGAGCCGTTCGCGACGAACAGCGACCTGGGATCCAGATGTTCGAACCTGGCGCCGCGCCGTTCGAGCGCGGCCATGATGTTCTTCTCCTCGAACCGCACTCGCGAGGCGAGGACGGCGAGGTGGGGTGCTACGGAATCCACGGCACAGCTCCCTGTGTCACTCGCCCCAGTCTTCTTCGACGTCCGGTGCGAGCATGAGCGTCGGCGGCTGGACGGAGGCGATCTCCAGCTCGCTCCGGCAGTCCAGGCACTCGACGATCTCGCTCACCCGGGCGTCCCCGTCGATCGGCACCTCGGCCGAGCACTCGGGGCACTCCGGACCGTTCAGAACTTTCTGCATGGGCTCATCCCTGTCGGTTGATGTGAGTTATTTCTCGCATAAACCGTAACCCGATTCCGCATAAAACATCTAATAAGCGCTTTTGTTCGGAATGAATGTGCTCGCTTATAGGACGATCTCATAACTATCGGGCTATTACCTCATAAGCATCGCTTCTTGGCTAGGGGCCGAAAATGTCCATGTCGGATGATTAAGCTCGCTAGTGATGATTATTTCCGGCTTTTTCCTCATCGCCGGCACACCAGGCGAACGTCCGGAGCACCGACGCAGGGCGTCTCCGGAACAGCTCCAGAAGGAGGGGTAATGCGAGGAATCGCAGAGAGTCCTGCCGTCAACGGCAACGGTGCCCACCCGGCTCCATCCGATCTTGAATTCGACCTCGGAACCGTGGCGCGCACCCCCGGCGAGGAGTTCGCGGCGGCCGTGGGCGTGGCCCGCGACCGTGCCGACACCGACGAGCGCGAGGACCTGGTGGTGTCCTTCGGCACGCACCTGCCCGCGTCGTTCCCGCTCTTCGCCTCCCGTCCCCGCTATCCGGTACGCCACCTGCTGAAGACCGCGCCCGTGGCCGGCGACCCGGCGCCCTACGTCTACGAGCCCCCTCGGGGAGCGGTGAGCGAGTCGGGCGTCTCCTACGCCGCCACCCCCGAGGCGGCCTTCGCGCCGAGGCTGGAGGAGGCGCGGCTCACCGACCTCACCGTCTCCGTTCCGCTCCCCGAGGGAATCCTCGACAAGCCCGCCCTGCTCGCCCCGTACGTCGACTACCGCGTGCTCGTCCGGCTGTCGGTGGCGGAGAACGAGGCGTTGCTGCACGGCACCGGCGACGGCGCGATCACCGGGCTGCTCCGGCTGCCGGGCACCCGCCACCGTGAGACCGACCTCGCCCTTGAGGAGGCGGTCACCCAGACCGCCGCCGAGGTGGAGGAGACCGGGGGCTCGTGCGACGGCATCGTCGCCCACCCCGCCGTCTACTGGGAGATGGTGCGGACGGGCATGCTCGCCCGCCTCGCCGTCGCCGGGATCACCGTGTCGAGGACACGCATGATCCCGAAGGACACCCTGCTCATGGGAGACTTCCGCGCCGCGTTCACCCTGCTGCTGCCGGGCGTCTCCTCCATCACGCTGCGACGCGGCGCCGGGAGCGACGGCGCCGACCTCGTCGAGGCGAGCAGCCGCGTCGGCCTCGCCGTGCACCTGCCGCAGCACCTGATCACGCTCTCGTGGGGTGGTCGCCGTGGGTGACCCGCGGATCCTGTACATCACCGGGTGGATGCGCAGCGGCAGCACCCTGCTCGGCAACGTCCTCGGCGAGCTTCCCGGCGTCCTGCACGCCGGCGAGCTGCACTACCTGTGGCAGAACGGCGTGCTGAACGCCGGGACGAACTCCACCTGCGGCTGCGGCAGGGACCTCACCGCGTGCGACGTCTGGTCCCCGGTCCTCGGGGACGGCGATGTGGCGGGGATCGGCGCCGCGCGCCGGATGACGATCCTGCAGCGCTCCCTGCTGCGTACCCGCCACACCCGCGACCGCCTCGCTGAGGCGAGGGGGAAGGCGAGGACGGCGCCCGGGGTCGAGGAGGCGCTCGGACGCACCGCCTCCATCTACCGGACGCTGGCGGAGCGAGGCGGCGAGCGCCTGATCGTGGACGGCTCGAAGTATCCCGCCGAGGCCGCCGCGCTGCTGGGACGCGCGGACCTGGACGTCCGGGTGCTGCACATGGTGCGAGACCCCCGCGCGACGGCCTTCTCCTACAAGAACGCCAAGGACTACATCGACCCGATGAGCCCCGCCCGCAGCAGCGGGTACTGGAGCGCGTTCAACACCGCCTCCGAACTCGTCGGAGCGGTCGCCCCCGACCGCTACCTGAGGGTCGTGCACGAGGCCCTCTGCGCCCGGCCGCGAGAGGTCCTGGCGCGGGTCATGCGCTTCGCCGGGCTGGCGGGAGAGCCGCCGGTCGACGAGACCGGCCTGGTCTCGCTCGGGGAGAACCACACGGTGACCGGCAACCCCGACCGGCTGTCCAAGGGCGACACGGTGATCCGTTCCGACGAGCGCTGGCGCACCAGGCTGTCCGCGCGGGAGATCGCCGCCGCGACCGCGCCCGCCTTGCCGCTGCTCACCCGCTACGGGTACCCGATCCTGCCGACCAGGTAGGCACGAGAATTAGGGAGCCATCTCATGGACCTTCGGCTTAAAGGGCGCGTGGCACTGGTGGCGGCTTCGAGCAGCGGGCTCGGGCTGGCCGTCGCCAAGGCCCTCGCGGCGGAGGGAGCGAACGTCTCGATCTGCGGTCGTGACCCCGCGAGGCTCGCCCTCGCCCACGTCGAGGTCAACGCGATGGGAACGGGCGAGGTGCTCAGCACCCCGGTGGACCTGTGCGACGAGCGGGCCGCCGCCGAATGGGTGCGGCGGACCGCGGACACGTTCGGCGGTCTCGACGTCGTGGTGACCAACACCGGCGGGGTCCCGTTCGGCCCCGTCGACAGCTTCCAGGTCGCCGACTACCGCGCGGCGATCGACGGGAACCTCCTGCCGCACGTGAGCATCACCCTCGCGGCGCTGCCCTTCGTCAAGGAGGGCGGCTGGGGGCGTATGCTGATGATCGCCTCCGAGTCCGTGCGCCAGCCCCACCCCGAGAGCGGGTTGTCGTCGGTGGCCCGGCTGGGCCTGCTCGGCTACATGAAGGGCCTGGTGCACGCGCTCGGCGCGAACGGGGTCACGGTCAACATCCTCGCCCCGGGTTTCCACCGCACCCCCATCCTCGACGAGCAGTTCGGCGCGGACGTGGAGACGGAGATCGCCCGCGTCGCCGAGCGGATCCCCCTCGGCAGGATCGGGAACGTGGCGGATTTCGGCGCGCTGGCCGCCATGCTCGCCAGCGACCAGGCCTCGTACGTCACGGGCACGGTTTTCGTGGCCGACGGAGGCAACACCCGCGGCATCGGCTGAAGGCGCCGGCCGAACGCCGACGGAGCACGCCGACAGGACACGCCGATGGAAGACGCCGACAGGACACGTCGACGGAAGACGTCGGCCGGAGGCGCCGACCGAAGAGTCGGCCGAAGGCATCGGACGGAAGCACCGGTCGAAGACATCGGCTGAAGGGCCGGAAAGCTGAGGAGGAGCGAAAGATGTCCGTACTCGGACACGTCGCCAGCACGCGCAAGGCGGCACTCTACGTAGTCAAGATAGGGAGCGCGAGTCTCGGCCACGACGCGCTCTTCGACGAGGTGGCCCTGCTGCGCCGCCGTGGCGCCCGCGTGCTCCTCGTCGCGGGCGGCGCGGCCGGCATCGCGCGGCACTACGCCGACATCGGCCGTCCCGTCAGGACGCTGAGCCTGCGAGGCGACAGCGCGGTGCGCTACTGCCCTCCCGAGGAGATGCCGCACATCGTGGACGCGTACGAGCGGGTGACGCTGCCGCGCGTGCGCGACGCGCTCACCGCGCGCGGACTCACCGTCTTCACCTCGGTCGCGCGGGACGGGGCACTGGTGAGCGCCCTGGCCAACCGGCCGCTGCGGGCCGTGGTGGACGGCAGGACGACGGTGGTCCGCGACCACCGGGCCGGCACCGTGACCGACGTGGCCGTGGACCGCGTCCAGGCGCTGCTCGACGCGTTCGACGTGGTGTGCCTCTCGCCGCCCGTCGCCGACGGCGCGGGCGGTTCCGCGCTCAACGTCGACGCCGACGTCCTCGCCGCCGAGCTGGCCAACGCCCTCGACGCCGACCACCTGCGCCTCGTCACCGGCACACCCGGCCTGCTCGGCGATCCCGAGGACCGGGCGAGCCGCCTCGTCGACGTGGTACGCGGCGAGGGGGAACGGTTCGCGCGCGGCAGGATGCGGCAGAAGGTGCGCGCGGCGGAGATCGCCCTCGACGGGAGCGCCGACGTCGCGATAACCGGGCCGCACACCCTGTCCCCCGCGTCGGGGACGCGCTTCTGGCGCGTCCGGCCACCCGCACCCGACCTGTCGCTCCTGTCGCGAACCGTGGAGATCTCCTCGGTGTCGGCCGACGAGCGGGAGCTCGCCGAATACCTGGTGGAGTGGTGCGCCGAGCGCGGCGTCCACGCGGAGATCGACGCGGCCGGCAACCTCGTGGCCACCCGCGGCTCGGGCGACCGGCGGCTGCTCATGCTCGGACACCTCGACACCGTGCCGCACCGGTGGCCGGTGCGCTGGGACGGGCTCACGATCAGCGGCAGGGGCTGCGTCGACGCCAAGGCGAGCCTCGTCGCCTACCTGGAGACCCTCGCGGAGATGGACGTGCCGAGCTGGGCGCAGGTGCGCGTCATCGGCGCGGTCGAGGAGGAGGTCACCTCGGCGGGGGCCTTCCACGCCAGGGACCACTACCCGGCGGACGCGGTGATCGTGGGCGAGCCCAGCGGCGAGAAGGCCCTCACCATCGGCTACTACGGCCTGTGCAAGGTGCGGCTGCGGGTCGGCCACAGCGTCGGGCACACCGCGGGGCAGGGGGTCACCACCGCCGCCGACCGGCTGGTGGACGTGCTGAGCCGGCTCCGCGACGAGATCGGCGCGGCCGACCCCCAGGCGCTGGTGGCCGTGCTCGGCATCCACGCCAGGAACGGCGGGGACGTCCAGGTGGGCGAGGCCGTCATCGACGTGCGGGTCCCGCCGACCCTGGACCTGGAACACCTCGTCGACCTCGTCCACCGGGTCGCGGGGCCGGTCGCCGTGCAGGTGCTCCGCGCCACGCCAGGAGTGATCACCTCCCGTACCAGCCCGCTCGTGAAGGCCTTCTCGCGCGCCTTCAGGGAGGAGGGCGTGGCCCCGAGGTTCCTCGCGAAGAAGGGGAGCAGTGACATGAACACCCTCGCCACCACCTGGCGGGGAGTGCCCATGGTCGCCTACGGCGCGGGGGACGCCGCGCTCGACCACACACCGGACGAGCACCTCGACGCCGAGGAGTTCCGGCGCTCCAGGACCGTGCTGGCCAGGGCGGTCGCGAACTGGGTGGCGGAGGGCCGCCCGCGGGCCACGCCGTCCGCCGCCGAAGGAACCGCGGACATCCGAACCGTGGGAAGCACCGGAGCCGCGGGAGGCCCGGGAAGCCCGGGAAGCCCGGGAAGCCCGGGAGGCGCTGCGGGCGTCAACGGCGCCCGGCCCGTCGAAGCCGCCGAGACCGCGAACGGAACCGGCACCTTCGAGGACGTCGAAGCCGCCGCCCTCGTGACCGTCGCGGCCGCCGCAGGAGAGAGGACATCACGATGACAACGATCGCCGTCGACGAGACCGTCGGCCACACCTACCAGCTGTCCCACCTGGCCGCGCTGGAGTCGGAGGCCGCCCACATCTTCAGGGAGACGGCCGGGGAGTTCGACCGGCCGGTCATCCTCTTCTCCGGGGGCAAGGACTCCATCGTCATGCTCCACCTGGCGCGCAAGGCGTTCGCCCCCGCGCCGGTGCCGTTCCCGCTGCTGCACGTCGACACCGGCCACAACTTCCCCGAGGTCATCGCCTACCGGGACCGCGTCGTCGCCGAGTACGGGCTGCGGCTGAAGGTCGCCTCGGTCCAGGACTACATCGACCGGGGTGAGCTGGCCGAACGGCCCGACGGCTCACGCAACCCACTGCAGACGGTGCCGCTGCTCGAAGCCATCGAGAAGAACCGCTTCGACGCGGTCTTCGGCGGCGGGCGGCGGGACGAGGAGAAGGCCCGCGCCAAGGAGCGGGTGTTCTCGCTGCGCGACGACTTCGGCGGCTGGGACCCGCGACGGCAGCGGCCCGAGCTGTGGAACCTCTACAACGGCCGCCACTCGCCCGGCGAGCACGTCCGCGTCTTCCCGCTGTCGAACTGGACCGAGCTGGACGTGTGGCAGTACATCCTCTCCGAGGGCATCGAGCTGCCGCCGATCTACTTCGCGCACGAGCGCGAGGTCTTCTCACGCCGGGGCATGTGGCTCGCCCCCGGCGCGTGGGGCGGCCCGAGGAGGGACGAACGCCTGGAGCGGCGTCTCGTGCGGTACCGCACGGTCGGCGACATGTCGTGCACGGGCGCCGTCGACTCCGGCGCCGCCACCCTGGAGGAGGTCATCGAGGAGATCCGCTCCTCACGGCTGACCGAGCGAGGGGCCACCCGCGCCGACGACAAGCTGAGCGAGGCCGCCATGGAGGACCGCAAACGGGAGGGGTACTTCTGATGACCACCACACTGCTTCGCTTCGCCACCGCCGGATCCGTGGACGACGGGAAGTCCACCCTCGTGGGCCGGCTGCTGTACGACTCCAAGTCGATCCTCGCCGACCAGCTGGAGGCGGTGGAGAGCGCCTCGCGCAAGCAGGGACGGGAGACCGCCGACCTCGCCCTGCTCACGGACGGCCTGCGCGCCGAACGCGAGCAGGGAATCACCATCGACGTCGCGTACCGCTACTTCGCCACCGCGCGCAGGCGCTTCATCCTCGCCGACACGCCGGGACACGTGCAGTACACCCGCAACATGGTCACCGGCGCCTCGACCGCGGAGCTGGTGCTCATCGTCGTCGACGCCCGCAACGGCGTCGCCTCGCAGACCAGGCGGCACGCCGCCGTCGCCGGGCTCCTGCGGGTGCCCCACGTCGTGCTGGCCGTGAACAAGATGGATCTCGTCGGCTGGGACGAGGAGGTGTTCGCGGCGATCGCCGAGGAGTTCACCCGGTACGCCTCCGGCCTCGGGATCGGCGAGGTGACCGCGATCCCGATCTCCGCGCTCACCGGCGACAACATCGTCACCCCCTCGCCGAACATGGACTGGCACACCGGGCCCACCATCATGGAGCTCCTGGAGACCGTGCGGGTGGGCACCGATCCCTCGGGGACGCCCGCCCGGCTTCCCGTCCAGTACGTGATACGGGCGAACGGCCGCCGTGCCTACGCCGGCCAGATCTCCAACGGCGTCCTGCGGGTCGGCGAGCGGGTCACGGTGCTCCCCGGCGGGCAGACGTCCACGGTGGAGGCGATCGACGTGCTCGGCGAGCCGGTCGACACGGCGTGGGCGCCGCAGTCGGTCGCCGTGCGCCTGCGTGACGACATCGACGTCTCAAGGGGTTCCCTCATCGTGCCGGAGGACGCGGCGCCCGCCCTCACCTGGGAGCTTCGGGTGACCACCTGCCACCTGCACGAGCGCGCCCTGCGCGTCGGGGAACGGGTGCTGGTCAAGCACACCACCAGGACGGTCCAGGCGGTCGTCGAGGACATCGTGCCCTCCGCCGCGCTCGGGGAGCTCACCTGCGCCCCGGGCGCGGACAGCCTCGCCGTGAACGAGATCGCGAGTGTCGTGCTGCGCACCACCGAGCCCCTCGCGGTCGATCCCTACGCGCACTCCCGTACGACGGGCTCCTGCCTGCTGATCGACCCGGCGGACGGGACCACCCGCGCGGCGGGGATCATCGAGGCTTCCTGAGCGGTGAGGTCCTCGCCCCGGGTGGAGGAGACGAGGAGGTCAGCGAGGAGACGCCGCCGGGGTGGGGCCACCCGGCGCCATCGGGGTGATTCATCCGGCATCTTCAGGATGAGTCACCCGGTGGGAACCTTCGGGGACGGGGCCGGCCGGTCGGTCGGCCAGGGACGGGAACAGCCGATTCGGTCGACCGGGGGCAGGGCCGGCCGGTTCAGGGCCGCTCGGTGGTGCCGGTGGGTGCGAGGGGCTCGGTCGGCCTGGTCGGTTCGGTGGTGTCATCGGGTCCGACGGGCCCGGCCGGTTCGGTGGGGGCAGGGGTTCGGTCGCCTCAGCCGGCGAAGGGGTAGTCGCGCAGTGACTGCTGGAAGGCCTTGCGGGCGATCGGGACGTACCCCGAGGACGCGGCGGCGGTGGACAGGGCCATGGTCACCGGCAGGGGGCCGGGCGGGGAGGGAAGGGTGAGCCTGGCAGCCTTGGGCAGGCCCCAGAGCTCGTCGCCGTTGGCGACGAGGCACGCCACGCCCAGGCCGGCCTTGGCGGCCGCGCGCAGTCCGACGAGTTCGGCGCCCTCGTAGCCGACACGCCACGGGACGGCCGACTCGTCGAGCGCCTCCACGATGCGGCCGCGCAGCGTGCACGGCTCGGTGAAGAGCGTGAGCGGGAGCGCGGCGCCCTCACCGTGGGCCGGGCGCCCGAACCAGTCCATCCGCATGTGGCCGAGCTCCTGGCTGGTGGCGCCGCTCCGGTGCGGTCTCGTCTGCAGGAGCAGCGCGAGATCCAGCTGGCCGGTGCTCACCCGGCTCTCCAGGGATTCGCTCAATCCCGTCTGGACGCTGACCTGGGTGTGCGGCATGCCCTTGGTGAGCAGCCGCAGGATCTCGGGAAGCGCCTCCGCGAGCTGGTTGACGATCCCGATGGACAGCCGCTGGTTTCCCGGAGGGGGGATGAAACGGCCCACCGCCTCGTCGTTGAGTGCGACGAGACGGCGGGCGTAGCCGAGGAGCTCCTCGCCCTGCGGGCTGAGCATCAGTTTCCTGCCGGTCGAGGTGAATATGGGGCCCTTGATGAGGCCGCTGAGCTGGCGAATTTGCTGGCTGATGGCGGGCTGCGTTATGTGCAGGGCCTCGGCGGCCCTTCGGAAACCGCCGACATCGACTACGGTGACCAGCGCTCTCAGCCGATTTATTTGCAGGTCGTGGTACATTTTTCCTCTTAAGCTAACCTAGTAGGAAAGTGTCAAGCCATTTGGTTGGCATGGCTCTTGAGGCAAGAGGTCGCTCGTTTTCCGGATATGCGCGGCCGTGCCCTAGTAGGGCAGGTAGACCCCGCTGGGAGTGCGGGTGTCGATGGTGTGGCGAGAGTCGGCCGCGCGCTTCTTTTTCTGCCGGGGGACCCGGATGAGCTTTTTCTGCGGCCGGCGGATTTGCTTCTGCTCCATGATCTCCTCCAGTCTCCTGGTCCGGATGCGGTCAGCGTAGACCGGCGGGAGCGGGAAGTCCTACACACGGCGCCACGAGTGCGATGTGAGACTTTCACGTTCGTTTGGTGACGTGAAAACTGTTCCCCTCTCCAGGTCGAGCGCACAATTCCCTTATTCGAACTCACGCAGATCGAGGAGACCGCGATGGCGACCATGAACGCTTCCCTGGCCGACCGGGTGAATGAGCAGGACCTGAGCTTCACCGAGTTCCTCATGAGGACCTGGACCGGGTCCGAGAACGCCGGCGGGCACGCCGGTGACCTCGGAGGCACCGCGTTCGCGGGGTTCGGCGTCCTCCTCGGCGGCGAGGAGACGGCCGGGCCGCGTACGGGGATCGTGGAGCGCGCGCTCCTGGAAGACCTCGTCATCGAGGACCTCGACCACCCCGCTCCCGTCGTTGCCGCTTGGACCTACTGCGGATGAACCACTTCACTGAGAACGGGGCGAACTCACCGCTGATCGGATTCAAGCGCCACCTGCGGGCGGTGACGGTTCCGGGGGAGGCGGTCTATCTCACCTCGGCACGGGGGACGGTCGCCCTGTCCGGTGAGCAGATTCAGACGCTCGCGCCGCTACTGGACGGTAATCACAGCCTGGCCGAGGTGCGCAGGCGGGTGGCGCCCGGGATCCCGGCCGCGCAGCTCGGCCGGCTCCTCGGCCGGCTGGCGGAGGCGAATCTCGTCGGGCCTCGCCGCCCGGAGCCCTCCCCGAGGGCCGACGCCGCCGCCGAGGCGTACTGGGACCTCGGGCGGCTGGACGCGGACCGGGCCGCGTCGGGGCTGGCGGAGTCGTCCGCCCACCTCGTCTCCCTGGGGGGAGTCGACACCAGGCCCACGGCCGAGGCGCTGCGGTCGATGGACGTCACCGTCGAGGAGGACGGTGACGGGTCCGCGACCCTGTTCCTCGTGCTCTGCGACGACTATCTCGACCCTGAGCTCGAACGGTTCAACGAACGGAGACTGGCGGACGGGCGGCCCTGGCTGCTCGTCAAGCCGGTCGGCGCCGACCTGTGGATCGGCCCGATCTTCCGCCCGAGGGAGGGACCCTGCCTGTCCTGCCTGACCACGCGGTTGCGTGCGCACCGGCGCGGGGAGACACGGCTGCGGAGCACGCCGGAGACGGGGGCCGTCAGGCCGCCCGAGGCGTCGCTGCCCCTCACCCGCGCCCTCGGGGCACGGTTCGCGGCGCTGGAGGCGGTCAAGTGGCTGGCCGGATCGCGCGACGAGCACCAGGACACGGTGTGGACGCTGGACACCTTCTCACTGCAGGGGGTGCGGCACCCCGTGGAGAGGCGCCCGCAGTGCTCTTCCTGCGGAGACCCCGGGCTGGTCGCGGAACGCGTCGGCAGGCCCGTCGCCGTCGCGTCCAGGAGTAAGGCGGCGGTGGGCGGCAACGGGCATCGCGCGCTGGAGACCGAACTGGTCTGGGAACGCTACCGCCATCTGGCCGACCCCCTCACCGGGATCACGGACGTGATCCAGCGCGACCCGCGCAGCCCCTCCTTCCTGCACTGCTACCTTTCCGGGCCGAACCTCGCCCTCACCGACGACAGTCTCTCCGCGATGAGGGCCGGCCTGCGCCGGCAGAGCGGGGGCAAGGGGAGCACCGACCTCGAGGCGAGGGTGGGCGCGCTCTGCGAGGCGGTGGAGAGACACTGCGGATCGCGGCACGGGGACGAGCCGACGGTGCGCGGCAGCCTCCGCGGCCTGGGTGAGCGGGCCGTGCGCCCCGACGAGTGCCAGCACTTCCACCGGCGCCAGTTCGAGGACCGGCACCGCTGGAACGCCGAGAGTTCGGCTTTCCAGCACATCCCCGAGCCGTTCGACGACGAGGAGGTCGTCGACTGGACCCCGGTGTGGTCGCTCACCGAGAAGCGGCAGCGCCTGCTCCCCACCGACCTGCTCTACTTCACCAGGGGCGGTCATCCTTCGCTGCGCGCGACCTCCAACGGGAACGCCGCGGGCTCCAGCGTGGAGGACGCGATCGTCCAGGGGTTCCTCGAACTGGTCGAGCGCGACGCGGTGGCCATCTGGTGGTACAACCGCACGCGTCAGCCCGCCGTGGACCTCGACTCGTTCGGCGACCCGTGGATCGCCGACCTGCGCTCGCGCTACGAGGGCATCGGCAGGGAGTTCTGGGTCCTCGACGTCACCTCGGATCTGGGCATCCCCGTGATGGCGGCGATCTCGCGGCGCGTCGACAAGCCGGCCGAGGACATCATGCTCGGGTTCGGTGCCCACTTCGACCCCCGGATCGCCGCGCGGCGCGCGCTGACCGAACTCGGGCAACTGCTTCCTGCCGTCGCCGGGGCACGCGCCGACGGGACGGGATACGGTGAGACAGATCATCACATCCAGGACTGGTGGCTCAGGGCGACGACGGAGAACCAGCCCTATCTGCGTCCGGGCGGGGATCGGGGGCCGCGGGCGCTGAGTGACTACGCCTACATTCCCCGAGATGACCTGCGGGAGGACGTCGAGCACATCGTCACACTGGCCGGGCGGGCGGGCCTGGAGGTTCTCGTCCTCGACCAGACGCGTCCCGACATCGGGATGCCGGTCGTCAAGGTGGTCGTCCCCGGTCTACGGCATTTCTGGGCGAGGTTCGGCCCCGGGCGGTTGTACGACGTCCCCGTCCGGCTCGGACGTCTTGACAGGGCGACGGCGTACGAGGATCTCAACCCGATTCCCCTGTTCATGTAGCCATTTTCCCGTCCCAACACGGATCAGGAGTCAACAGGATGGTCGGCGGCCAAGGCAATGATGCCGGTTCGCTCCAGATATTTCCCCAGTGGTCGTTCCGGGAGGACGTCTACATCGAACCGGAGCCGCACAGCGGAAGCGTGGTGGTGCACAGCCGCTGGGAGGACGTGATCCTGCCGTCCCCCGGACCCGCCGTGCTGGAGGCGATGCGCCGGATGAGCCTGGGGCCCATCCTGCTCGACAACGTCATCCGCGAGGAGGACGAACGGCGGGAGCTGGAGGCGATCCTCGACGGTCTCCAGCACATGGTGGTGCGCTCCTTCGGCTTCGATCCCGAGCAGCCGACGCTGTCGGTGATCCCGCTCACCCAGCGGGCGCGGTTCCGGCTGCCGGCGGTCCCTCTGCTCCACCCGATCCGCCTGTCGAGGTTCGCGCTGATCAGAACCGACGGCAACAACTACCACGTCGAGTCGCCGCTCTCGCTGCACCGCGTCATCCTGCACCGGCCCGACGCGATGGCCGGTGTCGGGTCGCTGATCCGCCCGGTCGCCCCCTCGGCGATCGGGCCGGAGTCCTGGCCCGTGGTCGCCTACCTGATGGCGGCGGGGATGGTGGTGCAGGCCGTGGAGGAGGACCCCTTCCAGCCGATGGTGTTCGAGGAGGACGTCGACCCCGCCCTCGTCGCCTGGACTCCCGTCGATCTCATGTTCCACACCCGTTCCACCCTCGGCAGGCACGATCACGACTTCGGGGCGACGTACCCGATGGGGGATCAGTGGAGCGTCGAGCCCGTCGTGAAGCCGGGGCCTCCGGAGGTCCCCGTCGGCGCGGAGCCGGCTCCCGTCGCGCTGCCCCGGCCGAAGTGGGGTGAGCTGCTCGCGGCGGATCCGCCGCTCACCGCGGTCGTCGAGGCGAGCAGGCACACCCGGCACTACGGCGAGCGGCAGCTGACGGCCGGTGAGCTGGGGGAGTTGCTGTACAGGACGGCCCGGGTCCGCTCGCTGGTCGGCTCGCCCGACGAGTCCTCGACGACCGCGACGAGCGATCGCCCCTACCCGAGCAGCGGGAGCTCTTATGAGCTTGAGCTCTACGCCACGGTGGACAGGTGTGCCGACGTGCCCCGGGGCATCTACCACTACGATCCGCTGCGGCACCGGCTGGAGCCGATCGGGTTCGACCCGGCGGACGTGGACGAGTTGCTGGAGACGGGCAAGGTGGCGGCGAACCTGGACGCGACGCCGCCCGTACTGATCACCATCACCGCGCGGTTCCGCAGGCTGTCGAGGAAGTACAACGGGCTGAGTTACTCGCTGGTCCTCAAGAACGTCGGGGCGCTGACGCAGACGCTCTCCCTGGTCTGCACGGCGATGGGGCTGGCGGCGTGCAGGCTGGACAGCGGCGACATCGAGGTGACGGGACGCGTCTTCGGCCTCGACTGGCGCGTCGAGTCGAGTGTCGGCGGGTTCGTCGTCGGCCACCGTCTCGTTCCCGAGCCGAGTCGGCTTTCCGGGCGATACGCGGCGAATGATGCCGAATGGGTTGTTCAGGCGAGGGCGGCACTCTCGTAATCCGATAGTTCGCCTTTCCCGTCGTTTCGCGGAGGGGATGAGGGCACGCACGGCGAGAGTCCGGTGAGCACCGCCCTCTCGCCGGACGTGCTTGAATCATGCGGTACGGCGACAACGCATGGTTTTCCACTGCTAGTCCCTGTCGATTCACCCAGAGCTACGCAAATAGGTCTATCTAAGCTTATTTAGCTGATATAGATTGCTTCAGGGTCTCGGGATGAGTGGGGACGGGAAACCGGTCGGGCTTCGAAGGAGACGATCGATGACGGTTGACGCCGACTCCCCGCAGGGCTGGCGCGGACTCGCCAGGTCGCTGCCCGGTTCATCTCGGAGAACCCGGAGAAAGCGGCACAGGGAGGGCGGACTCGCCGCCCCCAGGGTGGCACGCGCGATCATCGTCGCCGTTCTGTACGGCTACGTGTTCAACGCACTGATGTTCGTATGGGGAAGTGGCCTGCCGAGCACCGAACTGTCGGGCTTCGCCGGCTGTCTGCTGGCCGCGCTTTTCCTGCAACTTTCACATTCGACACAGGAGGCTCTGAGCTGGCCCGTACCGCTCCGTGTTCTCACACTTTCGGTACAGGCCATTGTTACTTTTCTGCCTTTCACATGGGTCGGCCCGCAGGCGGGATCCATCGCGGGATTTCTCGCCGGGTCCATGCTGCTGGTGGTGGCGGGGCCGTGGCGCTGGGGACTCTTCTTCGCCGTCGCGGCCGGTGTCGGCGTGCTGCTCGCGCTCAGGGAACAGCACCTGATGGTGGTGGACGTCGTCTACAGCGTGTACTTCACCCTGCTCACCGGGCTGATGGTGTACGGGGTCAGCTCGCTGGCGTCCCTGGTGCGGGCGGTCCACGCGGCGCAGGGGGAGTTCGCGCGGATGGCGGTGGCGCGGGAACGGCTGCGGGTGGCGCGGGATCTGCACGACCTGCTGGGCTACAACGTCTCGGCGATGACACTGAAGAGCGAACTGGCCTACCGGCTGCTGCCGGGGGCGGCCGAGCGGGCGCGCAGCGAACTCCGCGACGTCCTGGTGGTCGCCCGCCGCGCGCTGGCGGAGGTACGGGTGGTCGCGGGCGGGTATCTGCCCATGTCGCTGACGGCGGAGGCGGAGTCGGCGAAGGCGATGCTTTCGGTCGCCGAGATGCGGGCCCGGGTGAACGTTTCACAGGAGGGCCTGCCGGAGGCGCTGGACACGGTGCTGGCGATCGTGCTGCGGGAGGCGGTCACCAACGTGCTGCGGCACAGCAAGGCGCAGCACTGTGAGATCGAGGCGTCTGTGGAGAAGGGCCGGGCGCGGCTTCGGGTCTGCAACGACGGGGTCGAGCCGGAGCTGGGGGCGCGTTCGTTCGAGGCCGGTACCGAGCCGAGGGCACGTTCGTTCGAGGCCGGTACGGGGCTGGGGAATCTCAAGGGCCGGCTGGAGGCGGCGGGCGGACGACTGTCGGTCACGGTCGACGACGAGTGGTTCCGGCTGACCGCAGAGGCCCCCGTGGCGCCGGTCACCGCGAGGGCCGCGGTTTCCCAGGCACCGGGGATGTCCGGCACGCCGCAGGGCGAGTCCGCGCGACCGGACGCGCGGGATGACGGGCCACCGGGCAGGGGCCCGGCGCGGGCGTGGCATCTGCGGGTGGCCCGCTTCATCGCCGTGCTGGTGCTGTCGGGGTACGGCCTGCTCATCGTGGTCAACGTGCTGGCGCGGCCGACGAGCCCGCTCGAACTGGCGGGATTCACCGCCTGTGTCGCCGTGCTGGTCGGCGTGCAGATCGTCGACTCCCTGGGGGAGCCGCGTTCGTGGCCGGCGTGGCTCAGGAGGGCGACCCTGGTGGTGCAGACCGTCGCCACGCTCCTGCCGCTGCTGTGGATCGGCGCGCCGTGGGGTTCGATGGGCGGCTTCCTCGCGGGGGCGGTGCTGCTGATGGTGGCGAGCTTCTGGCGGTGGGTGCTGTACGCGGCGATCGGCGCCGGCGTGCTGCTGCTGTCCGTGCTGCAGGGCGACACGGTGGAGTGGACCGCGTACCTGGTGATCTCCACGCTGCTGACCGGCCTGGTGGTCTTCGGCATCGGCTCGCTGTCGGACCTGGTGGCGCGGGTGGACCGGGCGCGAAGGGAACTGGCGTGGATGGCGGTGACCCAGGAGCGGCTGCGGGTGGCGCGGGATCTGCACGACCTGCTGGGTAACGACCTCTCGGTGATGATCGCCAAGAGCGAGCTGGCGTACCGGCTGCTGCCGGGGTCGGCGGAGCGGGCGAAGTGCGAGGTGGCGGAGGTGCTGGAGATCGCGCGGCGGGCGGTCGCGGATGTCCGGGCGGTGGCCGGTGGATACCGGCACATGTCGTTCGGCGCGGAGTCGGACCTGTTGGTCTCCACACTCGCCGCCGCCGGAATCGACGTCGAGGTGAGGATCCCCGAGGACGTGGCCCCGGGGAATCTGGACGCGGTGCTCGCGGTCGTTTTGCGGGAGGCGGCCACGAACGTGCTGCGGCACAGCAGGGCGCGGCACTGCGTGGTCGAGATGGCCGTGGACGAGGCCGGGACGCGGCTGTGCGTGACCAACGACGGGGTGCCGCCGGGGACGCTTCCCGACGTCCGCGACGGCTCCGGGCTGGGGGACCTCACGGAGCGGCTGCGTGCCGTCGGCGGGCGGCTGACGGCCGAGGTCGTCGACGGCACGTTCCGGCTGGTCGTCGTCTTCCGTGCGGAGAAGCCGAGGGACATGCCCGGAGGCGTGCGGGAGGACGGGTCCGATGCCCTGTCCGGGGACATGCCGAGGGATGTGGAGGGAACGGACGGCGACGGGGGGTGATTCGGCCGGATCGTTCTGACTGACAAGTCAGAGTAAGCAGCTGTCAGATTCCGCTGGCATTGCCAAACGTAATTGACTGGGTACTATTCGGATCAAGATCGGTGGATCCAGTAAGCTTGATCGAACAGTGGTGAGGCGTACATGGAGGGGAGTCGCCTCGCGAGGTCGATCGAGAGACTGGTCACCGAGCCCCCCGTGACGACGATCGCGGGATCACCCGCGAGATCGAGAGCCCCTGTCGCGTCCGGGTGTCGTTTCTCGCCCTGAAGCCGAAGTCCGGACAGGAGTGCCGCTGTGCTGAAGATCCTCCTCGCCGAGGACGTACCGATGGTGCGCGGAGCGCTGGCGGCCCTCCTCGACATCGAGCCCGACCTCACGGTGGTGGCCCAGGTGGGCAGCGGGGACAGGATCGTGCCCACCGCGCTCGAGACGCGCCCCGATGTCGCGATCATCGATGTCGACCTGCCCGTGCTCGACGGTCTCTCCGCGGCGGAGGAGCTGCACGCGAAGCTGCCCACCTGCCGGACGCTGATCCTGACCGGCCTTGGAAGGCCCGGCACCCTTCGCCGCGCCCTGTCGGTCTCGGTCTCCGGCTTCCTGCTCAAGGACACGCCCTCGGAACGCCTCGCCCAGGCGGTCCGCGAGGTGGCCGCGGGGCGTCGCATCGTCGACCCGCAGCTCGCGCTGACCGCGTGGGACGTCGGGGAGAACCCGCTGTCCGGACGTGAGGTCCAGGTCCTGAGGCTGGCCGCGGGCGGCGCCGAGCCGCCGGAGATCGCGGCCATCATGCACGTGTCCGTCGGGACCGTGCGCAACTATCTCACCAAGACGGTCACCAAGCTGAACGCGAGGAACCGGGTGGACGCCATCCGTATCGCCACCGAGGCCGGCTGGATCTGACCGGCCTCCGACCGGCCGGGGTCGGGACCGTGCGCGACCATCTCGGCAAGACGGTCACCAAGCCGAACGCGGGGAACCGGGTGGACGCCGTCCGTCGGCTGGATCTGACCGGCCTCTGACCGATCAGGGCCGGCTGGGTCTGAACCGGCCGCGACCTCGCGTTTCTCCGGTCCTCCCGCCCTTTTCCCGGTCGACTGCCCGGTCGCTGTTTCGTCTCTCCCGTTTTCTTCCTCGCCATTCCGTCTTCGCATCCTGAAAAGCATGTCTTATCGCGGGCCCATTGTCCTGATTTTGTTACCAGCTTAGCGTAATTGCTGGTAACAAAAAGAGCCGGCTTCCCACGGCCAGGAAAGGATGCCCGCAGATGAGTTCCAACAGGTGGCTGCACTACTTCGAGACGCAGGTTCCCCTCTCAGAGGAGCCGCCGAGGGTCGCGGCCAGGCTCGCCGCCTCCGGCCCGTACGCGGAGTACGTCGTGTACGAGAGCGGCGGCAAATGGTCCTACGCGGCAGGCGCGCGGGCCGAGGTCACGCTGGACCGCACCGGTGCCCGGCTGACCCAGGAGAACGAGCCCGACGTCGTCCTGCCCTGGAGCGACCGGCCGCTGCACCAGGTGGCCCGGCTGCTCGACATCGTGAAGGTCCCCGCCTGGCGCGCCTACGGCTGGGCGACCTTCGAGCTCTCCTACGCCAAGGACGGCAGGCTCGACCACGTCGGCGACAACCGGCTGCTGCACCTCGTGGTGCCGAAGGCCGAGGTCCGCATCGAGGACGGCCACGCCCACCTGCGCGCCGCCGACCAGGAGACGCTGACCGCGCTGCTGGAGACGATCTCCGGCCCCGCGGTCACCTCCGAGGCGCAGCCGAAGCCGCTGGACGTGCGCGAACGCGGCGAGGACGCGTACCGGACGGCGGTGCGGCTCGCGGTCGAGGAGATCAACCGGGGCGACCTGCACAAGGTCATCCTGTCGCGGGTCGTCGACGTCGACGAGGACATCGACCTGATCGCCACCTACCTCGCGGGACGCCGGGGCAACAACCCCGCGCGGTCGTTCCTGCTCAACCTCGGTGGCGTGGAGACGACGGGGTTCAGCCCGGAGATCGTGGTCAAGGTGTCCGCGGACGGCCGCGTGGTGAGCCAGCCGCTCGCCGGGACGAGGGCGCTCACCTCCGACCTGCTGGAGAACGAGAGCCTGCGCGCCGACCTGCTCGCCTCCGCCAAGGAGATCTACGAGCACGCCATCTCGGTGAAGGTCGGCACCGACGAGCTCGTCGACGTCTGCGTGCCCGGCTCGGTCGAGGTGCCGGAGTTCATGGCGATCCGCGAACGCGGCAGCGTCCAGCACCTCGCCTCCCAGGTGTCCGGCAAGCTCGCCCCCGGCCTTCGGGCGTGGGACGCCTTCGGCGCGGTCTTCCCCGCCGTGACCGCGTCCGGCGTGCCCAAGGAGGCCGCGTACACCACGATCCGCAGGCACGAGCCCGAGTCGCGGGGTCTGTACAGCGGGGCCGTGCTCACCGTCGACCACAACGGCGAGATGGACGCGGCGCTCGTGCTGCGCAGCGCCTACCGCCAGAACGGCCGCACCTGGCTGCGCGCCGGGGCCGGCATCGTCGGGCAGTCCACTCCCGAGCGGGAGTTCGAGGAGACCTGCGAGAAGCTCGACAGCGTGGCGCGCTACCTGGTTCCCGCCGGCGGGAGAGGCGCCCTGGCGGCCGACTTCGCCGCCTCCGCCGGCCTGGACGCGGGCCTGGTCCCCGCCGCAGGGGGAGGCGTCCTGGCTGACGACTCCGCCGACCTGCTCTCCGCCGTGGGGGGAAGCGCGCGATGAGGGTCGACGACATCTACCTCGCGGGGGTGGGCACGTACCTGCCCCCCGTGGTGACCACCGAGCACGCGGTCGGAAGGTCCTGGTACGACCGGGCCGACCGCGAGGCCTCCGGGATGGAGGCCGTGATGGTGGCCGGCGAGACGCCGGCACCGGAGATGGCGGCCCGCGCGGCCCAGGTCGCGCTGCGCCGCTCGGGCCACGGCCCCGACGACTTCGGCGCGCTGCTGCACAGCGACAGTTACCACCAAGGGCCGGACGGTTGGTCGGCGCCGCACTACGTGCTGCGCAGGACGCTGGACCGGCCGATCACCGCCCTGGAGATCCGGCAGGGCTGCCTCGGCATGATCGCGAGCCTTGAGATGGCCGCGCACCGGCTCATCGCCGACCGTGGCAGGGACCGCAAGGACGCGGTGCTGCTGACCGCGGGCGACAACTTCTCGGCCCCGGGGGTGGACCGGTGGCGGGCCTCCAGGATGTTCCTGCTCGCGGACGGCGGCGCCGCCGCGGTGGTCTCGCGGCGCGGGGGCTTCGCCAGGGTGCTCGCCTTCGGGACGGTCTCCAACCCCGGGATGGAGGAACTGCACCGGGGCGGGGAGGTCATCTTCCCGCCCGGCGTCACGATCGGCCGCTCGCTGAACTTCGAGGAGCGCAGCGACTACTGGCGCAGGCAGTGGGCGGCGGGCATCGCACCCCCCATGGGGCACTTCGGCGAGTGCGTCGCCGAGGCGGCCGACCGGGCGCTGGAGGAGGCCGGGATCTCCATGGAGAAGGTCACCCGCGTCTGCCACACCGCCTTCGCGCGGAACTCCCTGGAGGCGATGTTCCTCGACCCCCTGGAGATCGACGCGGACCGGGGCCTGTGGGACTTCACCCGGAGGATCGGGCACGCCGGCGCCGCCGACCCGTTCATCGGCCTGGAGCACCTGTGGACGAGCGGACAGGTCGTCCCCGGAGACCACGTGCTGCTCATCGGCAGCGCCCCCGGCATGGAGGCCGGATGCGTGGTCCTGGAAATCATCGCCCCGTACGAGCCCGGCGACCGCGGGTCTGAGAGCGACGAGGCAGCGAGCCGTGGAGCCGAGAGCCACGAGCTCCAGAACGACGACCACGAGCCCGAGGACCAGGAGATCCAGCACGACGACCACAGACGCCCGGGGCACGAGCCGCGAGACGGCGACCAAGGGCCCGAGAACCGCGAGCCGGAGAACGGAGGCCGGTAGATGCTTGACGGATGCACACCGTGGCCCGAGGAGTTCGCCACCCTTTACCGGAGTGAGGGCCTCTGGCGCGGAGAGCGCCTCGGCGACCTCCCGCGGACCTGGGCCCGCACCTTCGGAGACCGTACGGCACTGGTCGCCGGAGATCTGCGCCTGTCCTACCGGGACCTGGAGAACCGGATCGACCGGATGGCGGCGGGATTCCACCGCCTCGGGGTCGAGCCCGGCGACCGGATCGTCCTGCAACTGCCCAACGTGCCCGAGTTCGTCATCGTGGCCTTCGCGCTCTTCAGGGCGGGCGCCAAACCCGTCTTCTCTCTCGCGTCGCACCGGGCGAACGAGATCAGGCACCTGTGCGAGCTGTCCGGCGCGTCCGGATACGTCGTCCCCGGCGTCTATCGCGGGTTCGACCACACCGCGCTCGCCCTGCGGATGGCCGACGAGGTGGCGAGCCTGCGCCAGATCTTCGTCCTGAACGCGGAAAACGGCGAGGAGAGCGACGCGGGGAGCGGCGCCGAGACCGGCACGGCCGGTGCGACGGTGATCCCGCTCGCGCGGGTGGACGCCGACCCGGTCCCGCTTCCCGGCAGCGACCCCTCGGACGTGGCGTTCTTCCTGCTCTCCGGCGGGACGACCGCGCTGCCCAAGCTGATCCCGCGTACGCACGACGACTACGTCTACCAGACAGGAGCGGTGGCCGAAGTCTGCGAGCTCGGCGCGGACGACGTCTACCTGGCGGCGCTGCCGGTGGAGTTCAACTTCACCTGGGGTTGCCCGGGGGTCGTCGGCACGCTCGGCCAGGGCGGCACGGTCGTGCTCGTCGAGACCCCGGTCGCCGAGGACTGCTTCCGCGCGATCGAGCGGGAGCGGGTCACCGTCACCTCGGTCGTCCCCACCGTGGCGCAGCTCTGGCTGGAGGAGGCGGCGTGGGGGGAGGCGGACCTGTCCAGCCTGCGCGTGCTGCAGATCGGCGGGGCGAGGCTCCAGCCGGAACTGGCCGCGCGGATCGAGCCCGAGCTGGGCTGCCGCCTCCAGCAGGTGTTCGGCATGGCCGAGGGACTGCTCTCCATGTCCAGGAAGGGCGACGACCCCGAGTCCGTCGTACAGACCCAGGGGCGGCCGATCTCACCGGCCGACGAGGTGCGGATCGTCGACGAGCACGACGCCGAGGTGCCCCCGGGCGTCACCGGCGAGCTGCTCACCCGCGGCCCGTACACCCTGCGCGGCTACTACCGCGCCGAGGAGCACAACCGGCGGGCCTTCACCGAGGACGGCTTCTACCGCACCGGCGACCTGGCCAGCCTCACCCCCGAGGGGAACCTCGTCATCGAGGGGCGGCTGAAGGACGTCGTGATCCGCGGCGGAGACAAGATCTCGGCCGGAGAGGTGGAGGGTCATCTGCTCACCCACCCCTCGGTCGCGAGGGCGGCGGTCGTACCGGTGCCCGACGAGTTCCTCGGCGAGCGGATCTACGCGTTCGTCGTCCACCGGGGCGAGAAGCCGGCGCTGGCCGAGCTGAAGCGGGCGCTGCACGAGCGCGGGCTGGCGGAGTTCAAGCTGCCGGACCGGGTGGAGTTCGTCGAGGACTTCCCGCTCACCCCGCTCGGCAAGATCGACAAGAAGGTGCTCGCCGCCGCGGCGAAGGACCCGGCCCTGTCCCGCGACTGGGCGCCCGCGCCGTCCACCCCCGACCCCCGGGACATCCCCGACCACGAGAAGACCCTCGTGCGTCCGCTCGCACGTCAGGAAAGGTGAACCAGACATGCAACGCGACATCTCGGCACCGCCCACGACCGACGACCTGCGGCGGGCCATCGCGACGATCGTCGGGACCGAACCCGGCGAGATCACCGGCGACGCCAATCTCGTCTACCTCGGACTGGGATCCCTGGAGATGATGCGGCTCGTCACCCGGTGGCGCCGGCAGGGCATCGCCGTGGAGTTCGGCGAGCTCGCCGCCGAGCCGACCGTCGACGCCTGGCAGAGGCACCTGCGCGCGGCCTGGGAGGCCGGGCAGGTGAAGACGAAAGAGGCCGCCCGATGAGCGCGCTGCTGATCAGGGGCGGCTGCCTCTACCCGGCCGACGCCGAGGCGAGCGTCGTCCCCGACGGCTCCGTGCTCGTCGAGGGCGAGCGGATCGTCGCCGCGGGGAGCACCGAGGAGGTCGAGGCCGCGCTGGAGCCCCGGCACCGCGAGAACCTGCGCACGATCGACGCCAGGGGGAAGATGATCCTGCCCGGCTTCGTCAACGCGCACTGGCACGACCTGTTCGCGATGCGGTTCCCCTTCAAGGGCGCGCTGCGACCCGCCGCCGACCGCGACGACAAGCCCGTGTTCATGGCGCTGGGCGGCGACCTCCGGCAGATCTCGATGGTCTTCGACTCCTTCCACGACCAGATCGACCGGCTCACCCCCGAGGAGGCCGAGGCGATCGCCCGCTACTCGATGTGGACCCAGCTGCGCTCCGGCGCGACCACCCTCGGGGACGTGGGCTCGTTCAACCGGCCGGAGGCACTCGCCTCGGCCGCCCGCCACCTCGGCATGCGATGCTCGGTCAGCACCTGGGCGAGCGACGCGGTGTGCGCCCCCGGCGAGTCGCGGTTCCGCAGGACCCGCGACGCCGACGTGGTGCTGCGGCGGATCGAGGACCTGCTGCGCGCCTGCGAGCAGGACACGAGCGGGCTGGTACGGGCGAGGCCGACCTCGGTCTACGGGGTCACCATGACCGACGAGCTCGGCGCCGGTCTCGCCGAACTCGTCGCCAGGTACGACGTGCCGTTCGCGACGCACGTCGGCGCGCTGCGCAACGAGGCCGAGGTGATGCGGAGCTACTACGGCACGACCCCGGTCCGCAGGTTCGCCGACCTCGGCCTGCTCTCCGACCGGTTCATGGCGGTGCACTGCGCGTTCGCCGACGAGGACGAGCGCAAGATGCTCGTCGCGGCGAACGCGCACATCAGCCACTCGCCGGCGAAGTACGGCCCCGCCGGGGAGTCCTCGCTCACCGAGACCCGGGTGATCCCGGAGTTCCGGCGCGCCGGGCTGGACGTCTCGCTCTCCACCGACGGCGCCGCGCTGCCGATCGGCGGCATGGCCGAGGCGATGCGGGTCACCTGGCAGATCTACAACGAGATGTACGCCGACCCGACCGAGGTGCTTCCGACCGACGCGCTGGCGATGGCCACCCGGATAGCGGCCCAGGGGCTGGACTGGGCGGGGGAGATCGGCAGCGTGGAGGCCGGCAAGCAGGCCGACCTGCTGCTCGTCCCCGCCGACGACTGGCGCTACCTGCTCAATCCACGCCCGCTGGAGAGCTTCCTCGCCCTCGGCGGCTCGGCGGACGTGGACACCGTGATCGTCGCGGGCCGGACCCTGGTGGAGGGCGGCAGGGCCACCGGCCTCGACGAGGACGAACTCGAAGCCGACTACCTTGAGGCACTCGGAACCTTCTCTGTGCGCTGTCTCGGTGTCGATCCCGACCTGGTCGCCACGCTCACCCGTGCGGCACGAAGATGAGGAGGCACGACCGATGCGCGATAAAACAGCTCTGGTCACCGGGGCGGCAGGCGGTATCGGCGAGGCGGTGGTGCGGGCGCTGGCCGCCGAGGGCATCGCCGTCGCGGCGATGGACGCGAACGCCGAGGCACTGAACACGCTCGTCAAGGAACTCGCCGAGGCCGGGCACCGCGTCCAGGGCTTCGTCGCGGACGTCGCCTCCAGCGCCGAGGTGGACGCCATGGTGGAGCGGGCGGAACGCGACCTGGGACCGATCGACTACCTGGTCAACGCCGCCGGAGTGCTGCGCGTCGGCGCGGGGGCCTCGCTCAGCGACGACGACTGGGACACCACGTTCGCGGTCAACGCGACCGGCGTGTTCCACGTCAGCAGGGCGGTGGCGAACCGGATGATCCCCCGGGGTTCCGGGGCGATCGTCACGCTGGCCTCCAACGCGGCGAGGACCCCACGCTGGAACATGGCCGCCTACGCGGCGTCCAAGGCGGCGGCGAGCAGCTTCACCAAGTGCCTGGGGCTGGAACTCGCCAAACACGGGATCCGGTGCAACGTCGTCGCCCCCGGCTCCACCGACACACCGATGCTGACCTCGCTGTGGAACGGAGACGACGCGCTGCGGATCTCCATCGAGGGCGCGCCGGAGACCTTCCGGGTCGGCATCCCGATGGGACGGCTGGCGCGACCCGCCGACGTCGCCGACGCGGTGCTCTTCCTGCTCTCCGACCGCGCCGCGCACATCACCCTGCAGGACCTCACGGTCGACGGCGGCGCCGCCCTCGGCAACTGAGCACGACCCCGGCCCGCCGAGGCCGGAACCCGGTGGGAACGACTTCGGTCCGTCCAGGCGAATCCGATGAGCACGACCCCGGCCCGCTCGGGCGAACCCGATGAGCACGACCCCGGCCCACCGAGGCCGGAACCCGGTACTTCACGAAGAACGGAGGCACACCATGGCGATCCCGGCGATCGACTCCTATCCCATGCCGACCGAGGACGAACTGCCTGAGAACATCGCGCGCTGGACCGTCGATCCCGATCGCGCGGTGCTGCTCGTCCACGACATGCAGAACTACTTCCTGAGCCCGTTCCCGCGCGGCCAGGCCCCTACGACCGACCTGGTGGAGAACGTCGTGGCCCTGCGGACGCGCTTCGCCGCGCTCGGCGCGCCGGTCGTCTACACCGCGCAGCCGGGAGGGATGACCGACGAGCAGCGCGGCCTGCTCAAGGACTTCTGGGGCTCGGGAATGAGCGCCGACCCCGAGCACCGGATGATCCTGGACCGGGTGGCCCCCGCCGGACCCGACGTCGTGCTCACCAAGTGGCGGCCCAGCGCGTTCTGCCGCACCGGCCTGCTCGACCTGTTGCGCGAGCGGGGGCGCGACCAGTTGGTGATCTGCGGGGTGTACGCCCACGTCGGAATCCTGATGACCGCTCACGAGGGTTTCTCCCAGGACATCCAGACCTTCGTGGTGGCGGACGCGGTGGCCGACTTCTCGCGGGAGTACCACCGGCAGGCGCTGGACTACGCGGCGTCGCGATGCTCGGTGACGCTGTCCACCCGGTCCGCGCTGGCGATGCTGGACGAGGCGGTCGCGGACAAGGTGGCGTTGAACGAGGTGGCGTTGCACGAGGCGGCCCTGGAAGGAGCGGGACGGTGACCGGGCCGGCGACCGGCACGGGGACCGTTCCGCCCTCCCGGACAGGGGCCGCACCGACGACCCGGACGGAGGCCGGAGTGATGACCGGAACGACAGCCGACGCGAGGAACGAGACGACCCTGCTCGACCGGATCCTCGGTCCGGACGCACCCCCGTTCGCCCTGCTGCACCGTCCCGGCTCGACCGGCGCGGACCGGCTCGACCTGCTCGTCGGGGAGACCACCGAGGTGAGCCGCATCGCGGACATCCCGCTTCCCCCCGAGAACGCCGACGACGACGCCCGGGGCGCCGGTGCCCGGCACGAGGTGCTCGCGATGCTGCCGTACCGGCAGATCGGCGAGCGCGGGTACGCGTTCCCCGACGACGAGGCCCCGCTGCTCGCGATGACCGTCGTCGACCAGGCCGTACTGCCGATGAGCGAGATCCTCGACCGGCTCCCCGACGGGCCGATCGAGCTGGGCGAGGGAGACTTCGACTCCGACGACGAGGAGTACGCGGCCACCGTGCGCCGGGTGCTGTCGGAGGAGATCGGCCGGGGGACCGGCGCGAACTTCGTCATCAAGCGGTCGTTCTCCGCCGAGATCACCAACTGGTCGACCCGCACGGCGCTCGCGTTCTTCCGGCGGCTGGTCGGCAGGGACCCCGGCTGTCACTGGACCTTCGTGATCCACACCGGCGGGCGTACCTTCGTGGGCGCCTCGCCGGAGCGGCACATCACCCTCGACGCGGGCACCGTGGTGATGAATCCGATCAGCGGCACCTACCGGTATCCCGCGGACGGCCCCGAGGTGTGCGGGGTGCTCGGCTTCCTGTCCGACAGCAAGGAGGCGAACGAGCTCTACATGGTGCTCGACGAGGAGCTGAAGATGATGGGCCGGGTGTGCGACCTCGGTGGCCGCACGGTGGGTCCGTACCTCAAGCAGATGGCGCGCCTGGCGCACACCGAGTATCTGATCGAGGGGCGCAGCTCGCTGGACGTGCGGGACATCCTGCGCGAGACCATGTTCGCGCCCACGGTCACGGGCGGCCCGCTGGAGAGCGCCTGCCGGGTGATCAGCCGCTACGAGCCGGAGGGCCGGGACTACTACGCGGGCATGGTCGCGCTGATCGGCCGGGACGAGACCGGCGCGCGGGCGCTGGACTCCGCGATCGTCATCCGTACCGCCGACATCGACGCGTCGGGCCGGATGCGGATCTCCGTCGGCGCCACGCTGGTCCGCGACTCCGACCCGGCCTCCGAGGCGGAGGAGACCCGGACGAAGGCGGCAGGGCTGCTGGAGGCGCTGCGCCACGCGCCGGGCGGCGGCATCGGCGCCTCCGCCCCGGTGGTGGACATGAGCGTCCACCCGAAGGTGCGGCGGGCGCTGATCGAGCGGAACGCGCCGCTCGCCGGGTTCTGGTTCGAGGGACCGGACAGCAGGAGGCACCTGGTGCCGAGACTGGTCGGCCGCAGGGTGCTGGTGATCGACGCCGAGGACACCTTCACCGCGATGGCGAGGCACCAGCTCGCCGCGCTGGGGTGCGAGGTCAGCGTGCGCCGGTTCGACGAGGACTACCGGCTGGAGGAGCACGATCTGGTCATCGTCGGCCCCGGTCCGGGGGACCCCAGGGACCACGCCGATCCCAAGATCGCTCATCTCAGGGAGACGACGCTGCGCCTCCTTGAGCTGGGCATCCCCTTCATGTCGGTCTGCCTCGGCCACCAGGTGCTCAGCACGCTGCTCGGGCTGGAGATCAGGCGGAATCCGTTCCCCAACCAGGGGGTGCAGCGGAAGATCGAGTTCATGGGGCGGACGGAGCTGGTGGGCTTCTACAACACCTTCGCGGCCCGCAGCTCCGCCGACCGGTTCCCCTGCCTGGAGCGCGAGGGCACGGTGGAGGTGTTCAGGGAGGCGTCGAGCGACGAGGTCCACGCGTTGCGCGGCCCCGGCTTCGTCTCGGTGCAGTTCCACCCCGCGTCGGTGCTCACCAGGAACGGCGTGGAGATCCTCGGCGAGGTCCTCAGCGACCTGCTGGTGCACGCCGAGCGTCCCGTCCCGGCCGGGGCGGGAGTCTCCCGGTGAGTTCTCGCCCGTGCGGGTCCCGGCTCCTGCGATGAGCCCTCGTCCCGTACGGGCTCTCCCGTTTCGTCGGGGTCTTCCGGTGGGTTCTCGCCCGTGCGGGTCCCGCTCCTGCGGTGAATCCTTGTCCCGTACGGGCTCTCCCGGTGAGCTCCCGTCCCGTGCGGGTCGGGGCTCTCCCGGCGAGCGTGCCAGCGAGACGGAACGGCGGAAACGGTCAGGGGCGGGGGAGGGCCTCGATGGTCTCCATGTGCGACTCGCCCCAGTCGCCGAGCGGGATGAGCGCGGTGTTCAGCGAGTGGCCGAACTCGGTGAGCGAGTACTCCACCTTCGGCGGAACCTGGTGGTATACCTCCCGGTGCACCAGGCCGTACGACTCCATCTCCCGCAGCTGCTGGATCAGCATCTTCTCGCTGATGCCCGACACGCTTCGCCTCAGCTCTCCGAACCGGAGCGGGTTGTGGTGGAGGGCCCACAGGATCAGCGCCTTCCATTTGCCACCCACGACGTCGATGGCGGCGTCGAGCCCGCACGAATAGGTCTGTTTCTTCATCCCACTCTCCATACTTACAAAAAGGTTAGTACCTGACAAAATAGTAGGTACTTGAGGAAGTTTCAGCGGCGCGACAGCATCGAAACGTCCCAGCCCCGGGGTCACAACGAAAATCCGGGCCTGGGACCTTCGCATGCCGACACCGTATGAAACAGGGGGATAAATGAATATCGACGGCCGTCCGCCGGTGACAGTCATCGGCCTGGGGGCGATGGGAAAGGCGCTCGCCGGAGCCTTTCTGGACAACGGCCATCCCACGACCGTCTGGAACCGTACGGCCGGAAAAGGCGGGGAGCTCGTGGAGCGGGGCGCGACCGAGGCGGCCACCGCCGCCGAGGCGATCGCCGCGAGCCCGCTCGTCGTGGTCTGCGTGCTGGACGACGCCGCCGTACGCGCCACCCTCGGCGCACCGGCCGCGCCCGGCGCGTCCGACAGCGCGGACATCCCACACGCCCCAGGCCCGTCCGGCCTCGCGAACACCCCCGGAACCACCGGCGGCCCCGGCACTTCCACCGGCCCCGGCACCGCGTCCGAAGCCCTGGCGGGCCGGACCCTGGTGAACCTCACCAACGGCACCCCCCGCCAGGCGCGCGAACTGGCCCGCTGGGCCTCCGCCCAAGGCACCGACTACCTCGACGGCGGCATCATGGCGGTGCCCCCGATGATCGGGCGTCCGGGATCGCTCGTCCTCTGCAGCGGATCGCCCCGGGCCTTCGCCGCCCACGAGGAGACCCTGTCGGCGACGGGCACCGTCAGCTACCTGGGCGAGGACGCCGGCCGGGCGGCCCTCTACGACATCGCCCTGCTCAGCGCGATGTACGGGATGTTCGGCGGCTTCCTCCAGGCCGTCGCCCTGGCCGGCTCGGAGAAGGTCCCGGCGACGGAGTTCACGCCGATGGTGGTCTCCTGGCTCAACGCCATGATCGCCGGCCTGCCCGAGATGGCGAAGGCGTACGACACGAACGACCACTCCGCCACCGCCTCGAACCTGGAGATGCAGGCGACGGGGTTCGTCAACCTGCTGGAGACCGGCAGGGACCAGGGCGTCGGCACCGAACTGCTGGAGCCCATGGGGGCGCTGCTCAACCGGGGGGTCGCCGCAGGCAGGGGCGGCGACGACCTCTCGGCCCTGATCGACCTGCTCCGCACGGACCCCGCGAGGAGGGGCCCGGACGCCGGATCGAACGACCTCGGATCGGAGTAGAAGATGACCCACGACCATCCCGTACCGGTGACGGTCCTCGGTCTGGGACCGATGGGCCAGGCGCTGGCCGGAGCCTTCCTGGACAACGGCCACCCCACGACCGTCTGGAACCGCACGGCCGCGAAAGCCGAGGCCCTCGTCGCCCGGGGCGCGACCCACGCCGACACGGTCGCCGACGCGGTCGCGGCGAGCCCGCTCACGATCGCCTGTGTGATCGACTACGACGCCGTACGGGCGATCGTCGAACCGGCCGCCGACGCGCTGAAGGGCCGCACCCTGGTCAACCTCACCGCCGACACCCCGGAGCACGCGCGCCGGATGGCCACGTGGACCGCCGAGCGCGGCGTCGACTATCTCGACGGCGCCATCATGACCCCGACGCAGACCATCGGCGGACCGGCGGCCGTCGTCCTGTACAGCGGACCTGAGGAGATCCACCGCGCCCATCGGCGGACGCTGGCAGGCCTGGGCGGAACCTCCGCGTACCTGGGCGCGGATCCCGGAAGGGCGGCGGCGCACGACCTCGCCCTGCTCGACCTCTTCTGGACGTCCATGAGCGGTCTCGTCCACGCCTTCGCACTGGCGTCCGCGGAGAACATCGCCGCCAGGGACCTCGCCCCGCTCGCCAAGGGGATCGGCGCCCTGCTGCCCGACATCATCGACGAGTTCGCCGAGCAGGTCGACAACGGTGAGCACCCGGGCGACGAGTCCACCATCGTGTCGGCCGCGGCCACCATGGAACACGTCGTCCACGCGGCCCGCGCCCGGGGCATCGACACCGGCGTGATGAGTGCCGCCCACGCCGTCGCCCGACAGGCGATCGACGCGGGTCGGGGCGGCGAGAGCTTCTCACTCCTGGCGGAGGTGCTCAAAAAGCCCGTACCGGCACCCTGATCGGCACTGTGACGGCCCCCTGACCGGCGACGCCTGCCGCTATGCCTGCGACAGGCAGCGGGGAAACCATGAAGAACGCGGGAGCGGCCGAGGGAACCACGACGAGCGCGAGATCGTTGGGCGTAGTGATCGACTCACAGCCTTCGACCGACGCGAGTCGGCGACCGCCTCCCAGGAGCGTGCAGCATGGAAGTGACGGGCATCATCTCCGCTCTCATCATCGGTGTCGTGATCGGAGCGCTTGGCAGGCTGGTGGTCCCGGGACGTCAGTCCATCCCGATCTGGCTCACCATCGTGATCGGCATCATCTCCGCGTTCATCGGCACCGCGATCGCGACGGTGCTGGGAGTGGCGGACACCCGTGGGATCGACTGGATCGAGCTGGTCATCCAGATCGCGGTCGCCGCCGGTGGCGTGGTGCTCGCGGTGAAGGCGTACGACAAGCGCCAGATCCGCTGATCTCTCACTGAACGATCCGGACCGGCCTGTCGTTGAAGGCCGGTCCACGGTGCTCAGGACGCCTGAACATCTGAGCGCCTGGGCCCTTGAGCACCCGAGCATCTGAGCGCTTGGGCACTCGACCCGAGCCCTTGAGTACCCGAGCCCTTGAGTACCTGAGCCCTTGAGCGCCCGAGCGCTTGGGCATCTGGGCGCCGAGAGGCACCGAGAGGAACCGCGGCGGGTCCGTCCTCGCCCGACCCGCTCACCGCCACGATCGTCGGCGCTTGAGCCGAGGGGAGCCGCGCCGGGCCCGTCCCGCTGCGCTGGCGAGACGGGCCCGGCGGTGTGGCCTCTCCGGTGGGACCTCGGTGAGATCGACGGGTCGATCTCACCGAGGTCCCACTACTCGTCCTCGCCCTCGTCGTCCTCGAAGATCTCGTCGACGATCTCGGCCGCGACGAAGCCGCCGACCACACCGGCCGCCCCGGCCGCGGCGACGCCACCCCAGCCAGGCCCGCTGCCGTGGCCACCGTGATGGCCTCCATGGTGACCGCCGTAGTGGCCGCCGCCCTGGTGGGCGTACGGGTCGTGGTGACCACCGTAGGGTCCGCCGCCGTGACCGCCGTAGGGGTCGTGGCCGCCGGCGTGGAAGCCGCCGTGCCCGTTCTGGGCGAGAGCGGCGAGCCAGCCGTTGATCTCGGCGGCCCAGTCACGGTGCGGGGCCTCGTCGTGGCTGGTCTGCCAGCGACCGAAGGCGTCCCCACCGGAGCTGTAGCCGCCGGAGCGCTTGTCGGCCTCCACGATGACGTCCAGGCCCACGGGACTGGCGACGAAGGTGAGCTCGACCTCGTTGATCTGCCCGGCGTACGCGGGCGGCGGGTAGAACTCGATCTCCTGGTAGAACGGCAGCTGCTGGCTGACACCGTAGAGGTGACCGTGCTCGATGTCGGCGCTCTTGAAGTGGAAGCCGAGCCGCACGAACGCGTCGAGCACGGCCTGCTGGGAGACGAGCGGTGCGATCTCGACCGGGTCCATGTCGCCCTTGTCGACGGCCGCGGCGATCGCGAGCTCGGTGCGCACCCCCATGACCATGCCGTGCAGGCGCTGGCCCATCACCTCGGTGACGGGAGCCTCCCACGGCACCGGCAGCTGGAACGGCACCACCCTGTCCTCGCCGCTGCGCAGCCGGAACGGCCCGCTGACCTGCGTACGGAAGAACTCCACCAGGCCCGTCTGCTCACCCTCGCCGTGCTCAGACTCCATCCTGGTGACCAGGCCGAGGGCGATGTACTCGATGTCGGCGTCGAAGTCGCCGCCCTTGACACGCACCTCGCCGCTCAGCAGCTCGCCGGGCCGCACCCTCGGCGCGGCCAGCACGGTGTCAACCGAGGGAGCTCCGACCCCGAAAGCCCCCAGCATCCGTTTGAAGATCACGGTTTCCTCTCTCTGTCTGGTGTGACGGTCGAGATGGAAACGATCACTCCGTGGCCCGGGTTCCCGATGTCCCATGCCGAATCGGCAGGTAAGAAAAACGTGTCTCACCTGGCGCGGAGGTCACAGGTGCACGATTCCTGCCGAGGTGCGGGTGTCATGTCCGTTGTGTCCACCGTGTCCGCCGCGTCCGCAGTGTTGGTTGTGCCGGGGGCCCGCATCGCCTCGACCGTGGCGTTCAGCCGGGAGAGTTCCTTCAGCACGGTGTTGAGCTTGTCCTCGGTCCGCTGCTCCTCGGCGGAGGTGTTGTAGTCGTCCATCGCGTTGACCACCACGGCGACGAAGAGGTTGAGCACCACGAAGGTCGTCATCAGGATGTAGATGACGAAGAAAGTCCAGGCCCAAGGGATTTCGTCCATCACCTGATCGGCGATGTCGGGCCAGGCCTCGCCCGTCATGACCTGGAACAGGCTGAACAGCGAGGTGGGCAGTTCGTCGAAGTAGTCGGGGGCCACCTCGCCGAACAACTGGGTGGCGAGGACGGCGAAGACGTACATCACCAGGGCGAGCAGCCCGACGATGGAGGCCATGCCGGGGGTGGCGGCGAGCAGGGCGTTGACGACCTTGCGCATGCTGGGAACGGCCGCGACCAGCCGCAGCGCGCGCAGGATGCGCAACGCCCGCAGGACCGAGGCCGGGCCGGAGGCGGGCACCAGCGCGATGGCCACAATGACGGTGTCGAACCAGTTCCAGGGATCCTTGAAGAACGCGCCACGGTAGGCGTACAGGCGGGCGACGAGTTCGACGACGAAGATCGCGACCACGATCCGGTCGGCGACGTGCAGCAGGCCCCCGATCCGCTCGATGAGGAAGGGGGAGGTCTCGGCGCCGATCGTGATGGCGTTGAAGACGATGACGGCGATGACGAAACGTTCGACGAGGGGGTTTTCGAGGGAGGAACGTACCCGTTCTCGGTCTGGCAAGTGGTCAGCTCCTGCTGGGGGCGAGACTGCGACAACGATGATCGTAAACACGTGCGAGCAGGGATCGGCGAGACGATCGAGGTATGACCTCCCTCACAACCGGACATTCGGGGCTGTCGGCCGCGCCCCCTCACGGCTCCGGCGGGGTGAAGCTCACGTGCGGCGGGAGCGGCCCGTTCCCGCCGCGAGATTCCCATCGCAAGAGATATGCAAATCCCCCGCAAGTCCGGATCAATAGCATCGCCGCCATGATGAAGAGAACGATCACGCTCGCCGCCGTCGCCGGAGCCGCCCTGCTGGTGGCCCAGCTCCCCGCGTCCGCGAGTTCCTCCACCGCGGAGCTCCGGCTGCGCGGCGGTCTGACGCTGAGGATCCCCGACTCCTGGTGGGTGTCCGGGACCGCGGACCAGCTCCGGGTGGTGACCGGTGCCTGTGCGCGGCCCAAGGGCGGCTACTTCCAGCCAAAATGTAAAAGCTTCTGGGTGATGGGGCCGAAGGCCCTCAAGTCTGGGGGAGAGGGCTTCCGGCGATACGACCCGACTCAGGGTCCGTACTACCCGGCCTCCGACGTGGCGCCCTGCGCGACCAACCCCAAGTACGGTCAGGTCATCGGTAAGGCGATCGCGGTCGGCTACCGCAACATCGGGGTGGCGCACAAGGCGCACTACCGGGTCTGGCCGGGCCGGTGCGTGACCTACAGCGGCGGCGAGCAGAAGTCGACGTTCAAGCAGCGCGAGTGGTATCTGCCCCAGTCGAAGATCCTCATCATCGACCAGTGGGCCACCCCTGGCCTCGCCACCATCCTGAAAAACGCCACCTGGGACAACTGACCACCTACTCGAACCGCCCCCTCCGGTTCCAGTGAGCCATCTCCTGGAGCCGGACGGCAGCCCATCCGAGTGTGACCTCACCGTTGATCAGCCGAGTGCCGACATCCCGACCAGTGGTTCGCCGGCAGTCGTTGAAGGGGGCTGTGGTCAGGATTGCGATGGATTGAACGAGACGCGGTCCGAGGTCGTCCCATCGAAGGTGGCGGTTTCTTGAGGTCAGGACCGCTTTCCTGCTCCCCAGTAGAACGGCCCAGAGGTCGAGTGAATCTTGATGCGCCATCCGATCTGCTCAAGTTGCCGTTCGAGGTCCGACGGGCGGTGCGGGACTTTGACGATCCGGTAAGCGGTCCCGTCCATGAGCCGGCGTTGTATGGTCGCGGATTGCTCGCCCTCGATGAGTTCGTCGGCGGTGCGGTAGCCGTCGTCGACGAAGAACACCCGCCCCTCCGGCTTTAGGCAGTCGGCCACCAGCGACCAGAAGGACGCGAAACGTTCTGGCGGAACGTGCGACAGCCAGAACCCGAAGAAGACGACGTCGTAACGACGGTCCGGCTGCCAGCGAAACAGGTCGGCCGACACGAAGCGCACCCGCTCGTCCTCGCCCACCCGCGTCGAGGCGAGAGCGAGCATTTCCGGAGACGCGTCCACGGCCGTGACATCGGTGGCGTGCTGGAGCAGTTGGGCGGTCCATCTGCCTGGGCCGCAGGCGAGTTCGAGCACGCTGCCGGTCGGCCGGAACGCATCAAGCGCCGCCGACAGCTCAGAGGCTCCGGGAAAGGGGAGAGCATGACGCTCGTATTCTGTGGCAATCGCCCGGTAGTAGATGATCTGCTCGTCGAGTAGCTCCTGCTGGTTTCCGCCATCAGCCGATTCCATGGTTCGACTATCACAAAATCATTCGGCGGGTTGCAACACCGACAAGATCGACGACTGATCTTCTCGGTGCTGTCCGGGAGGGCTTGGAGAGCGGCCTCCCGAATCAGATGAGAGAGGCTGCCGATCGTGCCGCCCGTCCGATCATGCAGGTAGGAGCCTCATAACCCACACCGAGCTCGGGGCTGCCAAGACCGCCCACGTGATCCCATGCTGTGACTACTCTGTATCCGGACAGGCTCGACAGAAGACGCAGGCGAGCGGATGGCGGATTCAGGAGGCGAAACAACGCTTCAGAAAGGTCGTGCGGTGAGCGAAGGTCCTCAAAGGGGTACTCGGCACGGAGAGCAGGTGGTCGACGTCATCGACATCACCGAATGCCGCCACCTCGAAGGGGACGCTCCGGACTTCAGGCGATTTCTTCTCGCGGCCCCCGACTGGGACGACGACGTGGACTTCCCGCGAAATCAGGACTTTCCCCAGGCAGTCGATTTCCGCTGAACTCTGGCCATTCGGAAAACAACGACTTATCCGGCACGTGGGTGTCCGTCGTCAACCCGTTCGACGTGCTGACCTGACCTCCGCCGCCCTGGGCACTACCCCGTGACCTGGTACCAGACCGACCTGCCCGTGCCGTCGTGGTGGGATCCCCACTCGGTGGCGAGCAGGTCGACGAGCCACAACCCTCGCCCGCCGTCGTCGTCGGCCTCCGGTACGCGTACGGCGGGCGCGCTCGTGGCGGAGCCTTCGTCGGTGACCTCCACGTGGACCAGCGTGGTGGTACGAGCCAGGTAGACGGTGAGGCGGCCCTCCGTGGTGCGTCCGGAGTCGGAGTGGGCGACCGCGTTCGTGGCCAGCTCGCTCAGCAGGAGCAGCACGTCGTCGAGCACCGGGGCCGCGACGCGTCCGGTCAGCAGGTCCCGCGCCCAGGCCCGCACCTCCGGTACGGATGCCACCCTGCCGGGAAAGACCTGCCGCCACGCGCTGTACGGCCCACCCGCCCACGGCATCGCGTCGTGACGTCCCGTTTCCCGGCATGACATCGTTGAGGTCCCCTCACCGCGATGCCCGGAACGGTCGCTCTCTTCCCCCGACGCCTCCGGCTCGGACCTCATGCGGTCACCGCCGACATGATCATGTCGGCCGCGTTGTCGGCTTCCGCCCAGACCCATTCGCCGCGCTGCCACAGCCGCGCCCACCAGGGCCGCCAGACGAACGCCCAGCCGCAGTGGCGCCGGACGACGGTGACCCTGACCAGTGCCGTGCCCGTCCGGATCTCCAGAATCGGCTGCCCGGCCACCGGAAGGACCAGCGAGGTGCACACTCCGAGGCCGTGCAGATCCCAGCTGAGCCGGGTCAGATGAATGAATCGCGCACGCCGCTCGATCGCCGTGACGCTTCTGTCCTCCGGATGCGTACGGTGAACACGACCGAGGCGCGAAAGGTCGCCGTTCTGATCATTCATAACTCGTTCTCGTCCCTGATTTAAAAGTATGAGGATGCTTTCTTTTTCGTCCTGTCGGATCGAGAGGACGTGTGATTAGATTGCCCGCGTGGCAGGTGGATTCATGGCTGGATTGACACCCCGGTGGATGCTCTGGAATGTCTGGCGAGGGTTTCCGCATACCAGGGCCTGGAATCGCCGCTATAACTAAAAATCCGTTTTTCTCTATTTCAGGAGGAATGCGATGAGCGACGAGATCCCCCCGGACCCGGGCTCCCCCCGCGCGCGCTTCGGCGCCGAGATGCGCCGCCTGCGCGAGGCCGCCCAGCTCTCCCAGGCCGCCGTGGGCAGACGTCTCGGCTGCACCCAGACTCAAGTGAGCCGCCTGGAGAGCGCCGCCCGCACCCCGTCCAAGTCCGACGCCGAACGCCTGGACATCCTCTTCGGCTCAGACGGCAGCACGTACTTCGTGGACATGCGCCAACATATCGTCGCCCGTCACGGTGGCCCGGTCTGGTTCATGAGCTGGACCAAGGAGATCGAGCCGTTCGCCCTCGTCATGCGCTCGTGGGATCCGCTGCTCATCCCCGGTCTCCTGCAGACCGAGTCCTACGCACACCAGGTGCTTAGCCAAGAACCACGGATGACCCCTCAGCAAGTGGACGAGCGTGTCCAAGCGCGCATGCAGCGTCGACAGCTTCTCGATGAGGATGACTCTCCTATGTTCCTGTCTCTCATCGATATGGGAGTGCTACGCCGTCCGGTGGGGTCCGCAGAGGTAATGCGCGAACAGCTTGGTTATCTGTTGGAGGTCACTCAGCGCCCCAACATCTCCATCCAGCTCGTCGATCAGCGCTGTCTGATGGGCTTGCTGGGCGCTTTCATGATCGCAGAGCTCCCAAATGGTCAGCCTGACACTATCCATATCGATTCTCCCGCAGATGGGCAAATTTCGGCTGATCCTAAAGTTGTATCCTCGATATGGAGTCGCTATGAAGCGATACGACGATGGGCTTATCCTGACCACATGTCCCTCAAAATGATCGAGGAAGTGAGACAGGAATGGATCTGAGCACGGCCGTTTGGCGGAAGTCGTCCCGTTCTGGATCGAATGGTGGCCAGTGTGTCGAGGTAGCCGTCAACCTGCCCGGTGCCGTGGCGGTCCGCGACAGCAAGGACCCGCACGGCCCCAACCTGCTCTTCACCTCCGGCGAGTGGCGAGCTTTCGTCGGCGGCATCAAGTCAGGGGAGTTCGACCGCCTGGTCTGATCGCTCCGGAGGCATGGGAATCGCTCGCAGGAAGGAGACAGCAATGGATCTGAGTGCTGCGGTATGGCGGAAGTCGTCGCTCTCCGGCGACAACGGTGCTCAGTGTGTCGAGGTCGCCGCCAACCTGCCTGGCGCGGTCGCGGTCCGTGACAGCAAGGACCCGCACGGCCCCCACCTGCTCTTCGCCTCCACCGGGTGGCGGTCCTTCGTTCGTGGCGTCAAGGCGGGAGACTTCGACCCTCTGAGCTGATTGCCGGGATTGAACCGTTTTCGGTTATCCCTTAATGGCGAATAGGATTTCGTCCTTTTTGCTATCGCAACCCCCGATCGGTCAACCGGTCGGGGGTTTTGTGCGTCCAGTAACGGTCTCGGGACGAGCCGGGATAAGAAGTCCGAGGAAACGTGTTGCGCAAAGAGTGATTTCAGATATTCTGCAAGGCTTTGTTGAGGTCGGGCGTCTGCGAGGATGAATGAGCGGTGGGATCGAGGGACTGGCCGGAGGGTCTCCCAACTTCGGGTTTCTGCTCGCGCATGAGCCGCTGCTCGTGGTGTACGGAACGGGCGCCGAGACGTCCGTCTTCACCGACCCCAACGGTGCCCTGGTCAAGTGCCGTCAGTTCATCGAGGTTCTGACCACGGTCATGATGCGCAGGACCGGCATCCCGGTGTCCCATGACAACCGGCTGGAGACCAGGATCAAGGTCCTCTCCGAGAACGGCGTCATCCTCAGGAGCGGCGCGGACGCCTTTCACGACATCCGCAGGATCGGAAACAGGGCCGTTCATGAGCACTACGCCGACTCCCGATCCGCCCTCGACGCGCTGAACAAGTGTTTCCAGCTCGGCCTGCTGCTGCACCGCGCCATCACCGGCGACCGCCGGGTCATCACCTTCGTACCGCCTCAGCCGCCGGTCGACGTCACCGGCCAGCTCCGCGAGGACCTCGAACGCTACAAGCGGGAGCTCGTCGAGGCGCGGCTCGTTCTGGACGGTAAGCGTTCGCACGCCCAGGCGGCCCTGGAGGCGAGGGCGAGGGCGGAGGACGAGCTCGCCCGCATCAAGGCCGAACGCGACCGGCTGGCCACGCGACTCGAAGCGCTGCGGGGCACCGAGGCGGAGCTCAGGTCGGCGTTCGAAGAGCGGGAGCAGCAGAAGGTCTCCCTCCGCAGGCGCAGGCTCTTCATCGAGCAGGCCCGCGCGCCGAAGCCGCTCAACGAGGTGCAGGCCCGCCGGGAGATCGATCGGATGCTCCGCGAGGCCGGGTGGATCGTCCAGGATCGCGACCAGCTCAACCCGCTGGCCGGCACCGGGGTCGCCGTACGGGAGTTCACCTTCACCAAGGGCAGCTCCGACTACGCCCTCTACGTCGACGGCATGCTCGTCGGCGTGATCGAGGCGAAGCGGGAGGGCACCTCGCTCACCGGGGTGGAGTGGCAGAGCGCCGGGTACGCCACCGCGCTTCCCCAGGAGTACGCGATGGCGACCTGGCGCCGGAACATCCCACTGCCGTTCCGCTACGAGAGCACGGGCGTGGAGACCCGTTTCACCAACGGCCTCGACCCCGACCCTCGGTCCCGGGGGGTCTTCTCCTTCCACCGCCCGGAGACCATCGCCGCCTGGATGACCGAGGCCGACGAGCGGCCGGAGGCACAGACCTTCCGTGCGCGGATCCGGCAGCTGCCCGCGCTGGTCGAGGCCGGACTCCGCCCCGCCCAGATCGACGCGGTCAACGGGGTCGAGACCTCGCTGAGCCTGGATCTTCCCCGTGCCCTCGTCCAGATGGCCACCGGTGCCGGGAAGACGTTCGCCGCCGTCACCCAGACGTACCGGCTGCTCAAGCACGCGGGCGCACGGCGGGTGCTCTTCCTGGTCGACCGGAACAACCTCGGCGACCAGGCGGTGGGGGAGTTCCGCAACTACACCACGCCCGACGACGGTAGGAAGCTCTCGGAGCTGTACAACATCCAGCGGCTCGCCGGTGGGGTGGTGCTGGGCTCGACGGAGGTCGTGATCACGACCATCCAGCGGCTCGACCTCGCGCTGCGCGGTGAGCAGCTTCCGTCCGATGACGACGACCCGCAGATCGACGGCTATGTGCCCGATCGGCCGGTGGACGCGCGCTACAACCAGGAGCTCCCACCGGAGACCTTCGACCTGATCATCGTGGACGAGTGCCACCGGTCGATCTACGGCAAGTGGCGGGCGGTGCTCGACTACTTCGACGCGCCGATCGTCGGCCTCACCGCCACGCCCACCGCGCAGACACTCGGCTTCTTCGACCAGAACCTGACTTCGGAGTACACCTACGAGCAGGCCGTCGCCGACGGGGTCAACGTCGACTACGACATCTACCGGATCCGCACGAAGATCAGCGAGAGCGGCAGCAGCATCCCGGCCCTCGACGAGGAAGGCACCCGCACCGTCGTCCCGTTCCGGGACCGTCGCACCCGGATGCAGCGCTACGAGGAGCTTCAGGACGACCTCACCTACTCCGGTCAGCAGATCGGCCGCTCGGTGGTGGCCAAGGACCAGATCCGGCTGGTGCTCAAGACCTTCCGCGACAAGGTCCTCCCCGAGCAGTACGCCGACCGCACCTCCGTTCCCAAGACGCTCATCTTCGCCAAGAGCGACGAGCACGCCGACGACATCGTGCAGATCGTCCGGGAGGTCTTCGGCAAGGGCAACGACTTCGCCGCGAAGATCACCTACAAGTCGAGAGAGCTGGGCAACGACCCGAAGAAGCTGCTCCAGCTCTTCCGTACCAGCCCCGAGCTGCGGATCGCGGTGACCGTCGACATGATCGCGACCGGGACCGACGTACGGCCCCTGGAGATCGTGTTCTTCATGCGCGGCGTGCAGAGTGCCGTCTACTTCGAGCAGATGAAGGGCCGTGGCGCCCGTACCGTCGACGAGACCGAGTTTCGGCAGGTCAACCCCGACCGTACGGCCCGGCACAAGGACCGCTTCCTGCTGATCGACGCGGTCGGTGTCACCGACAGCCCGCTCTGCGACGCGCGACCGCTCGACCGGAGCCCGGGGGTCAGCCTGGAGAAGCTGCTCGCCAAGGCGGCCAACCTCTCGATCGACGAGAACGAGACCGCCGCCCTCGCGTCCCGGCTCGCCAGGCTCGACATGGAGATGGGGGACGACGAGCGCGGCGAGATCGCACGCGTGGCCCAGGGCACCACACTGCGCGACATTGTCCGTGGGCTCGTCGAGGCCGTCGACACCGACGAGCTGATCAAGGCCAGGGACGAGGGCGGCGACAGGGCGATCCAGCGACGCCTTCGTGAGGCGGTCGCCCCGCTCGTCGCCAACCCCGAGCTACGTCGGCGCATCCTCGACATCCGTCGTCAGCACGACACGCTCATCGACGAGATCTCGGTCGACGTACTGATCTCGGCCGAGGGTGCGGACCGTGCGGAGGAGGCGGTCAAGTCCTTCCGCCAGTTCCTGGCCGAGAACCAGGACGAGGTGATCGTCCAGCAGCTCCGCCACGGCAGCGGGACCCGGCTGTCGTACCCGCAGCTCCAGGACCTGGCCGACCGGGTGAAGCGACTGCCGAACGTCTACAACGTCGACTTCCTCTGGAAGTCGTACGAGAAGTTGGGCCATGCGCCGTCCCTCGGCGAGGGGGAGGCCGCGGTCACCGACCTGGTCTCCCTGCTCCGCCGCGAACTCGGTGTAGACACGGAGATCCGGCCCTTCCGGTCGATCATCGAAGAGCGTTACACCGCCTGGCGGGCGGACCAGGAGCGCGCCGGGGTGACCTTCACCCCGGAACAGCGCTGGTATCTCGACGGCATCGTGAGCGTGATCGCCACCAGCATCGAGATCACCGCCGAAGACCTGCACGGCATGCCTTTCGACCAGCGCGGCGGCCCCTACGGCTTCGCCGCCGCCTTCGGCAGCCGCGCAGAAACCATCCTCGAAGAACTCAATAGGGAGTTGACCGCGTGACCGACCTTCCCCCCGGCTGGGAATGGACAACGCTGGAAGATTTGCTCGCTGCCGAACCTCGAGCGATCACTGATGGTCCTTTCGGGTCCAAGCTTGCATCCAAGCACTACACGGCACATGGGGCTCGTGTCATTCGCCTCCAAAATATCGGCGATGGTGTATTTCGTGATGAACGTGCTTACATCAGTAGCGAATATTTTGAAGAACTACGCGCTCATGAGGTTCAGGCAGGAGATCTGCTACTAGCGTCTCTGGGTGAAGTCCTACCTCGGGTCTGTATTGTGCCCGACATAGGGCCTGCCATTGTCAAGGCGGATTGTATTCGGGCTCGCATACATCCGGATGTCGACACTCGTTGGGTCCTCTATGCGCTCATGTCGCCTGAGAGTCGAAGCCATGCCGCTTCGTTGATAAAAGGCGTGGGGCGTCCAAGGCTAGGGCTTGGTGCAATTAAGAAGCTGCCGATCCCTTTGCCGCCGCCAGCTGAGCAGCGGAGGATTGCCGCAGCTTTCGAAAGTGATGTCTCTCATCTTGATGCTGGTGATAAAGCCATTGATCAGTCAATGGAACGAGCTAAGGCTCTATGGCAATCAGTTTTGAATGGTGTTGTGGGTGGCAGAATAGCTGGCCGTGATGCTGGCTTCAATGTCAGGGCGGTTGGCGATGTTGCTAGCGTTCAAGGTGGGATCCAAAAGCAGCAGAAACGTCGACCCGTGAAGAATAAATTTCCTTTTCTGCGTGTAGCGAATGTTTCAAGAGGAGGGCTAGATCTAAACGATGTTCACGAGGTTGAACTTTTTTACGGAGAGATAGAGCGCTTTAAGCTCGATTTCGGAGATCTTCTGGTGGTCGAGGGTAATGGAAGTCCTGACCAGGTTGGGCGTGCAGCAATGTGGCATGGCGAGATTCCGGATTGTGTTCATCAGAATCATTTGATCAGAGTGCGGCCGCATTCTGATCTGAATCCAAGATATCTGGAGCTTGTATGGAATGCTCCAGCGACAAAAACCCAGCTTCGTAAGGTTGCCAGCTCGACGAGCGGGCTACACACGTTGAGCACAGCTAAAATAAAAGCGATACAGATACCTGTTCCACCTTTGGACGTTCAGCACAGCCTTCTTGCCGAGGCACAGCGTTGGCGCTCCCATCTTGATGTCGTTGAGCGGGAGATGGGCGACGCGAGGCAACGAAGCAACGCGCTACGGAGGTCTCTTCTGAAAGAAGCTTTTGTGGGACGGCTCCTGCCGCAGGATCCAGCAGACGAGCCCGCCTCCGAGCTGCTCGCACGGATCAAAGCCGAACAAGCTCAACATTCCAAAACCACCCGCGCACGCCGCGCAAAGCCGAAAACCTCACTCGCCGCAACCCGTACCGAATGGCCGGACGCTGGCCGTACCCCCACCACCTACGAGCAGGGAGAACTGCTGTGACGACGACCATGCCCGACGGCGACCAGGCCGAGCGGCAGGCCGAGGCGCGGCGGCAGGCGGAGGCGCGGCGGCTAGCGGACAAGATGTGGAGCTACTGCGACGTGCTCCGCGACTCGGGTGTGTCGGCGATCGACTACATCGAACAGCTCACCTACCTGCTCTTCCTCAAGATGGCCGACGAGCGGGCCAAGCTGCCCGCGAGTCTCGGCGGTGGTCAGATCCTGCCCGAGGGGATCAGCTGGGAGATCCTCAAGAATCTGAGCGGCGGGAAGCTGGAGGAGGCGTACCGGGACGCGCTCACCGAGATGGGCAAGCAGGAGGACACCCTTGGGTTGATCTTCCGTAAGGCTCAGAACAAGGTGCAGGAGCCCGCGCTGCTCAGGAAGCTAATCGTTGACCTCATGGACAACGAGACCTGGGGGCAGCATGGCACCGACGTCAAGGGTGACGCCTACGAGCAGCTGCTCGCCCGGAGCGCGACGGACGTCAAGTCCGGCGCCGGGCAGTACTTCACCCCGCGTTCCTTGATCACGGCGATCGTCGACTGCGCGCAACCGACCCCCGGTGACACGATCATCGACCCGGCCTGCGGCACCGGCGGCTTCCTGCTTGCCGCCAACGACTACATCCGCAGGCACCACAAGGACCTGACCCCCGGTCAGCGGCACCGTCTCACCCATGGCGAGGCGTTCCGGGGGATCGAACTGGTCGACGGCACCGCCCGGCTGGCCGCGATGAACATGCTGCTGCACGGCATGTGCCAGGCGGACGGGCCGTCGCCCATCGAGACACGTGACGCGCTCGCCATGCCACCGTCCCTCCGTGCCTCCCTGGTGCTGGCCAACCCGCCGTTCGGCAAGAAGTCCTCGATCACCGTGATGGGCATGGACGGCAAGGCGACCCGGGACGACATCTCGTACGACCGGCAGGACTTCTGGGAGACCACCACCAACAAGCAGCTGAACTTCGTCCAGCACATCGCCCGGCTGATGGAGATCCACGGCCGTGCCGCCGTGGTCCTCCCCGACAACGTGCTCTTCGAGGGCGGCGCTGGGGAGGGGATCCGCCGCAGGCTGCTCAAGGAGTATGACGTCCACACCCTGCTCCGGCTGCCCACCGGCATCTTCTACGCCGGAGGGGTCAAGGCGAACGTGCTCTTCTTCGACCGGAAGCCGGCCAGCGAGGAGCCCTGGACGAAGAACCTGTGGGTGTACGACTTCCGTACCGCACAGCACTTCACCCTCAAGCAGAACCCGCTCCGCCGCGAGCACCTTCAGGACTTCGTCGACTCCTACCTGCCGGGTAAGTCACCCGACGAGCGGGTGGAGACGGAACGCTTCCGGAAGTTCGGCTATGACGAGCTGGTCGCCCGCGACAAGTGCAACCTGGACATCTTCTGGCTCAAGGACCCGAGCCTGGAGGACGCCGACGCGCTCCAGCCTCCCGAGATCATCGCTCAGGAGATCGTCGACGACCTGGAGGCCGCCCTCAGCGAGTTCGCCGCCATCGCCGAAGCGCTCCAGGCCCGCGCCGCCCTCCGAGACTCGAAGAGTCCATTGGACGAATGACAGATTCGCCACCCGCGCCGCCCGGCTGCGACCTCGCTGCGGATCTCCGTCCGTGCTTGCGACGACCGGAAGGGACTGCCCACACTGACGTGGTGAGCGCGTTGGACACGGCACCTCGCGCGGTGAGCGGCGTTAACCTCGCCAGGTGGCCGATCTCCAGCGCCTCATCGGCGAATCCGGTACAGCACATGCCGGCGTAGCGGCCCCTCGGGCACGTTCGGGTGGTCGAAGTCGGCGTCGGGGTCGCGGGTCATGCCGATCCGGCGCATCACCGCGTGGGACCGCAGGTTGGTGGTGGTCGCCATTGCGGCGATCTCCGGCAGTTCGAGGGTCTCGAAACCGAAGGTCAGGCAGGCCAGGGCGGCCTCGGTGGCGTAGCCGTGGCCCCATGCCGAGCGCGCCAGCCGCCAGCCGATCTCCACGCCGGTGAACGGCATGCCCTCGACCGGATTCAGGCCGGTGAAGCCGATGAACTCACCGGTCGCCACGACCTCCACCGCCCACCACCCGTAGCCCCGCCTGCTGATTTCTTCCTGGATGCGGGTGAGGAAGGCGGCACTCTGCTCATGTGTCAGCAGGTCCGGGAAGTGTTCCCTGACCTCGGGGTCGGCGTTCATCGCGGCCCAGGGGGCCAGGTCGGAGTCTCGCCACTGGCGGAGCAGGAGACGGTCGGTGCGCGGTTCGAGCATGCGGCCACGCTAACGTGATCAAACTTGGGGAGTCGATCGGTTTCGCCGAACGGCGATCCCGGTCCGTGGCGGGGGACTGTCGGCCCACGACGGAGACCTCCCGGTCAGGTGCCGGATGTTCAGCGGGGCGAACCCGATCGAACCGTCGGCGGTCTCGTACGAGACGGGGCCAACCGGCGGCGCCGCGTCGTCTTTTCCCGATAGCGTCCAGCCTTCAGACAGGCGCCGACCCGTAGATGGGACCTACCGTGAAGAAGCTGATCGTCCGGCTCTGGAGGCTCGTCAACGGTTCGCTCCAGTGGCGCATCCTCTGGCTCCGGCACGCCAAGTTCACGGTCGGGGTGACCGGGATCGTCCGTGACGCGGACGGCAACGTGCTTCTGCTGAAGCATCGTTTCTGGCCGATGGGCAGGCAGTGGGGGTTGCCCACCGGGTGTGCGAACAGGTCGGAGACCTTCGAGGACACGGTCCGCCGCGAGGTGCGCGAGGAGACCGGCCTGAAGGTCGACGTCGGAGAGCTCGTGCAGCTCAAGAGCGGCTACAGGCTCCGCCTGGAGGTGGCGTACGAGGCCGAGCTCGTCGGTGGAACGCTCAAGCTCGACGACTTCGAGATCCTGGAGGCGAGATGGTTCGCGCCACACGATCTGCCGAAAGAAATGCAGGAGGCACATCGCCTCCTCATTCACCGCAAATAGGTCTGGTTCCCGATCTGGGTTGTGTCCTGCCTGGTGTCGAGCGAGCATCTCGAAGGCGATTCGGCTGCACGCAGTCTTCTGATCGATGGGTCTCCCGGCGCACTCGCGCCGGGAGACGCTCAGGCGGCCGGTTCCTCGACGATGGAGTCGACCCGGTCGGGATAGAAGGCGACATGGTCCTTGATCTCGGCGACGGCCGGATGCGGCGACTCGTAGAACCACACCGCGTCCACCGCCTGCTTCCCGTCCACCGTGACGGTGTAGTAACTCGCGTCGCCCTTGAAAGGACAGTAGGTGGCGGTGTCGGTCCGCTCCAGCAGCGAGCGGTCGACGTCGGTGATCGGGATGTACTGCACCGGCGGGTACGCCGCCTCCCGCAGTGTCAACGCGCTCCGCGAGTCGGCGACCACCCGGCCGGCCACCGAGACGACGATCCGGGCCGGGTTCGGCGTGATCGTGATCGGGTGACTGGGGCTGGGCTCCAGGATGGGCTTGTCGGTCATGACGAGAACCCCTTTCTGTCATATCCAGTCTGCCGGACCCCGGACCCTGAACCGCGTCGCCGTCCCCCTCCCCGGTGGAGGGGAGATCTGTCGCCTCCCGCTCAGGCGGGGCCGACGCCGGAGATCTGGTAGCGAGACACCTCGGCGTCGCGGATCATCGTCTCCTGGCCGTCGCTCGGCCCGGAACCCCGGAAGGCGTCGAGGGTCTCCTCCGACTCCCATCGCTCGTAGACGTTGATCCGGCCGGTGTCGACGAGGTCGGCGCCGAGTGTGAAGTCGAGGCAGCCGGACGCGGCGCGGGCCTGCTCGATCACGCTCACGCATCCCTTGAGGTAGTCGTCACGGGCATCGGGGTCGACACGGATCCAGCCGGAGATAATGATCACGCTGGCAGGGTACGGCCCGCCACCGACATTTAGCCTCGCTCATGGACACGCGTGCCCCCTTTTCGCGTTGTCCTGGCCCACCGCGCCCCCTCCTCGTCGGCCGCGTATATAAAGGTGTCCGTCCTCCGCGCCGGTCGCGCATTCCAGACGTCGATCCTTCCGCGCCGGTCGCGCATCTCGGGCGTCGACCTTTCCGTACGGTTCGCGCATATCAGGTGTCCGCCGGGCACGTAGGATTCGACGGCTGGGCAGGCGACGACGAGGACGACGAGGACGACGAGGACGACGAGGACGACGAGGACGACGAGGACATGGTGTGAGCTTTGATCTCGGAGTCTGGTTCGCGGCCGGACCGATCACCGCGCGGGAGGCCCTTCTTCGATATCTCGCCTGGGACGAGAGCGGAGCCGCGCCCGGTGAGCCGCGCCCGGAGGTGGCGGCCTTCTACGAGGAGTTGACGGCGCTCTTCCCCGACCTGACCGTCGAGAACTACGGCGCCTCACCGTGGTCCGAGCCGCTCACCGTGGGGGAGGACTTCGTGCTGATGAACGCGGTCTTCCCACGGGCGGGGGAGGTGTGCCGCGTGGTCCTGGAGATGACGCGGCGCCATCCCCTGGTGCTCTTCGAGCCCTAGCTCTCCGGCTTCGCGGGCCTGTCCATTACCCCCGAGACTCACGGCGCCCTCGCGGACGTGACGTGCGGCCCCGAACGGCCTCGTTGAGCATTCGTCGGGCGTGGAGGGGTGGCACCCGCTCGGCTTCGTTCCTCTCTGTACCGATAATTTTTGCCTGGACCAGGGCAGAACTGTCCCTCGGGGTGGTTGACAGGCCAAAATTGATCCGTGGTCAGGATCGGATCGGTAGAGATGAGCGATTGCGAGCGTGAGAGACTCCCGCCAGTTCTGGGCCAGTTGTTCGCCGATGGGGGAGAAGGAGCCCACGAAGGCGAGGGGGACGGGGGAGGCGGGGGCAGGAGGCTCTCGGTGGAGTTGCCGCCGGGGGACGTGGTGTGGCCCGACCCCGGTTACGCTCAGCTCGCGGTCCGTCGCCGTCCGGCGTTCTGGCTGAGTGAGGTGACGGTCTCCGGTGAGTACTGGGCCCGGTTGAGGGCTCAGCACGAGCAGTCGGGCCTGTGGCCGGTCCTGCTGGAGGACTCCGTCCAGCCCTGGTCGGCGGGTCAGATCGCCCCCGACACCGCCGCTCAGATCGACAACTACAACGCCGCCGCGTTCATGGCCGAGGTGTGGTCCGACTGGATCGAGAGGGCGACCCTGGACCAGCTCGAACTCCTCGATCCCTACGGTCCCGAGTGTCCGGGCCCGGCGCCGGCGGGAAGGCTCGCCGCCGATCCCGGTGTGGTCGCCGACTGGTACGCCGGGCTGGTGGCCGAGCGCAGGACCCCGCTCGGGCTCGTCGCGGTGGAGCGCGGGGCCGACGCCCTGGCCGTGATGGGCTGGCAGGGCGCCCTGAACCACAACGAGTGGATGGTCCCGCTCGCGGCCGTCGTACGGAGCTGGGAGGAGAGGTTCGGGGTGCGGGTGGTCGGAATGGGGTTCAACACCCTCGACCTCAGCGTCGCCGCGCCGCCGACGACCTCCGAGCACGCCCTGCACGTCGCGGCGGAACACTGGACGTTCTGCCCCGACAGCATCATCCAGGGAGCGGGGACCCTCGTCGACTACGCCGAGCAGATCAAGGGCAGGAACGCCTGGTCGTTCTGGTGGGACTGACCGGACGGGGATGACCCGCGGGGTGGGGGAGATCCCGTGCGGGTCTCGGTGAGGGGCCCGCGATGGGCTGTCGACCCCCCGGTGAGGAGGCCCTGTGTGGGTCTCGGGGGAGGAGCTTCGTCCCGCGGGCGGGGGTGCCGGCCGCCGGTGGGAAGGCCCTCGTACGGGTCCGGGGCGGGGGTTCTCGCGGCGGATGCCGGGTTGGGGAAGGCGTTCTCGCTGGTAGGGCGGGTGCCGACCTGGCGGGGCGATCGATGGGGCTTCCTTGAAGCTTGTAGGTAGATCTTCTGGGTTTTTCATGGTGTTTGCTTTGCTTTGTCCGGTTTGGTGGGTAGTGTCCACTGTTATCGGTTGGCGACCTGCCCTTCACAAGAGGAGGCGGCCGGCCGACGTCGAATCCCGAGGGCCCGCAGGGCTCCGGAGCCGGGGAACCAATTTTCCGGGGTGAATCCGCCGCGAACGCGCGGCGGTAGGGCAACTCCACCGCCCGAACCCGTCAGCTAACCCGGTAGACGAGATGGAGAGGAGATCCCCTCATGGATCACCGCGTCACCACGTCGGTGGACCCCCTGTCGGCACCGACCACCTGAACTTCAACGCCGCCCCCCGTCCCCTCGACCTCGCCGCCGCGCCTGATCGTGGCACCTTCAGGACCGTGCTCCGCGTAGCGATCGGCTGATCCGGCTACGCCACCTTTTCCGATGAGCGCGTCCCCGCCAGTGCACCCCTTCGGTGTTCGCACCTGGCCGCCCCGTTCCCTCGCGAAAGAGCCATTTCTCCATGCACCCCTCCTTTGGTATGCACAAGAACGACCTGAACACGCCCTGTCCGGGCGAGCGATCCCCGTACAGGAACACCTCCCTCGGGCGCGGCCTCGCCGCGGCCCTCACCGCCGCGAGCCTCCTCGTCTCCGGCGGTGTCGCCCTCGCGCTCCCCGCCTCCGCGGCCCCCGCCTCCGCGGCCCCCGCCTCCACCCGCCTCGCGAACGACCCGGCGGCGGGCGCGCCCGCCGGTACCGAGGCCGTTCTCCTCCAGGGCGCGACCACGGCCTCCTACTTCTGGGACGACTCCTCGGGCCGGGCCGGTGACACCGGACTTCCCGCCAGCGGCAAGCCGATGCAGAAGGGCATGATCGCCAGCCCGAGCTGGCCCCTGTTCACCGAGGGATACATCCTCTACAAGGGCAAGAAGGCGAAGTTCTTCGTCGGCGACCGCGGCCCGGGTAACCCCTCCAACCAGGGCATCATGATCGACATCGACGCCAAGACCTTCGCCGACCTGACCGGCGGCACGTTCAACGCCGGCACGCTCGGCGTGGACGGCAACGGTGGCATGGGCCACATCGACATCCAGTACGTCGTCACCAAGTGGGGCGGCGGCACGGGGATCAAGAACCACCCGGTCGCGTTCTCCACCGGCGCGTGGAACCGCAGGGACACCAACCCGGCCCAGCCGCCGACGACCGTCTTCGCGATGGCGAGGAAGCTGGGCATCGGCCTGCAGACCCAGCTGGTGAGCGCGGAGGCGCGACCCTGGCTCGGCAAGCCCAAGGTGATGGTCGAGCATGTCTCCGAGTACGTCCCCGGCGGCGTGGCCGCAGAGGAGAACTGACCCCGACGGCGCGGCCACCGGGCAGAGACGGTCCTCGTCACCGGCTCCGACGGTGTGGCGGCCAAAAAGAGCCGTCACCGTCCCCGGCGGCGCGGCCATCGGGAAGAACCATCCTCGAAACGCCGAGGGTTCCGGTGCGGTCCGCGCCTGCCGGGGCGCGGACCGCGAACCAAAGGGTCAGACTTCGAGCTTCTCCTCGATGCCGCGCAGGCTGTGCCGGGCGAGTGCGAGGTTGGCCCGGTTCCGGTCGAGGGCCAGGTAGAGGAACAGCCCTTTACCGCTCCGGCCCGAGATCGGGCGGATCACGTGATACTGCGTGCCGAGCGTGATGAGGATGTCCTCGATGCCGTCCTTGAGGCCGAGCGACTCCATGGTCCGCATCTTCGCCCTGACGACCTCGGTGTTACCCGCGGCCGCGACCTGGAGGTCGAGGTCCTTGGACCCGCCGAGCGCGCCGAGCGCCATCCCGCTGTTGTAGTCGACGACGACCGCGCCGATGGCACCGTCGATCGCCATCATCTCCTTGAGCGAGATGTCCATGTTGCCCATTACTGTCTCCGATCACTGGGATATCGATGTGCGTGAGCTGACGGCGGCGAGTCGGTCCGCCGTTCTGCGGCCCTCCAGCCTGAGCAGCCCGAGATTGGTCCCCGGGCGTGCCAGGACTGTGAGAACGATCTTGGGTCCGGCGGCGTAGAACGCCGCGTAGCCGTTGGTTCCGGAGATGAGCGTCTCCTCGAAGGCGCCCTTGCCGGCGATGCCCGTCATCCGGCGGCTCAGGGCGAGCACCGCGGAGGAGAGCGCGCCCGTCTGCTCGACGTCGTTTCTCAGGTCGCTGGCTATCGTCAGGCCGTCGACACTGCACGCGATGCTCCCGTCCACGTCGGGTACGCGTTCTCGCAGCATCGCCATCTCACGGCGTATCTCCTCGCGCAGTTCCACCGGCATCCTCCTTCCGATCAACTTCAGCGTCCGTAGCCTTATCGGCATGTGACCGGGCTCAAGTCATTGCCTCCAATGCGTTCCTGAGCCGGATGAGCAGGTTGACGTCGGCCGGGTCCCCGTTCGCCCTGGGGATCCACTCCGACGTCTCCACGGAGCCCGTCCCGGCCGCCGGGATCTCCGTGGCGCCCTTCGTCCGCCTGGGCAGCGGGTCCGGGGCGGCGGGGGCCTCGGCCGGACCGGGCTCCGGGACGCGGAGCAGCCCGGAGGAGGCGAGCTGTCGTACGGCGAGCAGCACCGAGTACGCGGGACGGCCCAGTTTGCGCGCCAGCTCGGCCGGGGTCGCGACGGAGTCGGCGCCGACGAGCACCTCCCACTGGAGTGCGCTCAGCACCACCCGGTGGGCGCCGATACGCTCCACCGGGACGACCGGGAGCGTGTCCAGCTCCGCGGACGGCCAGATCTGTTCCAACTGCGCCTTCCTCCGCTCGCACTCCCGGAGCAGGCCGGTCGCGTCGAAGTACCACTGCGGTCCGAGCCAGTGCAGCTCCCCCCGCCGGAACCTGGGCCGGTGCCCGGTGGCCCGCAGCAGGAAGTACGCGGCGTCGAGCACCGTGCTGAGCACGCAGAACTCCAGCTCACCCCTGGTGAGCAGGCCCTGGGCGATCAGCCGCTCGCCCCCCGTCGGCTGGGGCTCCCGCGACTTCCGCGACTCCTGCGGCCCGGGAGGGAGCGCGGGGTCCGGTCGCCGGCGGGTGGTGGCCTGCCTGATCTGCCGTACGGCATGGGCGGATATGCCGCGGCGGGCACCCAGCAGGTCCTCCAGCCGAGGGGCGGACGCGCTCTCGGCGTAGGTCACCCGGCCGTCGGTGAGGTAGATGACCCCCGCCTTGCCGAGTCGCAGGGATCCGGTGGCGTGGTCGCCGGCGAGTCCGCTGAGGATGTTCTCGACGCTGGGCACGGGCTCACGTCGATATCAGACGGCCGGAAAGGGCCTGGAGGCGGTGGCGGGCCAGTGCCAGGTTCGAGCGTTCCGGATCGAGCCTGACGTAAATGACGAGCGGGCCGTCGAACGGCGTTTCCAGCGGCTTCAGTAAATGGTGTCCGCCGTCCGTGGTCACGATCATGTCGTTGATCCGGACCGTGCCGCCGGGCACGGTGACGGCGAGCCCGTCGAGCGTCGCGCGCAGGGTCTCGCTCAGCCCCGCGGCCGACCTCTCCACGTCGGCATGGCGGCTCGCACCGCCGGCGGCCACCGCGGTTCCGCTGGTCTGATCGATGAGAATCGCGTCCAGGGCCCCGGGGATGGCCATTACCTCGGTGAGGCAGTCTTCGATTCCGAGCACGTGCTCTCCCTTGCCGACGACTTCGAACGTCGCCCGGTCAGCGTAGGGAAAAGCCTCGGAAACCACTCTCTCCGGCTGGGGCTTTGATGGGAGAAGGGGGAGGATTCACCACCCCGAGGGGAAGTTATGCACCCCGGGTGGAAATCAACCCTTTAGTCCTCGGCGATGAGTGCCTTTTCGTCCGGCTTGAAAATGAGAATGTTCTTCACATAGGAATTCACTGCGGCGGGCAGGCCGACATCGGTCCCGGCCTCCTCCGACATGTACCAGCGGTGGTCGAGCACCTCGTGGAAGAACTGCGCGGGCTCCAGCTTGCCCCGCATCTGGAGGGGGACGGCCAGCACCGTGGGCTGGAAGACCTCGGCGAGCCAGCGGTGGGCCACGATCGCCTCGTCCTCGTGGCGAAGGCCGTGTGACACGCGGAAGGAGTCGAGGTCGTTGAGGAGGCGTCTGGCCTGGTTCTCCTCCACGTCCAGGCCGGTGAGCCGCAACAGCCTGCGCTGGTGGTGCCCGGCGTCCACGACCTTGGGCCGGACGATGAGCCGCCCGGTGCCCGCCTTGCGGCGGACCATCATCTCCGCGACGTCGAACCCCAGGGAGTTCAGCCGGCGGATCCGCTGGTCGATCATGTGCCAGTCGACCTCCTCGATGATCTCGTCGGAGGTGAGCTCGCCCCACAGACGGTGGTAGCGGCGGCAGACCGAGTCGGCGACCTGCTCGGGGTCGATGGAGGAGTGCAGCAGCCCGCCCGCCTCCAGGTCGAGCATCTCGCCGAAGATGTTGGTGTGCGCCACCTCGATGTCGTACAGCCGCTGCCCCTCGCTGATCATGGGGTGCAGCTCGCCCGTCTCGGCGTCGACCAGATAGGCGGCGAAGGAGCCCGCGTCCCGGCGGAACAGGACGTTCGACAGCGAGCAGTCGCCCCAGTAGAAGCCGCTGAGGTGCAGTCGTACGAGCAGCACGGCGAGGGCGTCGAGCAGCCGGTTGAGCGTCTCCGGGCGGACCGTCCCCGACATGACCGCGCGGTAGGGCAGCGAGAACTGCAGGTGCTGGGTGATGAGCGCGGAGTCGAGCGGCTCGCCGTCCGCGCCGGTCCGCCCGGTGACCACGGCGACCGGCTCGACGGACGGGGTGTCCATCCGGCTCAGGTCCCACAGCAGGCGATACTCGCGCTTGGCGTAGTACTCGCTGATCTCCTTGATCGCGTACACCTTGCCCGACAGGCGGGCGAAGCGCACCACGTGCCGGGAGATGCCCCGGGGCAGGGAGACCAGGCGGTGCTCGGGCCACTGCTCCAGCGGGACGTCCCAGGGCAGGCGGATGAGGTCCGGATCGCTCGGCGCGCCGGTGAGCTGCAGGGGCATGGGGTCAGTCCTCGCGATGGGTGGTCCGGCGGTGTGCAGGACGGGCAGGTGGTCGCGCCGCGCTCAGTCCTCGCGGCGGGGAAAGGCGGGCGGGTCGAGGGCGCGCCGGACCACCGAGGCGAGCTGCTCCTCGGTGAGCACGCGGGGCTCGCCGACGCTCCTGGCCCGCACGTAGACCTCGCAGAGCCACTCCAGCAACCTGGTCGCCTCGAAGGCGCCGTCCAGGTCGTCGCCGATCGTGACCCCGCCGTGGTTGGCCATCAACGCGGCACGCCTGTCCTTGAGCGCGGCCCTGACGGAGGCGGCGAGCTCGGGGGTGCCGTAGGTGGCGTACTCGGCGACCCGCACGGTCCCGCCGAGCAGCAGGACGTTGTAGTGAATCGGCGGCAGCTCGCTCATGGTCGTGGCGACCACGGTGCCGAAGACGGAGTGGGTGTGCACGACGGCGCCGGCGCCGGTGGTCGCGTAGACCGCGAGGTGCATGGGGGTCTCCGACGACGGCCGCAGATCGCCCTCGACGAGGTGTCCCTCGATGTCGACGACCGGGCAGGCCTCGGGCTCCAGCCGGTCGAGGGAGACGCCGCCGGGTGTCACGGCGACCAGGTCGCCCACGCGGACGCTGAGATTTCCCGCGGTCCCGACGACCAGTCCGGTCGTGGCGGCCCGATGGCCGTACTCACACAGCAGGCGGCGCTGCTCGGCCAGCAACATGTCGTCAAAAGTAGGGGGTTGCGGTACCGGGCGGCAAACCTTCATTATCTGGTCTAGACCGGTTGCCGCCTGTCGGCGGTCGGCGAGTAGGGTTCCTCTACCTCTCCGGCGGTCGTGCGTCAACGGTTGGTAGAGGAATTTAGACCGCTATGTGCTGTTTCGTTGCCGGATAGCACTTCCCTGGCGTTTGGTTGCTACCGGATAGGTCGCGAGGACATCACGGCTCGGTCTAGACCGGATGCGGGCCCTTGACGGTGGGCTCCAGGGATACGTACCTTCGGGCAAACGTTTAGGAAACTTTCCTAATTGATCCCCCGTGCAGGAGGGTTACATGTCCACATCGGCCAGTACGCCCGGAGATATCACCCGGCGGCAGATGCTCCGCCGGATCGGCATGACCGCTCTGATCGCCGGCCCCGGCGCAGGGATGCTCACCGCCTGCGCCACCGGCGGCGGCCCGGCCCCCGCCGCCTCCGCGGCACCCTCCGCGAGCGGCGCGGTCTCCGCGGCGAACCCGTTCGGCGTCGCCGCCGACGCGCCGCTCGAGGTCGTCATCTTCAAGGGCGGCCTGGGCGACAGCTACGCCACCGAGGTCCACGAGCCGCTGTACAAGAAGGCGTTCCCGCAGGCCCAGATCAAGCACGTCGCCACCCAGCAGATCGCCCAGACCCTGCAGCCGAGGTTCGCCGGCGGCGACGTCCCCGACATGATCGCCAACTCCGGCACCGACCTGATGGACAACGGCGCCCTGCAGCAGGAGGGCCAGCTCCTGGAGCTCACCGAGCTGTGGGACGCCCCCTCCATCGACGACCCGAGCAAGAAGGTGCGCGACATGGTCGCGCCGGGCACCGTCGAGTCCGGCCTCATCGACGGCAAGCCCTACCTGATGAACTACGTCTTCTCCGCGTACGGCCTCTGGTACGACTCCGCGCTGTTCGAGAAGAACGGCTGGACCCCGCCCAAGACCTTCGACGAGTTCAAGACCTTCGCCGAGACGGCGAAGGCGGCGGGGATCACCCCCTTCGCGTACGCGGGCAAGAACGCCTCCTACTACATGTACTGGATGATCCTCATCTCCGCCGCGAAGATCGAGGGCAACCAGATCCTCATCGACGTCGACAACCTCGCCGACGGCGTCTGGCAGCGCGACGCGATGAAGCAGTCCGCCGCAGCCTGGGCCGAGATCGCCAAATACATGGACAAGTCCTTCGAGGGCCTCATCCACACCGAGGTGCAGCTCCGCCAGAACCAGGGCAAGATCGCGCTGTACCCGTCGGGCTCCTGGCTGGAGAACGAGCAGAAGGAACAGACCCCCGACACCTTCAAGTACGCGCTGACGCCCACCCCCAGCGTCACCGCCGCCGACAAGATGCCGTTCGAGGCCATCCGCGCCGCGGCCGGCGAGGCCTACATCGTCCCCGCCAAGGGCAAGAACCCCAAGGGCGGCCTGGAGTATCTGCGCATCATGCTCTCCAAGGAGGGTGCGCGCGGCTTCACCGAGAAGTCGGGCAACATCACCGTCGTGACCGGGGCCGCCGACGGCCTGGAACTGTCACCGGGCAACGCGAGCCTCAGCGCCGCGCAGACCGCCGCCGGCCAGAACATCGTCACCTTCAGCAGCTTCGAGAACTGGTACAAGGAGTTCGAGACCGAGCTGCGCAAGCAGACCAACGCGCTGATGTTCGGCCGCATCTCCGCCGACGAGTTCTGCGAGAAGGTGCAGAAGGCCGCCGACAAGACCAAGGCCGACTCGTCCATCACCAAGCAGGAACGGACGGTGTAGCTCCCGATGCGGCAGGGCAAGTATCCGTTCATCGTCGGCTTTCTCGCCGCGCCGGTCCTCCTCTACGTGGTCTTCGTGATCAGCCCGTACATCCAGGCTTTCCAGATCTCGATGACCAACTGGAAGGGCATCTCGGCGAACCCTCAGTTCATCGGCCTGGAGAACTTCACCAGGCTCTTCGAGGACGAGGTCTTCTGGGCCGCGGTGCGGCACCACGGTGTTCTGCTGCTTGTCATGCCGCTGGTCACGATCGTGATCGCCCTGTTCTTCGCCTTCCTGCTCAACCTGAGCGGCGGGCAGCGGGACGGGCGGATGACCGGGATCTGGGGTTCGAAGGTCTATCGGGTGATCTTCTTCCTGCCCCAGGTCCTGGCCGTCGCCATCGTCGGCGTGCTCTTCCAGGCGATCTACCGCCCGGACGGGACCGGCGTGATCAACGGCCTGCTCGGCAAGGTCGGCATCGAGCCGGTCGGCTGGCTCATCGACCCGGACATCGCCCTGATGTCGATCATCGCGGTGATGGTCTGGCAGGCCGTCGGTTTCTACGTGGTCCTGTTCTCGGCCGGCATGTCCTCCATCCCCAAGGACGTGTTCGAGGCCGCCGCGCTCGACGGCGCGGGCCGGTTCACCCTGTTCTTCAGGATCACGATCCCGCTGCTGTGGGACACCATGCAGGTCGCCTGGGTCTATCTCGGCATCGCCGCGTTCGACGCCTTCGCCCTGGTCCAGGTCCTCTCGGTCGACCGCGGCGGGCCCGACAACTCCACCACGGTGCTCCCGCTGGAGATCTGGCGTACGGCGTTCAACTTCTCCAAGTTCGGCTACGCCTCGGCGATGGGCGTGGCGCTGTTCTTCATGACCATCACGTTCGCCGCCCTCACCCTGCGCGTGACCCGGCGCGAGAGGATCGAGTTCTGATGGCTGCGCCTCCCACGGACACGGCTCACAAGCCCGACGCCACCCGCCCCGCCGCCCCCGCGCGCGCCGGGCGCCGGGTGAGAAACCCGCTCGGGATCTTCGGTGCGCTCTCCCACGTCGCGCTGCTGGTCTGGGCGATCCTGATCGTCGGCCCGATCCTCTGGACGTTCCTGTCCTCCTTCAAGACCAACACCGAGATCTTCGGGGACGCGATCACGCTCCCCGCCACGTTCGGCTGGGACGCCTGGGGGCGGGCCTGGGAGAAGGCCCACATCGGCCAGTACATGCTGAACACCGTCTTCGTGGTGGCGTGCAGCACGGCGGGCACCATGCTGCTCGGCTCGATGGCCGCGTACGTGCTGGCGCGCTACACCTTCCCCGGCAACAGGTTCATCTACTTCCTGTTCGTCTCGGGGATGACCTTCCCGGTCTTCCTCGCGCTGGTCCCGCTCTTCTTCGTGGTGAGAAACCTCGGCCTGATCGACACCCACTTCGGGCTGATCCTCGTCTACATCGCCTACTCGCTGCCGTTCACCGTCTTCTTCCTGTCGGCGTTCTTCAAGACGCTGCCCACCTCGGTGGCCGAGGCGGCGATGATGGACGGCTGCTCGCACACCCGGACGTTCTTCCAGATCATGGTGCCGATGGCGAGGCCGGGGCTGATCAGCATCACGATCTTCAACATCCTGGGCCAGTGGAACCAGTATCTTCTGCCGATCGTGCTGCTGTCGGGCAACGTCGAGGACAAGTGGCTGATCACCCAGGGCGTCGCCAACATCTCCACCAGCGCCGGGTACGAGGCCGACTGGCCGGGGCTGTTCGCCGCGCTGAGCATGGCCATCATCCCCGTCATGATCATTTACATCATCTTCCAGCGCCAGATCCAGTCGGGTCTGACCTCGGGCGCCGTCAAATGACCGGATCCGGTCAAATAAACGGTCTCGGCGAGTAATCCCGGGGGCGTCGTCGGGAGTCGTTCATATTCGGAACGACTCCTGTCCCCTTCTCCCGTGGAGAACCCGACACATGGCCCACCCCGACCAGGATTTCCCCTTCCCCTTCTTCGGCGCGGGGGAGGCGAGTTACTACATGTGGGCCGAGGTGCACGTACGCTTCGCCCGTCAGCCCAGCAGCTCCCAGCGCGCGGTCATCGTCGACACCGTCCCGGCGCCCCTGCGCGGGGCGATCGACTGGTGCGAGGGCCGCCAGCTCATGGTGGCGAGCGGCCTGCTCCTGCACGGCACGGTGGTCCGCACCTACCCGCTCGCCGACGGCGAGTCCGACCGCATCGGCGACGACGGCTGGCTGTACGCCGCCCCCTCCCGGATCGCCGCGTTCAACGCCGACATCGAGCGATGGCTGCTCCGCATCAACCGCGAGTGCCCGATCCTGGCCGCCTACCGCGCCGAGGACCCCGACAGCGGGGGCACCCGCCTGTCGGGCTGGCACGAGTGGAGCCTCGCCGGGCTGCCCGAACTGCTGCCCGAGCTGGAGCCTCTCCTCGACCAGGCCAGCCACGCGACCTCCATGGCCCAGGGCATCATGGCCATGGCCAGACGCGCCGGAAGCCTGCCCAGGCTTGGTGTCCTCGCCGGAGACATGATCTCCTGGGGGGATGAACCTGCTTGACGACTCCACGGTGGACGCTCGGCTGACCGGCCTGCCCGAGTGGCGGCGCGAGGGCGACGAGATCCGCCGCACGATCAACGCCACCGACTTCCCGACCGCGATCCGCATCGTGGACGAGATCGCGGTGGAGGCCGAGAAGCTCGACCACCACCCCGACATCGACATCCGCTGGCGCACCCTCCACCTGGCGCTCAGCACACACAGCGCGGGCGGCCTGACGGAACTCGACTTCACCCTGGCCGCCCGCATCGACGAGATCGCCTCGGCCAACGCCTGAACCGCTCCCGCGCCGATCACGTCTCGCGCTTCCCGGCGGCATGGCCGAGAGCGGTCAATACCAAGAGTGATCATATGATTACTCGATATGGTGGGCTCTGCTCTTCTCCGGCCGCTCAAGGAGATCGTGGATGCGCATCATGGGAGTTCTCGCCGCCGTGGCTCTGCTCTGCGCGGGCTGCGGTGATCAGGCCGCCGATCCGGCCGGGCGCGGCCCGGCCGTGGCGTCGGCCACCCCGGGCGCCCGCGAGATGCGTCTCGTCGGGGGCGGCACGTTCACCGATCCGGCGCCGCGCGCCTCCGCCATCGTCTACGACACCCGGCTGGTGCCGCCGGGAGCCTGGGCACAGGTCAACGTGGAGTCCGGGGCGGTGCTCGCCACCGCCACGGTCACCGTGAAGGGCATGCTCCCCGGGCGCACGTACGGGGCGCACCTGCACGTCAACCCGTGCGGCTTCAAACCGGAGGACGCCGGGCCGCACTACCAGCACTCCCACACCCACGCGAGCGCCGAGAACGAGGTCTGGCTCGACTTCACCACCGACGCCCAGGGCGTCGCCACCGGCACCGCCACCCAGGACTGGGCGCTCGTCCCCGGGCGGCTCCCCAGGTCGCTCGTGATCCACGCCGAGCCCACCCGCAGCACGGGTCCTGAGGCCGGCGCGGCCGGTCTTCGCGTCGCCTGCGTCACCCTCGTCGAGCGCTAAGCCCGGCACCGGATGGTCGGTGCCGGACCGCGCTCAGGCGTGGCCGGCGGGGATGGTGCCGAGGCGGCCCGCCTGGTAGTCCTCGAACGCCTTGGCCAGCTCCGCCTGGGTGTTCATCACGAACGGCCCGTAGTGCGCCACCGGCTCGCCGATCGGACGGCCGCCGAGCACGATGACCTCCAGGTTGGGGCTACGGCTCTCCTGCGTACCGGCGGCCGAGAGCGTGATGGACTCGCCGTCGGTGCCCAGCCCGGGCAGGTTGCCGAAGCCGTCGAAGACGGCCAGCTGACCCGACTCGATCGGCTGCCGGTCGCCGCCGACGGTGCCGCGTCCCGACAGGACGTACGCGAGCGCGTTGAAATCCTTGCGCCAGGGGAGCGTCAGCTGGGAACCGGGGCTGAGGGAGGCGTGCAGCAGGGTGATCGGCGTCCGGGTGGAGCCGGGGCCGGTGAACTCGCCGACCTCGCCCGCGATGAGGCGGACCAGCGCTCCGCCGTCGTGGCTGCTGAGAAGGACGACGTTGGTCCTGCCGATGTCCTGATACTTCGGCGCGACCATCTTCTCCTTGCCCGGCAGGTTGACCCAGAGCTGGATCCCGTGGAACAGGCCGCCCTTGGCGACCAGCCACTCCGGGGGAGCCTCCTTGTGCAGGATGCCACCGCCGGCCGTCATCCACTGCGTGTCGCCGTCGGAGATCGTGCCGCCGCCGCCGTGCGAGTCGGCGTGGTCCATCACGCCGTCGATCATGTAGGTGACGGTCTCGAAGCCCCGGTGCGGGTGCCAGGGGGTGCCCTTGGGCTCGCCCGGCGCGTAGTCGACCTCGCCCATCTGGTCCATCATGATGAACGGGTCGAGATACTGGGACTTGATCGTCGCGAGTGCCTTGCGGACCGGGAATCCCTCTCCCTCGAATCCGCTCGGCGCGGTGGTGACGGCCAGCACCTGGCGCTCGCGGGTCGCGTTCAACGGCTGCGGCAGGCGGGGCAGGGTCAACGGGTTCTCAACGGTCACGGCGGGCATCTTGGATTCCTTCCTGCGATGTTCGCCGGTGACAACTCGGTTGATGTTTCAACTATTCCTTGCCGGGTCGGCCAACGCGAAGCCGCCCCGGCTCAGCGAGATCAGTTCGGGGGTCGCGACCCGCTCGTCCAGCGCGCCGGCGGGGTCGCTGGTCAGCGCGGTCACGACATAGGTCCTCCCGTTGGCAGAGCGTGCCAGGTACGACAGGTCGAGGACCCCCGGCTCCGAACCGCCCTTGGCCCAGACCACCGGCCACTTCTTCCTGTCGAGCTTGATCCCGACGTCGTTGGCCGACATCACCGCGCTCACCTGCTTGCCTCCCAGCTTGAGGAGCCCGGCGTAGGCGCGGCAGACGTCACGGGGCGAGCCGAACCACTCCAGAGTGTCGATCTCCCTGGGCTTCTGCCAGAGCACGATGTCCGACAGCGACTGTCCGGCGACCGTGTCCTTGAGGTAGGCGCGCCTGCCCGCGGTGTCGAGTGCCAGGTAGGCGCGGGCCTGCGCCGGGTGGTTCACGCCCTTGAGCAGGAAGACCTCGCGCGTGGTGAGGAGGGGGATGTTCCGGGTGGCGTGGCTCGACCACTGCCGTACCTTCGCCTCCACCGCCTTGCGGCCGACCGTGTGGATCAGGATGTCGGTGGCGGTGTTGTCGCTGATCGAGATCATCAGCTTGGCGGCCTCCTTCACCGTGGTGGTGCCGCCGTCCGGACGGCCCGTCAGCCCGTCCTCGCCCAGGCTCTTCCACTCGGGCTTGATCGTGAGCTTGGTGTTCCAGCTCAGCTTGCCGTCGCGGACCTTCTCGGCCACGGCGCCCAGCACGTACAGCTTGAAGATCGAGCCCAACGGCCGGACCGTGTCCGGCGCCACGGCGTGCGCGACGTCGCACCTGCCCCGCGAGTCGATCTCGGCGGAGAGGAAGCCCACGCGCGGTGCGACCTCGCGGAGCCGGGCGTCGAGCTGCTTCCAGTTTTTGGGAGCGGCGGGTACGGAGGGCTCCGGAGGCGTCAGCCCGAGCAGGTTGATCTTCCCGTCGCCGTCCACACCGAGCTGCAGGACGAACGCCTGCTCGCCGATCGCCCCGGTCCCGGCCAGCGCGGACGGCGTCTCCCTGGTCAGCTTCTCCAGGCGGAACCCCTTCGACGCCTGCAGGAAGGCGTTGACGCCGTTGACCGTGAGCGACGAGAGGTAGCCGGAGTTGAGATGCACCCCGAGCTCGCTCTCCGAGAGCGGTGCCCGGTCGGGCGCGCCGAGGAACCAGCGCAACTGCCGGCCGGCGGGGCTGTCGGGGATCTCCGGCTCGGCGAGAACGCCTCCGGCCGTAACCGTTCCCGACGTGGTCGTCTCGGCCGTGACCGCTCCTGACGCGACCGTCCCCGCGGTGGTCACGGAGGTGGCCGCTCCCCCGGTGACCACCTCCGTGACCACCTCCGTGACCGCTGAGGCGGGGACGGCCAGTGGCAGGGCCGTCGCCGGAACGGCCGTGACGGCGACGGCGACGGCGAGCAGGCGCTTCGATCGGAACGGCAACCGCATGAGGTTCTCCTTCTGATGGTCTCCGGCGTTGCGGCCATCTCCCCGATGGCCCTCATCCGAAACTAGAAAGCGCTCCCGGCTCACGACACCCGGTGGTCCTCCGTCTCGCGGGTGCGGCGAACCGCACCGGATGTGCGGACAACCCCCTGGACGGCGGAGCCGGTGGCAGGTCACCCTACGTGCCATGACGTCCACGGCCTCCCACACCGTCCCGGCACCCGCGTCGTCGCCGGGTCCGTCGGCGTCCACCGCCCCGACTCGTGTCCTCGCCACGTCGATGGCCGCGGTGTCGGTGGCCGGGATCGTCGCGGGCGTCCTGCTGACGGGCGGCATGTCCGTGCCGTTCACCGAGTGGTTGTTCCTCGTGGCCTGCGCGGCCCTGCCGTCGGTCGGTCTGCTCATCGCGCTGAGGCGCCCCGACAACCCCTACGGCTGGCTGCTGCTCGCCGCCGCCTGCTGCCTCGGCCTCGGCCTTCTCGGGGTGGGCATCCTGACGACGTACGGGGACGGGAGCGGCCCTCTCGCCGTGGCCGCCGTGCTGCTGACCTCGGCGCTTCCCGTCTTCTACGGTCTGAGCTGGGTTTTCATCCCGCTGATCTTCCCCGACGGCAGGTTGCCCTCGTCGCGCTGGCGCCCGGTCGCCTGGATCGCCGCAGCGGCGATCTTCCTGCACTGGCTGGGCATCCTGCTGAGCCCGGACGAGGTCTACGCGCCCCTCGCGTACGGCAACCCGCTGGGGCTCGAAGGCATGGCAGGGCTGCTCGCCGCGCTGGTGGGCGGGTTCGGGCAGCTCGCGGCCTTCCTCGTGTCACTGTCGGTGCTGGTCTCCCTCGTCCTGCGCGCTCGGCGCGGACCCCGCGCCGAGCGCCGCCTTCTCCGCTGGATGGCCCTGGGGGTGGCGGCCGGTCTGAGCGGTTCCGTGCTGACGGTGATCCTCGGGCAGGTCGGGCGGGTCGGGCAGGGAAGCCACGCGCTGAGCTGGCTCGGCGTCGTGACGGCGATGGCGGCCCTGCCCGTGGTGATCACCACGGCTGTGTTCCGCCACAACCTGCTCGACATCCGGGTTGGCATCAGGGGCTCCAGAGTCTTCCTGATCTTCGATCTCAGGCCCACGGTGGACGAGCTCCTGACGGAGCTCGGGCCCGACCTGGAGGAGGTGGAGCCCGTGGAGCAGCTGGGAAGGCTGGCGGAGGCCGTACGGGCGGGCCTGGAGACGCGCTGGGCCGCCGTGACGCTCGCGGACGGCACGCGGGTGGTGGCGGGCAGGGAGGAGGGCGAGGCCGTGCTCACCGTCCCGGCGGGGCTGGGGCAGATCGCCTGCGGGCCCAAGGTCGTGGGGCGCCTCAACGCCGAGGACCGCAGGCTGCTCGGCTCGCTCGCGGTGCCGATCGGGCTGGCGATCCAGAGCGCGGGCCTGGCGGCACGCCTGGTCAACGCCCAGGAGGCCGAGCGGCGGCGGATCGAGCGCAACATCCACGACGGGGCACAGCAGCAGCTCGTCGCGCTGATCGCGGGGCTGGAGCTGGCCCGCGCCACCGGCGGCGGCCCCGACAGCTTGACGCTCCTGCGCGAGCAGGCTCGCCAGACCCTCGCCGACCTGCGGGAGCTGGCGGCGGGCATCCACCCGTCCGTGCTCAGCCAGGGCGGTCTGGCCGAGGCGGTCGAGGAACGCTGTTCGCGGCTGCCGGTGGCCACGACCGTGACGGTCGATCCCGCGCTTCGCTCGCGGCGCTTTCCCGACGAGATCGAGGGAGCCGTGTACTTCACGGTCAGCGAGGCCATCGCCAACGCGCTCAAGCACGCCGGCGCCTCCAGGATCGAGGCGCGGCTGGCCTGGTCGGGTGGGCGCCTGCGGGTCGCGGTCTCCGACGACGGCAGGGGTTTCGAGCGGGACGGGTCCGGCCACGGGGGCCTGGGCGCGCTCGCCGACCGGATGGCCGCGCTCGGCGGCGGCCTCGACGTCTCCTCGACGCCCGGCGAGGGCACCCTGGTCAGCGCCTGGGTTCCCGTCCCGGACTGAGGCGCGGAACGGGGGGCAGGGGCGACGCGTTCGGCCCGTGCGTCGGGCTGGGGTGACGGGCTGGGGTGGCAGGCCGGACGGACAGCCGGACCGGTGCGCCGGAGGGAGAGGGGCGGAACAGGCCGGGAGGCCGGGTCAGCCGAAGACCGCGGGCGGGGGGACGGGGATGACCACGGCGTCGCCGTCGTGCAGGGGCCGGGCTCCGGCGATGAAGTTGACGATGTCGTCGCCGTACACGCAGCGGGCCTGGGTGAGGCCGCCCGCGGCCCTGCGGGTGAGACCCGAGACGGGCAGGGGCAGGCGGGAGGCGGCGACGATGAGGTTGCCGAAGCGCCGTCCCCGCATGACGCCGGGTTCGGCGAGCAGTACGACCTGGGGGAAGGTGCCGCGGACGGTGGCGAGCACCCGGCGGACGAAGGCGAGTCCCTTGCCGTCCGCGACGTTGATCAGCACGGTGCCGTCCGTGCGCAGGACGCGGGCGACGTCGCCCATGTACTCGGAGGTGGCGAGCTCGATCGGCATCGTGGCGCCGCTGAAGGCGTCCAGCACGAGCAGGTCGGCGGAGGCGTCGCCGAGTCCGGCGGTGGCGGTGCGGCCGTCGAGGATCCTGACCTTGAGCCGGGGCACCGACTTCAGCCGGAGCTGGTCCCTGACGAGCTGGACGAGCCCTTCGTCCGGCTCGGCGACGATCTGCCGGGACCCCGGGCGGGTCGCCGCGACGTAGCGGGGCAGGGTGCAGGCGCAGCCGCCCACGTGCACGGCGTCCAGCGGACCCTCGCGGAGGAGGTCGACGACGTCGGCCATCAGCCGGACGTACTCGAAGTCGAGGTAGGTGGCGTCGTCGAGGTCGACGTACGACTGCGGCACACCGTCCTTGGAGACCACCCAGCCGGAGGGCCGGTCGAGGTCCTGCAGGAGATCGACCTCGCCGAAGGTCACCGGATACCGTCCCGGCATCGGCTCCCGCGCTTCCCGCCTGCCCATCGGTGCGGTCCTCTTTTCCCTGATGCGAATCCGTGGGTTCCTGATGCGAACCCGAGGGGAAACCATATGCGCAGTGGCGACCGGTCGGCGTCCGGGTGGGGCGGATCACCGTCTGCACGGTCCGGCGTGCGGCGCCTTGTTCTGGCCGAGGCTCTCGCCGAGTCGACGCCGTGTAGGACGGATCACAACCTACGAACGCGTAACTTACGCTACCGTAGGTTCATGGCCACGTCCCTCACGGAAACGCTCACAGAGTCCGTCAAGCCGCGCCTGCGCGGCTGGTTGCACGCCGGGACGCTGCCCGTGGCGCTCGTCGCGGGCTTCGTCCTCGTCGCGCTGGGCCCCACCCTGGAGGCGAGGCTCGCCGCCGTCGTCTACGCGATCACCTCCGGCCTGCTCTTCGGCATCTCGGCCACCTATCACCGGGGGAAGCTCTCCCCGGGCCTGGAGGAGGTGCTGCGGCGCCTCGACCACGCCAACATCTACCTGATCATCGCGGGCACCTACACCCCGTTCGCGCTGCTCGCCCTGGACGGTGTGGCGGGCGCGGTGGTGCTCGGCGTGATCTGGACCGGCGCGATCGCCGGGGTCCTCTTCCGGGTGCTGTGGACCGGCGCTCCCCGGTGGCTCTCGACCGCGCTCTACATCGGCCTCGGCTGGACGGCCGTCTTCGTGCTGCCCCAGCTCGTGGAGGGTGCGGGGACGGTCGCGGTGGCCCTGCTCTTTCTGGGCGGGGTGCTCTACACGGCGGGCGGGATCGTGTACGGCATGCGCAGGCCCGACCCCTCTCCCGGCTGGTTCGGCTTCCACGAGGTCTTCCACGCCTTCACCGTCGCCGCCTACCTGGCGCAGTACGTGGCGGTCTCGCTGGTGGTCTACGCGGCGACGTGATCCTTCCCACTGCCTTGTCGCACGACAGGCCGATTTGACCGGCTGATGGTCTCGGCGGGGGCGGGCTCGGGGAAGGAGAACGGTCATGCGGGAAGGCCGGGCCGCGCGGTCCGATATTCACGCCCAGACCACGCGTATGCAAGAAAATCTTCACAAGAACCGGCCTTGACGCGTAATGTCTCCGTGTAGATGTGCGAACAGCGGGGGATCATCTTCTCGGATCACCGTGGAGGGGACATGGACGTTCATGGCCGTCTCGCCCGTCACCTGCTCGTCGACGGCTATCGGCTCGTACTGGACCTGGAACGGAGCCGGGGGTCCCGGCTCGTCGACGCCGGCTCCGGCCGGAGCTACCTCGACTTCTACTCCTTCTTCGCCTCGGCCCCGCTCGGGGTGAACCCGTTCGACGACGATCCGGAGTTTCTGGCTCTGCTCGGCAGGGTCGCCGCGAACAAGCCCGCCAACTCCGACCTCTACACCGCCCACCTCGCCGACTTCGCCGAGACGTTCGCCCGGGTGCTCGGTGATCCCGAACTGCCGCACCTGTTCTTCGTGGAAGGCGGCGCCCTCGCCGTGGAGAACGCGCTCAAGTGCGCCTTCGACTGGAAGAGCCGCCTCAACAGTTCGCGGGGACACTCGCCGGAACTCGGCACCAAGGTCCTCCACCTCACCCGGGCCTTCCACGGGCGCAGCGGCTACACCCTCTCGCTGACGAACACCGACCCGATCAAGACCGACCGCTTCCCGAAGTTCGACTGGCCCAGGATCGAGGTGCCCGCGATCCACCTCGGCGACGTCGAGGCGGCCGAGGAACGGTCCCTGGCCGCGGCGCGGGCGGCCTTCGAACGCCACCCCCACGACATCGCCTGCTTCATCGCCGAGCCCATCCAGGGAGAGGGCGGCGACAACCACATGCGGGCGGAGTTCCTGCTCGCCATGGAACGGCTCTGCCACGAGCACGACGCCCTCTTCGTCCTGGACGAGGTGCAGACCGGCGCGGGGACCACCGGGACCCCCTGGGCGTACCAGCAGCTGGGCCTGCGTCCCGACGTCGTGGCCTTCGCCAAGAAGGTCCAGGTGGGCGGGATCATGGCGGGTCGCAGGGTCGACACGGTGCCGGGCAACGTGTTCCAGGTCAGCGGCAGGATCAACTCCACCTGGGGCGGTGGGCTGGTCGACATGGTCCGCTCCCGCCGGATACTGGAGATCGTGGAGCGTGACGGCCTGATCCCGCGTGCGGGAAGGCTCGGCGCCGAGCTCCTCGCGGGGTTGCTGGAGATCCAGGAGCGCTTCCCCGACCTGGCGGAGAACGCGCGTGGACGCGGCCTGATGTGCGCCTTCGACCTGCCGGACGCCGTGGAACGCGATCTCCTGGTGGCCCGCCTGCGGGAGGAGGAGGGCGTGCTCGTCCTGCCCTGCGGAGAGCGGTCGGTACGGTTGCGTCCGGCGCTCTCGATCACCTCGGCGGAGCTGGGGGAGGGCACGTCCGCCATCGCCCGGGCCCTGGAGGCGTCCCGCTGCCTGCGGCTCACCGCCTAGCACGGACCTGACGGTCCCGGGCCGGCGGGCGCTAGTGGCGCTGCGGCTCCTCGTGCGCGGCCCGTTCCAGCCACAGGTCGATCGCGGTGACCCGCGAGTCGACGCCGAGCTTGGCGTATATCCGGTTCACGTGGTTCTTCACGGTCTTCTCGCTCAGGAACAGGTGCTGAGCGATCTGCCCGTTGGAGCGCCCCATCGCGATCAATTCCATGACCTCGGTCTCACGCCTGCTCAGATCCGTAACGGCTCTGGGCTCCGCGTCGAACGGGGCATCGTCGACTCTCATCCGGCCTCCGTGGCTGAAACACGGTCAGGTCGCCGAAACCCCCGGTCCTAACGGCGTTGCGATAGCAGCGAGCATAACCTGCAATATCCACTTTTGGTGGGTAATAGTGCCGGAAATGCGGAACGGCCGGTCCTTAAGGACCGGCCGTTCCAGTGGGGTGAGCGAGGGGACTTGAACCCCCGACATCTAGGACCACAACCTAGCGCTCTGCCAACTGAGCTACGCCCACCATCGCCGCCGCAGCAGCACATGAAAAGTGTAGCGGTCTTTGGGAGTCGTTTCGTACCGGGTTTCTCGTGAAACGTTCAAGGCCTGCGCGTGGACACGCTCTCGGCCAACTCCCTCGCGGTGGCGGAATCGGGGCCAGGCTGGGACACGAAGACCGCCGCGCGGTAGTAACGCAGCTCCCGGATGCTCTCGACGATGTCGGCGAGCGCCCGGTGGCCGCCCTGCTTCTCCGGCGAGGCGAAGTAGACACGGGGGTACCAGCGGCGGGCCAGCTCCTTCACCGAGGAGACGTCGATCATCCGGTAGTGCAGGAACCCGTCCACGGCGGGCATGTCGCGGGCGAGGAAGGAACGGTCCGTGGAGATGGAGTTACCGCACAGCGGGGCCTTCTTCGGCTCCCGGATGTGGCCCCTGATGTATTCGAGCACCATGGACTCGGCCTCGGCCAGCGTGACGCCGCCCTCCAGCGCCTCCAGCAGGCCGGAGGCGGTGTGCATCTCCCGCACCACCTCCGACATCTGCTCAAGGGACTCGGGCGGGGGTTTGATGACCACGTCCACCCCCTCGTCAAGCTGGTTCAGCTCGCCGTCGGTGACCACGCAGGCCACCTCGACAAGCGCGTCACGGCCAAGGTCGAGCCCGGTCATCTCACAGTCGATCCAGACCAGCAGGTCACTCATAGCCCTCAGGGTAGTACTCACTTCAGGGCAGCTTGAATGACTTGATCACCTTGTCTACTGCAGATATGTCTAGATTGTCCGGTATGGAGACGTAGGCCAGCGCCGGACGGGTGTTCTCGCCACGGTCAACGATCAAGAACGCGGCCCGCTCCCGCTTCCACTTCCAGCCGTTGACCTCGGACTGCTCGGAGAAGTCCAGGTCGAAGACGAGCAGCCAGGCGTCCTTGCCGCTCACCTTGACGGCCTTGTCCTCGACGATGTTCCGCTTGTGCGGAGGGCTGTAGAAGGCGGGCTCCACGACCTGCAGCAGGGTCGCGGCGGCCGAACGCAGGCTGCCGACGCCCTGGTAGCCGTACTGGTCGGGAAGCTCGCCGGTGAGCACGTTGCCGAGCCAGTCGCCGCCCCTGCCGTCGAAGTTCTCCTGGGCGACGGCGATGGCCGCGCTGTTCCAGACGAACCCGAGCCCGCCGCCGACGGTGGGAGGCACCTCCCAGGGCCCCTCGGGCATCTCGAACGACAGGCCGGTCACCGGGTCCGTGACGCGCCCGTCCACCGCCTGGGGCGGCGCGCTTCCCGAGGGCGCGGGCGTCGCCTCGGGAGTCGGCTCGGTGGGCTCCAGGCTCGCCGTGGGGGGTGGTGTCCGGGGCGCGGGAGACCTGCCCGCGGTGTTCGTGCCGTCTGGGTTCATCAGGTACATCGCGGCGACCACGATCACGATCACGAGGATCAGCGCGCCTCCGCCTCCCAGGATCCACGGGAGAGGGCTGCTCTTGCGCGGCGGAGGCCCGGACGGGTAGCCGCCGTGCGGCGGCATGGGCATCTGCGCCGTGTCGCCGTTCGGCGGCCCGCCGCCCCACAGTGGCTGTCCCGTGCCCGCCGCCCCGGGGCCGGCCTGCTGGGTCCACTGGCCGGTGGGACCACCCCCGTGCGCCCCTTCCCGCGCGGGAGGCGGGCCCGCCTGCCGGGAGTCGGGTCCCGCCGGGTGCTGCTGGAGGGAGGGGCCGGTCCGCGGCCCCTCCGCCGTGCCCTGTCCGGCGGGAGCGTCCGCCTGGTGGGTGGCGTCGGTCCACTGGTTGCCGTCCCACCACCGCAACAACGGTGAGCCGTAGGGATCGGGGTACCAGCCGGAGGGGGTCTGCGTGGTCATGGCCGCCAGAGTAGTAAGAACGGCTTTGTGCCGCATTGTGGACCTTGGTGATCAATCATGAACATTTGTAGGCGAAGGTAGCCTTGTCCTGGATCTTCTTCCCCTCGGGTACCGGGGAGAGCAGCAACAGGGTGGCGGTTCCCTTGAAACTTCCCTCACCCTTGACCGTCCACTCCAGGCTCACCTCGTGCGAGGTCGTCCCGGACGGGATCTGGTCGGTCTGCGCGATCGGCTTCTTACGATCGCTCCGCTTCCACTGGTAGCGCACCTCGCCGCCCGCGCCGTTGGTGGACAGCACGCCGGTGATCTTTACCGTGGTGTCGCACCCCTGCGTCTTCTTCGGGGCGCTGACGTCCACCTTCGTCACCTCCAAAGGCGTCGCCGAACCCCGGAACAGCCAGAGTGCCAGCGCGCCCACGACCATCAGCGCGAGGATCACCGAGGCGAGGATCGTACGGCCGCGCCTGCGACGCGCACGGGGGGCCGCACCCGCGTCGAGCCTGCCGGAGGGCGGTTCGGTCTGCTGCTGGTCCCTTCCGGCCCGCCAGAGCTGGGCTGCCGTGGTCTCGGAGGGCACCCCGGGACCGAACCTCATGACCACCTCCTCGGCCCCCCGCCGGTCGCCCCCGGGGGCCCACTCGCCGGTCTCCCGGGCGCGCGGCTCATCGGCCCTCGGGACGTGCAGCAGGGTCGCGATCTCCCCCTCGTCCGGGGCCGGTCGTACGGGGGCCGCGGGGCCGCCCGGAGCGGGTGCCTCGTGCGCCGGCCACAGGTGCAGGGTCTCCACGAGCCTGTCACGGGTGGTGAACCCGGACGGCAGCACGTCGCGCCCGGCGAGCAGCGCGTCCCGCGCGGGGGCGAGCCCCCTGGTGGAGGCCGTGGCCGCCGCCCTCTCCAGCAGGGCCGCGGCACCGCGATCGGCCGAGGCCCAGGTCGCGGCGAGCCCTCGGGCGAGCGACGCCCAGGCCGCCACGTCACGTTCCGGTGCGGAGGGGCGGCCGAGAAGGGCGTCGGCCAGCCCTCGCCCGGTGAGCAGCGCCGACCCGTCCGAGGCGATCACCACGGTGCCCGGGTGAACCTGTCCGTGGGCGAGCCCGGCGGCGTGCACGGCCAGCAGCGTCTGCGCGGTCTCCACCAGGACGGTGGCCGCGCTGCCCGCGTCGGGCCGGGACGATCCGGGCGAGAAGGCCGGCCCGGCAGAGAGCAGGTCGCCCACCGTCGGATCGACCGGTTTCGAGGTGATCAGCCAGACCTCGTCCCTCGCCGTGATGAGGTCGGCGACCGGGACCAGCCCGGTCACGCCGCCTCGCGCGAGCCCGCGATCGGCGAGCACGGCCGCGACCAGCCGCTCGCGCGCCGCGGGATCGGCGACCAGCCGCGGGTCGAATCTGAGCGCGCCGGCCGGTCGTCCGTCGGGCGCGACGGCCGACGACCAGACTCCCAGGTCGTCCGCCCGGGTACGGCCGGTCAGCCGGAACCCGGCGATGTCTCCGCGATCGGTGCTCATGGGGTGATATTCATGATCGCGATCGTTCCCCTGTCTACCGGTCTACCGGCGTCTCCGGTGCCGTCCTGCCATGCCGCGCTTGACGGCCAGTGTGAACGGTACGACACCGCTCGTCACCAGGCCCAGTGCGAGGAACGCCGCGGGGGCCGTCTCGACCGGCGGCAAAGGCGAGCTGGAGAGGGTGGGAGGCGGCTCGGTGCCCGGTGAGGAGGGGTCCGTCTGGGTGGGAGTGGGCTCCGGGGGCGGTCCCGACGGCGTTCGCGTAGGGGATGTCCGGGTCGGCTGGGCCGTGGGCTGGGTGGGGGCGGTCGTCGGCCGGGTCGGGGTGGCCGACGGCGGCGCGGTGGTGGGCCGGTCCGGGTCGCGGGGGCCGCCGTCCAGGGTGGTGCTCTCCTCCGGGGTGGGCTCCGTGGCCGGCCGCCGCGTCGGGGTCCTCGTCGGCCGGGTGGTGGGCCTCGTGGTGGGCCTCGCCGACGCTGTGGGCGTCGCGGCCGCCGACGTCGCGGTGGGTGCCACGGGCGGAGGACCGGAGGTGGTCGTGGTGCTCGGCGTCGGCGTCGGGGTGGGCGTGCCCGCGGACGGAGAATCCTCCACAGGCTCGTCGAGCTCGTCGGGGTCGTCCTCGGGGGCGAGCGTCTCCAGCGGGTCGGAGGGGGAGGGGCTGTGCGAGGTGACGGCACCCTGCGACTGGATCTCCGTGGGGTCGCCGGAGCCGACCAGCACCGCGGTCAGCCCGCCGATCACCGCGATGCAGCCGACACCGACGAGGATCTTGATGCCCAGCCTGCCGACCGAAGAGGTTCTCGTCCCGTCGAGGTCGCCGCCGTCGAGCTCGGTCATGGCCAGCGAGGTGTCGGCCCCGGGAACGGGCGCCTCCATCGGGAACATCCCGGCGAGCAGTCCGGCGACCGCGGCCAGGCGACGCCGGCCGCGGTCCTGCCAGTCGGGGCCGTAGGCGTCGGCGGCCACCGCTTCGAGTTCGGTGAGGAACGCGCTCGCGGTCGGCGGCCGGTCGGCGGGGTGCTTGGCCAGGCCGCGTTCGACCAGTCCCTGCAGGGCGGAGGGCACCTCCTCGACCGGCGGCGGCATGATCTGGTGCTGGCGGGCCAGCGCGGCGACGTTCGTGGCGCGGAAGGGCCGGGTGCCGGTCAGGCATTCGAAGAACACGACGGTGGCGGCGTAGACGTCGGTGGCGGGTCCGGCGGGCCCGCCCACCCACTGCTCGGGGGCCATGTAGGGCGGCGTGCCCGCCGGGAGGTCGCCGTCGCCGGAACGGACCGCGATGCCGAAGTCGACGAGCTTGCTCCTCCCGTCGGCCTCCACCATCACGTTCTCCGGCTTGAAGTCGCGATGTACCACGCCCGCCGAGTGCGCGGAGGCGAGCCCCAGGAGCGAGCCCTTGAGCACGAGCAGCGCCGCCTCGGGACCGGTCGGCCCCTCGGAGCGCAGCAGCGCGCGCAGGGGGACGCCGTTGATCAGCTCCATGACGATGGCCGCGCCGTCGCCGGTTTCCACGTAGTCGTACAGCCGGACGGAGTGCGGGCTGCTCAGGGCGTTGAGCAGCCTCGCCTCGTGCCGGAAGCGCGCCACGAACCCGACGTCGCTCCTGAGCTCGTCGGACAGATACTTGATCGCGACCATGATGTCGTCGGCGTCGTGCCGAGCCATCACCACACGCCCGGCCGCACCGGCGCCCAACTCGCGGATCTCGGTGTATCCGGGGACTCGCCAGGCCGATGGCGTGCCGTACATAACGGTCTCCTCAGTTGTCTGGGCCCCCACCCATAACAGACGAACCGCAGCTTAGCGATAGATAACGGCATTCCGCTCATTAACCGGGGATCAGTCTCACAGAGTGGAGCTGATCAGTGATTATCCACCGTGGCCGGCCCGGACGGGCGGCTTTCGCGACAGGACCGAAATCCCGATCAATCCTCGGTTTCGGCGCTACGTCGCGGTTCGCCGGCGGCCTCACGACGGCCCGCCGGTGCCCGGCGGCGATGCGGGTGCGGGTGCGGGTGGGAAGGCTTTCGAAGCGCTCCCCGCGGCTAGAGCGGGAGGTTCGCGGCCGGCATCTCCGGCGGGGCGGGCATGGTCCTCGACGCGATGTGCTCGGGCACGGCCAGGTCCGCGGTGAGCGCGGGGTCGGGCTCGGGGGCTCCCCAGGACTGGTGGAGCGGCAGGACCCCGGCCCAGATCGGCAGCTCGTAGTCCTCGTCCTCGTCGACCGGAGGGCCCTGGCGCACCTTCACCGACGCCTCCTCAAGGGACAGGGCGAGCACCATGGTCGCGGCGAGCTCCTTGCGGGTGGGCTTGCGGGCTGCCTCCCACTGGCCGGGGGCGAGCTGCTCGGTGATCGCCCGCAGCGCGGCGAGGTGCTCCTCGGGGTCCTCCACCCGGCGGGCGCGGCCGTAGACCATGGCGCAGCGGTAGTTGACCGAGTGGTTGAAGGACGAGCGGGCGAGCACGATGCCGTCCAGGTGGGTCACCGTGACGCAGACCTCGTCCGCGTCGCGCAGGGAGGTCGCGCCGGTGGAACCGTGCAGGTAGAGGGTGTCGTCTATCCGGCCGTAACCGGTGGGTACGACCATGGGAAAGCCTCGGCTCACGACGCCCAGGTGGCAGACCAGTCCGGCGTCCAGCACCGCGTACAGGTCCTCGCGGGAGGTCCTGGCCTTGTCCTTCGCGCGGTTGAGGGTGGTACGGGGAGTCGTAGAGAGCATGACCCTAACCTAGAAAGAAGTGGATACCGAGAACACGTCCACTCTAATGCTCTTACAGGAGACCACTTTGCCACGCCCTTCCGTCGACCTACCCGTATCGGTGGACCGTGAGGCGGGCACGGCGCTCGCCGTCCAGCTCGGCGACAGCCTCAGGGACGCCATGCGCGGCGGCGCCCTCACCTCGGGGGAGCGCCTGCCCTCCACCCGTGCCCTCGCCCGCCAGCTCGCGGTGAGCCGCACCGTCGTCACCGAGGCATACCAGCAGCTGTACGCGGAGGGCTGGGTCGAGGGACGCCACGGCTCCGGCACCTACGTGGCCGAGATGACGTTTCCCGCCGTGGAGGAGAGGGGGCTGCGGGCCCCCGTCCCCGTGCCGGTCGAAGGGGGCGAGGGCGGGGGGTGGAACGGCTACCGGAGCGAGAGCGGGCAGGGGGTGATCGACCTGCGCCCGGGGCGGCCGTGGGTCCACGACTACGACAGGGCGGCCTGGCGCAGGGCCTGGCGGAGAGCGGCCGACCTGCCGCCGGTGAGCGACCCCGACCCGCGCGGCCTGCCGAGGCTGCGCGCCGCGCTGGCCGAGCATCTCCGCAGGACCAGGGCGATCCCCGTCGGCCCGGAGAACGTGATGGTCACCCGGGGCACCGGCAACGGGCTCGGCCTGGTCGCCGCCACCCTTCTGCGGCCCGGTGACCGGGCGGGCGTGGAGGAGCCGGGCTACCGCGTCGCCAGGAACGTCTTCGCGGGGCGGGGCGCCGAGATCGTGCCCTGCCCGGTCGACGAGGACGGTGTCGTCGTGGACGGGCTCCCCGGCGACCTGCGCGTCCTGCACACCACCCCCGCCCACCAGTACCCCCTCGGCGGGCGCCTGCCCATCCCGCGCAGGGAACGCCTCCTGGCCTGGGCCCGCCGCACCGGCGCGATCGTCGTGGAGGACGACTACGACGCCGAGTTCCGCTACGACGTCGCCCCGCTGCCCGCCCTCTACGGTCTCGACCCCGCGTCGGTGGTGCTGCTGGGCAGCCTGAGCAAGATCCTGACGCCGGACATCGGCGTCGGCTGGCTGGTCGCGCGTCAGAGCCTCGTCGAAGCCTTCGCCGTGACCAGGGACGCCCTCGCCGACCGCACGAGCGGTCCGGCACAGCAGGCGGTGGCGGTGCTCCTGGAGAAGGGGGATCTGGACCGGCACCTGCGCCGGACGCGCCTGGAGTACGCGCGCCGCCGCGCCGTGGTCGTCGAGATCCTCGGTTCCCGGGTCACGGGCGACACCGCGGGCCTGCACGTCATGGTGGAGTTGCCCGAGCACACGGTCGCGCCCCTGGTCGAGGCCGCCCGTGCCCGGGGGGTGCTGCTCGACTCGATGGCCCGCCACTACCACGGGCCGCGGCTGCGGCACGGTCTGGTGATCGGCTACGGCTCCGCGTCGCGGGCCGACGTCAGGCGGGGTGTCTCGGTGGTCGCGGAGCTGATCGGCTGACCGGCCGCCTGCCCTCCGAACGGGTGGGCCGGCAGGCCGTCGGGGGAGGGCGGACGGATCGCGTGACCGGCCGCCCGAACCCGAAGGACGGGTGCCGCCGTGGCATGGGACCGTTCCCAAACCACGGCGGACGGATCACGCCTGTATGGACGTCCGCAGGCGGCCGTACGTCTTGAGCGCGCGGTCGGCGGTGGTGCGCAGCAGCGGGCTCGCCAGGACCGTGCCACGTGCCTTGCGTACCGGGACCCGCAGCATCCAGTGGACCCCGGCGCCGGGGCTCAGCCTGGCGATCCTGCCCTCGGCGACCTCGTACTCGCCGTTCTTGAGCTTCTCCTTGTACTCCTTCTCGCCGCGGCCCATGTCGATGACCTGGATTCCGGCGTCGGCGGCCTTCTCGGCCATGGCGAGGTGGTGGATCAGGCCGGGGGAGTACTTCGCGAAGGCGGTGTCGTAGGCGGGGAACCAGCCCGCGAGGGTCGTGCCGGTGCGCAGCCCGAAGTGCCCGGCGACCGGCCGCCCGTCCGCGTACAGCATGTCGAGGACCCCGCCGAAGTGCTCGGTGTCGGTGGCGAGGAAGCGTTCGACCAGCTCCACGATCCACGGCTTGGCGAACCTGTCGGTGCGGCCGGTGCGGCGGTACTGCTCGGTCTTCCAGCCGAGCAGCGTGCGCAGCGGCGCCAGGTCGGTGGTGGCGTAGTCGTGCCGGAGCGGCCCGACGTCGCGCTGGAGCTTGCGGCTCTTGTACGCCGTCGAGCGGTAGGTCTTGCCGGAGGTGACCTTGATCGTCTCGATGTACGCGTCGTGGCCGTCACGCAGGTCGATGATCGGCGAGGGGTGCCTGCTGTGGCCCGCCTGGAGCAGCGGCTGCCCGGAGACCAGGTGGTCGAACTCGTAGACGGCGAGGCCGCACGCTCTGATCAGCCGCTGCGCGTCGATCTCCACGTCCTTGGCGTGCACCAGTCCCTGCGCGTCGGTCAGGCCCGCGGCGACGGGCATGCCGATACCCATCGGGTGGCGCTCGAAGGGGAAGAATCCCACCGTGTCCGTCCCGTCGTGCAGCACCGCGACCCGGACGCGTTCCTGGAGCGCGCCGACGGTCACGGTGAACTCCGGCGACAGGAACGGGGTGTCGAAGGCGGGGTCGGCGCTCTGAAGGACTCTCCATCGGTCGATGTCGGCCGGTCCGAGATCACGGGGCTGAACAACTGAAACGCGCATGAGCTCCTACTGGGATGTGCGGGGTCCCCTACGTCACCCCGAAGGATGCCGTAAAGCTCAAGCATGCTGGTAGGGACGTAATGTAACGATAAAGGACGGAACTGAGGGCAGGCTGTGTACATCGCAACGTTTCGGAATCTCCTTGGAAGACCCCGGGTGGCGCCGCCGGCCCGAGTGACGTTCTAATTGGTGGCTATGAGCACCCCTGGCATCGACTGGTCACACCTTGTCGGATGGATCGCGGCCAATGTCCCCGGCGTCGGTGAGCCTACCGGGGTCTCCCTGATCGCGGGCGGCAGATCCAACCTGACGTACGTCGTGGAGACCCCCGGGCGCCGCCTGGTGCTGCGCCGCCCGCCGCTGGGGCACGTGCTGCCGACCGCCCACGACATGAGGCGCGAGTGGCGGGTGATCTCGGCACTCGCGCCGACCTCCGTCCCCGTGCCCGAGCCGGTCGCCTTCTGCGAGGACCCGGCGGTGATCGGGGCGCCCTTCTATCTCATGGGACACGTGGACGGCGCGGCCGTGCGCACCCAGGAGGACGCCTGGGCACTCACCCCCGAGCAGACGCGGCGGCTGTCGGAGCGCCTGGCCGAGGTGCTCGCCGCGATCCACGCCGTCGACTACGAGAGGGCGGGGCTGGGGGACTTCGGGCGTCCCGAGGGATACATGGCCCGCCAGCTGGAGCGCTGGGGGCAGCAGTGGGAGCGGTCGAAGACCGCCGAACTGCCCGCGTACGACCGCCTGGTGGCCCGCCTGCGCGAGCGACTGCCGGCGCGGTCCGCCTCGGCGCTCGTGCACGGCGACTACCGGCTCGACAACACGCTCGTGCGGCTGTCCCCGGATCCCGACATCCTCGCCGTCGTCGACTGGGAGATGTCCACGCTCGGCGATCCCCTCGCCGATCTCGGCCTCACCCTCACCTACTGGCAGGACCCCGGTGACGAGGAGCGCGCCTCGGTCCCGGTCGCGGCGGGCGTCACCGTGGCCCCCGGCTTCCTCACCGCCCGCGAGTTCGCCGCCCACTACGCGAAGGTCTCCGGCGCGGACCTGTCCGACCTGGACTTCTACGTGGCCTTCGGCCACTACAAGCTCGCCGTCATCGTGGAGGGCATCCACGCCAGGTTCAAGCAGGGCAAGACCGTCGGCGAGGGCTTCGAGGAGATCGGCGCCGCCGTCCCCACGCTCGTCGAGCGGGCTCTGCGGATCCTGGGAGACTGACCGGCGGCTCACAACGGGCCCGTCTCCTTTGTTCTGAGAGTCCCGGGAGGCTCACCGATCCGGCCCGCTCGCCGGGGATTCGCGGTCGCCGGGTCCGGCGACGGCCCGCCGGCTGGAGAGCGGGCGGGAACTACGGTAGAAGTTTCAAGCGTTGTGCAAGCCACCCTGGATACGCTGGCGGCATGGCCGGTAACGCTTGCCTGTGAACCATGTCGAGGCACCGTCACGGTCCGCTGCCGCTGTGGAACGCTACATTCGTTGACCTGCGAGGATTGAGGAATTCGGTGATACCGACTAACGGACGGCACCAGCGACGGCGCCCGGCCTGGCCGGTCGCACTGGGAGCCATGGTCGTGACGGTGGTGCTCGTGGTCGGCATCATCGCCTACGCCGCGAAGCCGGACGTTCCCCGCGGACAGGCCATGACCGCGGCTCCGACGGAGCCGGCACCCGTGCTGGAGGCGCCCCCCTCCCTCGAGGAATGGCCGCGCTGGGGCATCACCCACACGGAGTTCAGCGCCGACAACGAGGGCAGCGATGTCACCGAGGCCGCCTCCCACATGCTGAGCCGGGTCCCGATGCTGCAGAACCAGCACATCATGGGCTGGGGCGCGGGCAATCCCGAGCCGGCGCCGGGTAAGAACGACTTCCGCGACCTCGACCGCAGGGTGAGACTCATGGCCGGCTCCGAGGCCGTCCCGATCATCACGCTGTGCTGCGCGCCCGACTGGATGAAGGGCGGCAGCTCCGGCAGGACCGACTGGACGCAGCTGGAGACCGCACCCCGGCGCGAGCACTTCGACGACTACGCCAAGCTCGCCGTGACCGTCGCCAAGCGCTACCCCACCGTCAAGCACTTCATGGTCTGGAACGAGCTGAAGGGATTCTGGAACACCCCCCAGAACCGCTGGGACATCGAGGGCTACACCGAGCTGTACAACAAGGTCTACGCCGCGCTGAAGGCCGTCGACAAGGACATCAAGGTCGGCGGCCCCTACGTCTCCGTCGGCAGCACCACCGTCCCCGAGCGGGGCGCGGAGATCCAGGGGCCGTGGGGGAGCATCGTCCAGCGCGACCTGGAGGCGGTCCGCTACTGGATCGAGAACAAGGACGGCGCCGACTTCATCGTCGTCGACGGAGCCTCGGTCACGAAGGAGGCCGGGGCCTTCCCCGACGAGTTCACCGCCCTGGGCAAGTTCGGCGCCCTCACCAGGTGGCTCCAGGAGAAGAGCAGAAACCTGCCGGTCTGGTGGGCCGAATGGTACGTCGAACCCAACAACAGCGACTGGGAGGAGGATCGCCGCATCGCCGTCCACACGGCCGCGATGATGGAGTTCGCCACCAGCGGCGTCACCACCTCGCTCTTCTGGAACCCTCAGCGCAAGTCCATCGACGCGAACCAGGCGTGCCCCGGCTGCCTGTGGCATCCGACCACCGGCGTCGAGATGCCCATGGCGGGCATCATGAGCGGCTTCACCAAGTGGTTCCCCCTCGGGGTCACGCTGGAGACGGTCACCTCCTCCAACACGCAGGTGCGGGTCCTGGCCCAGGAGCGCCAGCTCGTGATGGTCAACACCACCAACGCGCCCGCCACCACCGTCGTGGACGGCAAGGAGTTCCAGCTCAGGCCGTACGAGGTCAGATGGAGCGACCGCACCGGAGCCTAGGCGGCGCCCGCGGAGGCGGAGGGGGAGGGCCTGCGCCAGTTGGTGAACCAGCGCAGCACCCACTCCACGGGCCCGTAGCGGTGGCGACGCAGCCACCACAGGCTCCAGAGAGACTGCGCCGCGAAGATGCCGACGCCGATCGACACGACGTGAAACGGGCTGAGCCGGTCGACCAGGCTCAGCCCGTAGCCGGTGAAGATGAGTGAGCTGATCAGCGACTGCGCCAGATAGTTCGTGAGCGCCAGCCTGCCGGGCGCCGCGAGCGCCCCCGCCAGGCGCGGCATCGCCGGGAGCAGGCGCAGCAGGGTCGCGGCGTAGGCGGCGGCGAGCAGCGGCGCGGTGAGCAGGTTCACCGCCTGGCCGACCATGTGGTACGCGTGCCCGCCGCCCGACCAGGTCGAGTGCGCGTAGACCAGCGCCCCGGCGAGCCCGACGGTGAACCCCGCCCACTGCATCCGCCGCAGCGTGGCCGTGTGCCCGGAGAGGTCGGTCAGCAGCCGCAGCTTGCCCACGGCCAGCCCGACCAGGCAGGCGGCGAGCACCGTGGGCCCCTGGAAGGAGACCCGCAGCACGAAGATCTTGGCGAGCCTGTGCAGGTGCTCATTGATGATCATGGAGGCGGAGCCGTGCAGCGCCTCGTCGGACAGGGCGGCCTGCGCCGCGTTCTCCGACATGGCCTGAGAGGCGTCCGTGCCCAGTGTCGCGAGCGCCGCCAGCAGCAACATCCCCGCGGCCAGCGCCACCGTGAGCGCGAGCGCGATGATCAGCGCGGTGCGCGGGGCGATCCGCCGCATCGCCAGCAGGACCAGCCCCACGACCGCGTACGTCGTCAGGATGTCACCGGGGAACAGGAGGACCGCGTGGGCCAGTCCGAGCAGGAACAACCCTCCCAGGCGGCGCAGGAACCGGGGGGCGAACCTCGTCGCCGACCTGTGGGCCGAGTCGATCTGCAGGGTGAAGCTGTAGCCGAACAGGAAGGCGAACAGCATGTAGAACTTGTTCTCGAAGAGGATCGAGACGAACCAGCGCACCTCCCAGTCGAGCGGTGCGGAGAACGTCGGCGTCGCCAGCCCGGCCATCCGGTACCCCGAGGCGAGGTAGGTGATGTTGACCACCACGATGCCGAGCAGCGCGAAGCCGCGTAACGCGTCGACCGCCGCGATCCTCGGCGCCGTGGCCTCGGCGGACGTACCTGCCCGGCCCCGGGGCTCCCCTGCGAGCATCTGACCGTCCTTCGAGCAGCGCCGGGACGTGCGTCCCGGCGAACGATGCTCAGTATGGTGCGGTTCGACCGCCCACAATGAGACTTTGTTCCTTATTGAAGCTGGTAGCCGATGACGATGAACCGCTCCGCGATCACGGCCAGGGCCAGCACGAACGCGGGCACCGCGACGAACAGGATGCGCCTTCTTCTCCGGGTCGCCTGGTCGCGGCCGCGCAGGCAGGTCACCTCGTAGGCGAACAGCGCGATCCAGGTCACGGCCAGCGCGGCCAGGCCGACCGGCGTCCACGGCGACGTCGGGTCACTGCCGTTCAGCTGCACCCCCGGCTCGGGGATCTCGGCCCCCTCGGGATAGGAACTCAGTGTGTAGACGGCCGCGTCCTCGCCGTTGAAGACCCGTTTGAGCTCCTTGTTGGCGTCGAGCGCGGCGCGGAACCGCTGCGCCCAGTCGTGGGGGAAGCCGTGGTTGAGCTGCAGGTATCCGGCCTGCCCACGGGTGGCCACCAGATAGGTGTTGGGCGGCGAGACCCGGAGCTTGTCGATCACCGAGGAGAGCTGGGCCGGATCCTTGTCCACCAGCACCTGCTGGTAGGAGATCTTGTCGAAGTCGCGCTCGCCCCACGGGATGCTCGGCGTCACCTCCTGGCCCAGCACCGGGACCAGGTAGAGGACGCGGGCGCTCGGCTCGTCGTTGTCGTAGATGTAGTGCATCGCCGCGACCTCGCTGGCGGAGACCCGTTCGAACTGCTCGTTGCCGTAGCGCGCGACCAGGAAGACCATCGCCAGCATCATGGCGCACCCGGCGGCGAGCAGCAGCGAGATCCGCCGCGTCAGCTCGGGGTTGAACCGGATGTTGCGCCTGCGGATCGGCACCGTCTCCTCCGGCGCGTCCTCGGTGCCCGCGGGGAGGTTCGGGAAGAACGCGTACGCGGCCAGGATGCAGGCGCCGGGCAGCGCGAACAGGTAGATGCGCAGGCCGATCTCGCCGCCGTAGTTCTGCAGGCCGAGGGCGAGTACGGGGACGCACAGCAGCAGCAGGGCCGCGCGGTCGCCGACGCCGCGCCGCAGACGGCGGAACAGGCCGGCCGCGGCGAGCGTCAGGATGACGCCGCAGATGCCCAGGCGGGCCATGAGGACGAGCGCGTGCTTGGGATCGCTGCCGTCGATCCGGTCGCCGGTGTTGCTCTGCAGGTTCTCCAGGATCCGGCCCAGACCGCCGAAGAGCTGGTCGATGTGCCCGCTCCAGAAGGTGACCGTCTGGTAGCTGATCCAGGCCAGCACCATCAGGCCCAGGAAGAAGGGCAGCCCCCAGCTGAGCGAGGAGCGTCGGAGCAGGATCAGGCCCGTCAGCGCGCCGAGCATCATGAACGGCGTGATCTGGTGCGAGGCGGTCGCCGTCGAGAACAGGCCGATCAGCACGATCAGCATGATGGCCCGGTCGTAGACGCCGGTGGAATGGGGCAGTTCACCCGGCGTCAGCCCGTCCAGGCGGGCGAGCAACCGCCGGACGGGCCCCTTGGCGGGCATCGGTTTGACGCGGGGCTCCACCTTGCCGAACCAGCGCAGCACGATCGCGACGAAGGCCAGGTAGATCGCGTACGTGAAGCCCTGGGACGAGAAGTAGTCCTGGCCGATCCACTGCACGATGACGAACAGCAGCGCGGCGAACCAGCGGGCCCTGGTCGTGGCGACGACCTGGCGCAGGATCAGCACGAACGGCAGGAGATACAGCAGGTTCGACAGCAGCGGCGTCCACCGCATGATCGTCGTCAGGTCGGTGACCCCGGCGGCCTTGGTGACGAACGCCACCAGCGCGAAGAACCCCGGCCACGCCAGACGGGCGTCGAGGATGGCGGAGGCCTCACCGGTGCGGTTGATGTACTCCACGAAGCCCGCGTGGACGTAGGCCGTGTGGAACCTCGCCTCGTCCTCGATCAGGGCCGCGGCCCCGTGCAGGGCGAAGGTGATCGCCGCGATCTGGAAGAGCAGCAGGAACTTGCGGTCGGTGTTCTGCGCGATCGTGACGAAGAACGCGACGAGCATCAGCAGGATCGCGGCGAACGCGGTGGACGGCATGGCGGAGATCAGGCCCACGCCGTCGATGTCGTTCAGGTCGACGCCCCGCAGCGGGCCCGGCGACACGCGCAGGGCCAGCACGTACATGACCAGGCCCTCGACGGTGAGCAGCGGAGGCAGCCACACCATGGCCGACCGCATCAGGGTCTGCAGGCGCGTGGGCCTGCCAGCGGGGCCGGGAGTGGGGTCGGGAGTGGGTCCGGCGGGCGTCGTGACCGGCGGTTCGACGGTGTCCACCGCGGCCGGGGGCATCGCGCTCGTCGCCGGTGCCGCCTTCCCCGTGAGCCTCCCGGCGCTCTTTCCCGCTCCCGAGCCGGTCTCCGAGCCCCTCTGCGTGTCCTGTGAGGCCCGATGGGCCGCCGGGGTCTCCGTGACATCGGAGAAGGACTCGGAAGCTTCCAGGGGGACCCCAGGGGCTCCGGTGGACCTCTCTCGAGACTCCACGCCCGCAGGCCGGTCGAGTCCCGAAGGTCCGGAGGACACAGGGCGCACCGGGGGCGCAGAGGGCGTAGAGGGCGCGGTGGACGGTGGGGACGCTGTCAGGTCGGGCAGGCGGAACTCCGCCGTGTTGTCGGCCCCGTCCTCGTCCTCGGCGTTCTCAGTGTCCTTACCGTCCTCGGCGTTCTCAGTGTCCTTACCGTCCTCGGCATCCCCGGTGTCCTTGGCCTGCCAGGCGTTCTCGCGGCGCGCGGGCGGGGCCTCTGTCGTCTCGGAGCGGGTAACGCTCGCGGAGGGCGGGGACGATGGGCTGAGGGGCAGCCGGATGACGGCGGTCACCTCGGGATCGTCACCGTAGGCGCTCTCCTCGGGAGAGTCTTTCGCGCCTTTCGCGTTTTTCGTGCCGGTATCGGGGGCCGGCGACAGGTCATCGGCGGCGTCGTCGTCAACGTCAACGTCAGGATCGGCGTCCTCGGCGGAATCCGGCGGCGTGCCGTCATCGGCCGTCTCGTCGTCCGCCGTCCCGTCGCGAGGGGCGCCCGCAGGGGTCTTCTCCTCGGACGTCCGCCCGTCGGGAGTCTCCCCGTACGGGCTCCTGCCGTGGGGGCTCCCGGCGCCGGATGCCTCCCCGTACGGGCTTCTGCCGTACGGGGCTCCGGTCCCGGCCGTCTCGTCGTCGGGAGTCTCGCCGTGCGGACCCCCGGCGCCGGAGGTCTGATCGCCCGGAGCCTCGTCGTCGGGGACCTCGCCGCCCGGGATCTCGTCGGGAGCCTCGTCGCCGGGCGCTCCGAAGGGCGCCGTGCCGGCGGGCTCGCCGTCGGCCCCGGCCTGGGGCTCGTCCGAAGGCGCGGGGTGAGTGGGATCGATCTTCCCGACCTCGGCGGTTTCCGCCGCCCCCGTCGTCGTCACGTCATTACCTGCCCGTTGCCTCACGTCTAACATCATGGCGGCTACGCGGACCAGGCTGTGACGGGTCACTACGGATATCCGTCATGTCCGGACGCTTCGCGTAGATCAGTTAAAAGCGGTATCGCGGCTGTACTCCGGCCAAATGGCCCTCTCCTGGCGTCCCCGATCCCCCTGGGGGCGGGGAAGCCAGGCAGCGGAGACCGTCGAGCTCGCCGGGGCGGCCACCGGTGCGCGACCCGCTTCGCGGATCGCGCTCTTTCCGTGGCGTACCCGGCCGTTCACACCTGGCCGCGCACCTTGCGCAGACCGTATCTCGTGCGCCTGACGACGGCGTACCCCTTCGTCAGCATCCGTTCCCGCATGTAGATGAGCGGGACCTGGTTCCCCTCGACCGCCCGGGTGAACATTCCCATCGAGGTGCCCTCGGCGACGGTGAGGCGCGGCAGTGCGAGCACGTCGTGCCGGTCGGCGGCGATGGCGTTGTTCACCGCGCAGGCGGCCCAGTATCCGGCCTTCCTCACCTCGCGCCGCACCCGCACGTTGGAGTAGCCGTACGGGTAGGCCATCGTCGAGACCAGCGAGCCGATCTTGTCTTCAAGGAGGGCCTTGTTGCGCCGCAGCTCCTGGCGGAGCTCGTCTTCGGGCAGCTGGTCGAGCTGGGGGTGGCTGTGGCTGTGGCCGCCGATCTCGATGCCGCAGGAGGCGGCCTCGCGGGCCTGGCTCCACGAGAGCATCGTGTCCAGGGGCCTGCCCGCCGCGTCCTTGCCCGCGTCCCTCACCCACCCGCTGGTCAGGAAGACCGTCGCGGGGAAGTCGTAGCGTTCGAGCAGGGGCAGCGCCTCGCTGTGGAAGTCGGCGTACCCGTCGTCGAAGGTCACCACGACCGGACGCTCGGGGATGGAGCGGCCGTTGTTGTTGTGCAGCGAGGCGACCAGGTCGGCCACCGTGAGCGGCGTGAAGCCGTTCTCCTTCAAATAGGCGAGGTGCTCGGCGAAGGCCGAGGGACGCACCGCGAGCGGCTTCGTCTCGGCGTTGGGCCGGTCGGAGACCGAGTGGTACATCAGGATCGGTACGCGGATCATGCCGCACGCACCCGCTTCAGCTTCAGCCGAAGGGAACCGACGATGTAACCCCAGGTCGTCCAGGCCAGACCGACGACGATCGCCCCGGCCCTGCCGAGGCCGCCCAGGTCGCCTCGCAGCGCCTCACCGACTCCGCGCAGCGCGCCCATCGGCAGAGCCTTCAGCGCGTGGGCCCGCTCGCTCGACAATCCGTCGCCCGCGCCCACGCTCTGGGCGACCAGCGCCTTGGACAGCCCCTCGGCGAAACAGCGTGAACGGAAGTAGGCGAACGTCGAACGTACCGGCGGGACCTTGTGACCGATCACCGCCGCGGGCTCGAACAGCATTCCCGACCCCGGCATCCGCTGCGAGAGCCGGATGCAGAACTCGGTCTCCTCACAGCCCAGCGGGCGGGGCTTGCGCCCCTGCACGCTGCGCCCGATGCCGGTGTGGAACCCGCCGACACCGCCGATGACCTCCCTGCGGAAGGCCGCGTTACCACCCATGACGTTGCGGATCCGCGCCCGTTGCGTGGGCATGCCGAGATAGCTGCACCCCACGGTCCAGTCGAACTCGTGGGGATACCAGCCGGGCCGGTGCCCGATGCCCCACAGCGGCCTGGTCAGCCCGCCCACCCCCACGATGGTCGGGTCCTGGAAGCCCTCCTCCAGTGCTTCCAGCCAGCCAGGCTCCGCGACGGCGTCGTCGTCGAGATAGGCCACGATGTCGCCGGAGGCGGTCGCCGCACCGGTGTTCTTGCCACCGGAGAGCCCCTTCTCCTGAGCGTTCTCCACCACGATCGCGCCGGGATACTCCTTTTTGAGCCTCAGGTGGAGATCCGGGTTGTAGTCGACGACCAGGATGATCTCGTGTGGCGCGCGCGTCTGGTTCTGGACCGACTCGACGGCTGCTCGGATGTCCTCCCAGCGGTCCTCGGTGTAAACGCAGATGACGACACTGCTTCTCATGGTTACGCGGCACCCTGATCGGCGGCCGGAGCGGCGGCGGCCGGCTCGTGAACGGCGGGAGCCGGGTTGCTCCGCCACTCGCGGATGATGGTCTTCAGCACCCGGATGCCGTCGCGTACGGCGTGCAGGTTGCTCTCGCCGTGAATGCGGCAGCGCTCGTGGCTGGGCACCTCGTGGACCTTGAGCCCGGCCTTGGCGGCGCGGACGTTCATCAGGGTCTCGATCTCGAAGCCGTCGCAGTCGAGGTTGAGGACGTCCAGATGGCGGGCCCAGAAGGCGTTGTAGCCATAGCACAGGTCGGTGTAGCTGGTGCCGTACATCCTGTTGACCAGCGCGGTCAGCGACTTGTTGCCGAACTTGCGGATGAACGTCAGGTCGTCGCTGCCGCCGCCTGACGCGTAACGCGAACCCTTGACGAAGTCGGCCCCGGTGACCAGGGCGCCCACGAACTGGATGATCTCGCGGCCGTCGGTGGAGCCGTCGGCGTCGATCATCACGATGATGTCGCCGGTGCAGGCGGCGAAGCCGTCCGTCAGCGCGTTGCCCTTGCCCTTGCCCGTCTGGTGGACCACGCGCACGTTGGGACGCAGTCTCTTGGCCACGGCGACGGTGTCGTCCTTGGAGTTGCCGTCGACCAGGACGATCTCGTCGATCCACTGCGGGATCGTCGCGAAGACGTGCGGGAGGTTCTCGGCCTCGTTCATCGCCGGCACGACGACGCTGACGGTCGGGGAGATCGCCATGTTGGGGGTGATGGGAGTGAACCGCTCGATGGGAGGCACCGCCCTCAGCGGTGGCTTGTTGTTGTAGTGCTTGGTGATCTCGGGACTCATTGTGACGGATGTCCTTCCGGGCGGTCGGTCGTCAGGGGCGACTTGGGCGGACGGACCCGGGGCCATGGCCGATCGGGACGATCGGCGAAAACGGCGAATGCGATGAGGGATGCATACGAGGGTCCTGGCGAGTGGGGTGGTGATGAACGGGAGCGGTCTAACCCACTCCCCACGGTTCCTTGACAGCCGGAGTGCCTGATTGGTTCTGCGCGGGGGAGCGCATACGGCCGAAACCTTTCAGCACACGGTCAGCAAGCCTGTATAAATTCGGGCGATCCGTGACGATCGTTCGTGCCTTGTTGACCGGGGTGCGGCCGATCCAGTGGACGGCGGCGGCCGGGGAGGGACGCGACACGCGACCTTCCGCGACGAAGAGATCGCCGCTTTTCAACCAGCTCTTGTACTCGCGTCCGCCCTTGCCCATGTCGACCTGCAGCAGCCCGGAGTTCGCGGCGTGCTCGGCCATGTGCAGGTGGTGCATGATCCCGGGGGAGTAACGCGCGAACTCGGTGTCGTAGGCCGGGAACCAGCCCACCAGCGTCGTCGCCGTCCGAAGGCCGAAGTGACCGGCGACGGGCCTGTCTCCGGCGTAGACCATGGTCAGGACGCCCGCGAAACTCTCGGACCTCTCCGCGTGCATCTCGTCGAGCAACTGGACGATCCACGGCTGGGCGAAACGGTCGACCCGGCCCGTCCTGCGGTACTGGTCGGACTTCCAGTTGGTGAGCGTACGGAGCGTGCCCAGGTCGGTCGAGGCCCACTCGAAGCGGATCTCACCCTGCTCGCGGCCGAGCTTGCGCTCCTTGTAGCGGACCGTCTTGAGATTCTTCGGCGAGTTGGCCTTCACCCGCTCGATGTAGGTCTCGAAGCCCACGCTGAGGTCCATCACCGGAGCCGGCCGCACGTCCGACTCGTACGGCGCGAACGTCGGCTGGCCGGGGACGAGGTGGTCGAAGTCGAAGACGGAGAGCTTACAGGCGCGCAGGAGCGTCCGGACGTCCAGCTTGAGGCCGGAGACCGCGATCAGCCCGTGGCAGGTGGTGAGGAAGCCGCCGAGAGGCTTGCCGATCCCGAAGCTGTGGCGCTCGTAGGGGAAGAACCCCACGATCTTGCCGCCGTCCTGGATGATCGCGACACGAACGTAGTCACGCAGTCGCCCCATGGCCAGGGTGAACTCCACGGAGAGGAAGGGGTTGTCCAGCGACGGGTCCGCCACCTGCAACTCCCGCCATCGCGAGATCTCGGGCTCCCCGAGGTCTCCCGGGCGAACGATGACGATGTTCACCTTGACCTGGCCCCCTGTTCGGTCTGCAAACTCCCGCTCCCCCGATACAACACGCGTAGTACGTATATGAAGCCGCCGAGCACCGCGATGGTCGCGACTCCGGCGCGGGGCGACCATGCGTCAAAGGTAAGCATGGCAGCGGCCAAGAGAACGTTTACGACCAGGCTCGCCGCTGCACCCACTGATAGTGCCGCAAGTGGGTCACGATCACGCAACAGTCCTACCACTGCGGCGCCGGGAACGACCAACAGGAACAGGGGCGTAAGGATCAATCGTAACGGAGTGTCCAGGTCGGCCAAGGCGATCACGGCCCCCGCCACGCACGCGAGGGTGAGTGCCCATCTGAGCACCCTGCGGTTGACCGACATCTTCCGAGCTCCTGGTTGGTAATGAGGTGACTGATCGCGCTCTTCATGTGACCAATCACTCAACATGGACGTCAATGCCGACGCTCGGCACCAGTCCATGGTTTACCGGATCCCTGAGGGAAGTCTCGGTGTTAGGTAAAACGAGATGTGGGAATCAGCCCGTCGCCTCCTCCGAACCCGCCCCGGCGGAGGGGGTCGGAGTCGGCTCCGGGGCAGGGTCTTCAGGGGGTGCGGAGGCATCTGGGTCAGGGCTTTCCCACGAAATCGCGCATCCGGCGTTGCCCCCGGCGGACTTGAACGCGACCCGCCCGGCACCGCTCTCCGACGGGTCCTTGGCAGTGACCCAAATCACGCCGCTCGCGCCCGCCTTCAACTGCCCGCGGACGGGGTGCACGGCGAGCCCGCCGGAGGTGGTCGCCGACCACGAAACAGTGGCGCCGCGAGCCGCGAGCCGGATCTGCCCGGCACCCTCCCCGATGTCGCGCGGGCACGAGACGTTCAGCCGTCCGGTCACGGGCGGTGTGGTGGCGGTGCGGGTGGGGCGGGGCCGTCCCGCGGTGGTGGCGCGGCTCGGAGCCGGTCGCGCCGCGGTGGCGGTGGGAGCGGGGGTGGCGGGTGCCTCGCTCCTGCGGCTTCTCGTCGGCGTGGGCGTCGGCGCCGTCCCCGGGTCCTCCGACAGGGGGTCGGGCTCCGGCGCGGGCTCGGGCTCCAGCGTGATCAGCGCGGGTTCCGGTCCCGGCGCGGCCTGGGGGTCCCTCAATTCCCCGCCGGCCAGGTCGCCTCCGCCCACCACGACCACCGCCCCGGTGGCGGCCAGCACACACACGGCCGCCAGCAGCACCGGACCCCTGCGTCCGCGCCGCCTGCGCCGCTGCGCGGGGAGCGCCTCCGTGCCCCGCTTCCCGCCGCCGGGGAGTGCGGCACGCCGGACCTCGCCGTACTCCGCCGATGACGTACACCGGGCCTCCAGGTCTTCCCGCGACGCCGTACGCCGAGCCTCGGGAGTCCCCGCCGGTGGCGTGTGCCGAGCTTCGGGAGCCCTTACCGGTGGCGTGTGCCGGGCCTCGGCGCCACCGTTCGGCGGGGTGCGCCAGGACTCGTCGTCCACCGGCCACGACGCGTGCCACGCCTGCTCGTTCGCGGATGGTGCCCCCTCCCACGCCTGGTTCTCCGTGGGCGTCGCCTGCCATGCCTGATTGCCGGTGGATGGTGTCGTCTGCCAGGCCTGGTCGTTCGTGGGCGGTGTCGTACGCCACGCCTCGTCGTCCGCCGGAGGTGCCGGCCATGCCTCGGCGTTCTCGGTCGGTGTCGGCCACGCCTTGGCGCTCACGGGCGGTGCCGGCCAGACCTCGATGTTCACGGGTGGCGGTGTGTGCCGCGCCTCGCCGTCCGCCTGCCGTGAGGCCGGCCGCGCCTCCGTGTCCGTCGTGTTCGTCGTGTTCGTCCAGGGGGCCGCACGCCCTGGCTCGCCGGCCGAGGGCGACGGCAGAACGTATCGGGGTGCCGGTCCGCCCTCCGCGCGGTGCGGGCCGCCCTGGTTCTCCGGCCCTCGCCACGTCGTGCCCGACCCACCCTCGGGGGATCGCGTCCCGGCCGCTGTGTGTCCCCCTGTGTGTCCCGCTCGCTCCTCCTCGTACTCGTACCGTGCCTCTGCCCCGGTTGCCCCGGCCTGCGAAGCCCTCGCGCCCGTGGGGGGCGTTCCGGGGTCCGCGGGAGGTGCCGCGTGCCGGGCGCGGGTGCCCGTGGGCGGTGTGGCCGCGCTCTCGGAGGTTTTCTCGTCGCGTGCCCGCCTGCCGCCCGCGCTCCTCCGCCCGCCCCACCGGCGCCCTGCTGAACGTCGTTCGGCCGCCGTGGGGAAACCGGCCTTGTCGAAGCCGTTCTCGGCGGCGATGGCGGCGCGCTCCTCGCGCGACTCCGGGTTCACGCAGGTCTCGATCACCCGGCGGCGCAGGGAGAGCGGCGGGTAGGTCAGGGGGACGAGGTCCAGCAGCCGCCCGGCCGAGACGTGCCGGTCCCTGCGCTCGAGGCAGACCTCGCAGCGGCCGATGTGGGCCGACAGGCGCCTGCGCAGCATCGTGGTGAGGGGCCCCTCCCACGAGTCCACCATCGCCGACAGGTCGGGACAGTGCGCCCGGCCGACCTTGGCGAGCACCACGGCGCCGGCCGCGTTCTCCAGGTGGTCGCGGGCCCGGCCGAGCCTCGCGGTGACCTGGCGGGAGGTGAGCCCCAGCACCGCGCCGACCTCGCCGCTGCCGAGGTCGTGGCGGAGCGACAGTTCGAGCACCTCGCGTTCCTGAACGCTCAGCTCCGCCATCGCCTCATGGACCAGGACCGCGAGTTCCCGCTCGCCGGGATCGTCGTGGATGTCGGGCGGTGGCACCGCTCCCCGAGGTCCGCCGTGCCCGGCGTCCGCGCACCGGATCCGTACGAGCGCGTACAACCACGCGCGCAGGCGGCCGGGCTCGCGCAGGCGGTCCACGCTGCCCCGGGCCGTTACCAGGGCGTCGTGTACGGCGCCGGCGGCCGTCTCACGGTCGCCCAGCAGCGAGTGGGCGTAGTCGTTGAGCCGTTCCGCATAGGAGTCGTAGAGGCTCGCGGGTGCCACAGGGTCGGCTGTGTCGGCACGCCGCAGCGCTTCAACGAGTCGTTGGTCGTCGGTCCGGCCGACGGTCGGCCATCCGGGCACGGATATTCCTCCCCCGTGAGACGGGCTCGTTCACGGGTTTCACCACTCGCCCGTTCCAGCCCACACGCGTAGGACGTCACCTCCCCGCGACTGGTTGACCAAAGGGGTCAATATCATGCCGATACGGTATGACCTGGGAAAACTGCTACGGCTGGTGCCAATGTGACACCAGCCGTACGGGGTGAAAGTGATGCGGGAGGGTCAGCAGTTGGGAGCGCAGAGCCGGCGCTTCATGCCCTCCAGGAAGAACTTTCTGACCTCCAGGACGTCCTTGGCGATGTAGGCGTCACCGCCGGTCGCCTTGGCGAGGGCGTCCATCTGGCGCTTGCCCTTGGGGGCGTCGGGACCGAAGGCGATGATCAGGACGCTGACCGGCTTCTCGGGGTTGAACTGGTCCCTGAGCCGCTTCAGGATCTGCTGGTTGCTGATCCCGCCGTCCGGATCGTCGTTGCCGGCCCCGTCGGTGAGGATGAGCACCGTGTTGATCTTGTCGCTCTGGTACTCGTCGGTCATCTGCTTGTACGCGGCCGCGAGGGTGTCGTTGAGCCCGGTGTCACCGGTCGCCTTGGCCTGGGTCGTGATCAGCTTCTGGTTGATCACGTCCCTGCGCAGGGCGCCGTTCATGTCCTCGGTGAGCGGGCCGACCGGGACCGTCTCGCGGTAGTCGACGCCCTGGCCGTTGAGATGGGTGGAGAACTCCCACAGTCCCAGCTCGCTGTTGGCGGGGAAGAGCTTCATGCCCTCGACGGCGATCCTGCTGATCGCCTGCATCCGGGTCAGGCCCGTACCGGGAACAGGGAGTGCCATGGTGCCCGAGACGTCCAGCAGGGTGAGGAGCCTCGTGCCCAGTTTGATCCGGGACCAGGTCTGGGACATCCTCGCGACGGTCTTGGCGTCGGGCGGTTCGATCGCCTGCGGCGCCTTGGCCTGGAAGCCGTCGGAGCCGGAGATGGCCTTGCCGCCCTTGCCGTCCGGGGTGCGGAACCCCTGGTCCTGCAGTGCCTTCTTCGACGCCTCGCTGCCGAGCTCCTTCTGGAACGCCTCGGCGGCCTTGCGGACGACGGCGTCCTTGGCGGTGATCACCACCGGGTAGTCGAGGTTGATGGTCCCCTCGGCCGGATAGAGCGGCACGGCCGGGACATCGGGCTTCTTGGCCTTGTTGAACGCCCAGACTCCCTGCTCCGAGGAGATGCCGAGCGGGGCCTTGCTGCCCTGGACGCCCAGGCTGGACAGCAGCGCGTCCTGGTCGCGAACCGTCGACGTCGATCCCGACAGGCTCTTGAGCGCGCCGACCAGCTGCTCCTCGCCCGCGCCCGAGGCAGTGGCCACCCCGGCCGCCGCCAGGAGCGCGCCGAGCCCGGCGGAGTTGAGCGCGGGATCCAGCACGAGCACGCGCACCTTGCGGCCGGGACCGTCCACGTTGGCCACGTTGGCGGCGTTGATCATGCCGCCCCAGCTGGCCTCGCCGAAGCTCTTCTTCAGGTTCGGCACCACCGAGCCCGAGGCCACCATGACGATGGGGGACTGGGCGATGGACGCGCCCGCCTCGGGCACCTCCTCCACCCTCGTCCGCAGGTTCGTCACCCACAGCTTCGAGTCGGGGACCCACATGTCCATCGCGACGGCCTTGCCCCCGGTGAAGGAGGAGGCCACGGTCGCCGAGGTGCCCTTGGCCACCGTGACGGCGGCGCATCTGCCGTCGACCTGGTGGGCCGCCTTGTTGAAGCGCTGGGCGATCTGGGACAGGGCGGGCTGGATGTCAGGGGAGGCGGTGATCCGCAACGGGACTGCCTCGCCCGCGCACCCGCCGTCACGGTCGCGGTTGATGACCACGAACGCGGCGACGCCGAGCAGTACCGCGAGGGCGACGGATCCGGCGAGCGGGACCAGCACCTTGCCGCGTCCTCCACGCCTGCGTCTCGTCTGCTGTTCCCTGTACGGGGTGTAGCCGTCCTCGAGTTCATCTGTCCGGTGACGTCCGCCCACGATGTCCTCTTCGGTGTCGATGTCATGGAGCTAGCGGGTCACCCTATCGGGAGGTCGTCCGCAATATTCACGGAACTGTACTTGCAATGATTAGTGGGGCAAAAAACGCATTTCGGTGCGGTTGTTACTGTATGTGTTGATCATTGAACTCTGTGTCCGCGAAGAGCGGTCGACGACCGAGACAGCGAGGATCGCCTGGTCAGTGGCAGCAGGAGTGCCCGTGCCACGCCCTGAACCCCTCACGTACCGCCACCGCGGCGAGCAGGACCGCCATCGCGGGATCGACCCACCACCAGCCGGCGGAGTTCAGCGCGAGCCCGGCCAGGACCCCCGCCGCGAGGGTGGCGCACATGAGGTTCTGCGTCCCCTCTCCCGCGGTCGCCGCCGAGTGCAATCGGACCCCCAGTCGCCGCTTCGCCATCCCCAGGAACGGCATGCCGACCACGCTGACCGCCGTCACCGCGATCCCGAGCAGGGTCGGCACGGCCCGGTGCCCGGCGTCCAGGTCGTGCGCCACGTGCACCACCAGGTAGGGGGCGAGGATCCAGAAGCTGATCGCCACGGCCTTGCGGGCCCGTTCCTCGGCGTACGCGGAACCTGTCCTCGTCCCGGTGAACCGCCAGACCACGATCAGGCCGGCCGCCGCCTCCACCAGGGCCGACGTGCCCCAGCCGATGAGGGCGACCGAATGCGCCTCCAGACCCGCGGCGATGCCGAGCAGGCTCTCGGCGCCCAGCCAGACCAGGGTCACCAGGGAGAGGGTGCGAGCCCTGCGGGCGTCACGCAGCCACTCGGCGCTCGGCGGTGCCACCGGCACGATCTGATCGGTCACGACGGCCTCCGGTACCCGTTCGACGACGCTCGGTAATCTATGCGTCACATGGTGTCGGAGTGTGGAGAAGCGGCGAAGCTCCTCATGGTGACGGCGACATGCCTCCCCCGGTGGCGGACCACGTGCCTCCCCGTGACGAACCGCATGACGGAACCGCATGGCGAACCGCGCGAACGGTGTGGTGGATTGTGTGGCGGGACAGGCCGGTCGACCGGCCTGTCCCGCCGCAGGCGGGGCGTGGGAGGACGGCGGGTTTCGCGGGCCGGTGAAAGTCCGCGGTCCCGGCGCGGGCATGCCGCAAGATGGAGCTGTCCAGCAGATCGTCGGGAGGGAAATCCGTGCCGTTCACGCCCAGCCACGTCGCAGCCGTGCTGCCGCTGATCTCCTCGGAGCGGACGCGCAGGTTTCTCGACCCCTGGGCCCTCGCCCTGGGCGCGATGGTGCCCGATCTGCCGATCTTCTTCCCCTTCCTGCCCGACTACATGTTCTGGCACTCCTCCGAGGGCGTCCTCACGATCGACCTGTTCGCCGTCCTGGTGCTGCTCGCCGTCTTCCACCTGACGCTCCGCGACCCGCTGACCGCGCTCCTGCCCCCCTCCCTCGCCGGACGCGCCGCCGCGCTGACCCCGGGGATGTACGGGCTGCGGCGGCTGCCCGCCGTGGTCGCGGGAGGCATCGTGGGCGCCTTCACCCACAAGCTCTGGGACTCCTTCACCCACTCGTACAGTTCGGCCCTGTGGGGCTGGAGCTGGCTGGACGTCCGGGTGGCGGGAGTGATCTCCCTGTTCCGCCTGCTGCAGTACACCTCCACCGTGGTCGGCCTGGCGGTCGTCCTCTGGTGGGCCTGGCGCGGACTGAGCGCGATGGAGCCGCGGCCGGTGCCCGAACGGCTGCTCCTGCCCGCCGGTGAGCGGGCGGCCGTGCTCCTGGCCACCGCCGTCTCGATCCCGCTGGGCGCGGTCGCCTGGGCGCTTACCTTCCCCCCGGACACCAAGGCCGAGCTCGTGACGAGGCTGGGCGCGGGGGCGGTCGTCGGCTGCTCCGCGATGCTGCTCGTCTACGCGCTGATATGGCAGCTCAGGCGGGTCATGGCAGTATTCGAGGGTGCCTGAAGCCATCGACCCCCACCTGGCCGACTACGCCAACCTGCGCGACGTCGAGCTGCGCAAGAGCATGGAGGCCGAGCACGGCCTCTTCATCGCCGAGGGGGAGAAGGTGATCCGCCGCGCCGTCGCGGCGGGCTACCCCGTGCGTTCCGTACTCCTCACCTCCCGCTGGGCCGGCCCTCTCGCCGATCTCCTCGGCCCGCTCGGCGACCGGGTCCACGTCGTGGACGACGCCGTCATGGAGGAGGTCACCGGATTCCAGGTCCATCGCGGCGCCCTCGCCGCGATGGAACGCCTCCCGCTTCCCGAGGTGGAGGATCTCCTGTCCGGACGCGAGGCGCGAAGGGCTCCCGCCGGGCACACGGCGCGGTCGGACGGCGAGCCAGGATCGGACTCCCCGGCTCCGCGAGGGGCCTCCGCCGAGGACGCGGCGCACTCGGAGGGCGGACCAGGATCGGGTTTCCCGGCTCAGCGAGGGGTTTCCGCCGAGCCCGTGGCGCCCCGGCGCGTCCTGATCCTCGAAGACCTCGTCGACCACGGCAACGTCGGCGCGATCTTCCGCTGCGCCGCCGCCCTGGGCGTGGAGGCGGTGATCCTCTCGCCGCGCTGTGCCGACCCCCTCTACCGGCGCTCGGTGAAGGTCTCCATGGGCGCGGTCTTCGCGATCCCGTACGCGCGGATGACCGACTGGTACGCCGGTCTGGCCGAACTGCGCGAAGCGGGTTTCCAGACGCTCGCCCTCACCCCCGACCAGTCCGCCACCCCCATGGACAAGGTCGCCATGGCCGACCGGGTGGCACTGCTCCTCGGTTCGGAGGGGGACGGGCTCTCCTCCCGCTGGCTGCGCGAGGCCGACGAGGCGGTCTGCATCCCGATGAGCCCGGCCGCGATGGACATGGGCGTCGACTCCCTCAACGTGGTGGCCGCCGCCGCCATCGCCTGCCACGGACTCATGCGCGCCGGTTGAGCGGATCTCCTCGCCGCGCGTCCACCTCGATCTCGATCTTCATACGGGAGTCGGCGAGGCCGCACACGATCATCGTCGCGGCGGGGCGGACCTCGCCGAAGTGACGGCGCAGGGTCGGCCAGCAGGGCTCGAAGTCCTCGCGGTCGGGCAGCATGTATCGCACCCGTACGACGTCGGCGAACGAGCAGCCCGCCTTGGCCAGTGCCTCTCCGATGTTGCGCATGCACTGCTCCGCCTGCTCGACGACGTCGTCGGAGATCGTCATGGTCGCGTAGTCGTAGCCGGTCGTCCCGGACACGTGCACGCGGTCACCGTCGACCACCGCCCGCGCGTATCCGATCTGCTCCTCGAAGGTGGACCCGCTCAGGATCGCGAACCGTTCAGTCATGCGGAAAACCGTAACAATCTTCGCTGGTTCCCCTGATCGGCTCGCACATGGTCGTCCGAAACCCGCGATCACCGGGGCGCGAGCTCCGGACGACCGCGGAGTGACCGTCGCCGGATCGTCGGGACCGTGACAGGGGGCCGGTCTCTCAGGACCGTGGCCGGGCAGGGGGCCGGTCTCTCACGGCCGTGGCCGGGCAGGGAGCCGAATCGTCAGGATCGTGACCGGGAGAGGAGATAGCTCGGCCAGCTGCCGTGCCGGCTGATGTCGGGGGCCTTCTCGGTGGCGTACGGCTCGCAGAGGAAACCGTGCACCGCGCGGCCGTCGGCGAGTTCGATCGTGCCGAGGCCGAGGGGCGAAACGGTCTGCGTCAGGAGGATGCCGAGTGCCGAGGGGGGCAGTTCGTACAGTTCGACCTCCACCGCGACCCCGCCGGAGGTCGAGCGGACCAGCCCCGGCAGTGGCATCTCGCCGCCTTCCAGGGCGTAGAGGCGGTAGAGGGGGGCGGTGAGGGCAACTCCCAGACCGGTGGCGCCGAGGGAGAGGAGCCGGCCGTGCAACGGCTGGCCGGAGCGGTGCGCGCCGACCACGGCGAGCACCGTCCGCGCCTGGGCCTCGGCCCCGGCCCTGGCTGCGGCTTCGACCGCGGCCCCGACCCCGACTGCGGCCTCGGCCCCGGCCTTGGAGGCGTGAACCGTCGCCGGTCCCGCCTTCGGAGCGTGGACGGTGCTCGCCGAGGCCGAGGTGGCCGCCGATCCCGAGTCCGGGACGGGGAGCGCGGGACCGCCGGTCAGGGCGTGGAAGGTGGCACCGAGACCGGCGAGGAGTCCGTCGGAGCCCGCCGGTCCCAGGAAGGTGACGCCGTGCGGGCGGCCGGCGGTCGTCGTCCCCGCGGGTACGGAGATCCCGGCGAGGTCGAGGAGATTGGTGAAGGTCGTGTAGTGGCCGAGGATCGCGTTGCGCTCGATCGGGCTTTCGAGCATCTCCGCGACGGTGAAGGTCGTGGGTACGGTCGGGACGGCGAGCACGTCCATCGACGCCCATGCCTCCCGGGTCTTCGCGTCCAGCGCGCGCAGGCGGTAGAGCCCCTCGAAGGCGTCCACGGCACTGAGCGCGCCGCCGCCGGACAGCACCTTCAGGGTGACGGGGTGGATCTCGCCGGGGTTGCGGGTGACGAAGTCGCCGACCGCCGCGAGCCGTTCCGCGAGCCACGGCCCCTCGTACAACAGCCGCCCGGCGGCGAGGAAGGGGCCGAGGTCCACGGGGACGATCCGGTGGCCGAGGCCGCCGAGCCGGTCCACCGCCCGCGCGAAGGCCGTCTCGGCGGCGGTGTCGCCGAAGAACTCCGGTTCGTGCGGAACCCCGATCCGCAGGGGGGACGCGCGGGTCGGTACGGGGCCGGGGACGGGGAGCACGCGTGACCAGGGGTCGGCGGGTTCGAAGGCGGCGATGGCCGACAGGACGGCCAGGCCGTCGGCGGCCGAGCGGGCGAAGACGCTCGGGCAGTCCAGTGACGCGCACGCGGGCACCATGCCGAGCGTGCTGACGAGCCCCCGGCTCGGCTTGACCCCGACGGTGCCGGTGAGCGCGGCGGGTACCCGGCCGGAACCGGCCGTGTCGGTGCCGACGGCGAACGAGACCAGGTCCGCGGCCACCGCCACCGCGGAGCCCGAGCTGGACCCGCCGGAGATGAGACCGGGTACCAGCGGTGACTCGCACGCGCCGTACGGGCTGCGGGTGCCCGACAGACCGGTGGCGAACTGGTCCAGGTTGGTCTTGCCGACGAGGAGGGCGCCCGCCGCGAGCAGTCGTTCCACCAGCGGCGCACCGCGCTCGGGGACGTAGGAGTAGGCCGGGCAGGCCGCGGTGGTGGGCAGCCCGGCCACGTCCACGTTGTCCTTGACCGCGAAGGGGACCCCGTAGAGCGGTGGGCGGGTGCCGGGGTCCGGCCAGCGGCGGGCCAGCTCGGCCGCGTCGCCGAGCAGGTCCGCCGCCGGGCGCAGGGTGATCCACACGTGGTCGTCACCTCGCGCCGCGATCCGCGCGAGCACCTCCCCGGCGACGTCGGCGGGGAGGGCCGCACCGGAACGGTAGAGACCGGAGAGGCTCTCCAGGTCCAGCCGGACCGGGTTCAGGGGGAGGCGGGGCATGCTGTCCGGATCAGGCGGAGTGTGCATATGCCTTTCCTGTGTACGTGGTTCGCGGGACGGTGTTCGGCGGGACGGTGTTCAGGAGGTGGCGGGTGCCTCGGCGGAGACGGGCCTCGCGGGGGCCGGCTCGGGCTCGCCGGGCTCCTCGGTGGCCTCCGGCGTCTCGCCGGAAGGCTTGGGCTTGAGGAGGGTGAAGGCGAGCAGGATCAGTCCCGCGAAGAGGTAGCCCAGGGAGACCTGGCCGTTGGCGTTCCACTCGACCCGTTCGCCGTGGATGAGGCCGATGAAGGCCAGGGCCGCGCCGACGAAGGCGTACCCGGCGGCCCACAGGAACGACCGGTCGATGATGAAGGCCGTGATCGAGCCGAGCACCAGGCCGGCGAGCACGGCACCGCCGCCGAGCAGGACCGTTCCCTCGTAGACCGTCCCGCTCTGCGCGATCGTGTCGTACCCGACCTCCCGCGCGCTGGTGCCCGCCGCGGCGAGCGCGTTGTCCATGTAGCCCTGCGCCCAGGAGGCGATGTTGGGGATGATCGCGATCACCACGGCCACCGCGTGCGCCTTCGGCACCGACTGGAAGGCCTGGGCGCCGATGAGCAGGCCGATGTAGAGCAGGATCGGCACGATCGCGGGCGCCGGCAGCACCGCGCCGAGCAGCGCGAACATGCCGAGGAAGCAGAAGAGCGCGATGACGACGCCGCTCGCCATCGAGTAGCTCGTACGGCCGCCCGCGGACTTCCACCCCGGGTGGCCGATGTAGACGGCGGGCGGGAACGGCGAGCCCAGCATCGAGCCGACCACCGCGCCCGCGCCGTCGGCCAGGAGCACCGAGCGCAGGTTGTACGAGTCACCCGCGGCGGCGGCGCTCTCCACGTTGCTCATGCCCTCGGTGAAGTTGTAGATGCCCAGGGGGATGGCGGTGGCGAGCAGCGGCGAGACCTGGCCGAGTCCTTCGAGGAGGAGGTCGATGTGCAGCGACGGCAGGCTCACCGCGATGTTCCCGGCGGCGGCGCCCACGTCGGCGGGGTCCATGTAGCCGCCGATCCAGGCGATCGCGGTGCCGGCGAGGAGCGCGGCGAGCCCGACGGGGATGTTGCCCGGCAGCCTCAGGTCGGTGAAGAAGCCGACCATGATGATCACCAGCACCGGCAGCGCGATCCAGGCCGCCTCCCACATCTGCGCGGCGGGCCGCATCGAGATGAAGGCGATCGAGATGCCCGCCAGGGTGCCGAGCATCGCCGCCCTGGGGGTGAAGCGGCGGATGTACGGGCCCACGAAGGCGCCGATCACCACGATGACGCCGATGATGAAGCACCAGGCGAGCCCGGCCACCCAGGCCCGCAGCGGGTCCTTGGTGGCCAGGTAGGTCGGCAGCATGATCACGAAAACGACGATGAACATGTGCGGGACGCTGGGACCGTACGGCATCGCGCACACGTCGGTGCGGTTCTCCCGGCGGGCGAGCCGCCGGGCGAGGTAGGTGTAGTACACGTTGCCGATGAGGAGCTGGATGCCCATCGCGGGGAGGATGACGCCGAAGACGTCGGAGCCCGGCAGGTGGACGACCCCGAGGCAGAGGCCGCTCAGCACCAGCACGTTGACCATCACGTTGAAGCCGAGGCCGAAGAAGGCGTTGGTGTCCCCGCTGACCCACCAGGGGAGCTTGAGGTTGACGGGGTCGGTTGTCGTGGTCATCGGTCAGCTCCGTGTTTCGAGTGCCTTGAGATAGCCGCCGGAGGGGGCGACCCAGCCGAAGATGCCGCCCTGGGCGGCGATCATTTCGAGCCCGTACCGCTGGAACTCGGCGAAGTACGAGCCCACGCAGTCGGACAGGACCAGGCACTCGTAACCCCGGTCGTTCGCCTCGCGAACGGTGGTGTGCACGCACACCTCGGTCGTGACGCCGGTGACGATCAGACTGCGGATGTCCGCCGCCCGCAGGGTCCGGTCCAGGTCGGTGGAGTGGAAGGAGCCCTTGCCCGGCTTGTCGACGACGAGTTCGCCCTCGACGGGGGCGAGCTCGTCGATGATGTCGTGGCCGTACTCGCCGCGGATCAGGATCCGTCCCTTGGGACCCGGATCCCCGATGCGCAGCGAGGGGGTGCCGCGGTTGAGCTTGGCGGGCGGGCAGTCGGACAGGTCGGGCAGGTGCCCCTCACGGGTGTGGATGACGGTCATTCCCGCCGCGCGGGTGGCGGCCAGCACCTCCTGGAGCGGCGGGATGACCCGCCGCAGCATGGACACGTCGTTGCCCAGGGTCTCCCCGAAACCCCCGGGCTCGACGAAGTCCCGTTGCATGTCGATGAGCAGCAGCGCTGTATGTCGGGGATCGAACCCGTATGCGTACGGCTCGGCCTCGACGAGAAGCGGATCGGACACGTTGACTCCGTTCCTCGGATCCTCCTTTTGTCGATTGTCGACAGAATTATGTCGGCGGCTTTCCCGTCCGGTTACGCTTCTGTTAGCGGCCTGTACCAGAGCGTGATCGTGTCCGGTGCGCGCCTCTCCCGCGGTCGAGCGTCCGGCCGATGCGTGACAGCGCCCCCGCGCCCCCGCGGCTCTGCGCCCCCGCGCCCCCGCGGACGGCCGACAGCCGACGGGCGTGAGCGCGGCGGTCGGCCGGCACCCGCGCCCTACGTCGAGAGGAGCCGGACGGGACGGGTGGAACCCGATGCCGTTCTAGCCGATGTAGGTGCGCGCTCCGTGCCGGGAGAGGGCGTCGAGCGCGGTGACGGGATCGCCGGAGGCGATCGCCTCGAAGAGCCGCCTGTGCCGCTCCACCCCCTCGGCCGGAGAGCGCTGCTCGGCCTCCCTGCGCAGGTTCGCGGCCATGTAGAGCTGCAGTTTCAGGATGACGGGCTCGTACGCCATCAGCAGCTGGCGGTGGCCCGCGAGCGCGACCAGCGCGAGGTGGAAGCGCCGGTGCGCCTCGTTCTCGCTGAGCGGGTCGTCCAGGCGCACCGCCGCCGCCATCCCCTCAAGCGCCTCGGCGAGCGCGGTCATGTCGTGCGTGCCGGAGAGAGGCAGCGCGGTCTCGACCGCGTAGCGTTCGAGCACGTCGCGCAGCCCGAACAGCTCGTCCACGTCGTTCCCGGTCAGCTCGGTGACGCGGGCTCCCCGCCGGGGCAGGTGCTCCACCAGCCCCTGCTGCCCGAGCGACCGCAGTGCCTCGCGCAGCGGCGCCCGGCTGATGCCGAACCGCTGGGTGAGCTGCTCCTCGATCAGCCGCTCGCCCGGTGCGAGGGCACCGGAGAGGATCTCGTGACGGAGCCGTCGCATCGAAAGCTCGACCAGGCTGGGGTGTTTCAGCTCCCCATCGGGTTCCACCCGTCCAACTCCTCTCGACGTGTGGAACAAACTCTCTCAGAGAACGGCCGGAATCCCACCCACGGGATGGTGGCGTGGTCGGGTGTTCCGGTCGAGGGCCGGTCGGGAGCGGGCGCTCCAGCCGTCCTCACAGCTCGGGTGGAGTCTGCTCGCCCGCCCAGTCCAGGAGCCGTGCCGCGGTCTGGAAACGCCGGTCGCCGTTGGACTCGCCGAGGATGACGCCGATGAACCGGTGGCCCTCGCGGTCGGCGGCGAAGGACAGGCAGTATCCGGCGGCGCTGGTGTAGCCGGTCTTCAGGCCCGTCACCCCGGGTGTCTTGCCGAGCAGTTTGTTGGAGTTGGTCCAGGTATGCGCCCGGTGCACCTTGGACTTCGCCACGAGGTGGCGCCTGGTGGACGCGATGATCCGCAGCACCGGGTCGCGCAGCGCGAGGTCGGCCAGCTTCGCCTGGTCCAGGGCGGTGGAGTAACCGGGCCCCGGCTTCGGCAGGCCGTCGGGAGTGGCGTAACGGGTGTCGACGAGCCCCATGGAGCGGGCCGTGGCGTTCATCTTCGCCACGAACCTCGTGCTGCCGGGCCCGTAGACGCGGGCCAGGGCGTGTGAGGCGTCCGCCCCCGAGGGGAGCATGACCGCGTACAGCAGGTCCCGCACGGTGAGTCGCTCCCCGGCGCGCAGGGAGGCGTGAGTCGCGCCGTTCGCCGCCGCGTGCCGTACGTCCTCCGCCTGGACCGTGACGGTGTCGGCCAGCCGCGCCTCCCTGAGGACGACGTACGCCGTCATGATCTTGGTCAGGCTCGCCACCGGCATCCGCCTGCCCGCCTGCTTGCTCAGATGGATCGTTCCGGTGCTCGCGTCGTACAGGTACGCGGCCCGCCCCGGCACCGAGGGCACCGACGCGCGCCGGTCCCCTGCGGGCGCGAAAGCGGGTGTGGCGGTGAGGGCGGGCGTACGAAGTGTGGCGAGCGGGGCGGACACCGTGGATCCGGTGACAGAAACGCGCGCCGAAGCCCCGCCGGGCGGCGCGGAGGTCGAGATCCCCCAGGCCGGGGCAGACACCGAAGACGCGGTGCCCAGGATGAGCGCGGTGACCAGCGCGGCGCGGGCCGTGTGACCTGTTCCCCCGTGATGCATGCGAGCCATGCTGGCAGAGGCCACCGTCGATATACGGAAGTTGTCGGTTTGGCTATTGAAAAGTTGACATCTGTGGCGGGTGTTTCTCCAGTTCGCGGCGGGAGGCCCGGCGACGGCGCCACCGCACGAATCCGGCGACGAGCGCGACCGCCACCAGCGCGGCCAGGCCCGCGAGGAGCGGTGAGCGAGCGGCCAGCTCCAGCCACCCCCAGATCACCGAGTACAGGCCGAAGGAGGTCACCGGCACCCAGGTCAGGCAGCCCAGTGCGCTCGCCACGACGTACCAGGGGTAGGAGATCCGCAGCACCCCGGCCACCCAGGGCAGCGTGTGGCGCAGGCCGGGCACCCAGAAGCAGCCGTAGACGGCGAGCGCGCCCCACTTCCTGACGACGTTTTCGACCCGGGTGATGTTCTCCTGACCGATCTTGGCGCCCAGGCGCGAGGCGTAGAGCCTGGAGCCCAGGGCGTGGCCGATCCAGTAGTAGGCCTGGAACGCGCCGAACAGGGCCACGCCACCGATGATCACCCAGAGCCACAGGGGCATGCCCAGGAAGGACGCGGAGGTCGGGTCGGGGATGCCCGCCACAACAGGTCGCATTCCGAACATCACCGCCGCGGTCGTTCCAGCTGCCTTTACTTGATATTAGGGCAGGCTTACCTGAGCCGGCATGGCGGAGCCCTCCTTGGGCGCACCCGCCGGCCTGTGGGCGCACCGGCTGCAAGCGGACGTCAACTCCAAGGCAAGAACCGTGGCGTACACCTTGGGGTAACGAAAGAGGTGTCTGTCATGAGTCCGCGTAGCAGTGTGGCACCGGTGGTGGCGAGTGGAGTCGCGAGCGCACTCAAGCTGCTCGTCGCCACCCTCGCCTTCGCTGGAGCCTACCTGGGGGTGGAGGCCGCGTACGGCACTCCGGGCCAGGTGACGGCCGGTGCGCCGGCGCAGGCGCCGGTGCGGGCGGTGGAGCTGTCGTCGCGATCGATGCCCGCCACGGAGCGGGTCCCGGTCACCGTCGAGCGGGTCTCCGACACGGTCATGACGCCCGGTACGGTCACCGTCGGCGCGATCGACGCGCTCGGCCCCTGTGACCGGCCCTACCAGGCCAAAAGCCTCGTCGAGAACGACGACCCCCGGGCTGCCGTCTCCTACGGCTGGCGCCTGGAGCGCTGGAGCCCCGGCACCCGCCGCTGGCAGGCATACCTGGGCACCGGGTCCGGCTTCACCGGCGAGAGCCAGGTCGTCGAGTGGCAGCCCAGGGTCGTGAACAACCCCGGCTGGTACCGCGTCGTGCTGTCGGTCTCCGGCGAGGCCCCGCTGCGCAGCGAGAGGTTCCTCGTCAGCTGCTGATCCGACCCCGGCCTCCCGGCTGCCGATCCGTCCCGGGCCTCCCGTAGGAGAGCGGGTCTCGGTGAAGATCCCCGCCCTCGTGAGGCGTCAGCTGCCGAGTGAGCGCCGTGCCGCCTCCACCCACCGGTCCACACCGACCCGCTCGGCCACCGCGAGGGCGTTCTCGTAGTGCGGCTTCACCGCGTCGGCGAAGCCCAGCCGCAGTGCCAGGTCACCCAGCGTCAGGGCAACGGGCCAGAGCGCGACCACCCCGGTCCCCGCGCCCGCGATCCGGTCGGCGAACGGCTTCAGCGTGTCGTACGCCTCGATCATCCGCTCCCGGTCGTCCAGCAGCATGCCCGCGAGGGCCCGCCAGATCATCGCCAGCTCGTAGAGGAAGTCGGGGCGCACGGGCGTCTTCACCGCGATGACCGCCCTGGCGTCCCGATGGTGGCCGGCGGAGGCGAGAGCCACCGCGTAGGCGTCCAGGGTCCACTTGGCTCCGCGCTGGTGCGCCTCGGCGAGCGGCTCGACCATCTCGGCGGCCTGCCCGTTCACCAGGCGCAGGCAGAACGTGGTGATCAGCGGCAGGTCCTGGCGGCCCTCCAGCATCCCGGCCTTCGCGGTCAGCCGGGCGGCGTCGCGGTAGGCGCGCTCCGCCCCGGCGAAGTCACCGGCGATCATCAGGCGCTGCCCGGCGTACCAGGCGACCACGGAGGCGGGCGCGGACAGGCCGTACTGCCTGGCGAGCTTCTCGGCGGCGGCCACGTGCGCGTCGGCCTCGGCGAACGCGCCCGAGGCGGCGGCGCACTCCATCAGCACCAGGTGGGCGAGGGCCTGCACCGAGATCTGCCCGGTCGTCTTGCCGACCTCCAGCAGCTCCCTGCCGATGACCTCGCGCTCGCCCACCGGGGTGATGCCGTACGACTGGCGCAGCCGCCCGCTCAGCGCGGTCGCGAGCAGGGCGGGGTCACCGGAGCGGCGGGCCAGCTCCTCGGCCTCCAGCGAAGCCTGCTCGCCCCGGGGGGTCGCCGACCCCTCCAGCTCCAGGGCGAGGGTGGCGAGCAGGCTCGCCCGCAGCGACTGCTCGCCGGCGGGCAGCTCGACGAGCGCCTGCTCGGCGACGTCGACGATCTCCCAGGCCGTACGGGTGAAGTCGCGGGCCATGCCCTTGTGCGGCACCGCGAGCGAGGCGGCCACCCGGGCGGTGAGCTCCAGGTTGCCCAGGGGCAGCGCCGCGTCCATCGCCTCGCGCCGCCGCCTGCGGGCCGCGGCCATGTCGCCGCAGAGCGCGAGGGCCTTGATCAGCCGCAGGGTGAGCAGCAGTCGCTCCCTGGTGCTGTCGGGAGTGTGGGCGACGCCCGACCTGTCGAAGGCGGCGATGGCCTGCTCCCACAGGGTGGCCGCCTCGCGGTGGGCGAAGCGCCGCTCGGCCTGCTCGGCGGCGAGGCCCGCGTAGTGGACCGTCTTGCCGGCGGTCTCGCCGGTGCCCGCGGAGTGGTAGTGGTGGGCGAGCGCGGCCACGTCGCCGGGATTCCTGCGCTCGATCACCGAGGCGACCGCGGCGTGCAGCCGGGAGCGGCGCAGCCGGGAGGCGTCGGAGTACAGGGTGTCGCGGACCAGGTCGTGGTCGAAGCGGAGCCTGCCGGGACCGGGCTCGGTGACCAGGCCGGCGAGCAGCGCCGCCTCCACCGCGTCGACCACGGCGTCCTCGTCGCCCGAGACGTCGACGAGCACGTCCACGTCGACGTCTCGGCCGATCACCGCGGCCTGCAACAGGATCTGCTGGGCGATCGCGGGCAGCCGGGAGACGCGCCTGCGGAGCACGTCGCGGACGCCGGAGGGCACGCCGGAGATCACCTCGGCGGCCGTCGCGCGGTCGCTCACCGCCTCGGCGTCGAGCAGGCGCACCGTCTCGCGGACGAAGAAGGGGTTGCCGCCGGTGCGCTCGACGATGCTGCTGACCGCGTCCTCGTCGACCTCGCGCACGCACGTCGCCCTGACCAGCTCGGCCACCGCCTTGGTGTCGAGTCCGGTGAGGCCGACCCGCACCGGACCGAGCCTGGCCAGCGCGGCCAGCACGTCGGCCTGCTGGTCGCTGAGCTCGCTGTCCCGGCAGGTCACCACGAGCAGTACCCGGCTGGTGGCGAGCAGGCTCGGCAGCGCGCGGAGCAGCGCCAGCGTCTGGTCGTCGGCCCAGTGCAGGTCCTCCAGGGTGAGCAGGATCGGCGTCTCCTTGGCGACGGCGGCGAGATAGCCGCCCACCGCCCGGTGCAGCCGGAACCCGCCGGAGGCCTGGTCGTCGTCGGGCTCGGGGGCCGCGTCGTCGAGGAGCGGCGCCAGCAGCGAGGCGTACTCGCCGGGCCCGGCCGCGTTCACCAGGGTGCGCAGGATCTCCACCCAGGCCCAGCCGGGAGGCGTGGCGCTGCTGTCGGGGCAGGCGCCGGAGGAGATGCCCCACCCGTCGTCGGAGAGCCGCCTCATGAGCTGGCGGACCAGGGTGGTCTTGCCCGCGCCCGCGTCGCCGCTGATCACTGCGACGGTGAAGCGGCCGGTTCTCGCCGCGGCGGTGGTGAGCCTGCCCAGTTCGGCGTCGCGGCCGACGAACGGCTCGGGCTCCAGCGGGGGAAGCTCCACCTGGGCCACCGTCGGCCTGGGCGGCCAGGTCTCCGCGGCCACCTGCTGGCGCTGCCTGGACGGCGCCGAGGGGGCGAGCTGCAGGCCGGGGTCCTGGGACAGGATGTCGGACTCCAGCTTGCGCAGCGCCGGGCCGGGGTCGATGCCCAGCTCGTCGGAGAGGATCGTGCGCGCCCGGCGCAGCGCCGCCAGCGCGTCGCCCTGCCGTCCGCAGCGGTACAGGCCCAGGGCGAGCAGCCGCCAGCCCTCCTCGCGGAGCGGGTGCTCGGTGGTGAGCGCCTCCAGGTCGGGCACGGACTCGGCGGGCAGGCCCAATCGCAGGCCGCTGTCGGCGTGCCGCTCGCGGGCCACCAGGCGCAGCTCGGCGAGCCGGTTGACCTCGGCCTCGGCCCACGGCTGGTCGGCGAAGTCGGCGTAGGGGGTGCCCCGCCACATGCTCAGGGCCTTCTCCAGGCGAGCCCGCGCGGAGGCGGGGTCGTCGCCCTCCAGGTGCTCTCCCGCGGTGCGGACCAGCGTCTCGAAACGCAGCGCGTCGACCTGGTCGGGAGCGGCGCGCAGCGCGTAGCCCGAGGCCACGGTCACCAGCAGCCGGTTCGGCCCTCCACGCGGACGTCCCGGCTCCAGCACCCGGCGCAGCCGGGAGATGTAAACCTGGAGCCCCGACTGGGCGCCCTTGGCCGCATCGTCGTCCCACAGGTCGTACAGCAGTGAGTCGACGGGAACGACCTGCCCGCGCGCGACGAGCAGGCGCGCCAGGACCGCACGTTGACGGAGCCCGCCCAGGTCGAGCTCGTCTTCACCTGAATGCGCCTCGACCGGGCCGAGAACTCGGAACGCCACCATGTCAGCCGCCACGCTATGTGGGCCTTCCAATCGCATACAAGGTATTTCCCAATCTAGCGGCTGATCGACTCCTTTTCGGCGGCCGTCGCGGCGTTCTCACGCCTGCGCAGGAAGGTCCAGGCTCCCAGAGCCAGCCCGCCGAAGGGGATTTCGACAGTGTAGGTCCAGAACCCGAAAAGCAGGGCGGCGGCGGTGGCGGAGTCGAGGGGGGCGCCGAAGAAGACCAGTGCGCCGATGGTTCCGGCCTCCATGATCCCGGTACCGCTGGGAGTCACCAAGGCCGTGGTCAGGACCCTCGACAGGGCGAAGGCGGCGATCGACTGCGCCAGTCCGGGATAGGCGCCGGTCGCCTGCAGGCAGACGACGAGAATCAGCCACTGGAAACCCAGAAAGAAGATCATTCCCAGCGTGAGCCCGGCCCAGCGGTCCCTCACGATCTCGGAGGTGTCGGCCCGCAGCTTGGACAGCGCCTCGGAGGCGGAGTGCTCGCCGGGACGGATCCGGCGGGGGAGCAGACGGGTGAGGGCGTCGAGACCGCGACCCAGGACGTTCGCGGCGCGGTCCCAGTACAGGGCGGCGGTCACCACGGCGACCAGGCCCAGGATGGAGAGCGCACCCACCCAGCCCGCCCTCGTCACCGTGGGGCTGAGCGACTGCCCGCTGAACAGCAGGGCGACGATGCCCGCCGCGGGCAGCAGGAAGCGGAACAGGGTGTTCCAGATGCCGGTGGTCAGCGTGGAGACCACGACCGCCCGCGCGGGAAACCCCCAGCCCCTGGTCATCGCGAACGTCATCGCCACGCCGGCCGCGCCGCCGAAGGGGAGCAGGTTGCTCACCGCGCTGCCGCCCGCGTTCAGCGTGAGGGCCTGCAGGTGGGTCAGCCCGGGAAGGGAGGCGGTGAGCACGAACGTGTAGGCGAGGAGGCTGAGCAGCCAGACGACGGTCATCAGCGCGACCTCTCGCGGACCCAGCGCGGCGAACTGCGCGCCGATCTGCGCCCAGGAGACGTGCTTGCCCGTCAGGAGCGCCACGACCTGGGGCATGAAGAACACGAGCGTGGCGGCGAGTGCCAGCGACACGACCGACAGCCCGACCTGGAACAACCTGCTCTTCATGCGACACGACCGCTCTTCACCCGATATCCCCGACCCAGTCTGCCGCTACCGAACTCATCCTTTGGGAGGAACTTCGAAGGGGTGCCTCAGCCGGGAGCCCAGGGGGGCGTCCCTGCGGACATACCACTCGGTGCCGAAGACGAGGCGGTAAAGAGGCTGAGGGATCTTGAGCATCACCCCGAGGGTGCGGGTGTCGGCGCCGGTGGCCTGGGAGGCGTGGGCGGCCATGCTCGCCCGCTTCTGGCGGGCGAAACGCCGCACGGGGACCCGGTGGGTGATCACCTCACCGGGGGAGTACGCCCGCTCGAAGGCCCGGATGTCGAGCTGCGGATAGAACCTCCTCGCGAGCCGCAGCCCCCGCAGCAGGGGGTCGCGGTTGACGGTCGCCTCCAGCACGATCGGGGTCTTCGCGATCTCGGCCGCCCTGCCGCCGACCCGGTGCACCTGGACGTGGTCGGGGTGGCCGTAGCCGCCCGCGGGGTCGTAGGTCGTCAGTAGGTCGGCCTTCTCCTCGGTGAGGATGGCGGCGAGCCGCCGGGCGGCCTCCTCGGCGTCGGCGTCGATGAAGGCGTCGTCCGGCCGGTCGTCGGCGATCCCGCCGCCGGGGGCGAGCCCGGAGTCGCCGTAGCCGAGGTTCACCACCCGGGCGCAGCCGAGTGCCGCGGCCGACTTGTACAGCTCGGCCATGCGGGCGGCGCCCAGCGCCTCACCGGGTTCGAGGTCGGCCTGGCCTCGCTCACCCGAGGTCGCCACGACGAGGACCACCCGGTGGCCCTCGGCGGCGAGCATCGCCATGGTGCCCGCGGTCAGCAGGGCCTCGTCGTCGGGATGGGCATGAAAGAACACTGCTGTCTTGACGCTGCTGATCAGGCTCACTCCGTTCGCGCGACGCGGATGCGCCCTCAGGGGCACGCAGGCATGATCTCACGCGGGTCTACGCTGGCACGGTGAGGATCCTCCACATCAGTGACTGTTACCTGCCGCGCCTCGGCGGGATCGAGGTGCAGGTCGCCGATCTGATCCGGACGCAGCGGGAGGCGGGCCACGACGTCGAGGTGGCGACCGCCACCCCGGGGGAGAGCCTTCCCGGGGTGCACAGGATCGTCGCGAGACTCCCCTTCGACCTGCCGGTCCACCCGTTCGGTACCGGACACCTGCTCCGCCTGATCGGAGCGCGGCGGCCCGAGGTGGTGCACGTGCACACGGGGGCGGTCTCGCCGTTCGCCTGGATGGGCGTGCGGGCGGCGACCCGCGCGGGCCTGCCCGTGGTCGTCACCGTGCACAGCATGTGGGACCCGGTCACGCGGGCGCTCTACCGGGGGCTGCGGCTGCTGTTCGGGTGGCACCGCTGGGGGCTGGTGGGCACCGCGGTGAGCGAGGCCGCGGCCCTGCCGATCCGCGCGGTGGCCGGGCCCGGCGTGCCGGTGCACGTGGTCTCCAACGGCCTGGACGTCTCCGGCTGGCGCTCGGCGCACCTTCCCCCGGCTCCCCAGGCTTCCCCGCCCCTCTCGGCCCCTCCGGCTTCCCATGCCTCCCCCGCGGGAGACGTGCCGTCAGAGCGGGAAGGCGGCCCGGTACAGCCGGTGCACGTCGTCGCGGTGGGGCGGCTCGCGCCCCGCAAGCAGCCGGTCCGGTTGCTGCGGCTCCTGCGGGAGGCCCGCGCCCAGGTGCCCGCCGAGACGCCGATGCGGGCGACCGTCGTCGGGGACGGCCCGGCCCGGTCGCAGATGGAGCGCTATCTGAGGACGAACGGCATGACCGGCTGGGTCTCGCTCCCCGGCCGCTACAGCCGCGACCAGATCCGCGAGCTGCTCGCCTCGACGGACGTGTTCGTCGCCCCCGCGCCCCGTGAGTCCTTCGGGCTGGCGGCACTGGAGGCGAGAGCCGCGGGGGTGCCCGTGGTGGCGCGTGCGCAGAGCGGGGTGGCCGACTTCGTACGGCCGGGCAAGGAGGGACTCCTCGGGCGGACTTTCGACGATCTGGTCGCGTCGGTGGCGAGGCTGGTCCGCGACCGCGAGTTGCGCGAGTCGATCGCGGCGAACAACCGGGAGACCGAGCCCGTCCACAGTTCCTGGCCCGCGGTGCTCGAAGGCTTCGAACGCTGCTACGAGCAGGCGCGCGTCGGCCGGACCTGAGAGCCGGGCCCCGGATGAGAGGGCCGGTGGACGGGAGACCGAGGCGAGGGGCGGCGGACGGGAGACCGAGGCGGGGGCCGGTGTCCGGCGGGACGTCGTCGCGAGGCCGGGCGGCGGCCGGGTGGAAACGCGCAAGGCCCCTGCCGTGCGGTGGCAGGGGCCTTGCCGGAGATCGTCGGTACGGCCGCCGCGCCGCACTGCCCCCCGCAGGCGGAGCGGCGGCCGTACCCGGAGTGCCTCCTGCCGCCAGGAGGCACCGGTCCCTGGATCGTCCAAGAGGTCCAGGAGGTCTAGGCGCAGGCCTCGATGAGCTTGGTGTTCGCCTCCTGGGCCTTCGTCGCCAGCGACGTCGCGGCCGTCGCGGCCGCGGCCGGGTCGTTCGGGTCGATCTTGACCGCCTCGAACGAGGTGGCGAGGTCGGTGAGGGCGGTGGCCACCTCACCGTCGGCCGTGGCCGCGAGCGCCTTGAGGTCGGCGGCGAGCTTGGCGGTGGCGTCGTTGAACTTGGTGAGATCACCGGCGCTCGACGTGGCGGCGGTGGTGAAGTCCGCGAAGGGCTTCGACCACGCGGCCTCCGTGCAGACCGCGCTGTTTGAGGACGACCCGCCGCAGGCGGCGGTCATCGATATGAGAGCGACTCCCGCTGCGGCGACGGCGAGGTGGCGGGAGGAGAGGGCGCGGAACATTTCTGCCTTTCATTGCATTTCGTGACAGTTGGAACTGTAGGCAGGGTTCCTTGCGGATCACTTTCATGACACTTACAGGAGTGACTCCTGTGACCTGACGTGATTTTGCCCCCGCCGAGGGTAAGTGCGGGGCATGGCTGAGGCGATCGTCGATCCCGGTTCCGGTCAGCACTCGCTCAAGCGGGTCATCGGGCGCAGGGTCCTCCTTCTGTTCGTGGTGGGCGACATCCTCGGTGCCGGGATATACGCCCTGGTGGGGAAGGTCGCCGGCCACGTCGGCGGGGCGTTGTGGGTGCCCTTCCTGGTGGCCTTCGTGCTGGCGGCGCTGACGGCGACCGCCTACGCCGAACTTGTCGGCAAATATCCCCAGGCAGCCGGTGCCGCGCTTTATGCGAACAAAGCGTTCAACATTCCCTTTGTCACGTTCATTGTGGCGTTCGCGGTGTTGATGAGCGGCATCACCTCCGCGAGCGCCGCCGCGCGGGCCTTCGGCGGCGACTACCTCGGGGAGTTCGTCACGCTGCCGGTCGTCGTCGGCGCGTTCATCTTCCTCGGCCTGATCACGCTGGTGAACTTCGCCGGGATCTCCGAGTCCATCAAGGTCAACGTGGTGCTCACGATCATCGAGGCGTTCGGCCTGCTGGTGATCATCGCGATCGGGATCTTCGCCCTGCTGTCCGGCGACGGCGAACCGGCGCGGGCACTGGAGTTCCATCCGGTCAACGGCGCCTTCCTCGGGATCCTGGGCGGCACGGCTCTCGCCTTCTACGCGCTGCTCGGCTTCGAGGACTCGGTCAACCTCGCGGAGGAGGCCAAGGAGCCGCAGCGAGACTTTCCCCGCGCGCTCTTCGGCGGCCTGACCATCGCGGCGGTCATCTACCTGGGGGTCGCGTTCACGGCGACCATGCTGGTCGACACCAAGACGCTGATGGACTCGTCCGGTCCGTTGCTCGAGGTCGTCAAGGTCGCCGGGCTGGCGTTCCCGCCCAAGTTGTTCGCCCTCATCGCGCTGCTCGCGGTGGGCAACACCGCGCTGATCAACATGCTCATGGCCTCGCGCCTGGTCTACGGCATGGCGCGTGAGGGAATCGTGCCCAAGATCTTCGGGACGGTCCATTCGACGAGGTCCACCCCGTGGGTGGCGATCGTCTTCACCGTGGGCGTCGCGGCGGTGCTCGTCGCCACCGGCGACATGAGCGACCTGGCGGACACCACGGTGCTGCTGTTGCTGTGCGTCTTCGCGATAGTGAACGTGGCCGTGCTGATCCTCCGCAAGGACCGTGTCGATCACGATCACTTCCGGGCGCCGAGCTGGATGCCGGTTCTCGGGGCGGTGGTCTGTCTCGTCCTGACGTTGCCGATCACCGGCAGGGACGCGGACGTCTATCTCCGCGCGGGGGTCCTGCTCGCGATCGGTGCGGTCCTCTGGTTCGTCAACCGGTTGTTCCTGTCAGAAGGGCAGGGCCCGTCCTGAGGGGGTGCGGAGGTCCAGAGCGATGGGTTTCCGTGGCGGCCGGGGCTTTTGGAGGATAAGAACCTTTTTCATGTGATACTCCCTCTTTGTTGGAGTTTGAGAGAGACTACGTCAACTGACCGACTTTTTCACGGATTTTTTACCCAGCTCGTGTTGATCTGTACCGGCCGGACGGGGTGCGAGTGTGCCGGGCGGCGTGATCGCGCGGATGTCGGGGCCCGAGAGGGCGGGGGGCAGCGAAAGGGAGGTCTGACCTTCGGTGTCCCGGCTGCGGCGTCGAGGGCTCTGTCGTGGCGTTTGGGAGAAATAGTCCGCCATGTCCGCAGACTAGGAGGCCGATGTTTCCGGCAGGGACACCGTTTGTTCCAAGTCCGCGACCTTGGCGGCGATCTCCGGGGCGATGACGGTCCGGTGGCGGCGGCGATGCCGACGGTGCCGGCGGACTCGGGGAGTCTCAGGAGTCCCGGGAATCCCGGAGGTCTCAGCGGCGGAGCACGAAGGCCTTCTCGTCGTCGCCCACGCCGACCGAGCCCACCGCCCACAGCGTTTCGCTGCCCGGCACCCAGGTCAGGACGGCGCCGCCCACGTCGTCGGTCTCCTCGTACTGCTGGGTGGCGGCGTAGGTGCGAAACAGCGGGCCGTACTCGCGTGACCAGGCGGTGCCGTCGAAGTGGAGGATGAGCGCCTGTCCGGCGTGGTCGGCGTCGACGCCGCTGATCCACACGTCGGAGCCGGAGGCGGTGACCCCGTACAGGCCTCCCCGGGAGACCGGCACCTCGACCCGCGTCCAGCGGGTCCCGTCCCAGCGCATGACGAGCGGCTGCGCCCCCTCGGCACCTCGCGTCTCCGACCCGGTCTCCTGGCCGGTCGAGACCCGTCCGACCGCCCACACCTCCGACGGCGAGACCTGCCAGACCGCGCTGAGACGACCGCCTTGGACCGGCGGCGTCTCCAGGCTCTCCCATGATCCGGCGGTGCCGCGCCAGACCAGCGGGGTGCGGGTCTCGCTCGTTCCCACCGCCCAGACGTGCCCCTGCCCGGAGGTGATCGCCTCGAAGGTGCCCTGCGTGGTCAGCGCGTTGCGGAAACCGCCGTCCGCCCACTCGAGGACGACCGCGCCCGAGGGGCCGTTCGCGGCGAACCACGTGCCGCCGCCTGTCGCGACGTCGGCCAGCCGGTAGTCCTCGGCCACCCCGAAGGGCCGGTGCGGGCTCCACGCCTGCCCGTTCCAGTGCGCGGCGAACGCGCTCGGGCCGTTGCCCACCACCCAGACGTCGTCGGGCCCGGCCGCGCCGACCCCCTCCAGGTGGTGGACGTCGGCCTCGCCGCCCAGGGAGATCTCCCTCCAGCGGCTCCCGTTCCAGCGAAGGACGGCGGGCGTGCCCTCCCGGTCCTCCGCGCCGTCCTGGTATCCGACGGCCCAGGCGTCGCGGGGCCCGGTCGCCGCCACGTCGAGCAACGCCGTCGCGCCCGGCAGGTTCGCGCCGCCCACGGCCGTCCACTCGGCGGACGCGGCGACCGCCCCGGTCGCCGCCGGGGTCGCCTGACTCGCCGACGGGGTCTCCGGCGCCGGGTTCGGAGAACTGGGAGCAGGGGAGGCGGGGGCCGGCGAGGCGGTGCCGCCCGGTGCGACGGTGGGTTCGGGCGTCGCGGGGGCACCTCCGCACGCGGCGATCAGGAGCGTACCGACGACCATGACCGCCATCGGGCGCGCTTTCACCATGTCCCCATTGTTCCGCATGCCTTCGCGATCCGGTCGTGCTCCGCGTGATTAGACCCGCCTGGTCGGGGCACCGGGGACGTAGGCGGGAGAGGATGTCGATGGCGAAGGCTGAAGAGGGCGGCAGACTCCGTGTTCGAGCCGACGAACACCGTGATTTCATCGCCCTGCACGCGGTGGGGGCACTGGACTACGGGTCCTCGCCACTGCTGAAGGAACAGGCCGACGTCGCACTGGGAGCGACCGACCCCCCGCGCCTGGTGATCGATCTCACCGAGGTCACCTTCTGCGACTCCACCGGGTACGGCGTGCTCATGTACGCCCTCAACCGCGTTCGCCGGCTGGCGGGCTCACTCGTTCTCGTCGGCCCCTCCGCCGTGATGAGGCAGCGGCTGAGGCGTCTCGGGGTGGCCGACCTGTTCGACACCCGTCGTACGGTTGAAGAGGCGGTGGAAGCATTTGCCGAGGTGACATGAGTGGTCACGTTTCTCCGCACTAGAGCGATCCGCGCCGTATGAGACAGTTATGGTTGCTTGGGCAAAGGGTCGGTTCAGAAGGTTGGTCATGTTCGTGGGAGATGAGCCGGAGTCGGTTTTCACCGCCACATCCGGGCTGCACGGTACGACACTCGTCGTACGGGCGAGCGGAGAGCTTGATCACTACCACACGTCGGTGCTCCGCGAGGAGATGGGAAGGGCCTGGGGTTCCCTGCCCTCACCGAGGCTCATTCTCGACCTGTCCGCCCTGACCTTCTGCGACTCCTCCGGGATCGGCGAGCTGCTCCAGGTGCGTCACCAGGGCCTGAGCAGAGGGGTGCGGGTGATCCTCACCGGCGTTCAGGGCAACCTGGCCCGGCGTCTCAATCTCGCCGGCCTGACCCAGGTGTTCGAGGTGCTCCCCTCCGTGGCCGACGCGCTCGAGGTGGCCTGAGCCCTCGCGAACGGCCCCGGGGCGACGAGAAGACCGGCGCGGAGGAGCGCCGGAGGATCGGCCCGATCCCCGGCGGATCAGACGGCCGTCAGACGGCCTGGGTGGCGTGCTCCTGCCGCAGCCGGACACCGTCGACGCGTCCCTCGCGCTCGCGGAGGATGGTGCGGAGCACCCGCAGGCCGTCGCGGACGGCGTGCAGGTTGCTGGCGCCGTGAATGCGGCTGCGCTCGTGGCTGGGAACCTCGCGGATGACGAGACCGGCCTGGGCGGCGCGGATGTTCATGAGGGTCTCGATCTCGAAGCCGTCGCAGTCGAGGTCGAGCGCGTCGAGGTGGCGGGCCCAGAAGGCGTTGTAGCCGTAGCACAGGTCGGTGTAGCGGGTGCCGTACAGCAGGTTGGTCACCTTGGTCAGCATCGTGTTGCCGAGCGAGCGGATCGGGCTGATGTCGTCCGAGCCTCCGCCGGGGGCACAGCGAGACCCCTTGGCGAAGTCGGCTCCCTCGACCAGCGCGGTCACGAAGGAGTGGATCTCCCGGCCGTCGGTGGACCCGTCGGCGTCGATCATGACGATGATGTCACCGGTCGCGGCGGCGAACCCCTCGGTGAGAGCGTTGCCCTTGCCCTTGCCCGTCTGGCTGACGACGCGCAGCCCGGGCCGCAGGGTCCTGGCGACGGCGACGGTGTCATCGGTGGAGTTGCCGTCGACCAGGATCACCTCGTCGATCCAGGACGGCAGGGTCGCGAAGACGTGCGGGAGGTTCTCCGCCTCGTTCATGGCGGGGACGACCACGCTGACACTGAAAGGAAAAGGGGCGCTGTTCATGGCCACAGGGTTGAACACACCACCTGCAGAACACTTGAAAGCCTCTTGCAAGCCCTCACGTGACAGAGGATCGTGCCTTTTGACCTCCCCTTGGGGGTAGCGGGAGGGTCTCTTCGCCGACCGTTCCAAGGGGAGGCACGACCCGATGCGGATCGTGAGGGCTGTCAGAAGGGGAGCGTGCGACCCGAAGGGCTGCGCAGGTCGAGTGGCACCGGCTCACGGGGTGGACGCGGACGTTGTACGAGCAGGATCCTTTTCACGGTGCCGCTCCATTCTGGGCTTGATCACCGGGTGTTACCCACGCCAGGCCCAAGAATCACCTATCTCCGTATCACATGAAGAACACTGGCCACACGTTCCGCGGCCGTCGCGACGTCCTCCGCGTGGCCGATGCGCCCCGCCCAGGACAGCCAGAACCACCACTCGCCGTCCTCCTCGTGGGCGGCGAGCACGTCCTCGGTCCTGGCCGGGGCCATGGGGTTGATCACATGAAGTCGTGGATAAAGCCCTGCGGCCGACCTCAGGCGCACCTGAAAGGCGTGCGCCTCCAACTGGGTGGCCAACCGACGCAGGTGGTCGATACCTTCGCCGCGCTCTGTCATCATCCGGATCACTCCTGGCGGACACTGGTGACTTGCCTCTCTGCAGAGTGCGGTTTTGTGGCACTTGAGGCAATCGGTCCCTCCGCAACCCCCTCCGGGAACAGTGGAATAGACCGGAAAGTCATGGATGTTCCGTGGGGAAACCGCGAATAAACGGAATGCCGCGCACAGCTGCGTTTACGTTGAGGTGCGTGCTTGTTAATGTTGTGTAAACAGCAAGTGGGAGGGGCGCCGTGGCCCGAGGTGAGCATTCGCCGGCATGCGCGCGACGCTGGCGCGAGCAGGCGGCGTCCAGGCAGTGGACCCACTGGCAGACCGCGCAGGCCATTCACGGCTGCTGCGGGGTGAGCCTGCTCAAGGCACATCGGCTGGCCAGGGGCTGGTCGGCCAGGCAGTCCGTTCAGGAACTGGAGGAGCTCTGTGAGCGCCAGGACCTGGGCGAGGCGCGGGCCAGCATCGACCTGCTCAACGCCTGGGAGAACAACCGGGCACGGCCGCGCCCGCAGACCATCGATCTACTGGCTCGACTTTACCGTGCGAACGCCGTCAGGCTAGGCCTGGCCGGAGATTACTGCGAGGACGGCGGGGGCGCCAAGGTCGTGGTCGTCTCCGGTGGCGAGGGCCGCACGCCCTACCAGACGGAGGAGCGGGAACGGTCCGAAGACGACATCGAGCGGCGCGCGCTGTTCCACCACGCCCTGCTCGGCTCACGGTCGGTGATGACCGGCCGGCTGCTCGCCGAGGTCGAGCGGACCCGTCAGGACCTGGACCGTACGCTCGCCGTCTCCACCGTCTCCGAGGAGCAGCTCGACCGGCTCGACGAGCAGGTGCTGCGCTACCGGCGCGAATACATCAGCAGCGCGCCGGTGCCGATGCTCTACCGGCTGATGCTGGAGCTGTCGGACGTGCGGACGCTCTCGCTGGCCCGCCAGCCCGCGATGGCCCAGCGCCGCCTGCTCAACGCCACCGTGATGCTGGCGCTGCTCTCGGCCGACGCGCTGATGAAGCTCGGCGACACCCGCCAGGCCCACGCCTGGTACGGCACCGCGCGCAACGCCTCCGACGACATGGGCGACGTGCGGCTGCGCGCCCTCGTCCGGGCACAGCAGGCGATGCTCCCCTACTACTACGGCGACCTCGCCGAGACCGTGCGGCTCGCCCGCGAGGCCAGGATGCTCGCCGGCAGCGCCCCCAGCTCACCGGCGGCGCTCGGCGCGGCGGCGGAGGCGCGGGCGCTGGCACGGATGGGCGAGCACAAGGCCGCGAGGGTCGCGCTGGCCGAGGCGGAGCGCATCTTCGCCAAGATGCCTCCCGAGGGCCACGACCACCTGGCCTTCCGCTTCTCCGAGCGGCGGCTGCAGTTCTACCGGATCGGCACCCTGATCGAGCTCGGCGAGGACGTCGACTGGAACCCGGGACCCGCGGGGCCCTCGGTGCCGTACGCGATCGACCCGGTCCTCCTCCTGCTCGACCAGGCCGCGCACCTGGTCCGCGACGGCAAGGTCGAGGACGCCTGCCACCTGGCCGAGAAGGCCCTGCTCCAGGTTCCGCCGGAACACCGTACCTCCATCGTGCTCAACCGAGCGAAGGCGCTGCTGTCGGAGGTGCCGCAGACCAGAAACAGGGCGGCGGCGGTGCGACGTCTGAACGACCTGGTCACCGGCGCGGCGCCGGTCAGCTGATGAACTCGCTCGCCGAGGAGGCGTTCACCGTCTTGCGGGAGGTCTGCGAGAACCTCGGCATCGACCACAGGGACGCGGAGCTGCTGAGGGTGCGCAGCAACGCCGTCTTCAAGCTGCGCAGTGAGATCGTGGTCAGGATCGCCACCGCTCCCAACGCGCTGACCCGGCTGCCGCTCGTCCTCGCGGTGGCCCGCTGGCTCGCCGAGCAGGGGTTCCCCGCGGTGCGCCCGGCCGACGAGATCTCCGAGCAGCCGGTGGTGCACGAGGGCAGGGTCGTCACCTTCTGGCACTACGTCCCGGCGAGCGGGCGTCCCACCACCACGGAGCTGGGCGAGATCCTGCGCAGCCTGCACCTGCTGCCGGTGCCGCCGGTGGCGTTGCGGCGTTTCGTCGACCCGCTGTGCGAGGTGCGTCGCGCCGTGGACCGCTCCGAAGAGCTCACCGCCTGCCAGCGGGCGTGGCTGCGCGACCGCATCGCGGAGCTGACGGAGCGCTGGTCGGATCTCGGCATGGACGACTCGCCGGTGCTGCTGCACGGCGACGCGTGGATCGACAACCTGCTGCGCTGCACGGACGGGCACGTGGTGCTCTGCGACTGGGACGGCGTCGCGGTCGGGCCTCGCGAGTGGGACCTGGTCCACACCTACCACGGCCAGCGGCGCTTCGGCCTGACCGCCGCCGACGTGGACGCCTTCGCCGACGCGTACGGCAGCGACCTGCGCTCCTGGCCGGGATACTCCACCCTCATGGAGGTGAGGGACATCTACGCGGTGGGAATCCACATCCGCAACGCCGCCGCCGACCCCTTCTCCCGGCGCGAGCTTCCCCGAAGACTGAATTCCCTCACCCGAGGTGAGCAACATGCCCGGTGGTACATGGCCGAACCCGTTAGTGTCTCCCAGTAAAAATCTTCAAACGGGGGCACAAGATGCCAAAGGTCACACTGCGCAACACCTTCCACGTACAGAACACCGCGGCGGCGGTCCGTGCCCACCTGAGCCAGCCGCAGAGCTACGTAGGCCTCTCGCCGATGGTGGTCGCGGTCAAGGACGTCGAGCAGGGGGAGTCGGAGACCCGCTACACCTCGGTGGAGCGGTTCAGGTTCTTCGGTCTCGTCAAGTACGACAACATGATCAAGGTGACGCTGCGGAGCACGCCGCGGACCGTCGAGGGTGAGGTCGACAGTCCCGGAGGGGTGCGCCTGGACTACCGGTTCACCCTCAGCGAGAAGAACGGGGGCACCGAGGTCGAGGACATCCTCGTGGTGCACGCCTGGGCGAGGCCGATGCTGGGTTACGCCGCGAAGAAGGCCCGAGAGGTGCAGCTCGCCCGCGCCGGGATCCTCGCCGCCCGCCTCGCCTCCGCCTCCTAGGCTCGCCTTCACGATCACCGCCGTGGGGGCGGCGGGTGAGGATCTAGGGTGGGAGACGTGAGGGCGCCCACGGTCACCGGGAAGGTCATGGCCATCCTCGGCGCGTTCCTGCCGGGAGACGTGCGGCTGACACTCACCGAGATCTGCCGTCGCGCCGAGCTGCCTCCCGCCACCGGCCACCGGCTGGTCAAGGAGCTGGCGGAGGGCGGGTTCGTGGAACGGCTCCCCGACGGCTCCTACCGGATAGGGATGCTCCTGTGGCAGATCGGTGCCCAGGCCGCGGAGCCGAGGGAGCTGCGCGAGCTCGCCCTGCCGTACATGGCGGACCTCTACGCCGCCACCCGCGAGAACGTGCAGCTCGCGGTGCTCCGCGACGACCGGGCGCTGTACGTCGAGCGACTGCGCGGGCCCACCTCCGTGCCGGTCGTCTCGCGCGTGGCGGGGGAGTTGCCGCTGCACGCGACCGGAGTGGGAAAGGTGCTGCTCGCCTTCGCGGATCCGGAGACGGTGGAGCGGGTGCTCGCCGGAGGGCTCACCTCGCACGCGCCGAACACGGTGGTGGACCCGGCGCGGCTCCGCGGTGAGCTGGAGGAGGTCCGCAGGACCGGGATCGCCTGCACACAGGAGGAGATGTCGGTCGGCACCTGCTCGGTCGCGGTGCCGGTACGGGGCGCGGGCGGCCGGGTGGTGGCGGCGCTGTCGCTGGTGGCCTGGCGGCACACCGCCGATCCGCGACGGCTGGCACCGGTCGTGCTGACCGCGGCCGCCGCGCTCTCCCGCGACCTCGTCGCCGTGCTCCGCTGAGCGTCCGTCCTCGCCTCCCCGGTTCCCCCTCCTTCCGCCGAGTGCGGCGTTCCCCCCGCCGAGCGGAGCTTTTCTCGTCGCTTTCCGCTGAGCGGAAGGGGGCGGTATGCGCGGGCGGACGGTACGCGATGCTCGACGCATGCGAACTCAGGTCGGGATCGTCGGCGCGGGACCCGCCGGGCTGCTCCTCTCCCATCTGCTGCACCTGCGGGGCATCGACTCGGTGGTCCTGGAGGCGCGGAGCAGACAGTACGTCGAGCAGCGCGTGCGGGCCGGGGTGCTGGAGCAGGGCACGGTGGACGTGCTCAACGAGGCGGGGGTCGGCGACCGGATGCGCGCCGAAGGGCTGCCGCACCACGGCATCGAGCTGCGCTACGGCGGAGCCGGGCATCGCATCGCGTTCGAGAAGCTGGTCCCCGGCAGGGCCATCACCGTCTACGGGCAGCAGGAGGTCGTCAAGGACCTCATCGCCCGGCGGCTCGCCGACGGCGGGAAGATCTTCTTCGACGTCCCCGACGTCGCGCTGCACTCGCTGGAGAAGGACCCCTACCTCACCTTCGGGGGCGAGCGTCTCGACTGCGACGTCATCGCCGGGTGCGACGGCTTCCACGGGGTCTCGCGGACGTCGATCCCCGAGGGCGTCCTGTCGGTCTTCCGGCGTGACTACCCGTTCGCCTGGCTCGGCATCCTCGCGAGGGTCCCACCGTCGTCCGAGGAACTGATCTACTCCCGTAACGACCGGGGTTTCGCGCTGCACAGCATGCGCTCCGAGGAGATCAGCCGCTTCTACCTCCAGGTGCCGCCGGACGCCTCGCTCGACGACTGGCCGGACGAGCGGATCTGGGCCGAACTGCGGGCACGCCTGGAGACGGTACCCGGGTTCACGCTCGCCGAGGGGCCGATCATCTCCAGGGACCTGTCGGCGATGCGCTCGTTCGTCGCCGAGCCGATGCGCCACGGCAACCTCTACCTCGCCGGGGACGCCGCCCACATCGTGCCGCCCACCGGGGCGAAGGGGCTCAACCTGGCCGTCGCCGACGTCCGGCTGCTGACCAGGGCACTGGACGAGTTCTACACGAAGGGTTCCACCGGGCTGCTGGACACCTACTCCGCCGACTGTCTCAGGCGCGTCTGGCGTGCCCAGCACTTCTCCTGGTGGATGACGACGCTGCTGCACACCTTCGACGCCGACGACCCCTACGGGGGACGCCTGCAGACCTCCCACCTCGACTACGTCACCTCCTCGGAGGCCGCCGCGACCACGCTCGCGGAGAACTACGTCGGCCTGCCCTTCGACTCCTGAGCCCGTGTCCCCTCGCGAGCCCACGCCACGTCACACGGGCGGGCCGCTCCTCCGTGTCCCCGCCGGTGCGGCCCGTCGCGGCGCCGGAGGGGGAAGCGGTCCCGGCTGTTCGACGTCCGCCTCCGGGGTGACGGCGGGAGGGCGTTCTGCGCCCGCCGGACTCAGTACCTGCCGGACTCCGCGCCCGTCGGAATCAGCGCTCGCCGGGGCGGACGAGGCCGTGCTCGTAGGCGTACCTGACCGCCTCGACACGGTCGCGCAGGGCGAGTTTGGCGAGCAGACGGTTGACGTGGGTGCCGACCGTGGACTCGGCGACGAAGAGGGTCGCGGCGATCTCCGAGTTGTTCAGGCCGCGGCCGATCAGGGTGAGGACCTCCCGCTCCCGAGGGGTGACGGTCGGCGGGAGCGCGGGGGTGCCCACATAGCCCGCCATGACCCGGGCGGTGACGGCAGGGTCCAGGGTGCCCAGGCCACGCGCCGCCGTGCGGATCGCGGTGAACAACTGCTCGGGCGGCGAGGTCTTGAGCAGGAAGCCGCTCACCCCCGCGCGCAGGGCCCCGTCGAGGTTCTCGTCGGTGTCGTACGTCGTCAGGATGAGGACCTTGGGCGGGTCCTGGCCGGCCAGGAGCTCGCGGGCCGCGGCGATGCCGGACAGGCGGGGCATCGAGATGTCGAGCAGTACCAGGTCGGGGCCGAGGCGTCCGGCCGTCTCCACGGCCTCGCGCCCGTCGGCGGCCTCGCCGATCACCTGGATGTCCGGCTGGGTGCCGAGGATGAGCCGGAGCCCGCGGCGTATCACGGCCTGGTCGTCGGCGATTACCACGGTGATGGTCATTCGGCCTCCTGCCCGGATTCTCCCGCTCAACGGGCGAGTTCGTCCCCTGCGGTGGTCCGTACGGCCAGCGGGAACGAGGCGCTGACGCGGTAACCGCCGCCCTTCAGCGGCCCGGTGGCGAGCCGCCCGTGGAAGAGCGCGACCCGCTCCCGCATGCCGATCAGGCCGTGCCCGGCGCCCTGGAGTCCGATGTGGCCGTCTTTGGGGCCGTCGTCGACGACCTCCAGGTTGAGCGTACGCGGCAGGTGGGAGACGGTGACCGCGACGCGTGCCGGGCCCGCGTGCTTGAGCGTGTTGGTCAGCGCCTCCTGGATGATGCGGTAGGCCGACAGCTCCAGTCCCGCCGAGAGCGGCCGGGGCTCGCCCCGCACGGTCAGCCGCACCTCCAGCCCGGCGGCGCGCACCTGTTCCAGCAGATCCTCCAGCCGGGCCAGGCTGGGCTGCGGGGCGAGCCCGTCCTCGCCGGAGTCGGTGCGCAGCAGGCCGAGCATGCGGCGCAGCTCCTCGACCGCCTCGCGGCCGGCCTCCTCCACCACGGTGAGCGTCTCGCGTTCGACCAGCTGGTCGGGGCGGAGCATCAGCCTGGCCGCGGCGGCCTGCATGACCATCACGCTCACGCTGTGGGCGACCACGTCGTGCAACTCGCGGGCGATCCGGGTGCGCTCCTCGGCCACGGCCTCACGGGCGAGCAACTCGCCGTGCTCTCGCGCCTGGACCGCGACCTGCCGGTGCCGCCACACGGCGAAGCCCGTTCCGCCGGCGATGGAGGTCATCACCACGGCCACCGCCATGTCCCCGGGGCCGAAGGGGTGGTCGACGGCGAGCATCATCGACCCGACGAAGAGCCCGGTGACCACGAGCCCGAGCACGGTCCTGAGGTCTCGGAGGGGAACCTCGCTGACCAGGGTGAACAGCAGGATGAGCTGGGTGTAGAACTGCCAGGCGGCGGCGAGGTCGCCGAAGTACGCGAAGCTCACCGCGCTCGCCAGCGAGTAGACGGTCAGGACCGTGAACGGGGCACGGCGCCGTACGAGCACCAGGGCCGCCGCGGCCATCACCGCGACCAGCCACAGCGGGGACCGTTCGTGGTCGAAGGGCGACGCGCGCGCGCCGAGCTCCTCGGCGAGCCCGAACGCGGCCATCACCGCCGCGATCAGCCAGTCGACGGCGGTGGGCGGGAGACGACGGCTCATGAGGCGGCGGGAGGGAGGTGCGGCATGGCGTGAGGGTAAGGGGCGGGGAAGAAGGTTGACATCCGCCTTTGGGGTGATTGCGGGTCAAGGCAGGCATTGACGACGGTGAGCGGTGCGGTACGTAGTTTTCCGGCCATGTTCACACTCACCAATCCTGACGCGTTCCGTCGCGGGGTCGCGGGCGTCAGCCTCGTCCTCGCCCCACTCTGCCTGCTGCTGGGCATGATCGTCGATCCGCTGGAGTTCGGGGTCGAGGACACCCTCGGCTATGCGGAGAACCCCGGGGCCGCCGGGGTGAGCGCGACGCTCCTGCACTACGCCTGGGTGCTCTGGGTGCCCGGAGTGATCGGCATGGTCCACCTCGTCCGGCGCAGAGGGGTCGTCCTCGCCCACCTGGCCGGAGCGGCCGCCGTGATCGGTCTGATCAACTTCTCCTCGCTGATGATCTCCGACTTCTTCGACATCGTGCTCTACCAGCAGCTCCCCGAGGAGACGGCGACGAAGATCCTGCAGGACGCCGCACAGCCCGCGCTGATCTTCGCCTGGCAGATCCCGGGCATGCTCGGCTCCTTCCTCGGCCTGGTCCTGGTGGCCGTGGCGTACACCCGCGCGGGCCGGGCCGGGTGGTGGTTCCCGGCCGGTGTGTTCGCCGGGCTGGTGGTCTGGGTGATCGGCGCGCGGCTGTGGAATCCGCTGCTCGGCTACTCGGGCCCGCTTCTCCTGCTGGTCGTCTTCGGCGCGGTGGGCGTGGCGATGATCCGGATGAGCGACGAGGAGTGGAACCCGTCCCGCGCACCGGCCGTCGTGTGACCGCCTCCCGGCGACCGGCGCCCTCACGGGAGACGGGCCTCCCCCAAGGGGAACCCTGATGAGGACCGCCCTACCATTACGGGTTTTCGCGCAGGTCAGACGGGTGACACCGGGGCCGTCCAGGGAAGGTTGGCACTACCTGGCCCGGATGTCCCTACGGGATCGTTCAGGGATGTCGAGGGGTTCTCTCCGATGTTCCGTCATTCTCCTCGTCGCCATCGTTGAGGCATGGGAAGTCAGGCGTTCACGGGATCGGCGATGGTCTTCGGTGGTTACGCGGCGATCGGCGCCGGGGCCGCCGCGATGCTCGGGCTGCACGTGGTCACCGGCCTCGATCCGGTGCACACCGTGATCAGCGAGTACGCGTTCGAGGCGGACGGCTGGTTGCTGCCCCTGTCGCTCACGCTCTTCGCCGCCGCGGCGACGATCATCGGGGCGGTGCTGGCCCGGCGCGGGGAGGACCGTGCGGTGGCGCTGCTGGTCGGAGTCTGGGGCCTGTGCATGCTGCTGATCGGAGCCTTCCCCACCGACGAGCCCGGCGTGCCGCTCTCGATGTCGGGTGGCATCCACAGGTACGCGGCGTTCGTGGCCTTCCTCACCATGCCGATCGCGGGGCTGCTCCTCGCCAGGCGGTACGCGACCAGCCCGTACGCCCGCGCGGTCCGGTTGCTCAGCCTGGCCGCGATGGGGGTGCTGGTCCTGGTGGTCCTCCCGTACGCGGTGCGGGTGTTCGGCGTGGACCTGACCAACGACGACATCCCCGCGGGGGTGACCCAGCGGCTGGTGGTGGGCTTCGAGGTGGCGGTGCTGGCCATGCTGGGGATGGTGGCCGGTGCCCGGCGCGGCCGCGTCCGCCGTCCGCTCCCGGCGGCCGCCCGAGCCTGACCCTCGTTCCCGGTTTGTCGTACGGCTGCCCTACGCTCCCGGAAAGTCGATCGATCGAGAAGGTGGAGCATGGCCGCGCGGAGCACTTACCTGGAACTGTCCGAGGACGGCGGAAGCTCGCACAAGTTCTACGAGGTCGTGGTCGACGGGACCGAGGTGACGATCAGATACGGCCGCATCGGCGAGTCCGGCCAGTCCAAGGCGTCGGCGTTCGCCAATGAGGCGAAGGCGGAGGCGGCCGCCGCGAAGAAGATCAACGAGAAGGTCCGCAGAGGATACGCCCCCGCGGTCCGGGGGGTGCGCCAGCGCCGCGCGGTCACCCGGCGCAGCGTGGAGAGCACCCGCTCCACCGCCACCCAGGCGCCGGTGCTGTGGCGCTTCGCCAGCGGCGCGGCGGCGTTCGGCATCTTCGTCGACTCCGAGCGCTGCTGGGTCGGCAACCAGCGCGGCGACGTCTACACCGTCACCCACGGCGGCACCGTCACCGGCCGCTTCAAGCTGCCGGACGGGGTCAAGTGCATCGTCGGCGACGACTTCTGGATCTACGCGGGTGCCGACGACGGCAAGGTCTACGACCTCGGCGGCAAGGTTCCCAGGGTCGCGTACGAGATCGCCGAGGACGTCGACATCTACTGGCTGGACATCCACGACGGTGTGCTCGGCGTCTCCGACCGGGCAGGGCGGATCACCACCATCGACCACGAGGACGAGTTCCAGTGGGCACGCAAGGGCAGGGGCGACTCGGCCTGGATGGTCCGCTGCGACGACGAGGCCGTCTACCACGGCCACTCCACCGGGGTGGCCCGCTACGACGCCGCCGACGGAGCGCCGGTCTGGGAGACGCCCCTCACCGGCGCGGTGCTCTTCGGCTGGCAGGAGGCCGACTCGGTCTACGCGGGAACCTCGCGCTCCACCGTGCACCGCCTGCGCAAGTCCGACGGCGCCTCCCAGGCGGTCTACCGCTGCGACGCCACCGTCTTCTCCTGCGCCACCGCCCCCGGCGGCCGGTACGTCTTCGCCGGAGACAACCACTCCTCGATCTACTGCTTCGACCAGAGCGGCGAGCGCCTGTGGAAGCTGGCCACCGGCTGCGGTTCCGCCTTCTCCATGCAGTATCTCGACGACCGCCTCTACATCGTCACCACCGACGGCACCCTGGCCTGCATCGACGCGACCGAGGAGGCGATCAGGGCGGCCCAGGACGGCACCCTCCCCGAGGCGGTCGACGTCAAGGCGTCCGCCGGGCTGGCGGTGGTGGAGCCCACCGCCGTGCTGGAGACCGTGGTGTTCGACGCCGTTCCGGACACCGGCGACGGCGTGGTGCTCGAGTGCTTCCGCGAGGGCGAGCGGCTCCGGGTGCGGGTCGTCAGCGAGGGCTACGACGTGCGGCGGAACGTGCAGTTCCCCAAGGAGGTCAGAGAGGCAGGGGCCCGCTACCTCGTGGAGGGCGTCCGCTTCTCCGAGCGGGGTGGTTTCTACCGCGCGTACGGCGACATCAGGCGCCTGCTCTGATCTCCCGTCGGGCAGGCGTTCACCACGTCGACGAGATCTTGTCATGGTGCCGTGAGGCGCCGGGCCGCCCTGGCGTATCCGGGGAGCTTTTCCCACCCGGGAATGTCGGTACCGAGCATGCCTCCCGAGGCGTCTCAAGCGGATCGGGAGGACGGGGAGGACCTGTCGCGGGCGGCCGGTGACAGCGGGACAGGCCCGGCGCGGGCCGGAACCGAGGGGGACGGTTCCGGCCCGCGCCGGAGCGGGTCAGGACGGGACGTTCCACTTCTGGTTGGCGGTGCCGCCACAGGTCCAGATCTGCAGGCGGGTGCCGTTCGCGCTGGACTGGCCGGTGGCGTCCAGGCACTTGTTGGCGGCCGGGTTCACGAGATCCCGGGCCCCGCTGTAGGTCCACCGCTGTGCCGCGGTGCCGTTGCAGTCGTACAGCTGGATGGGCGTGCCGTCGGCGGTTCCGGCGGCGGTGACGTCCAGGCACTTGCCCAGGGCGCGCACGGTGCCGTCGGTGCCCATGGTCCACTGCTGTGCGCCGGTGCCGTTGCAGTCGTAGAGCTGGATGGGGGTGCCGTTCGCGGTGTTGGCCGCGGCGACGTCGACGCACTTGCCGCCGATGCCGGTGATCTGTCCCGTACGGCCACCGCCGGTGGGCGGGGCGTAGACGCGGACGTAGTCGATGGTGAGCTGCTGGGGGAAGGTGGTCGAGGCGTCGGGCGAGCCCGGCCAGTTCCCGCCGACGGCGAGGTTGAGGATCATGAAGAACGGGTGGTCGTAGACCCAGGGGTTGCCCCGCGTGTCGGCGGGGGTCTTCCTGGAGTACTGGACGCCGTCGACGTACCAGGTCACCGCGCCGGGCTCCCAGTCGACGGTGAAGGTGTGGAAGGCGTCGGCGAAGGCCTGGCCCGCGGGGAGGTTGTAGCTGCCGCTCAGCGGGTTGCCCCCCGAGTAGCCGGGGCCGTGGAGGCTGCCGAGCACCTGCCCGGGGACGCTGCCGACGTTCTCCATGATGTCGATCTCACCGTTGGCGGGCCACTGGGCCCCTCCGGTGCCCAGCATCCAGAACGCGGGCCACATGCCCTTGCCCCTGGGGAGCTTCATCCGCGCCTCGAAGCGGCCGTAGGCGCGCGTGAAGGTCGCGGCGGTGGTCAGCTTGCCCGAGGTGTACTCGCACGAGCCGTACCAGCAGCCGTGTCCCGCGGGGTTGCCCTTGCGCGCGGTGATGACCAGGTTGCCCGCGCCGTCGTGGGCGATGTTCTCGTTGCCGGACGTGTAGTACTGCCGCTCGTTGTTGCCCCAGCCTCCGCCGCCGACGTCCCGGCGCCATTTGGCGTTGTCGGGGCCGGTGCCGGAGGCCGCGTTGAACTCGTCCGACCATACGAGGGGGCCGGGGGCCGGGGCGGCGAGAGCCTGCCGGGTGGCGGTCTGGGCGGCGGTGGCCTGTGCCCCGGCCTGGGAGGGGACGAGTGTGGCGGAGCCGAGGGCGAGGAGTGTCGCGGCGAGGAGGCCGCCGATCCGCGCGAACCGCGTCCGCACGGGGCGAGGGCCGGTGGGGGGTGCCGGGCTGGTGACGATCATCGGCTGTTCCTTTCTAACCGGTGTCCGCTGGAGGGAGGTCACGGTCTAGAAGCCGGCCGTGATACGGGTGAACTCCCAGTTGGGCTGGGAGATGCCGCTGCACTCGGAGGAGGCGTTGCCACCGGGGCAGGGACGGTCGCGGTTGACCGCCCAGTAGGCGAAGCGGGTCAGGCCCTTGGATTTGGCCCAGTCGCGGATCTGGGTCCAGGCCTGGGTGGTGGTCAGCTCACCCTGGTCCGACAGGCCGTTCATGCCGGAGATGCCCATGCGGGCGTACGCCTGCGCGTCGGTCCAGCCGTTGGCGGCCTTGAGTGCGTTCTTCAGGCCCTCGGAGGAGCTGACGGTGGCGTTGTAGATGTTCGAGGCGCCGAAGTTGAACGGCATGATCGTGTAGTTGTCGATCGGCACGGCGAGCGCCTTGGCCTGGTTGATCAGGCGGATGCCGGCCGCGGTGGGACCGTTCACCCCGGTGCCGAAGGTGACGGCGATCTTGACGTTCGGGTTGTTCTGCTTGACGATCTTCAGGCCGTTGAGGATGCGGTCCTGGACGGTGTAGTTCTCGAACTCGTCGGTGTTCTCGATGTCGAAGTCGACGACCGCGGGGCCGACGGCGTTGATCACCTGCTGCACCGCTCCGGCGTAGGCGGCCGGGGTGGAGCAGTTCGGGCCGAGCTTGTTGCCCGACCATCCGCCGAAGGAGACCTGGACGCTGCCGCCCGCGGCCTTGATCTGGTTGATCGCGGCCTGGTCGGCGCCGCCGGTCAGCGGCCTCGCGCCGTCCCAGGCGGGGTTGCAGCCGCCGCTGGACAGGATGAACGCCATGGTGAAGGACTTCACCCCGGTGGTGCTCATGATCGTCGCCGGGCTCGGCGGGTTGCCCCAGCCCATGTAGAGGTATGGGGCTCCGGCCATCTTGCCGGCGGGCGGGGGCGTGGTGCCGCCGTCGCTCGGGGCGTTCCACTTCTGGTTGGCGGTGCCGCCGCAGGTCCAGATCTGCAGGCGGGTGCCGTTCGCGCTGGACTGGCCGGTGGCGTCCAGGCACTTGTTTGCGGCCGGGTTCACCAGGTCGTTCGCGGCGCTGTAGGCCCACTGCTGCGCCGCGGTGCCGTTGCAGTCGTACAGCTGGACGGGGGTGCCGTCGGCGGTTCCGGCGGCGGTGACGTCCAGGCACTTGCCCAGCGCGCGCACCGTGCCGTCGCCGTTGCGGGTCCACTGCTGTGCCGCGGTGCCGTTGCAGTCGTAGAGCTGGATGGGGGTGCCGTTCGCGGTGTTGGCCGCGGCGACGTCGACGCACTTGCCGCCGATGCCGGTGATCTGCCCGGTGGCGGCGGCGGCCGGGGACGCGGTGGTCACGCCGGCGAGGGCGAGAACGACGACGGTGAACATCCCGCCGAGAGTGGCCGGGAGCGACATGCGACGGCGCCGGGGAGGCGGCTGTCCTGTGTCCATGCGCGGATTTCCTTCCGTCTTGGGAGGCGACGTGCGGGTGACGTCACGCCCGGGCGGGGACGTGACGTGCGCGTGACGTCACGACCCGGACGAGCGGGGGGCATGCGGGCGGTGCCGGACGCGGAGAGCGTGCCTTTCGCGGGCGGCCGGACGGTGTCCCCGGAACGGATCGCCATGCGGCGGCACGCGCTGCTCGGCGCGTCCTGGGCCCTGCCGCGACGGATACGGCAGGGAGAACGGGAGCCCTCACGGGCGGGAGACGGTCGGTGTGCCTCCCGCTCATGAGGGGGTGTCGTCAGGGTGGTGGAGCGGGGCGCGGCCACCGCGCCCGCCGCCACACGGCGTCAGGAAAGCGAGTCATGGGAGTCCCTTCACGGCAGGCTTTCGCTTGCCCGGACCTTAGGACAGACTTCGTTCCTTGGTCAATACAAGCAGTAAAAAAAGCATCACAGCACCGGTCTCATGTTCGTGCGGACCGATGTGAGCTCCCGTAAAAAATGGAAAGTTTGTTTACGGTAGAAGCCCTGGGAGGAACGGTCCAGAGCTCGACGTTGTCAGGATGCGCTGTCAGGAAATCTCGGGTCGCTGCCGGAGGGGGTGCGAGAGACCCGATGCGGCGACGCTCTGGACGGGACAGGGCGGCGTGCGTACTCCTCCGGTGCGCTCACGGATACCCGGGGCCGCGCCCCCGCGGGGCAGCCGTCCGTGAGCCGGGCCCGTGCCGGTGAGAGGCCGCGGTCCGCGAACGGAGCCGGGGTGGTGAGGGGCAGCCGTCCGTGAGCCGGGCCCGTGCCGGTGAGAGGCCGCCGTCCGTGAACGGAGTCGCCGTCGCCGGTCGTCGGTCTCGCGCCGGGGACACGGCGTCGCGTGCCGGTCCCCGGCGATGTGCCCCGCGGGTGCGCGGGTGCGGACGTCTAGCGTTTGCCGCCTGAGCCGTCGAGTCCCGCGCGACGCAGGGCGTCGGCCATCGCGCCGCTCGGCGCGTTGCGCTGCCGGTCGCCGCGTCCCTGATCGCGTCCCTGTCCGCCGCCCTGTCCGCCGCGTCCCTGGCCGCCCCCGCGCCTGCCGCCGCCGTCACCCTGGCGCTGCCCGCCGCCACCCTGCTGGTCACGCTGGTCACGCTGGTCACGCGGTCCCCGGGGCCCCGCGGGCTTGACCTCGTCCTCCAGCCGGAGGGTGAGCGAGATGCGCTTGCGCGGGATGTCGACGTCGAGCACCTTCACCCGGACGATGTCGCCGGGCTTGACCACCTCGCGCGGGTCCTTGACGAAGCTGTGCGACAGCGCCGACACGTGGACCAGGCCGTCCTGGTGCACACCGACGTCGACGAACGCGCCGAAGGCGGCGACGTTGGTGACCACGCCCTCCAGCAGCATGCCGGGCTTGAGGTCGGAGAGCTTCTCCACGCCCTCCTTGAAGGTCGCGGTCTTGAAGGCCGGACGCGGGTCGCGACCCGGCTTCTCCAGTTCGGCGAGGATGTCGGTGACGGTCGGCAGGCCGAAGGTGTCGTCCACGAACTCCTGCGGACGCAGGGCACGCAGCGCCGTACCGTTGCCGATCAGGGACGCGAGGTCGCCACCGGTGCTCTTCAGGATGCGCCGCACCACCGGGTACGCCTCCGGGTGCACGCTGGAGGTGTCGAGCGGGTCGTCGCCGTCGCGGATGCGCAGGAAGCCCGCGCACTGCTCGAAGGCCTTCGGACCGAGCCTCGGCACCTCCTTCAACGCCTTGCGGGAACGGAAGGGGCCGTTGGCGTCGCGGTGCTGGACGATGTTCTCCGCGAGCCCGGAGCCGATGCCGGAGACCCGGGTGAGCAGCGGCGCGGAGGCGGTGTTGACGTCGACGCCGACCGCGTTCACACAGTCTTCCACCACGGCGTCGAGAGAGCGGGAGAGCTTGGTCTCGGCGAGGTCGTGCTGGTACTGGCCGACGCCGATCGACTTGGGGTCGATCTTCACCAGCTCGGCGAGGGGGTCCTGCAGCCGCCTGGCGATCGAGACGGCGCCGCGCAGCGACACGTCCATACCGGGCAGCTCCTGGGAGGCGAACGCGGAGGCGGAGTAGACCGAGGCCCCGGCCTCGGACACCACGACCTTGGTCAGGCCGGGGACCAGCTTGACCAGCTCGCCCGCGAGTTTGTCGGTCTCGCGCGAGGCGGTGCCGTTGCCGATCGAGACGAGCTCCACGCCGTGCTTCTTCGCCAGCGTGGCGAGGGTGGCCAGCGACTGGTCCCACTGGCGGCGCGGCTCGTGGGGGTAGACGGTGTCGGTGGCGAGCACCTTGCCCGTCGCGTCGACCACCGCGACCTTCACGCCGGTGCGCAGTCCGGGGTCCAGTCCCATGGTCGCGCGGCTCCCGGCGGGCGCGGCGAGCAGCAGGTCGCGCAGGTTCGCGGCGAACACGCGTACCGCCTCCTCCTCGGCGGCCTGCCACATGCGCGTCCGCAGGTCGATGCCGAGGTGGACGAGGATGCGGGTGCGCCAGGCCCAGCGGACCGTGTCGGCCAGCCACGCGTCGGCCGGCCTTCCCTGGTCGGAGATGCCGAAGCGGTGCGCGACGCGGCCCTCGTAGGTGCCGGTGGGCTCCTGCTCCGGCTCCAGGGTGAGGGTGAGGACCTCCTCCTTCTCGCCGCGGAACATCGCGAGGATCCGGTGCGAGGGCAGCTTGATGAACGGCTCGGCGAAGTCGAAGTAGTCGGAGAACTTGGCGCCCTCCTCCTCCTTGCCCTCGCGGACCGCCGCGACGAGGCGGCCCTTCGTCCACATCCGTTCGCGCAGCTCGCCGACGAGGTCGGCGTCCTCGCCGAACCGCTCGACCAGGATCGCGCGGGCACCGTCCAGCGCGGCGGCGGCGTCGGCCACCCCCTCGCCGACGAACGCCTCGGCCGCGGCCCGCGGATCGACCGACGGGTCCGCGAGCAGACCGTCGGCGAGCGGTTCGAGCCCCGCCTCCCTCGCGATCTGCGCCTTGGTCCGCCGCTTGGGCTTGTACGGGAGGTAGATGTCCTCCAGGCGGGCCTTGGAGTCGGCGAGGAGGATCTGCGCGCGCAGGGCGTCGTCGAGCTTGCCCTGGGCGTCGATCGACTCCAGGATCGCGGTGCGCCGCTCCTCCAGCTCCCGCAGGTAACGCAGCCTCTCCTCCAGCGTGCGCAGCTGCGTGTCGTCGAGCATCTCGGTGGCTTCCTTGCGGTAGCGGGCGATGAACGGCACGGTGGCCCCGCCGTCGAGCAGGTCCACCGCCGCACTCACCTGCCGCTCGCGCACACCCAGCTCTTCGGCGATCCGCTGATGAATAGACGTGGTCACCAAGTTCTCCCGAGGATGCCTCGGTCTTCGGGCCCGGGAGGAATCGGGAGCGGGAGGGCTACCAAGGCCCAAGCGTTCCCTGACCGGTCAGTCATCTCGATCAGCTTCTTTCTGTGTCGTGTAGCCGTAGCCGTCCGCGCGTTGAAGATGACGGACATGGCGGTGGTTGATCCCGGCGACGCGACCATACCGGGTGGTGATGTCGAACTTCCCGCAGGAGCGGACCAGGACCCGTCCGACGTGAACCCCGGCCTTCTTGCCTGTCGTGACGTTCGCGCGGACCAGGTCGCCGGTTTGGAAGCCGTGGTGCAGCTTGATCCGTGGCCGGACAAGACGGAGGAATCCGTATCGGTCTGACGTGGTGCGGGCGTAGGCGCCTCGACCGGTCGCCTTGACCACAAGGACCGTGGAAGGCCATGCGGTGACACTCTCCAGCTCACCGACGTGCAGCGCGTCGAGGGTGTGCGATTTCGGCGCGCCGGTGCGCGACCGGTTCCACTTCGTGCGACCGCCAGAGCCGGTGGACACCGGCAGCCCGGTCGCCTTCAGCGCCCGCCACAGCGCCCATCGGGTGGTGTTGACCGCCGCCGCGTCCCGCAACGGGACTTTCGTCTGCTTGAGGATCTTCGCGAGAAGAGCGGGTTTTCCCTTCAGAAACTCTTCGACCGGGGTGGCGTTCTTGGTCTGATTGCAGCCGATACAGGCCAGGGTGAGGTTGCTGATCCGGTCCGAGCCGCCCCGGGAACGCGGGTGGATGTGGTCGATGTTCACCGGCACGTCCTGCTTACCGCAGTACGCGCACCTGCGCCCCCACGTGGCGAGCAGATACTCACGAACCTCGTATCCGGCGAGGGTGCCCTGCTGGTATTCCACTCCTTCGAGCGGCCGTCCGGCCGACATGGCGTGGGTGTCGAACGCCGTCTTTTCCACATGGACGGCGGTGACGGGTGCCCAGCGGGTGAGCCGACTCACCCACGACATGGTGGTGTCGAGGCGGTGTCGTAGGGACGGTGCGAGCCACCCCTTGGGCCTGGTGCGGTTGGAGAACCGGGGAGCGCGGTAACGCAGGTTCCGGGAACGGCGGCCCCGGCGCGACGCAGCCCGCGAGGCGAGCCTGTCGCGGATCGCTCCGCCTCGGTGGTCGAGTTGGAGTGAGTACCTACCGGCCCGGCTCCCGTCGCGCTCGGTGAACACGGCGACGCCGGTGTGCTTGGAGCCGGGATCGACGCCGACCGCGACGCCGGGAACCGCGGACTCGTCTCGGAGGCGGTCCTTCAGCCGGATGACGAACGGGGTGTGGCGGTGAACCACCGCCCGGCCCGAACGCAGGAGTTTGCGCGCGTAGGCCGGACTCGTGGGCTGTAACGGGTGGCCGTGCTTGTCGAGGACGAACACGGCCGGGTGGGCTTGACTGCCCGCTCCCTTTCCGGCCGAAGCCGGGCCGGGGTGACGTCGAACGGGCCGGGTGCCGGCCCGTTCGATCTCCCCTCGCCCATGTTGAACACCAGGTATCGCCTCGCGGCGGTGTCCGTGAGCCGTTTCGTCCCGACCTTGCGGGGTGTCTGCTCCCACGGATTCCAGAGCAGCGAACTGAGGAAGCATTCGCTGGTGGGTCTGCTGTCTTGCGTTCAACGTAGCCATCAAAATGCACCTCCTTGAGCTGATGGCTGGGGCTGGTCAACGTGGGGCTATCGGTGCGCGATGTGGCACCTCAGGCCCCGGCCTTCAGACCGGGGTCGTTGACGATCTCTCTTCCTCTGTGATGGCAGTCCCAAGTTACCGCCTCACCTCCCTGGTGGCCCGGAGAGTCGGAGGCTCGACGGTGGCGGCCGTGTTTCCGCCAGGGGTTCCGGTCACCCGGTGCGTGAGCCGAGGGGTCTCCCCGCCGTCCTGGACGACCCGGGTCCTCGGTGTCGACATCGCCCCTGAGCGGCCGGGCCGTCCCCGTGCTGTCCACCCGTACCCTCCAGGTCGCCGCCTGGCCGGCGGTGTCCAGCGAGTGGATCTTCTCCCACGCTCGAACCCGGGTGAGCGCGGGGCGGGAATGCCCGGCTAATGAAAACCGTTATCATCGGCGTCGGGTAATCCGCCCTCCGAGAGGAGCAGACGTGGCCAAGAACGAGATGCGACCGGTGATCAGGCTGAGGTCCACGGCGGGCACCGGTTTCACCTACGTGACCCGCAAGAGCCGGCGTAACGACCCCGACCGGCTCACTCTCGTCAAGTACGACCCGATCGTCCGCCAGCACGTCCCGTTCCGAGAGGACAGATAGCCATGAAGAAGGGCATCCACCCCGACTACCGCCCGGTCGTCTTCCGCGATCCGAGCGCGGGTGTCGCCTTCCTGACCCGTTCGACCGTCAGCAGCCGCAAGACCGTCGAGTGGGAGGACGGCGCCGTTTACCCGCTGGTCGACGTCGACGTCTCCTCGGCGAGTCATCCCTTCTACACCGGGCGCGGCCGGGTCGTCGACACGGCGGGGCGCGTCGAGCGCTTCCAGCGGCGCTACGGCAGGAGCTGACCCCAGAACCGATTCCGGCCCCGGCCTCGGCCGGGGCCGTGCCGTTTTCCGGTGGCCGGGACTCGCGTCCCCGCCACGCCGGGACGCGCGGCACCGCTCATCGGGGCGCGGGCCACCGTGCACAGGCCGTGGACAGGCCGGGCCGCGTCAGCCGCAGGTGATCTCGGTGAAGGTCGGGGGTGTGGTGGCGGACCCCACGAAGCCGATGTCGGTGGCGGTCGCCCCCGGCGCCAGCGACGGCTTCTCGGTGGGGGCGTGCAGCATCGCGACGGGGCCACTCTGCATGTGGGTGCCGTTCCACGACTGGGTGAAGGTCGCCTCGCGCGGTTGCATCCACTGGATGTACCAGTCGCGTATCGGCTTGTCGGTGGTGTTGGTGATCGTCGCGGCGCCTCGGTAGCCGCCGGGCCACGACTCCACCAGGGTGACCGTCGCCTGACACCTCTTGGTGTCCGGGGCAGGGGTGTCCGTGTCCTCGTGGAGGGGCGCGGAGGACGATGATGCCGGCGGGTTGCCGTCATCGGACGGGGCCGCCGGGGGGTTCCCCTGGACGGACGGGGACACCTGGGTGACGTGCTGGGAGAGCGGGTGCGCCGCGGTGTGCCCGCTCTCCTGGGTCCGGCCGGCGCAGGCGCCCGCGACCAGGGCCACCGCCGCTCCGAGCGAGACGAGGCCCAGCAGTGGCGCGATCTTCGTGCTGAACGGCACGGGACTCCCTTCCGCCCTTTTCACGAGGGCGCGGCGGCCGTGGGGAGGGGCGGTGATCCGGTGCGGTTGTGGCGGCCCGGCGGTCTGCCGGTCCGCTCATCCGTCGGTCTGTCGGTCTGTGGGGACGAACGGGGTGAGGGGGAGACGGGTCGGTCCCCGCCGGTGGCACCGGCGGGGACCGCGTTACATCAGGGGCTGGAGCAGGTGACGCTCGGAGAGCCGCTGGTGCCCGATCCGGTGAACCCGAAGGTGGTCGAGGCGCCGGGGGCTATCGTGCGGTTCCAGTCGACGTTCTTGGCCGTGACGGTGGATCCGGACGTGGTGTGCGTGGCACTCCACAGACTGTTGATGGCGCTACCGCTGCCGAGTGTCCACGTCGTCGTCCAGCCGTTGATGGTGGCCGATCCCGAGTTGCGCACGGTCACCTCGCCCTGGTAACCGCCCGACCAGGAGCTGACGGTCTTGTAGGTGGCGGTGCACGCTCCGGTGCCGGGGTTCGGCGTCGGCGTCGGGTTCGGGGTCGGGCTCACGGTCGGGGTCGGGGTCGGGGTCGGGGTCGGGTCCGGGTTGTTGCCCGAACGGCCGACTCCGGTCACCTGGCCGTTGCCGCCGTCGAAGACGACGTCGGAGCAGTTGTAGAACGTCTCGGCGCTGTCGGAGCGCTTCCACACCGAGTAGATGATGTGGCGGCCCGACTTGCCGGAGGGGAGCCTGGCGTTCCAGTAGTAGTTGGCGTCGTTGGTCCCCGGGTTTCCGACGCTCTGCGGGTGGTCGGCCGTGTGGAAGGGTTCCGACTCCAGGTCATCCCAGGTCAGAGCCCGGTTGGGGTTCCAGCCGTCCTTGGTGATGTAGAGGTAGAACCAGCCGGGGTGGGCGGCCCACTTGTTGTACTTGAACTGGATGTTCGCGCCCGCGGTCAGGTGCGTCACCGGCCAGTTGGCACTCGGCAGGTCGTACCCGCTGTAGCCCGGGTTGCCGCCGCTGCACGCCTGGCCGTCGGGGATGAACCCGCGGGTTCGCCCGGCTCCGTCGGACCGCAGCAGGCTGAACCAGTTGTACAGCGAGTTCGCCCCGCTCTGGGCAACCGCCGCCGAACACGCCGAGTTGATCGGCACGATGTTCCCCTGCGGGGAGAGGCCGTCCTGCCAGCAGAAATACGTCCGGCTGCCGGGCACCATCATCGCGCCGTGCGCCGAGGCCGGCAGGGGAACGAGAACGACGGCGAGCAGCGCGGTCATGAAAGTGACCACACCGGCGACAGCCATACTTCGCCATTTACTCACAGAATTACCATCCCTTTCGAGGGGGTGACGAGGCATTGATCAATGGCGGTGAGGCGCTCACGCGAGACGGACTCTAGGTCGCAGGTTGCGGGGGTGTAAACGGAGTGCTTCTTTCACCGTGAGGTAGCGGCTTGTTGTACCAGTTCAGGGGGTTACGGGGTGATTTCACCCAATGAAAGGTTCACGGTTGGGGTGCCCTGTGGTGAGTCTTCGCGGGAAGGGTCGCACCAGGTGGAGAGCGAAGGACTTGCGGATCTTCGAGGTGTAGGAGAAAACGGTGGGGAAAAACGAAAGACCGGCCGGAGGATTTCCGGCCGGTCTTCGGTGAAGGGACGGGCCCTGGGCGAGATGCCTTTCCTCGCGGGGCCGCCGCGCCTTTCCTGCGGGGCTACCGCGTTCTTCCCGCCGCGACCTTCTCCAGTGCGGGCCCCGTGAGGCGGTACCTGTCCCACTCGTCGAGCGGTTCCGCGCCGATCGCCCGGTAGAAGTCGATGGCCGGAGTGTTCCAGTCGAGCACCGACCATTCGAAGCGGCCGTAGCCGCGCTCCACGCAGATGCCCGCCAGTTCGGCGAGCAGCCTCCTGCCGTGCCCGCCGCCCCGGTGGGCCGGATGGACGAAGAGGTCTTCGAGATAGATCCCGTGGGTGCCGAGCCAGGTGGAGTAGGAGACGAACCAGATCGCGAACCCCGCGATCCTCTCCCCGTCGACGGCGATGTGGCAGAACACGCTGGGGGAGGGGCAGAAGAGCGTCTCGTGGAGCATGTCGGGGGTGTTCTCGACCTTGTCCAGCGCCTTCTCGTACTCCGCGAGTCCACGGATCATGTCGATGATCGCCGGGACGTCGTCCGGCGTTGCGGGGCGAATCATGCTCGAAGTCTAGGGCGGGGCCGCGGTCGGGGACGAGTTAGAAAAGGATTTTCGGTGATAAAAGGTGTTATATAGGGTCGCATGGCTGTACGGGAGACGCCTCCCGTAAGTTGTCTGCTGATCGAAGTGCGGGTCGTTGAGAAAGGCGGGTCACCATGTCGACAGAACCCCACGGGGAGCGGCTGGCGGAGCTCAGGGAGGCGTTCGCGGCCATCGACATCGATGGCGACGGATTCATCACGGAGCGGGAGTTCGGTGAGCACTTTCCCGCCCTGCCCGCCGAGGCCATCGGATCGCTGAACCAGAACGGCGACTCCGATGGCGACGGCCGGCTCTCGTTCGAGGAGTTCGTCCGCCTGGTTTCCCGAGACTGACCGTTCCCCGTTCTTCGAGGGGGCCACCGGAACCGGTGGCCCCCTCGAAGAACGGGTGCCACCTCGCGCGATCTTCTCTCGGCGTTCTCCCTCGGTGACGTCGGGCGCCACCGCGGGTCTGACCGCGCTCACCGGAGACGGCGAGGGTCAGCGCGGGACCGGAACGTGACTGTCGGAGACCTCGCGCAGTGACTCCTCGACGGTGGAGTCGATGGGGAACGCCTCGCGCAGCCTGGTCAGATCGAGCAGGCGGCCGAGGAATCCGTGCACGCCGACGAGGCGCAGCCAGCCTTTCCGCTCGTAGGCGCGTCGCAGGCTCGTCAGCAGCACCCAGATGCCCGTGGAGTCGCAGAATCCCACCCCCGTCGTGTCGACGACGAGGCAGACGTGACCGCGCCTCATGTACTCCGCGATTTTCTCCTCGAGCAGCGGTGCCGAGGACTTGTCCAGGTCGCCGACCAAGGTCACCACGGAGAAGTGCGGGTGCGCGTCCATGCTTACGGAAAGTCGAGTCATATCGCCCCGCTGTCTACGGCGGTTGGAGACAGCGCCCTGTCGGGAGCCGTACGAAGGACGGGTGCCGTTACCCCCACCGTACGCCCGTCGCTCATGACAGTTCAACAAGTGATTGCGAACCGTCAGCGGTCAAGGAATACGGAGGTAGATCGCCGCGCTCCGGTTTCGTTCTCGGTGCGGGACCTCACAGGACCAGGCCGTCGCGGTGAGACGAGGGGCGGCGTCCTCACCCCGGATACCCGCGGATACCCCCGGGATACCCACGGATTCTCACGCACGGTGACGGACGGCGGGCCGCCGCGGGGCGCCGTTTGTCCCATCCGCCCCCGGGCACGTGAGGAAGATGGGAACCACTGATCCGGCGGTGCTCACCGTCAACGCGGGATCGTCGAGCCTGCAACTCCACCTCGTCCGGGACGGTCAGGTCCTGCGCACCGAGCACAGCGAGCAGAGTCTCGACCCCGGCACGGCCGAGCGGGCGATCACGGACTTCCTCGACGCCGCCCCCGGCACCGACCTCGCCGCTGTCGGCCACCGCCTCGTCCACGGAGGCGAGGCGGTTCGGAAGCCGACGGTCGTCGACGACGGCGTACTGCGAGCGGTGGGGGAGTACGCCGATCTCGCCCCGCTGCACGTACCGCCCGCGCTCGCGCTCGTCGAGGCCGCCCGGAACAGGCTGCCCGACATCCCGCACGTGCTCTGCCCCGACACCGCCTTCCACGCCGAACTTCCCGACAGCGCCGCCACCTACGCGCTGCCCGCGGAGTGGAGGAGCCGCTACGGCCTGCGCCGCTACGGCTTTCACGGCCTGTCGTACGCCTGGACGCTGGAAAGGGCCGCGGAGATGCTCGACCGGCCCGCGGGCACCCTCCAGGTCGTGCTGACCCACCTCGGCGGAGGCTCCTCGGTGTGCGCCGTCCGCGACGGCCGCAGCGTGGACACCTCGATGGGATTCACCCCGCTGGAGGGGGTCCCGATGAGCAAACGGTCCGGGAGCGTCGATCCCGGCATGCTGCTGTGGCTGCTGTCGGACTCCCGGCTCACGCTCGACGAACTGCGTGAAGGACTGGAACACCACTCGGGCCTGCTCGGCCTCTCCGACGGGAAGTCGGGAGACACCCGGGAACTGGTCGCCTCAGGGGATCCGGCCGCCGCGCTGGCCCTGGAGGTGTTCGCGCATCGGGTGAGCCGGGAGATCGCCGCCGCCGCGACGAGCCTGGACCGGCTCGACGCGCTCGTGTTCACCGGGGAGATCGGCTGGGACCAGCCGGAGGTCCGCGAGGCCGTCTGCGGAAGGCTCTCCCTGCTCGGCGTCGAGCCGCCCGCCCGCGGTGACCTCGACACCGACGGGACGGTCAGCGCGCCCGGCGCGTCCGTGCCCGTACTGGTGGTCAGGCCGAGAGAGGAACTGCAACTCGCCAGAGAGACCCTCGGCGCGCTCGGCGGGCATCCGTGAGGGGACCGGCCGCCGTTCGAGGATCTTCGTTTCGAGGAATCCCGCCGACGTTTCGAGGACTTTCACCGGAAAGGCAGGGGTAAGGATCGTGATTCGTGATCTCGTCAGGGGCGCGGGGAGCGGCGTTCTGGCCACGGCGGCGATGAGCGCCGTGATGCTCGCCGGGGAACGCGCGGGGCTCATGAGGGATCAGCCTCCCAAGAGGATCGTCCGCGGCCTCCTGCCTGGCCACAGGCACCGGCCCAAGTCGGGGGAGAGAGCACTGGGCGCGATCGCCCACTTCGGCTTCGGCGCCACGGGCGGGGCCGCGTTCGCCCTGCTCTGCGGGGGACGCCGTGCCCCGGTGACGCTCGGGGTGGCCTACGGGCTGGCCATCTGGTTCGTCAGCTACCAGGGCTGGGTGCCGAAACTGGAGGTCCTGCCGCCGATCGACGAGGATCAGCCGGGACGTCAGGCGGTGATGGCCGCGGGCCACGTGGTGTACGGCGCGATGCTCGCCCTCGCGGTGAACGGCCCCCGGCGCGAGACCTGACGGCCCGCACCCTCCGCGTCCCCGCCGGAAATGGGCCGGGACGGGGAAGGCACGAGCCGCAACGATGATCGCGGAGCCGGTGGAACGGTTCCGTCCGGGGGATCCCGCTCCTGCGAACGGTCACCGAGGTGCTAGGAGGAGGCCACCGAGGCCGTGACCGGCTGCCCGGCCGAGAGCGTCTGCCGTATCGGCTTGCCGACCGCGGTGCGCGCCGCGCCTGGGCTCTCAGGAGCCTCCTGGACGTCGGCGGGGTTGATCCGGCCGCCGTGCTCGTCGTGGTGGTCGGCGTCCGCGTCGTCGAACCACACGCCGCCCTCCGCGAGATAGCGGAAGCGGATGGGCTGGTGAGCGGGAACCATCAGGCTCACCTGATAGGTGCCGTCGTCCCTGCGCCGCATGGGATGGGCGTAGGGGTCCCAGCCGTTGAAGTCACCGACCAGCGAGACCCCTCCGCGGGTCGGGCTCTCCACTATGGTGAAAGTCAGCTTGACCTGGCCGTTCTTGGTCGGCTTACCGCGCTTGATCACTGAAGTCCTCCTGACATCGCTGTCTCCGTGCGTAACGTGCCGTGATCTCGGTTGCGGAAAGACGTGAAGATCACGCCAACTACCGGATCGCGCCGACGTGGACGTGACGCGATCTGGAGGCCGACGCCCGGTCACGGCCGAGCCGTCGATCCATATGGATCGTTACCGCCCGTAGCGGCCGGACAACCCGGACAGACCGATATTTGATCGGCATTACGTTCGACCTTGACCCGACCGGGATGGTTGACCGGTCCCGCCGGAGGCGGCGCGCGTCGGCCAGGATGGTGGGGTGGACATACGGCCTATCTCCCCTTCCTCGCTGGTGGAGGAACTCGCCGACCGGGTGGCCGCGGAGCCCCGCGACTCCTGGGTGCGCGTCGCGCTCGACGGGGCTCCCGCGACGCGGCCGGAGCAACTCGCCGACGCGCTGGTGGGCCCGCTCCGGCTGCGCGGCAGGGAGGTGCTCCGTGTCTCCACCGCCGACTTCCTGCGCCCGGCCTCGCTGCGTTTCGAGTACGGCCGGACCGACCCGGACTCCTTCTACGCCGACTGGTTCGACTACGGAGGGCTGGTCAGAGAGGTGTTGGGACCGCTCGACCCGGGCCGGTCGGGAAAGGTGCTGCCCACGCTGTGGGACAGCGCCGTCGACAGGGCCACCCGTGCGCCGTACGTCACGGTCCCCCCGGGCGGTGTGCTGCTGCTGGCCGGCCCCCTGCTGCTGGGCCGGGGGCTGCCGTTCGAGCTGACCGTGCACCTGAGGCTCTCGCCGGGCGCGCTCTCCCGGCGCACCCCGGAGGAGCTGCACTGGACGCTGCCCGCCTACGCGCGCTACGAGGAGGAGGTCGCCCCGGCGGAGCTCGCCGACGTGGTCGTCCGCGTCGACGACCCGAGACATCCGGCCCTGGTCACCCCGTGACGGGCGAAGGCGGGGCACGTCCCCCTGACGCGTCCCGCCTTCGATCCTCCGGTGACGGTGCTACACGCCCGCGCGGGAGGGCGTCCTGCGCTCGGAGTACGACTCGGCGACCGACCCCTGCTCCAGGGAGGGCCGCATCTCCTCGCGGGTCTCCTCCATGCGCAGCGCGATCCCCATCGCGAAGAAGGTCGGTGCCCACTCGCCGATGAAGATCCCCCAGTGGTCCGCTCGCTCGATCCCCGCCCTCTCCTGCGCGTTCGACGTGAACCACGCCGCGATCGACGCGCCGACCGAGGCGATTCCGGCGGCGTACATCATGTTGGACTTCACGCCCATCTTGTGAAGCATATTGATCATTTCATCCCCCTGATGATGGTTCGTCCTTATGGTTACCCAGCGAGATGGCGGATAACCGAATGTGGCGAACCGCAGGTGGGGCTGCTTCCAGCGGGTTAAGCCCGTCTCGCTACGTCGTGCCGCGCGTTTTCGAGGGGTCTCGCTCGTCGTCCTCGCCCAGGCGTTTGAGAAGGTCGTCGCGCCTGGCTTCGAGCTCGCCGACCAGGATCTCCTGCTCGTCGGCCTGATTGATCAACATTGCCCGTTCGACGGCGTCGGTGGGGCCGATCTCTCCCACCTGCCCACGCAGCTCCGCGACCTCGGCACGCAGTCTCTCCAGGTCCTCTTCGACCTGCCGCAGTTCTTCCTGAAGACTCATTCGCTGTCCATACCCCTGCTTTCGGCCTTGACTCCACGGCCTTGACCTCACGCTCCGGGCCATAGCGGCCCGGTGACCGGGAGACGCATCGCGCGGTGGCGGAACCTGATCGACTCGACCGGTGTATCTCCCGCATGAGAAGAATTCTTTTACTTCTGGCGCTCATCGTCCCCCTGCTGGCCCTGGGCGCCCCGGCGCGGGCGGGAGGCTGGGCACTCACCGTGATGGACCCGGTCCCGGTGACGAGCCCGGACACGACGTACACCCTCGGCTTCTGGCTGCTCCAGCACGGCACCCATCCGTACGAGGGTGACGACCTGGGTGAGGTCGCGCTGGAGTTCACCGACGGGAAGAAGACGCTCCGGTTCCCCGGCGTGGCGCTGAAGGAGCCCGCCCACTACGCCACCGCGGTCTCCCTGCCCAAGGGCACCTGGGAGGTGACCGCGATCCAGGGCTGGTTCCCGTCCTACCGGATCGGCACCCTGGCCGTGCCGGGACGGTTGGAGGTCGCCCCGGTTCCCCCGGACCTCAGGCCGGCGATCACCGGCCAGCAGCCGCCTGAGGAGGATCACTGGGGGGCGATTCGCCCGCCGAGGATTCCCCTCGGTGACGGCACTCCCGGCTTCCTCCCGTACAGGTCCGCCACTCCCACGCCCGTCGCCACCCCGGCGGCACCCGCCGGAGGCTCGCCAGGAGAGACGACCACCGTCGCGGTCGTGGAGCGGGGAACCTGGTGGCGGCGCGGGTACGCGGTGACGGCGCTCGCGGGGGTCGCGGGGGTCACGATCCTCGCCGCGCTCGTCCACCGGATGCGGCGGGGCCGGATCACCGGCGTTCCGCCTCGGTGACCCCCTCCCGTGTCCGGTGACCGCCGTCGCGTTCGGCCGGCATGGACAAGGAGCCCGTGACACGCGAGGTGTCACGGGCTCCTTGTCACTGTTCGTCTTTATGTCAGTCGTCGTCCTGGTCGTCATCGTCATCGTCATCGTCGATGTCGTTGGCGTCATCGGCGGCGTCGGCGGCCCGTTCCGCGGCGGTCTCGGTCTCCTGCTCGTGCTCCAGGATCGCGCCGGTGGTGGCGTCGACGTCGAACTCGTGCTCGACGTCACCCTCATGGAACTCGATCTCCCACTTGGTGGGAGTCTCGTCGCCGTCGAACTCGGTCTTGACGAGCTTGGCGCCGGGAACCTTGTCCTGGGCGATCTTGATGGCCGCGTCCCGGCCGACCTTGGCCTCCGCCTCTCCGGGCGCGGGGGTCGCGGGAGCGGTGCCGGTCCCCGGCGTCTCGTTGACCGGCGCGGGAGTCGTCGCCGTACCGCTGGGGGCCGGAGTGGGCGTCGCGGTTCCGGCGAAGGCTACTGCGCTACCTCCGGTGACGACGGCGAGGAGTCCGGCGGCGGCGATGGTGAGTTTCGTCGTGTTTCGCATGTCCCAAAGCTTGCCGGGGGCGTCGTTAGCGGCACGCTGCGGCAACCCTAAAGGCAGGTTAAGACCGTCGAGCGGTTCCGGGCCTCGGATTTCGCCCCCCGTCGGCCCTTTCCCGATGAACCGGCCATGCCGATGCTGCGTACCTGCCGGTGAAAGCGACCTCGAAATCGACGGCGCGAGCCGGGACCAGTCGCCTGGTCCGGCTCGGGTCCGGGCGCGATCCGCCGTCGTGCCCTCGCGTCGTCGATGACGCGGATCTCCACGCCGGAAGGACTGGGATGGACGACATCACGGCCTGGCGAGGAGTCCCTGCAGGGACTCCTCGCCTCCGCTCGGAGGCTTCGTGCCCCTCGTGGTGCGAGCGCGAGCATTCCACCACGTACGTCACCCACACGGCCGACATCGCCGAGCTGCGCAACCCCGACGGGTCCACGGTGACCGTCACGCTCTCCCAGCACGTCCAGCCGGGGTACGTGGGGGAGCGGGTCGTGCGTGTCTACACCTGCCTCGGTGCGGAGACCGGCATCGCCGACCTGTCACCGGACTCCGCGGAGGCCGTCGGACGTTCGATCGTCGCCTTCTCGCCCGACGGGTCCATGCGCGCGTACGGGCTCGCCCTGCAGCGGGCCGCCGCGCACCTGCTGCTTCCCGGGCTGGAGATGTCCCGCGACGGGCAGGGCGCGACGGGGCCGGTCAAGGTGTCCGCCCCCACCGCCGTGTCGCCCTCGCAGGAGAAGCTGTTCAGGATCGCGTACCTGTCCGGGTACCTCGACGTGACCAGGGCGCCGGCGCCGTTGAGCGGGGGAGTGGTCGAGCGCCGTCTCAGCCGGGTGCTGTCGCCGAGGGAGACGAGCGAGTTGTGCGACATCGTGCGCGGCATGCTGTCGCGCCGTACCGCCGCGAACCGGGGAACCCTCCGCGACGACGCGTACGAGGACTCGGGGGACCTCGCCGCGGGGCTGTAGGGCCGAGCGGCTTTACCGGCGATTCCCTAGGGGTGATGAATTCACCGACATTCGCCTACAAAGGTAGATTTGTAGCTATCTGCAGTCGCAGATGCAAGTGCAAACGCAAGTGCGTGTCCGGCGGAGCTGTGCGAAACACGCTGTATGTGTGAAACTGTGGCACCGTAGGAAGGCGCGACAGGGAGCCCGCATGGCCGGACAGACCGCGAAAGACAGCGGTGAGCAGGGTGGCGTTCTCGCGTACGCGGGTGGTGGCGGTCCCACGATCCTGCGGATTCTGCTCGGCGCCCAGCTGCGGAGGCTGCGCGTCGCCAAGGACATCACCCGCGAGCAGGCCGGTTACGCCATCCGTGCCTCCCACGCCAAGATCAGTCGGCTGGAGCTCGGGAGGGTCGGCTTCAAGGAACGCGACGTCGCGGACCTGCTGACGATGTACGGGGTGACCGACCCCGAGGAAAGGGCCCCGCTGCTCACGCTGGCCCGCCAGGCCAACGCCCCCGGCTGGTGGCACAAGTACGGAGATCTGCTGCCCAACTGGTTCGAGGTCTACGTCGGGCTCGAAGAGGCCGCCTCGATCGTCCGGACCTACGAGGTGCAGTTCGTCCCGGGCCTCCTGCAGAGTCCCGAATACGCGCGGGCCGTCATCATGCTCGTGCACGGCGCCGCCTCCACCGACGAGGTCGACCGCCGCGTCTCGCTGCGGATGGCCCGCCAGAAGCGCCTGACCAGGCCGGACGCCCCGACGCTCTGGGCCGTGATGGACGAGGCCGTGCTGCGGCGGCCCATCGGCGGCCCCCACGTGCTGCGCGCCCAGCTCGACCACCTGCTCGACGTGGTCGAACTGCCCAATGTCAGGCTGCAGATCATGCCGTTCGAGCGGGGCGGCCACGCCGCGGCCGGCGGTCCGTTCTCCATCCTGCGCTTCCCCGAGCGGGACCTGCCCGACGTGGTCTACATGGAGCAGCTCACCAGCGCCCTCTACGTGGACAAGCTCGAAGAGACCGACCACTACATGCAGGTCATGGACCGTCTGTGCATCCAGGCGTACTCCGTCTCCGAGAGCAAGCGGTTCCTGCGCGACCTCCGCGAGGAACTCTCGGTCTGATGCGGTTCGGCGTGGTTTCACGGGACCGGTGAGGTCCGCTGACCTGGGGAAACCGCATTCGGTCATCAGACGAAATGTCGGTTCATGATCTGAAGGCGTCGATCACTCGTCTACCATTCGAGAAAGAGATGGTGAAGGCGAGGACATGACTGAACACGAGCAGGCTCCGCCGGGAATCGACCCTACGGTCCCGAGTGTGGCTCGTATGTACGACTACTACCTGGGAGGCAAGGACAACTTCGCCTCCGACCGGATCGCCGCCGAGAAGATCGTTGAACTCGTCCCCAACGTCAAGGACGTGGCGCGCTCCAACCGCGCCTTCCTCGGGCGTACCGTGCGGCATCTCGCCGCCTCGGGAATCCGCCAGTTCATCGACATCGGCACGGGACTGCCGACCCAGGAGAACGTGCACCAGGTCGTCCTGCGCGAGGCGCCGGACTCCCAGGTCGTCTACGTCGACAACGACCCCATCGTGCTCGTCCACGCCCGCGCACTTCTCGCCGACAACACGCAGACCGTGGTGATCCCCGGTGACCTGCGGGAACCGGGGGCGATCCTCGACCATCCGGAGGTTCGCGAGCGCATCGACTTCGACCAGCCGGTCGCCGTCCTCATGGTGTCCATCCTGCACTTCGTCGCCGAGGACAAGGAGGTCGCCGACATCGCCGCCTCCTTCGGGAAGCGGCTGGTCTCCGGCAGCCACCTGGTGATCTCCCATGTCACTTCCGGCGACCTCACCGAGGAACAGGTCCGGCAGGGCCGCGGCGTCTACGGGACGACCACGGCGGGCGGCATCTTCCCCCGCACCCTCACCCAGATCCGCGGCCTGTTCGACGGGCTGGAGGTGCTCGAACCCGGCCTGGTGCCCGTCTACGACTGGAGGCCCGACGCCGGCGACGTCGTCATCCCGCCGGGAGCCGGCGCCGTCACCGTGGGAGCCGTCGGGCGGGTCCCGTAGAAGTCTCGTCTCCCGTCCGCGTTCCTCCCCGGAGCGCGGACGGGAACCTCGGAAGAGTGTGAAATCCCGGAGCGCGGAACCTTGGCGGGGCCGTGGGACACCCGGAGCGGGGGGCACGACGTCCTTTCCGGTCCCCGGGTCCCTCACGGGACCCTCGGTTCCGTTCGGGCGCCCTCGGCGCGAGACACGGTGACCGCGCTCCCGATCGGCGACGCCCGCGAACGGTGAACCCGCCGGGGCCGGTGAGCGTATCTGAAGGATGTTGACACATTCGCGCCGGACCGGTGTCGCCAGGAACCTCCGGGTGGTCGCCACGGTGATCCTCACCCTGTCCTTCTCCCTCGCCTGCAGCGCGGACCAGCCCGCGAGCGCCCCCGCCGCGGCCGGAAACGCCGTCCCCGCAGTCCCCGCGGGCCCGCCTCCGACCGTCGAGCAGCTCGCGAAGAAGGTCGACTGCAAGCCCAGGATCCAGGTCGACGCGGTCGACATCCGGACGGGAGCCTGCAAGACCTCCGTCGGTCAGTTCTTCATCAGCACCTTCGTCACCCAGTCCGGCAAGGACCAGTGGATGGACCAGGCGCCGGAGTACAACCCCCACCTCGTCGGAGAACTGTGGACCGTACTCGGCGCCAGGAAGGTCCTGGACGAGTTGCGCGTGACGCTCGGAGGAGAGCTGCACCTGACCGACCACCGGGTGACCCCGACCTCCACACCGCCCGCCGGGTGACATGTGCCCCCCTGCTCCGCACCGGGTGAGCGCCCGGTGCGGGCGGGGGCGCCGCTTGTCATAGCGGTGCTAGATGTGCGAGCGGCGTTATTAATAACAAGGGGCGACTTAATAGCGGTGCTAGCATCAGCGTGATGTCCACACAGGAGCGCCGTGAGCGCGAGCGGGCGCGGCGCCGTCGGCTGATCGTGACGGTCGCCCGCGAGCTGGCCGAGGCCGAGGGGTGGGAGGCGGTCACGACGCGCCGTCTCGCCGAACGCATCGAATACAGCCAGCCGGTCCTCTACAGCCACTTCGCGGGCAAGGACGCCATCGTGGCGGCCGTCGCGCTGGAGGGTTTCGCCGAGCTCACCGCGGAGCTGGGAAAGGCCCGACTGAGGGCGGAGGATCCGCGCGAGGCCCTCTCCGCCCTGATCCACGCCTACGCCGACTTCGCCCGGCTGAACCCGTCGCTGTACGACGCCATGCTCACCCTCGCCGTCGACCTGCCCTTCGGCCGTCCCGGCACGCCGGCCCCGCTCCAGGCCGCCTTCGCCGAATTCCGTGAGGCGATCGCAGCCTTCGCCGACGACCGCGACACCGGAGTCCTCGCCGAGATCGCCTGGGGGTCAGTGCACGGACTCGTCACCCTCACCCGCAGCGGACGTCTCCCGGCGGCCCACCACGAGCGGCGGCTGGCGATGCTGATCGACCAGCTCACCGCGCCCGCCGGCGGTGGCCGTCCCGCGCCCGCCGCCGGCGGTGGGTGATCCCGCGTAGGCGTTTCCAGCAGAATTATCGGCGGGGGCGAACTTTATCCCTGAATGAAATAGACGCGGCATTGCCTGCTGATTCGCCGGTCCGTAGCATCCGTCCCATGTCCATCACGCGTGAGTTCGCCTACGCATCATCCTCGCGTCCCGCCGACGGTGAATGTGTCTGGTATCGCTCAAAGGGCGATATTTACGACTTGATTCGCACGGGCAGCGACGGAGATTTCCGATACCACGCCTTCCACGCCCGCGACGGCCGCTATCTCCAGGCCTTCGCCTCCTGGCAGGACGGCCTGGAGTGGATCAGGGAGCGTGTCGAGGGCGAGTGAGCGGGTGGCGGGGCGACGCGGGGTGGTCACGGGGGGAGGCTCCGCGAAGCGGTCGCGACGAGCGTCACCGCACGGCGCGACCGGCGGCAGGTGCCGCGAAGGAGCGGTCAGGGCACCGGACGCAGCGCCGGGCGACGGTCGGGCAGGTCGAGCAGTTCGCGCACCCGTGAGACGGGCCAGGCCAGCTGGGCGGCGAGCAGTTCCGTGGTCAGGCCGGTCTGCGAGACGGCGAGCTCGAAGGCCCGGTGCAGCAGCACGGGCTGCTCGTCGGGGTGGCCGCCGATCGGCTCGGCGGCGAAGCCCGGCTGGTCGCGCAACGTCTTGAGCCGCCGGTGGGCGCGGCTCGCCGCGGAATCGGAGATCAGGCCGGCCTCGCGGCAGCGATGCAGCAGGGAGTCGACCGGCACGCCCCATGTGCGCTTGAGCTCGACCAGCCCGCGCAGGTCGAGGCGGTCCGGCAGCTCCGGCAGGATGCTGTCGCGCGGGGTGAGGAACTCGGCGGCGAAGACGTCGGCCTCCCGCTCCTGCCGGACGTCTCCCGAGGCCGTGTCGCCGTGCAGCACCAGGTGGCCGAGCTCGTGGGCGGCGGTGAACCGGTGGCGGTGAACGTCGTCGCACCGGTTGGCGGTCAGCACCACGATCGGGCGGGGCAGCCGGGAGGTGGAGAAGGCGTCCACCGTGATGGTGTCCTTGTCGTCCTCGTCGTCCTTGCCGGGTGGGAGGAAGACCACGACGATCCCGTGGGCCTCCATGTGCCGGACGAGGTGCGACAGCGGGCCGGCGCCCAGCCCCCAGAGCCTCCGCAGCGCGCGGGCGGCCCGGGCGGGGTCGCCGGGCGGCTCCACGCCGGAGTGGACCTCGCCGCCGGAGGGACCGGGAAGGACGACGGGGGGCAGCCCGACCTGACTCTCCAGCGCGTGGGCCAGCTCCCAGACCTGCTCGACGAAGGCCGCGGCCTTGGCCCGCTGGTACGCGCGGGCGGAGCGCGGGCTCCCGAAGTGCGCGATGGAGCCGTCCAGCCTGCCGTGCGGGCGGCCCAGCAGGAAGAACGCCGGCGGCACGCCGAGTGCGTCGGCCAGGCGGGGAACGAGGTCGGGCCGGGGGCGGCTCATGCCCGTCTCGTACTGTCCCACCGCCGCGGGGGTGACCCCGATCCGCTCGGCGAGGTCCTTCTTCGTCATCCCCGCCAGCTGCCTGGCCTGGGTGAGCCGCCCCTGGTCGAACGCGTCGGCGACGGCCTGCGGGCTCTGTGCGGAGTTCCGCCGGTCCATGGGCGACCTCCGCTCACGCTTCGCCCGGTGTCAGGCGATCACCGCCGACACTTCATTTCCGTGCATCGTACTCCCGCTGTGACCCTATTTGATGTTGTATGTCCCCGTATCACGGTCGGCGCCGCTCGGTGGGTGAGGCTCCGCCAGAATCCGCTCGGCCTCCTCGTCGGTGAACAGCCGGGAGCGGATGAGGAAGCGCACCCCCTCGGGGGCCTCCAGGGAGAATCCGCTGCCACGGCCGGGAACCACGTCCACCGTGAGATGGGTGTGCCGCCAGTAGGCGTACTGGGAGGCGCTGATCCAGAACGGGGTGTCCAGAGCCAGCACGCCCAGCAGCAGGTCCACGCCGCCGACCCGGAACTCGCCCCGGGGATAGCACATGGGCGAGCTGCCGTCGCAGCAACCGCCCGACTGGTGGAACATCAACGGGCCGTGTCGCCGGTGGAGCACGGTCAGCAGTTCCTCGGCCGCGGGGCTGAGCCGCACCCGCTCCACTCGGAGCGGATGCGGCTCACCGGTGGGGCCGGTCGGCATCAGAAGAAGCCCAGTCTCTTGGGCGAGTAGCTGACCAGCATGTTCTTCGTCTGCTGGTAGTGGTCCAGCATCGCCCTGTGGTTCTCGCGGCCGATGCCCGACTGCTTGTAACCGCCGAACGCGGCGTGCGCGGGATAGGCGTGGTAGCAGTTGGTCCACACCCGCCCGGCCTTGATCGCCCGGCCGAACCGGTAGGCGGCGTTCACGTCGCGGGTCCACACCCCGGCGCCCAGGCCGTACAGGGTGTCGTTGGCGATCTTCAGGGCCTCGTCCTCCGAGTCGAAGGTCGTCACCGACACGACCGGCCCGAAGATCTCCTCCTGGAAGACGCGCATGTCGTTACTGCCCTTGAAGACCGTCGGCTCGATGTAGTAGCCGCCGTCCAGACCGGGAACCGTGCGCGGGCCGCCGCCGGTGAGCAGCTCGGCCCCCTCCTTCAGCCCGATGTCGATGTAGGACAGGATCTTCTCGTACTGGTCGTTGCTCGCCTGCGCGCCGATCATGGTGGCCGGGTCCAGCGGGTCGCCGCCGACGATCGCCCTGGTACGGTCGAGCGCCCTGCTCATGAACTCGTCGTAGATGGACGCGTGGATCAGGGCCCGCGAGGGACAGGTGCACACCTCGCCCTGGTTCAGGGCGAACATCACGAAACCCTCGACGGCCTTGTCCAGGAAGTCGTCGTCGGAGGCCGTGACGTCGGGAAGGAAGATGTTCGGGCTCTTACCGCCGAGCTCCAGCGTCACCGGGATGATGTTCTCCGAGGCGTACTGCATGATCAGCCGCCCGGTCGTGGTCTCGCCGGTGAAGGCCACCTTCGCCACGCGCGGGCTGGAGGCGAGAGGCCGGCCCGCCTCCGCGCCGAACCCGTTGACGACGTTGATCACACCGGGCGGGAGCAGATCGGCGATGAGCTCCATCACCAGCAGGATGCTGGCGGGAGTCTGCTCGGCGGGCTTGAGGACGACGCAGTTGCCCGCGGCCAGGGCGGGGGCGAGCTTCCACACCGCCATCAGGATGGGGAAGTTCCACGGGATGATCTGGCCCACCACGCCCAGCGGCTCGTGGAAGTGGTAGGCGACGGTGTCCTCGTCCAGCTGGCTGATCCCGCCCTCCTGGGCGCGGATCACCCCGGCGAAGTAGCGGAAGTGGTCGACGGCGAGCGGCAGGTCCGCGGCGAGCGTCTCGCGCACCGGCTTGCCGTTCTCCCAGGTCTCGGCGACGGCGAGCCGCTCCAGGTTCTCCTCGATACGGTCGGCGATCCGGTTGAGGATGTTCGACCGTTCGGCGGGCGAGGTCCGGCCCCAGGAGTCGGCCGCGCGGTGGGCGGCGTCCAGCGCCAGGTCGACGTCGGCCGCGGTGGAGCGGGCCACGCTGGTGAAGGTCTTCCCGGTGACCGGGCTCGGGTTGTCGAAGTACTCCCCGTTCACCGGGGGCACCCACTCGCCGCCGATGAAGTTGTCGTACCGGGCGGCGTAGGTGACGATGCTTCCTTCGGAACCGGGTGGTGTGTAGACCATGACTCCGCCTTCCTTCACATGGCTGTAACAGAGCCAACGATGGAGGGCCGAGGTTGGTGAAAGGTTGGCGTCCGGCCGATGCCGGGGGAGGGGCGAGGTCAGTCGCTCCGCGCCGTGCGGTGGCGGGCGAGCGCCACGGCCCTGCGCGGGTCATCGGCCCCGAGGACCGCGAGGGTCCGCTCGTGTATCTCCAGGTCGTACGGGTGCAGCTCGCCGAAGCGGAACACCGGACCCGGACCGGGCCAGCGCAGCACCGCCTCACGCAGCGCGACCTCGATGTGCTCGCGCCAGGTCCTGACCCCCGGCGCGTCCGACCACGGCAGCAGAGGACCGCCGTAGAGCCGCGCCGCCGTCTCCACCCGCCCGGCGCCCAGCGCGGCGAGCACCTCGACGGCGTCGCAGTCCAGGGGCGCGGTCAGCTCGTAGCGCCGGGTGGCCAGCGCGCCGGAGAGCGCCCGCCGCAGGTGGGAGACCTCCGCCTTGAGGGTGGTCGCGGCGACGTGCCGCTCGCCGTACAGCTCGTCCATCAGCCGCTCGGGGGACATCCCGGGGCCCTGCGGTCCCGAGAGAGCGAGCAGGGTGAGGATCTCCAGCTGGCGAGGGGGCAGCTTCAGGGGAACGCCGTCACGGGTCAGCTCGGCGCCGCCGAGGGCGCGCAGCCGCAGGCCGCTCTTCTTGCCGGTACCTCCGGCGAAGAAGCCCTGAACGGAGGGTCCGCTCGCGGACGGAGGGCTCATCCGTTCGGCCAGCCGGCTCTCGATGGCGCCGACCAGGGTGTGCAACGCGGGCATGGCGAGGGGATGCGAGCGCTCCCAGGTGCTCGACAGGTCGAGCACGCCGAGAACCCGGCCGCCGGGGGACCGGATCGGGGCGCAGTAACAGACCCACCCGTGCAGGGCACGCACCAGGTGTTCGGCCGAGAACACCTGGGTCGGGCGGCCGGTGCGCAGCGCGAGGGAGAGGGCGTTGGTGCCCATGGCCTGTTCGTCCCAGCGACCTCCCGGGGCGAAGTTCACCGCCTCGGCCCGCCGTCGCATGACCCGGCCGCCGCAGGTCCACATGATGGTGCCCGTCTCGTCGGTGACCGCCGCGATGAAACCGCCGTCCTCGGCGATCCCGCGCAGCTCGTCGGCGACCGTGGCCAGGGGCTCGCGCAACGGCGAGGCTCTCCAGCGCTGCAGGGCTTCGCCCTCCTCGGGGGCGCTGTCCTGCTCGGGTCTCACCGTCGCGATGGACCGGCCCCAGGAGTCGACGATCTCCTTCCTGAGCCGCTCGCGGTCATGCGGACGCCCGCCCTGGACCCAGCGTGCCCACTCCAGCTCCAGGTTGGTGCGATGCCGGCGTAGCGCCTGGCTTCCTTCCATGCCTGCCTCAAACCCGTCGACGCCTACCGTGATGATGCCTCACCGTGCGCCGGGACGCACCCCTTCGGGACGCGCGTTCACATCTCGGGCGAGCGTAAAAGGACCTGCGAATTGTCGGTGGGGCAGGGAAGGATGGCTCCATCATGGTTATCACCCCCTCCCTTCCTTTCGCCGCCACGACCTCCCCGAGCGGGGACATCGTGGTCTTCTACGTCGGCGTCGAGCCCCGCATGACACCGGAGCAGGCGCTCGCGTTCGCCGACCGGCTCCGTGACCTCGCGACCGCCGTGTCGCGCCCGGGTCGCGAGGAGCACCGGTCGGCGGGCGCCGGATGTCCTGATCGTGCCATGGCCTATTCGGGGTAATCCCTTTCACTCTCCGTGGTCGTTGCGTAGCGTTCTGCCTGTCGTGGCTCCCGGGTGAGGGAGCCGCCTCGTCGACTCGTCATGCCCCCTGATGCCCAGGGCGCTCCCGGACGCGTCGATATCGGATACGGAAGGACAGAACATGCAACCCTTCGAGCTTCCTGACTTCTATCTGCCGTATCCGGCCAGGCTGAACCCCCACGTGGAGACCGCGCGAGAGCACACCAGGGCCTGGGCGTACGACATGGGCATCCTCGACCCCGACCTCGGCATCTGGGACGAGCGCAAGCTCGACGCCATGGACTACGGCCTGCTGTGCGCCTACACCCACCCCGACGCCCCCGCCGCCGAGCTCGACCTCATCACCGACTGGTACGTGTGGGTCTTCTTCTTCGACGACCACTTCCTGGAGACCTTCAAGCGCAGTGGCGACCTGACGGGGGCGAAGGAATACCTCGACAGGCTGGCGGCCTTCATGCCGGTGCATCCCACGGGGCCGCCTCCCGAGCCGGAGAACCCGGTGGAGCGCGGCCTGGCCGACCTGTGGGCCCGGACGATCCCGGCGATGTCCGCCGACTGGCGGGCACGCTTCGTCGAGAGCACGAAGAACCTGCTGGACGAGTCCCTGTGGGAGCTCGCCAACATCAACGCGGGACGCGTCGCCAACCCGATCGAATACATCGAGATGCGACGCAAGGTCGGCGGCGCCCCCTGGTCGGCGAACCTGGTCGAGCACGCCGCGGGCGCCGAGGTCCCGGCTGTCATCGCCGCGAGCAGGCCGATGCGCGTGCTGCGAGACACCTTCTCCGACGGGGTGCACCTGCGCAACGACCTCTTCTCCTACGAGCGGGAGGTCGGCGACGAGGGCGAGCTCAGCAACGGCGTCCTGGTCTTCGAGCGGTTCCTGGGCTACGACACCCAGCGGGCCGCCGACGCGGTCAACGACCTGATCACCTCCCGGCTGCACCAGTTCGAGAACACCGCGCTCACCGAGCTGCCCCCGCTCTTCGAGGAGCACGGCCTGGACCTGAAGTCCCGCCTCGACGTCCTCGCCTACGTCAAGGGACTCCAGGACTGGCAGTCGGGCGGCCACGAGTGGCACATGCGCTCCAGCCGCTACATGAACGGGGCCTCATCTGCCGACCCGGTGGCCCCGGCCCTCCTCGGCGGGCCCACGGGCCTGGGCGTCTCGGCGGCGCGCATCCGGCTGGCGCCCGGCATCACGGGCCCGGGGGGCCCGAGAAGCCACACCCACGTCCCGCTCAGGAAGGTGGGGCCGCTGCCGCTGCCCGAGATCTACATGCCGTACACGGCCCGGATGAATCCCAACCTCGACAGCGCCCGCCGCAACACGGTGGAATGGGCGCGCGAGATGGGGATGTTCGAGCAGCTGCCCGGCTTTCCCGGCCTGGCGATCTGGACCGAGCACAAGCTCGACACCTACGACTTCGCCATCTGCGCGGGAGCCATCAATCCGGACGCCCCTGGCCCCGAGCTGGACATCTCGACCTTCTGGCTCACCTGGGGAACCTACGCCGACGACTACTTCCCGGTCGTGTTCGGGTCCCGCCGCGACATGGCGGGCGCGAAGGCGTTCAACGAGCGGCTGTCGGCGTTCATGCCGCTCGACCTCTCCGCCACCCCGCCTCCGGTCAACCCGATCGAGCGCGGCCTCGCCGACCTGTGGTTCCGTACGGCGGCCTCCATGACGGAGAGCGCGCGCGCCAAGTTTCGCCGGGCCGTCCAGGACATGACGGAGAGTTGGCTGTGGGAGCTGGCCAACCACATCCAGAACCGGGTCCCCGACCCGGTCGACTACATCGAGATGCGCCGCAGGACCTTCGGCTCCGACCTCACGATGAGCCTGTCGCGCCTGGCCCACGGCCAGGCGGTGCCGCCCGAGATCTACCGCACCCGGACGATGCGCGGGCTGGACGACTCGGCCGCCGACTACGCCTGCCTGGTCAACGACCTCTGCTCATACCAGAAGGAGATCCAGTTCGAAGGCGAGCTGCACAACTGCGTGCTCGTCGTTCAGGACTTCCTGAACTGCGATCCGCAGAAGGCGGCCGACATCGTCAACGACCTGATGACGTCGAGAATGCGGCAGTTCGAGCACATCGTCGCCACCGAACTCCCCGCCCTCTTCGACGACTTCGACCTCGACGGTGAGGCGAGGAAGACCCTCGACGGATACGTGCGGGAGCTGCAGGACTGGATGGCGGGTGTGCTGCTGTGGCACATGAAGACCCGCCGCTACGACGGGGCCGAGCTGCACCACCCACCCGCGACGACACGTCCTCTCGTCCTCTCCGGGCTCGGCACCGCGGCCGCACGCGTCGGGTCCCCGCTACGGGCGGTGCCGGCCTCGCTCTCCTGACGCGACAGGGGGTTCGGGGCCGGAGCCTTCCCACTGTCTCACCGGAGGTGTCGGCGGGTGAGGGGCGGCCGTCTGGGCTCGACGGTCCTCAGGAAAATCTCGGCTGCCCCTCGCCGAGGAGCGCGCCCGTCGCGTTCTGAAGTCGTACCTGCGTGGCACGGGTCGTGGCCGCACCCACGCCTGCGCTTCCGTCTCCCGTTTTGTTCGCGGGTCCGTCTGTGCCTCCGGGGTCGTCTCCTCGTCGTCCGTCCGCGGCTTCTCCTCCGGGCCCGTCTGTGCCGATGGCCCCGTCCTGATCTCGGGGATCGCCGGTGCGGTGACGACCTCGGTGCGAGGCTCGCCGACGGGCCGCCGGGTGGCCAGGTCGAGGACCGTGCCGTGGCGGCTGGTCGCGGCGTGCGAGGCGGCGAACAGGATGAGCACGTTCACCAGCTTCAGGAAGAGCAACATGCCCACCGCACCCGCGACCACCTTGTACGCGGGATTCGCTGAACTGATGTTGAAATAGACCTGTCCGATCGTCTTCAGCAACTCCAGGCCGATGGTGATGACGAGGGCCGGTCCGACGACCCGCCGTGGCGACAGGCGCAGCCGAGGGGGCAGCGTCATCAACGCCGTCGAGAGCAGGAAGTTCACGCAGATGCCGAGCACGAAGGTGGTCGTGGACAGAGCCCAGCGCGCCGGTAGCGCCTCGACCCCGATCGTATGCTCGGCCAGCCAGATGAGCGCGCTCTGGGTGCCGAAGGAGAGGGTGAGCGAGATCGAGAGCAGCAGCCCGAGTGCGACCATCACGGCCAGGTCGAGCAGCCACCGCAGGAAGAAACCGCCCGGATACTGCTCCAGGCCCCAGACCGCCCGGATGGAGGAGCGCATCGAGTCGATCCAGAACACGCCGGTCAGCGGAAGGCCGAAGAAGGCGATCAGCCCCGCCGTGTCCCGCGCGTCGCGCAGTGCCTGCACGTCCAGTCGCGGGAACGTGTCGCTCAGGTAGTCCTCCACCTGACCGAGCGCGGCGGGGGTGTCCAGCACATGGCCCATGATCACGAAGGACAGCAGCGCGAGCGCGAAGGTGGCGTAGAACGCGTAGTAGGTCATTCCCGCGGACAGGCGGCCCGCGTCGGTGCGGTCGTAGTGGACGGCCGCCCGGACAAGATGGTCGAACCAACCGCACCGGTTCCGTACCGCGGTCCATGCTCCGACGAACCCGCTGGTCCACCGGCTCGCCCCGGAGGTGGCCTTCATGACTGGGCACCCTACCCTCAGGTGGGCGTTTCACCGCTGGTGAGTCGGGGCGACGTCGCGATTCCTGTGACAGCGGAACGTCTTCACCGAGGAGGAGCCGCGGCGACAGACGGAGAGGGGGCGCGAGCGCTTCGACGAGAAATGACCTTGTTAGCGGCCAACGCCGGCCGAGGTACGAAGGCGCCGGAGAACCCCTGGTCCCGCGCTCCTGCCCTGATCGGCAGGTCAGGTGTGGTCGCTCCTCTCCCGCGGACCGGCCGGTGCGGAGGAGGCGGTCAGGTAGGGGGCGAGGAGTTCCCGGGTCCGCGCGCGGATGTCGCGCTCGTCCGATCCGGACTCGATCATCTTGGAGGCCGCGTACACGACGGCGTTGATCAACTCGGCGGTCGTCTCCGGAGCGGGCGCGCCCATCTCGGCGAGCGCCCCGACGAGCGGGTCCAGCATCTGCCGGTGCATGACGCCGCTCTTCTCGTCCAGTTCCCTGCCGGGGGCGACGACGGTCAGGGCACGGGCGATGGCGTGCTCTCCCTCGGAGACCAGGCACAGGTTCGTGTCCACGTAGGCCAGGACCCGCTCGCCGGGGGTGGGGGCGACGCGCATCGCCTCGGTGACGCGCTCGGACCAGCGGGGGAAGACGTCCTGGATCAGGGCGTCGAGCAGGTCCTGCCGCGAACGGAAGTACTGGTAGACCGACGAGCGGGCGAGCCCGGCACGGGCCGCGACCTCGGCCAGGGCCGGGGCCTGCTCCGCCCCCTCGGCGAGGATGGCCCGGGTGGCGTCGAGGAGGGTCCGCAGCTGCGCGGCACGGTGCTCCGCGACCGTGGGAGCACTGATACGTGGCACGGACCCTCCTCGCTTTCAGCCGGACAGCCGCCCGTCGGTCATCTCCACGATCCGGTCGCAGTGCTCAAGCACGTCATGGTCGTGGGTGACCATCACGGTAGCAACCGCGGACTGCTTGGTCTCCTTGGCCAGCAGGGACACCACCTCGTGGCTGCGGGCCCGATCCAGCGCGGCCGTCGGCTCGTCGACCAGCAGCAGGGACGGGGTCGCCATCAGGGCACGGGCGATACCGATTCGCTGGCGCTCGCCACCGGAGAGCTGGTGGGGACGCCGGTTGGCCTTGTGCCCCATGCCGACCTCCTCCAGCAGCTGCCGGGGATCACGGTGGTTCTCGCCGCCCCCCGTCAGATGTGTCACCAGACGCAGCTGGTCGAGCGCGATCAGCGCGGGCAGCAGGTTGCCGCTCTGGAAGACGAACCCGATGTGGTCGCGGCGGTAGGCGGCCCGGTTCGCGGGGCTCATGGTGGCGATGTCGTGACCGTCGATGGTGACGGTTCCCTCGTCGGGGGTGGTCAGCGCCCCGGCGACGGCGAGCAGGCTCGACTTCCCCGCTCCTGAGGGGCCGACGACGGCGACGAACTCGCCCGGTTCGACGCTCAGGTCGACGGTGTCGAGCGCCGTGACGGTGCTGTCGCCGTCCCCGAGACGCAGGGTCACCCCGGCGAGGACGAGCCCGCTTCCGGTGTCGGCGGCAGGACGGTCCTTGGCGCTCTTCGTACGGGTCATCGTTGTCCTCCCAGGGCGGCCAGCGGGTCGACGGCGGCGATGCGGACAATGGCGGCGGCCGCGCCGAGCAGGCCGAGGACGACCAGCAGCACGCTCGCGAGGCCCACCGCGGGGGCTTCGAGAGTGAAGGGGATGCCGCCGCCGATGGCGCTGCCGAGGCCCACTCCGACCGCCACGCCGACGCCGGTGGAGGCCAGCAGGACGACGAAGGCCTGGAACAGGCCGTCGCGCAGCAGGTAGGGCTTGGAGGCCCCCATGGCCCGGAGCACGGCGAGCTCGTGCTTGCGCTGGATGGTCCACACGGTGAAGAACGCGCCGACAACGAGGGCCGAGATGGCGTACAGGAACACCTGGATGAGGCTGAGTGTCGAGGTCTCGGCGGTGTAGCCGGGCGAGGCGCCGAACGATTCGGTCAGGGTGACGCTGGTGGTGCCCGCGGCGCCGTCTCCGGCCGCGAGGTTCAGGGTGGCGCCGCTCTCGGCCCGGATGGCGACGGCCGTCGCCTCGGTCATCGCCTCGGGGCGTACCTCGTCGTCGGGGCCGGCACCGGTGTGCAGCCGCTGCCAGGTGGCCAGCGGCAGGTAGGCGACGTCGACGTGACCGAAGGTGTGCTGGTCGGCCGTCGCGCCGATCACGGTCAGCTTGGTGCCGATCCGGTCGACGGTCACGACGTCCCCGACGCGCAGGCCGTCGTCCAGCGCGCTGGCCGACACGACGATCCCGTCCGCCGCGCCCAGCCCGGTGCCCTCGGCGACCTCGGGGGCGAGGAACGAGTCGGGGTTCACCCCGAACAGGGCGAGGTCGATCGGCAGGTCACGGTCGCTGCGGGTGTTCACCAGGAGGTTGCCGAAGGGCTCGGCCTCGGCGACGCCCGGCTGGGTCCTCCAGGTGTCGACCTGCTTGACGTCGACCACGCTGCGAGAGAACGCCGCGTCCAGCTTGGTGCCCTCGCCGAACGCGAACGCGGTCACCGGGAGGCGCTTCAGTCCGGAGACACCGTCGTTCACCAGGCCGGACGAGAGGCCCGACAGCAGCACCATGAGCACGGCGATGAGCGCGACCACACCTCCCATCAGGATGAAACGGGAACGCGCGAACCGTAGTTCGCGCATGGCAAGAAACATTTTTCCTCTCCTTTCTCGGTGGTCATGCAGTTTCTCGACACAGTGTCGGCAACTATACCGACAGCGTGTCGGGAACATGTCGCGGGCAGTTGGAAGCGGTAGGGACGGCGCCGGGTCGGATCACCCCGAGGTGTGCGAAGCGGCTCGGCTGGTCGCGACGGTGCGGCAGCGCATATGTTTGGGGCGACCGTCGCCGACGAAAGCGCGGAGATCGTGGCAGAAGATGGCGTACCCCCTGTCCCCGGCACCGTGGCCACCGCCCGGATCGGTGCGGCTCTGGCCGTGGCGTCTGCGTTGAACTACCTCCTCTGGCTGGGCTGGGACCGGGAACGGGTTGTCGAGTCGGACGGGAGTCTCAGCGGCCCCTATGAGGCGTGGCAGGTGGTCGGCCTGGTGGCCGGCCTGGGAATCCTCGCCGTGCTGGCCGGCAGGCTCGGCCTCCCCAGGATCGGCACGCTCGGCGTCGCGGGTGTGATGTGGTTGTGCTGGTCGATCGACGCCGCGATGTCGGACGACGGCGGTCTGTGGGTCGTGGGCGCGGTGATGTTGCTGCCCGCCGTCCTGCTCGGTGTCGGTCTGGTCGCGTTCCTCGCGGCTTCCGGTAAAACCGCCGGTCGGAAGGCCCGGCCTGGGGAGTGACCCGCGCGCGGGACTCGCCGACCCCTCTCACCTGCGCGGTGGCGGTGGCCGGTTCTGTCGAGGGTGCGGGTCCGTCGGTGGTGCGGCCGCCGCGTCCTTGTCGTAGGAGCGTCCTTGCGGAACGCGCCCCTTGAGGTCGCGACGGCCGGCGTCTATGACGGCGACCACCGTCCCGCTGCCTCCGAACAACCGGTGTGCCTGCTCGATCCGCGGCGCGCCCAGGTGCCGGAGGCGGCGGGAAATTGACGCTCACTCTTGACGGCAGCAATGTTTGCGTTAACGCTTTGGGCGGAAACCTCCGCGAAATCCCCTCGTGACTTTCGCGGTTCGTCATCCATTTCTTGTTAGCGTTAACATTTGTTGGGAGATACGAGCATGCTGCGCATCACCCCCCGCGCGGCGGTCGAGACCGTGACGATCCGGCGAGCGGGCAGCCGAAAGCTCCTGTGCCGCTCGTCGCGGTCGGCGGTGACGGCCGTCATGGTCGTGCTGAGCCTGATCGCCACCCTGCTGACCGCCCCCGCCGCCCATGCCGCACCGGCCGTCCAGTACACCAACCCCCTGGTCGCGCAACGAGCCGATCCCCACATCTTCCGGCACACCGACGGCTACTACTACTTCACCGCCACCGTTCCCGAGTACGACCGCATCGTGCTGCGCCGGGCCACCACCCTGCAGGGTCTGTCCAGCGCGCCGGAGACGGTGATCTGGCGCAAGCACACGAGCGGTGAGATGGGAGCCCACATCTGGGCGCCGGAGATCCACTTCATCAACGGCAAGTGGTACGTCTACTTCGCCGCCGGCCGCGCCGACGACGTCTGGCGGATCCGGATGTACGTCCTGGAGAGCAGTGCCGCCAACCCCCTGACCGGAAGCTGGACCGAACGCGGCCGGATCGTCACCCCCTGGGACACCTTCGCGCTGGACGCCTCGACGTTCGTCGCGGGCGGCGTCCGGTATCTGACCTGGGCGCAGCAGGAACCCGGCATCGCCACCAACTCGAACCTGTACATCGCCCGGATGGGAACCAACCCGTGGACCATCACCGGGCCGACGACCCGGTTGACCGTACCGACCCTGGCCTGGGAGACGCGCGGATACAAGGTCGCCGAAGGGCCGTCGGTGATCCAGCGCAACGGCCGGATCTTCCTCACCTACTCCGCCAGCGCCACCGACGCCAACTACTGCCTCGGCATGCTGACCGCCTCGGCCTCGGCCGACCTGCTCAACGCCTCCTCCTGGACCAAGAGCCAGAATCCGGTGTTCGCCACCAACGCCGCGACCGGCCAGTACGGGCCGGGGCACAACTCCTTCACCGTCTCCGAGGACGGGCAGAGCGACATCCTCGTCTATCACGACCGCAACTACCGGGACATCTCCGGCGACCCGCTCAACGATCCCAACCGACGTACCAGGCTCCAGAAGGTGTACTGGAAGGCCGACGGCACCCCCGACTTCGGCATCCCGGTACCCGACGGGATCTCGCCGGTGCGGTTGAGGTCCTACGACCAGCCCGACCGTTTCGTCCGGCACTGGGAGTATCGGGCCCGGATCGACGCCAACGTCGCACCGCTGGCCGACTCCCAGTTCAGGATCGTCCCCGGGCTGAACGGTGGGACGACGGTGTCGCTGGAGTCCACCAACTTCCCCGGCTACTACCTGCGGCACCGTAACCACCAGGCGTGGGTGGAACGCAACGACGGCTCGGCGATCTTCCGCGCCGACGCCACCTTCACCCGCAGGACAGGCCTGGCCGACGGTTCGGCGGTGTCGCTGGAGTCCGTCAACTTCCCCGGCTACTACCTGCGCCATCGCGACCTCCAGATGTGGGTGGAGCGCGACGACGGCTCGGCGACCTTCCGCGCCGGTGCCACCTTCACCCTGGAGTGACCCGCACCGTCGTCAGCGTCTGATCACCTACCGGCCGACGGCCGGCATGGTCGCCTTCGAGCACAACCTGTTCCTCGTTGCGGTTCTCTTTCTGTGCCGGTGCGCTGAGAACCTTCACCCGGGTAGGCGGCGCCCATGGACGGCGAAGAGTTCCTGTCACACCTCATCGTGATAGGAGTTCTTCGCAGACGGCACCGCCGGCCACGCCCCGGCGGTGCCGCCATACCCGTGTCAGGAGAGTGGACGCACGTCCACGCCGTAGCTCAGGCGGTCGATCCACGTTGGTCCGCAGCTCGCCATGCTCCACTGACCGCTGTTGGTCGTCACCCATCCGCCGTCCCTGCGGCCGTTGCTGCACTGGACCCACGCGCGGAACTCGTAGGCGGGACCGATCGTCGCGCATCGGGCGGAAAACGAGTTCTGACCGAAGGTGTAGTCACAGCCGTCGGCCCCTGCCGACGCCGGGCTCAGCGCACTCGACCCGACGGTAACGGCTCCCACCGCGAGCACGGTCGCGGCGAGGACACGCAGGATTCTTCTCATACCCTCTCCTAAACACTGATGACAGCTGGCCGTTCAACGTTCCGTACAACCCGGTTCGCGCCTTACTCCGGGGACGTGCAACAGAGGGAGCTCTTAGGAAACTTTCCTAAATAAAAGATACGTCCAAGCCGGAGCGCGTCAACCCCGCGCGTACCGACAACCGCATCCGTCCAGTGAATGCCGGAAGAAGATCACGCCATTCCGTACATGTTCCGGATCTTGGTCTGCCAAGGACTGTGATTGAAAGACCGCATCGGCTGGTTACGCCCCTGCGCCCGGCAAGCTCGCAGGTCGATACTGCCGCCCCGGTGGAGTGCATTCCCCGATCCCGTGGTCGCGATGGCAACGGGGATCCCAGTGAGAACCGCAATGCAGCAGCGAAGCGGCCAGGTCGGGGTGGGCGGCAGCCCAGACGTCATCGAAGACGAACCACTGGCGGTAGCCGAAGTAGTCATCGATATGGATGGCCATCTGAGCCACGTGCTCGCTCTGCCGGATGATCGTACGGTGCGGATCGCGACCCCGGGCAGGCGCGAACCCCTGCAGCAGGCGTAGCCCGATCTCGTGTGCCTGCTGGTGAGCGCCATATGTTTCCGAGATGTCCTGCTCGAAGTCGGGCCAGCGATTGCAACGCTCCAGGGCCGGCCCGATCTCGTCCTCACCGGGTGCGACCAGGGCGCGCAGGACGGCCAGTTCCCCGGACCACTCATCGATCGGGGCGTCCGTCTCCCGCAGGGTCGCCGCGAGCCGGGGTAACCGGGTGCCGGGAAAGCACGCCGGCATGTTCCAGCCCATGCTGTCGAAGGTGCTGTAGAAGGTCAGCACGACCGCGTAGGTCGCCCCTTCACCTCCGGGTGGCGCGGGCGTTGCGGTCCAGGTCGTCACCGGAGAGGTGAAAGAGCGGTCGTCGGAGAAGCCGGGAGGGACGTCGGGGAGTTTCCATCCGTCGTGCAGCAGGTAGGCCCAGCGCTCCGGTTCGGCGGCCACGAGAGCGTCCTCGACGAAGAAATAGGCCAGCATGACCTCGTCGTCATCGGTGAGCACCCGCACGCTGTGCTCGTCGACCCGTAGCTCCTGCTCGACGTCGAGGTGTTCCTCCAGCAGGCGGTGCAGCTCCGCTGTGCTCCGGGGCGCGGGCAGCCCGGTCTCGAAGATGGTGGACAGGCCATAGACGCTCGCCCCGAGTTCGCGCGTGATCCACTCATAAGCGTCACCGCTTCCCGCCTCGTCCCAGACCCTACGGAACCAGTCGAGCACCGTCGCGTCGGGAAAATGCCGCACCAGCTTGCCGGAGGGGCCCTCGTAGACGCTGCGGTAGATGAAAAAGACCATGCCGCAGACCATCTCAGACGGTACTGACAGAACATGATCCGTCAGCTTGCCATGCTTGGTGGTCGTCCCGAATGAGACGCCACTTGGTGGCACCGGTTTTCCAGAGGGCCGAGTTCCGAGCGGCAGTGCCTTCTACCGGGGGGAAATTACGTCCATCGCACTCACGCAATGAAGATCACCATTCATGTATCCCGCACCGGTAGGCCGTTGGCACAATGGCTTGGAGATCGAGAAGGTGACGCCGTGGAGGACCACAAACGCGCTCTCATCAACCAAATGGCTGCGCGGATTGACCTGTACGACTCGGGCGAGATTTCCTTACCCAAGCTGGTCGAAGACCTCCGCGGCCTGTTCGAGGCCGCCGATCCGCGCGAGCTGAGCATCAGGGACTCGGTCGAGGAAACCTGGACCGAACTCGATGCCGAGAGCGAGCTCAGGACGGAGGCATGGGCACCTCCAGGCCTTGCCGATGACGCACACCTGCGCGAGATCCTCCAGCGGCTGCGCTCCTGGATCGAGTGGTGCGGCCTCGCCTTCTGATCCGTACAGTGATCCGCTCGAGAAACCTGCCCCGCATCTGCTTGGTGAGCCGTACGGCAACGCGTCAGGGCACTGGCGCGGCGACGGTGTCCTGATTACCCAACGTACGGACTAGAAGATCAGTCTGACGCCTACTCCACCCACCACCAACCGTCTCCAAGATCGTGTGTGGCGTTGCCGAGATCACCGCTCGCCGTCTGGACCGTCGTGCCTCGACCATCGGAACCCGGTACATGGGCGATGCCCCTGCCGGTCTCCGCCCGCCAATCCTCGAACACCGGCAGGTAGAGCACGTCGCCCTGTGGCCGTACCTGACCGTCTATCGACAGATACCTCATCCACCCGGGCACGGTGAGCGGCCGGTGGTGTTCGTGGTCGGCGGCGAGTTCAGCGAATGCGTCCCGGTGGGACCGGACCAGGTCCTCCGCATACAGGGCTTCCCAGTCAGCGGTTCTGACCACCGCTCCGGCACCGAGGGCAAGCAACAGCGCGGCGATACACCGGCCATAGTCCCTGAAGGACAGATAGGTCATCACCACCGTGATCGACCGACTGATCACCCACAACCAGGCCGCCGTGATTGCAAGCCCGGCGAACAGCTCGGACACCCTGAACACCGGAATCCAGAAGTACTCCAGCGCCACCAGCGCGAGCCACGCGAGTGACACCATCGTGAGCGCCGGCCGGCTCAAGGGCTTCTTCTCACTGGATGCAGTCGACACGGCGTGAAGTTTTCCGGAGCGACCAGCGGCCGAGCTACATCTGAACAGGTAATTTCACACCGTTTGCACGCTTCCCCCACATATCCTCAGTACTGCTGACTGATCCTTGAGCTCGGAGACAGATGGTCGACTCCCCAGGAGATCTGGGAACTGATCTTTCTCATCGACGACTGGGAAGCTCTGCGCGGCGCTCCGCCGACCGACGACGAGCTTCGAGAGCCGGCAGGAAAGATCGTCGATTTCGCGAGGACGGTGCTTGAGGCGGAGGCAGACCCGGGATCGTAGTAGGGGAAGCTGCCGTCAGGCTGGCGATCACCCTGGAGCCGAGTGCCCTCACCGCAGGCACAGCGGGTCTCAGGGGGGCTGCGTCCCGAGCGGAGACAGGGCCTCTGAACAGGGGGGCGGCTTTTTTCGCACCGCGACTGCTGAAGATCATCCCGCATATATCCCGCAACGGCTTTTCATCGACCTTGGGCGTGCCTGACACGCTCTCGCAGCCGGTGTAGGCGGCGGTCGTACTGACCGGCGTAGGACTTCTCGGCCTTAAGGAGATGCGGCCGGTGCCGATCCCGCCGGAACTGGTGGCCATCCTGCGTGACCACATCGACCGTCACGGCGTCGCCGCCGATGGCCGGCTCTTCCGGAACCGCCGGTCCCACCTGGGGAAACGGGGCCGGATCCATTCCGCGTATGTTCCGTGACCGGTGGCATACGGCTGCTTCCGGCTACCTGCGGCTGCCTGAGAGGCGCGGGCCGCGGACAAGCAAAAGACCAGGTCAGCGGCTAGATGACCTGGTCTTGGCAGCGCACCCTGCAGGATTCGAACCTGCGACCGTCGGATTAGAAGTCCGGTGCTCTATCCAGCTGAGCTAAGGGTGCTCCCGCTTAATTGTGCATGATCCGGGGAGTGCTCATGTATCGGTTTCCTGGCTGTGTCGTGAGGATCACCCCGTGAATCCTCCGGATCCTGTAGGGAGCGTCGCGGATGCCGGGTGTGGGCGAGCGGGGCCGGGAGGTCCAAGAGTGCGCCCAGGGGAGGCCCGAGGGCAGGTTTTGCCTGGTTATGCACCTGCTTTGGGGCGGATGCCCCCGCGTGTCGAAGTGATGATCCTCGCTCGGGATTCCACGATTCGCGCCCCTGCCCGGCCGGTCACCAATCTATGCTGGACAGCATGCCGTACCTCGAAGAGCGCGTCGACACCGTTGAGACCGACAGTACCGAGATCAAAAGTCGTCTCGGTGTGCTCGAACGATCCGTCGGCAACATTGAGAAGAACACCGCGGTCATGCGCGACGACATCGCCGAGTTGAAGGCCGGGCAGATCGAGATCCGTGACCTGCTCGCTCGCGTGGTGGCACGCCTCGAAGGCGTGCCAGGCCAGACCGCCTAGATCAGGCGCGAAGCGCGGTCGGCGACCGGGCAGGGGCGCGAACGGCCGACCGGCTCGGCGACGGTCGATCGGTGAGAACGGCTTCCGGCTGTCCCGGCGTGTGAAGATCGGTCTGTCCGAATCGTTCTCCTGAGGAGACGGGGCGGTCTAGGCTCGTATGCCATGTTCGTCGCGACGGCCCAAGAGGAGATTCCCCTTCTGGGCGGTGACGTCACCGACGGGGTGGTGCGGGTCGGGGACACCGTCCGGCGGCCCTGCAGGGCCTCCACGGCTTCGGTGCACGCACTCCTGCGTCATTTGGAGCGTTCTGGGTTCGAAGGGGCTCCCCGGGCGCTGGGGGTGGACGAGCGGGGCAGGGAGATCCTGAGCTATGTCGAGGGGGAGTCCGCGGTCAGGCCGTTGCCTTCGTTCGCACTCACCGAGGAGTCTCTGGCCGGGCTGGCGCGGCTGCTGCGCGCTTTTCACGACGCGGCCGAGGGGTTCGTCCCGCCGCGGGAGGCGGTCTGGGAGGCGGGGTCCAATGACGACGCGGCGCCGCGGCTGGTCGGGCACTGCGACGTCAACCTCGACAACGTGATCTTCCGTGACGGGCTTCCCGCCGCGCTGATCGACTTCGACATGGCCCGGCCGACGACCCGGCTGTTCGACGTGGTGACCACGCTGCGGCACTGGGCGCCGATCGCCGATCCCCTCGATCTGGAGCCGCTCCAGCGTCGTCTCGACGTCGGTCCCCGGCTGCGCCTGTTCTGTGACGCGTACGGCCTGGAGCCCCGTGATCGTCGTCGGCTGCTGGATCTCGCCCGGCTCCGCTTCGACCGCTCCTACCACGCGATGCGGGCCAAGGCCGAGGCGCAGGGGGGGAACGGCGGGTGGGCCCGGATGCGGGCCGGTGGGGCGGGGGAGCGCATCCGGCGGGCCTGTGTGTGGCTGGAGACCCACCAGGATGAACTCCATGAACACCTCGTTTAGCCGACTGATCGCCAAAGTGGGACCGAAGAGACCTGGAGTGGCCGAAGGGGTGGGGATGCTCGCCGGGGTCGCGATCGACGCCGTGCTCGCCGATCCCCGGCGCGGGCATCCGGTCGCGCTGTTCGGCACCGCCGCCGCCGGGGTGGAGGGGCGGGTGTACGGCGACAGCCGGGCGAGAGGTGTGCTCCATGTGGCCCTGTGTGTGGTCCCGGTGGCGCTGCTCGGTCACGTCGCGACCCGGCCGCGCAACCCGGTGGTGCGGGCCGGGCTGAGCGCGGCTGCGACGTGGGCGGTCGTCGGCGGTACGACGCTGGGCCGCGAGGGTGCGGCGATGGCCGGATTCCTGGAGGACGGCGATCTCGCGGGGGCGCGGGGGAGGCTGCCGCACCTGTGCGGGCGTGACCCGTCGGGGCTCGGGGAGTCCGGGCTCGCCAGGGCGACCGTCGAGTCGATCGCGGAGAACACCTCGGACGCGGTGGTGGCGCCGCTGTTCTGGGGTGCGGTGGCCGGAGTGCCCGGTCTGCTCGCGTACCGGGCGGTCAACACGCTGGATGCGATGGTGGGGCACCGGAACGCGCGCTACGAGCGCTTCGGGTGGGCCGCCGCTCGCCTCGACGACCTCGCCAACTTCGTGCCCGCCCGGATCACCGGGCTGCTCGCCGCGCTCGGCGCTCCGCTGGTGGGCGGTTCGGCGCGGCGGGCGGCGGCGGTGCTGCGCAGGGACGGCCACCGCCATCCCAGTCCCAACGCGGGCCGCTGCGAGGCCGCCTTCGCGGGGGCGCTGGACCTCACTCTGGGAGGGGTGAACGTGTACGGCACCAGGGTGGAGCACCGGCCGGAGATGGGCGAGGGGCCCGCGCCCTCGGTCGCGGACATCCGCAGGTCGGTACGGCTGGCGCGGGCGGTCGGCCTGGCGGCGGCGGGGCTCGCCGTCCTGGCCGCCGTTCGGGGCTCGTACGGGCGAGGTTCACGCGGGACGGGCTCGTATGGGAGGAAGGGGTGAAGGGGGCGTTGCTGGTCGCGGGGACGACCTCCGACGCGGGCAAGAGCGTCGTCACCGCCGGGATCTGCCGCTGGCTGGCCAGGCAGGGGGTGAGGGTCGCGCCGTACAAGGCGCAGAACATGTCGCTCAACTCCTTCGTCACCGCGGACGGCGCCGAGATCGGCAGGGCCCAGGCGATGCAGGCCGCCGCGTGCGGGCTGGAACCCAGCGCCGACATGAACCCGATCCTGCTCAAGCCGGGCAGCGATCGGCGCAGCCAGGTCGTGGTGATGGGCAGGCCGATGGCCGAGGTCGACGCGATGGAGTACTGGGACGTCAAGGAGCGGCTCCGCCAGGTCGCGGTCGACGCGCTCGAGCGGTTGCGGGGCGCGTACGACGTGGTGGTCTGCGAGGGGGCGGGCAGTCCGGCGGAGATCAACCTGCGCAGGGGCGACATCGCGAACATGGGCCTGGCCCGTGCCGCGAACCTGCCGGTCGTCGTGGTCGGCGACATCGACAGGGGTGGGGTCTTCGCCGCCATGTACGGGACGGTCGCGCTGCTGGAGCCCGCCGACCAGGCGCTGATCGCCGGGTTCGTGATCAACAAGTTCCGCGGGGCGCCCGAGCTCCTCGAACCGGGGCTGGACATGATCAGGGAGCTGACCGGCCGCGAGGTGTACGGGGTGCTGCCCTGGCTGGACGGCCTCTGGATGGACGTCGAGGACTCCCTCGCCCTGGACAACCGGCCCGCGTCCGGGACGCGTGCCCCGTACGGCCGGCAGACCCTGCGGGTGGCGGTGGTGCGGCTGCCGAGGATCTCCAACTTCACGGACGTGGACGCGCTGGCCTCCGAGCCAGGAGTGGTGGTCCGCTTCGTGACCTCCCCGGGCGAGTTGGAGGACACCGACCTGGTGGTGCTGCCGGGCTCTCGGGCCACGGTCTCCGACCTGGGGTGGCTCCGTGCCACCGGCCTGGCCGCCGCCCTGCCGGGGCGGGCGGTGCTGGGCATCTGCGGCGGTTACCAGATGCTCGCCAGGACCATCCGCGACGAGGTGGAGTCGGGGGCGGGGCTGGTCGAAGGGTTGGGGCTGCTGCCCGCGTCGGTGGAGTTCGCCGAGGACAAGACGCTGGGCCGTCCGGTCGGTGCCGCGTACGGCCACCCGGTCTCCGCGTACGAGATCCACCACGGCGTGGTGACGGCCGACGGCGGCGAGCCCTTCCTGGACGGCTGCCGTGCCGGTTCGGTGTGGGGTACCACCTGGCACGGCGCCCTGGAGAACGACGGTTTCCGCCGGGCCTTCCTCGCCGACGTGGCCGCCGTCTCCGGTCGCGACTTCACCCCGGCGCCGGACGTGTCGTTCGCCGTGCTGAGGGAGGAGAGGCTGGACGCGCTCGGTGACCTGATCGAGCGGAACGTCGACACCGGTGCCCTGCTCCGGTTGCTGGAGGGCGGGGCTCCCGCGGGGCTGCCGTCGCTGCCGCCCGGCGGGGTCTCGCGTGAGGCTCCGGATTTCTCGGCGGGCGCTTCCTCCGTCGGGTGAGGTACGCCGGAGGCGACCGGCGAAGCGATCGGAGCCGGGGGTTCCCTCCGTCGGGTGAGGTGCCGGTCCTTCCGTCGGCTGAGACCGGTGTCCGTTCCAGCGAGGCGACAGGTGATTTATCACCTGTACTGCCTCTTTTGAGGGGCGAAGACGAATAAATCAGTTCAGATGATGAAAAAGGGGAAGGTCTTCCGCCGGGTAAACTCGATGGATCCCCGGCGAATCCGATGGGGAGGTAGTAGGGGAGGCCGACGATGTTCCGCATCCTGGTGTTGCTCGTCGTCATCGCGGTGATCGTGGTGGTGATCCTCGGCGTGACCAGGAGGGTACGTGCCGCCGTGGCAGGCGGGGTGAAACGCGAGCCCGTCGCCGACAGTCCCCGCGAGATCCTCAAGCGCCGCTACGCGGCCGGTGAGATCGACGAGGACGAATACCTCCGCCGGATGTCGGGCCTCTCCCAGGACTGGTAGTTCCACCGGCGTCGCGCGTCGGGCTGCGGTCAGGTTGGTGCCGTTGGACCTCAAGATCCAGTCTCCAAGGTGTCCACATTCAATGGGGAGCGCCGAAGAGCTGCGGTGATGGAGCCGGCGACGAAGCGGAGGTGGGTGGCCCCATGTGGGATTGCCGCTTGGTGGCCTTGGGCTCCGGTGAGGGTACGGCGCAAGGTCGCAGAGTCTGCGGCCGGGATGGTCGCGATGTTGGCGGAAACAGGGGTCAGTGACCGGGAGCCGTCAGGCAACCGCCGTCGTTGATGTAGCCCCCTACCTCCACCTTCGACTCACGCTCGTCGTAGAAGCCGGTGAGGCATCCTCCCGACAATTCGATAGCGAACACCACAGCGGAGCGAGCCCCTCCTGCCCTGATGATGACGTTCGTCCCTGGTGGGGCGACCGCCCGTACCGCTTTCGCGACGTGGGCCTCGCCGTGCAGTGCCCGCTCGCGCAGGTCGGCGAATTTGCCCCGCAGGGCCTCGGCCACCGGCTCAGCCTTCGCAGCCACCTCCGGAGGAACCGCGCCGCGCTGGCGGTATGCCTCGTTGTCCGCGTGCTTTTGCTCCCAGGAGGGCATCGTGATGCAAGGGGCAGGCGTCAGCGACTCAGCGGCTTCCGGGCAAGGAAGTAAGGCTGACGGCGACGCCGACGGCCCGCCTCCCTGTGTCCGCGCCACACCACAGCCATTCAGGATGGTCAACAACAGCATGGCGACAAGGGCAATTAAGATCTTCATGCTCTTCATGCTCTTCATGCCTCAACGATCGGGCACGGCGAACCGGGGGCACAAGTCACGTCGGCGGCAGTGAGGTGATCGCGTGGTGTTCGCCGGCTCACAAGGATCAGGTGGCCCTTCAATCCGGGAGTCTCAGGGTTTCGGGCGTTTCCCAGACTGTCGGCTGCCGCTCGGGGTTGGTTTCCTGGTGCACGAACTGGCTGATCAGCTCGGTGAGGGCTTGCCGGTCCTGCTCGGGAAGGTTCTGTAGGAGGGCGATCGCCGGTTGAAGCACCTCCACCGTGGCCTCGGGTGTGATGGCGTCGTTGTCGCTGTGATCAAGTTTGATGACGATCTCTCTCAGGCCCTTAGGTGGTCGGACCGGCGTCACGAGCCGACGTGGTCGGACGCACATCGTGACGCCGGCGCGTGTCAGGTCGTGGGGGCGGGGGCCGGCTGGTTCTCGGTGATCCAGGCGTCGATCTCCTCCCAGTGCTCGAAGAGCCAGCGGATCTGCTCCTCGCGCTCGCGGGGCACGTCGGCGGCCTGGACCCGCCACCACTTGGCCTTGATCTGGGCGCTGAGCGGCAGACGGGTCCAGATGTCCCCGAAGGTGATCAGGTCGTCGAGGCCGGTGTGCGCGACGAAGATCACGTCCGCCTCGGGGCAGGCGTCGATGGCGGCGATCGCCCCGTTGGGGCGGGGGGCCATCAGGTGCTCCAGCCTGCGGGCCCGTGCGGCCTCCTCGGCCAGGCCCTTCTGCTCCAGCCTCAGGATGGCCCGCCAGCGGCGCTTCGGGGTGAAGTTGCCGCCCTCGGGGAAGATCACCAGGGCGTCGTCGGCGTCCATGCCGGCCGACAGGCGGCGGATCTCGGCGAGGATGCCGCTCTCCGCGGTCTTGCGGTGGACGAAGGCGTTGGGGAGACGGTTGATCACCACGTCCAGCGAGGGGACGAACTGCAGGGCCGCCTTCATCACGATCCTTGGGCGCCTGTGGTATCGGGCGAGAAGGTGGTGCACGAGCAGGAAGGAGTCGCCGGGGCCCGCGTGGCGGGACAGGACGATGACGGGGCGGGTGAGGCGCCGGGAGGTCTCCTCGGAGGTCGGCGGAGGCTCGTCGACCTCGACGCTCAGGCGGAAGATCCGCACCGCGGCCTCGTAGATCTTGGACAGGAACCACTGGATCAGCTCGTAGTGCTGCTCCTGGTACTCGTCACGGCTGAGCCGGCCGCCCAGGCCGTTCGTCACCCACAGCCACAGGCAGGCGCACAGTGCCATCGACTCCAGCGTCAGCCACGCCATCGCGAACCAGACCAGCCGGGTGCCGCGCCGCTGCGGGGGCGGCAGGCGCAGCGAGGCCGCGGTCACCACCAGCAGCCAGATCGGGAGCGTGAGCACCGCGAGGACGGTGAGCACGATGACGAGAGGTGCGAGGACCAGGCGGCGGATGATGCGAGGAGGCAGCACGAGCGGCTCCTGCCTGTGTGGATGTGCGGTGTGTAGGTCGTGCGGGTGCTGGGTGACTCACACCGGTGTGACTCAGGCCGGTGTGACTCGGATGGACGTTGATGCGGACATGTCTCTGTGAGGTACCCCGATGTATACGTACAACGCGATGTGGGGCATATCGATGCCGGGCTGGACGGGTGACGTGGCTCAGGAGGGCGACTGCCGGGCCAGGTAGTCGGCCGAGGCCCGATAGGCGCGATCGATGTATTTAGATATATGCGAAATATCCCGGTATCGCAGCTGGGAGAAGTCCATTCCCGGCCGGGACTCACCCCCCGAAGGCATCACGTGGACCTCGATGTCGTCCGGCAGGGTGGCCATCTCCTCGGTGAAGCGGTGCCGCCGGGCGATCTCGAAGGCGGTCATGCCGACCTCCCACGGGCGCCGGGGCACCGTCAGGGGACGCTCGATCCTGCCCACGTGCAGCACGTAGACCCGCCGGGCGCCGAGCGCGACGGCCCGGCCGACCGGGATGCTGTGCACCAGCCCGCCGTCGAGATAGTGACCCTCGCCGACGCGGACCGGCGGCAGCAGCCCCGGAACGGCGCAGGAGGCGAGGACCGCGTCGACGAGCGGCCCCTCGGTGAACCAGTGCGCGGCGGCGCGCTCGACGGAGGCGGCCACGCACTGGAACGACACGGGAAGATCCTCGATGCGGGAGACCGGGAGCGTCCTGGCCAGCAGGTCGCGCAGTGGCTCGGAGGAGTGCAGGTGGGTGCCGCTTTTGGCGAGGGTGGACAGCCGGGTCACCCAGGACCCGGCGAACGCCGTACGGACGATGTCGGAACTCCACAGCGTGTTCAGACGCTCGACCGCGTCACCGGGGGAGGCGGCGAACACGACGCCGTTCAGCGCGCCCACGGACGTGCCGACGATCAGGTCGGGCTTGATACCCGCCTCGTCGAGCGCGCGCAGCATGCCCACCTCGTGAGCGCCGAGAACGCCCCCGCCACCCAGTACGAAGGCAGTGTCCAGGCTCATGGGCTCACCATATCCCCGCCCCGGAGCGCCGGATTCCCGCCGAGGCCGCGCCGGTTCCGGATCCACGGGAAGAAGCCGAGGAACCGGGCGGTTCCGGATCCCCGCAAAGAAAAGGCGGCCAGTTGTCCGGGTCCTGACATGACCTCAGGCGCCGGCGAGAGGGCACGATCTGACGCATGACAAGTGTGGTGGAGACCGAAGGGCTCACCAAGTTCTACGGCGGACGCCGAGGACTTGAGGATCTCGACCTGGAGATCCGACCGGGGGAGGTGTTCGGGTATCTCGGCCCGAACGGAGCGGGAAAGACGACGACCATCAGGCTGCTCCTGGACGTCATCCGTCCCACCAGGGGCCGGATGACGGTCCTGGGCAGGGATCCCCGCGAGGCGGGTGTGCGGAGCCGGATCGGTTACCTGCCCGGCGAGCTGGCTCTGGAGGGCAGGGAGAAGGCGGGGGAGTTCCTCGCCTTCCTCGGCATGATGCGCGACGGCGTGCCCAAGGGGCGGATCGAGGAGCTGGCCGAGAGGCTGGAGGCCGACCTGTCGGTGCCGATGGGCAAACTCTCCAAGGGCAACAGGCAGAAGGTCGGGCTCATCCAGGCATTCATGCACGAGCCGGAGTTCCTGATCCTCGACGAGCCGACCAGCGGCCTGGATCCGCTGATGCAGCAGGAGTTCCTCGCGATGGTCCGCGAGGTCCGCGCCTCGGGCCGCACCGTGCTGATGTCCTCCCACGTGCTGGCCGAGGTCGAGGACGTCTCCGACCGGGTCGGTATCGTGCGCGGCGGCAGGCTGGTCGCGGTGGAGGACGTCTCCGCGCTCAGGGAGAAGGCGGTGCGCCGGGTGGAGTTCCACTTCGACGCCCCGGTGCCCCGGGAGGCGTTCGAGAACCTGCCCGGCGTACGGGACCTGCGGGTGGAGGGGGCCGGGGTGCGCTGCACCATCGACGGCCGCCCGGACGCGCTGATCAAGGCGGCGGCGAGGTTCACGGTGGTGCACATGGTCAGCGCCCAGCCCGACCTGGAGGAGATCTTCCTCACCTACTACAGCCGGCACGAAGAGGAAGAGGAGGCGCGCGATGCCCGCACTGGTGTCGAAGAGCCTGCGTGACTACCGCAGGCCGCTGCTCGGCTGGACCATCGGGATCAGCGCCTTCTTCGCGCTGTACCTGGCCTTCTACCCGAACATCCAGAGCAACCCCGACCTTTACGGGGAAGTGGCGCTGACCAAGTTCCCCGGGGCGATGCGCGACCTCATGGGCGGCCTGGAGGAGGGATTCACCAGCGGCTCCGGCTACCTGCAGACCCTGGTCTACCAGCTGTTCGGGCCGCTGCTGTTCATCATGTGCGCCGCCGTGATCGGCAACCGGGCGATCGCCCAGCCCGAGGAGTCGGGCACGCTGGAGCTCGTCCTCACCCTCCCGGTCGACCGCAGGCGACTGGTCCTGGAGCGCTTCGCCGCCCTCGCCCTCGCACTGTTCGGCGTGGCAGCGGCCACCTTCCTCGCCGTGCTCGGCCTGGCGGTCGCCGTCGACATGGGCGTACCCGCCGGCAGGATCCTCGCCGGTCACGTCGGCGTCTTTCTGCTCGCCCTCTTCTTCGGCACGCTGTGCCTGACGGTCGGCGCCGCGACGGGTCGCAGGAGGGTCGCCCTCGCGGTGGTCGGGGTGGTCGCCGTGGCCGGATACGTGGTCGAGACCATGGGCAAGGACGTGGCCGGTGTGTCCTGGCTGCGCTGGATCTCGCCGTTCCACTACTACCTCGACGGTCGGCCGATCCAGCTGGGGCTCCCGGTAGGGGACTATCTCGTGCTGGCCGGGGCGACCGTCGTGCTGCTCCTGATCGCGATGCCGGCCTTCGACAGGCGTGACGTGGGAGTCTGATGGACGAGCTGCTCGGCGGCCATCTCCGGATGTTGCGGGAGGCGGCCGCCACCGGCAGGCTGCCAGGGCGGGCCGAGCTCGACGACTGCCGCGCCGTCGGCGCGCTGGCCGCCGAGCGGGGCGTGTCCGTGCGGGCACTGGTCGAGGCCGCGCTGGCGACGGCCGAGTCGGTGACCCCCACCCCGCTCCCGGCCCTGCGGCGTACGGTCTCCGCCCTGATGGAGGGGTACGAGAACGCCCAGCGGGCGGCGTTGCGCCGGGAGGAGACGGCGCGCAGGAAGTTCGTCGACGACCTGCTCCAGGGCCGTGCCGACAGGCTCGCCGAACGGGCCGAGCACTTCGGGCTCCGCATGGCCGAGACGTACGTGGTCGCCGTCGCCCGCCCTGTCACCGGAGCCGCCGCGGCCGTCGCTTCGGGGGACGGCGGGTTCGAGGGGCACGGCGGGTTCGAGGGGCACGGAGGGGAAGAGGAGGTCCGCGGGCTCGCGGGCGAGGCGGAGGGGACGGCCAGGAGGATCGAGGAGGCGCTGGTCGCCCGGTTCGGCTCGCACAACGTGCTGGTCACGGTGCGCGACGGGATGCTCGTGTGCGTGGCGCCGGGCAGCCTCGACGTCGTGACCGGAGAGTTCACCCATCACGTGCGTCAGTTGTTGGCGCCCGGCTGGCGGGTCGGGCTCGGCAGGGCGCACCGGGGCCCAGGCGGGGTGGTCACCTCCTATCGGGAGGGTGTCAACGCCATCGGGTTCGGCGACAGGCTGGGATTGCGCGCCTCGGTGCTCAAAGCCGCCGACCTGTTGGTCTTCCCGGTGCTGCTGCGGGACCGTACGGCGATCGAGGACCTGGTGACGAGCGTCCTCAGCCCGCTGCTCGAGGCGCGGGGCGGCCCCGAGCCGCTGCTCGCCACGCTGGAGGCCGTCTTCGCCTCCCAGGGCAACCAGACCGCCGCCGCGCGCAGGCTCGACATCAGCACCCGGGCGGTGACCTACCGGCTGGAGCGGATCCGCCGCCTCACCGGGTTCTCGCCGGACGATCCCACCCAGCGTTTCACCCTGGAGACGGCGGTCCTGGGCGCCCGGCTCCTGGACTGGCCCGCCCAGCCGACGCACTGACCGGACCTCCGCGCCGTTACGGGATCAGGAGCAGCTTGCCGGTCGTCCGGCGGGCTTCGAGGTCCTCGTGGGCACGGGCGGCCTCGGCGAGCGGGTAGCGCTCGGAGACGTGCACCCGCAGTTGCCCGGAGGCGACCCAGCGGTAGAGGTCGGAGGCGCGCCAGGCGAGCTCGTCGCGGGTGGCGATGTAGGAGCCCAGCGTCGGACGGGTGAGGAAGAGGGAGCCGTTCTTGGCGAGGATCTGCGGGTCGAACGGCGGGACCGGGCCGCTGGCCTGGCCGTACAGCGCCATCATGCCGCGCGGTCGCAGCGAGGCGATGCTCTCGTCGAAGGTGGCCGCGCCCACGCCGTCGTAGACGACGTGCACGCCGGAGCCGGTCAGCTCGCGGACCGCGTCGGCGAAGCCCTTGTAGCGGAACACCTCGTCGGCGCCCGCCTGGCGGGCCAGGGTCTCCTTCTCGTCGGTGGAGACCGTGCCGATGACCCGGGCGCCGCGCAGCTTGGCGATCTGGGTGAGCAGCAGGCCCATTCCCCCGGCGGCGGCGTGCACCAGGACGTCGTCGCCCTCCTTCACCTCGTACGTGGAGTGCGTCAGGTAGTGGGCGGTGAGTCCCTGGAGGGTGACGGCCGCCGCGGCCTCGGCCGTCACCCCCTCGGGTACGGCGAGCACCTTGGTGGCGGGCACCACGTTCCTGGAGGCGTAGCTGCCCGGCACGTTCGCCCATGCCACGGTGTCGCCGACGGCGACGTCGCGCACGTCCTCGCCGACCGCGACGACGGTGCCCCCGCCCTCCTCGCCGGGAACGAAGGGCAGGGAGAGCGGGTAGCGGCCCATCCGGTGGTAGACGTCGATGAAGTTCACCCCGGAGGCGGCGACGTCAACCAGGACGTCACCGGGGTTCATCTCGGGGTCCGGGTGATCGTCGGTGTAGGTGAGAACCTCGGGTCCACCGGTGGCGGAGACGACTATGGCGCGCATCGTGCTGAACTCCTTCGGTCGGTCGGATGCCCCGTTCCCCGCAGGGTGCGGATCACTCGCCGTCAGGGCTGTGTGGTGGGGGCGGGGCCGTGCAGGGTGAAGTTGTCGAACGCGGTCCGCAGGACGGCGTCGCTGTTCTCGCCCACCCGGGCGATCACGCCGACGAGCCCGTTGGGCAGCGGGTTGGTGTCGAGGAACGACTGGGTCTGCTCGTCGTTGACCCACATGGTGAGCCGCACACCGCCCTCGACTCCGGCGCACTCCGCCGTGAGCCGGACGGCCTCGCCCTTGGGCAGGTCGATCTTGACGGGCTTGGTGAGCTCGCCCCCGGCGCTCTTGACGGTCTTGCGGATGCGGGCGTTGCCCGAGGTGTCGAGCAGAAACTCGTACCGCGTCGCCTTGTTGTCGTCCTCGCCCCGACAGAACAGCCCGTACTCGCCCATACCGACGGTGCCGGAGCGGATCGTGATGTCGGAGCCGAGCAGGATACGGCTCGGGGTGATCGGCATGGGACTGGCCGTGGGGTCGGGGGTGGCCGGGGGAGCGGAGACGAAGGGGATCGGGGCCTGCTCCCGCCTGATGGGGGAGTAACCGCTGACGTCGACGGCGTAGTAGCCGTTGGGGGAGTAGCCGTATGTGCCGGTCAACGGGCTGTAGGTGCCGCCGCTCCAGCCGGTGCCGCTCTGGGTGAAGTCGTCCTGGTAGAGCAGGGGGAGGTCCTCCGGAGGGCCGCCGGGAGCGAGGGCGAGGCGCAGCCCGATCCCCGCTGCCGCCACCAGCAGGGCCGCCACCGCCGCCCCGACGGCGAGGTTTCGCCGCCCGCCCGCGAGGCCGCGCGGGAAGGGACCGGTGCCGCCCTCCGGTGGCCCGGTGAGGGTGTGGCCGGGGCTGGAAGGCGTACCCGAGGGTCCACCGGGACCGGTTCCGCTCCAGGGGACGCCGTCAGGCGTCTCCCCGAGTTCCTGCCAGGAGGCCTGGACCGAGTGGGCGGCCTGTTCCGGCGCGGCGGAGCGGCCAACCAGGTGGTCGAGGAGCTGCTGCGAGGTGGGCCGGTTGTGCGGGTCCTTGGTCAGGGCGTAGGTGACGAGCTCGCGCAGCGCGGGCTCCATGCCCTCCAGGGAGGGTTCGGTGTTGAGCACCTGGTACAGCACGGCGGGCAGCGCCTCGCCGCCGAACGGCGCCCGCCCGCTCGCGGCGAAGGCCATCAGGCAGCCCCACGAGAACACGTCGCAGGCGGCGGAGACCGGCTCACCGCGCAGCACCTCGGGCGCCATGTATCGCGGGGTGCCGAGGATCTCGCCGGTCCCGGTCATCCCACCGAGGGTGTCCAGCGCGCGGGCGATACCGAAGTCGATCACGCGGGGGCCGACGGGGGAGAGCAGCACGTTGGAAGGCTTGAGGTCGCGGTGCACGACTCCGGCGCCGTGGATGGCGGTCAGCGCGGTCGCCACCCCGACGGCGAGCGCGTCGAGGCTGGAGCCGCGGAGCGGCCCGTCCGTGTCGACGGCCTCCTCAAGGCTGGGGCCGGCGACGTACTCGGTGACGACGTAGAGCTGGTCGCCGTCGAGCGCGGCCTCGACGACCGCGGCCGTGCAGAACCTGCGGACCCGCTGCGCAGCGTCGGCCTCCCTGCGGAAGCGCATCCGGAACCGTTCGTGCCGGCTGTACTCCGGATTGATGACCTTGATGGCGACCTGCTGCCCCTCAGGGGACTCGCCGAGATAGACCGTGCCCATCCCGCCCCTGCCCAGCCGACTGAGCACGCGGTATCGGCCTATCTGCAGGGGTTCGTCGGGACTGAGGTCGCTCACCTTTGTGCCTAACCGCCTACGCCGTCACATGGGTGTTTCAGCCTATCGATCTTCTGCCGCTCACCAGCAGACGCAACAGCGGCACGCCGACTTTTTCCAGGCCGTCCACGGTCAGCACGTCCTCGGGCGCCGGACCGCCGGAGACCGACACCACCCGGCACCCCGCCGCGCGGGCCGCGGCGAGCCCGGTCGGGCTGTCCTCCACGGCCACGCAGTCGGCGGGGTCGAGGCCCAGCACGGAGGCCGCCCGCAGGTACGGGTCGGGCAGCGGCTTGCCGCGAACGGTGTCCTCGGCGGCCACGACCAGGGCGAAGCGCTCCGCCCCGACGGTGCGCAGCACCATCTCCACGATGAGTCGCGGTGAGGCGCTGACCAGTGCCGCGGGTACGCCTTCCGCCCTCAGCTCGTCCAGCAGCCGGATCGCGCCGGGCAGCGGTGTCACCCCGCCGGAGATCCGTCCGGCGAAGGCCTCGGTGAGTCGCGCCCCGATCCGTTCCACGCCGGGCGGGGACGGTGCGCGCCGTGCGAGGTAGCCGGCCACGTCCTCGACCATGCGGCCCAGGACGTGGCCGGCATCGGCCTCCGTCAGCTCCAGGTCCAGCTCGGCGGCGACCGCCAGGCACGCCTGCCACCACATCCCCTCGGTGTCGACGAGCGTGCCGTCCATGTCGAACAGAACGGCCTTGAGCTCACCCGACACCCGCGACGTCCTCGGACTCGGACGCTCCGGATGCCCCGGACGCCCTCGACGACGCGGCGGGCGTCGCGGAGTCCGGGGAGCCCTCAGGGGTGAGGACGGGGGCGGGGGCGGTGCGCGCGGCGACGAGCACGGGCCGCTGCACGAGGGAGACGTCCACCCGTGTGCCCGGCGCCAGGCGTACCGCGTCGTGTCCCGGCACGTCGCTGAGGACCTCCAGCTCGCCCACCCGCACCCGCAGCCGGGCGGTGGAGCCGCGGAAGGACGACGCCACGACCGTGGCGTTCCCTTCCGGGGAGGGTGTGACCAGCACGGCCTCCGGGCGTACCAGCACGTCGACGTCGGGCGAGGACGGCACGGAGCCGTCCACCGGCATGAGTTTCCCCATCACGGTCACCTCCCGGCCGGACAGCCGGCCGGGGACGTGGTTCATCGCGCCGACGAACTCCGCCACGAACGGGGTGGCGGGCCGGTCGTAGACCTCGGCCGGTGGGCCGCACTGCTCCAGCCGTCCGGCACGCAGCACCGCGACCTTGTCGGCGACCGAGAGGGCCTCCTCCTGGTCGTGGGTGACGAAGATGGTGGTGATACCCAGTTCGAGCTGGAGGCGCCGGATCTCCTCGCGCAGCGAGACGCGGACCTTGGCGTCCAGCGCGGACAGCGGCTCGTCGAGCAGCAGTACGCGTGGTTCCAGCGCGAGTGCTCTGGCCAGGGCGACACGCTGTTGCTGGCCGCCCGACAGCTCGTGCGGGTAGCGCTGGGCGTGCGTCGGCAGGCCGACCAGCTCCAGCAGCTCGTCCGCCCGCGCGTGCCGTTTCGCGGTCGGCACCTTGCGCACCCGCAGCCCGAAGGCCACGTTGTCCCGCGCGTTGAGGTTGGGGAACAGGCTGTAGGACTGGAAGACCATGCCCGCGTCCCGCCGGTTGGCGGGCACCCGGGTGATGTCCTTGCCGTCCACGAGCACCGCTCCGGCGTCGGGGTGCTCGAAACCGGCGACGCAGCGCAGCGCGGTGGTCTTCCCGCAGCCGGAGGGGCCGAGCAGGGCCATCAGTTCGCCCTGTTCGACGATGAGGTCCAGGCCGTCCAGGGCCACCGTGCGGCCGAACGCGCGACGCAGCCCCCGGAACTCGACGGTCATCGGCGTTTCCTTCCCGCACCCGAGAGGGTGAGCAGCAGCAGCCAGATGAGGAGCAGGCTGATGATCGACAGGGCGACGGAGAGCTGTCCGTCGTTCCCGGAGATGGTGACGATCCAGACGGGGAACGTCTGGTAGCCGAGCAGGGCGGCGACGGTGTACTCGCCGAGCACCAGCGCGAGGGCGAGGAACGAGGCGCTCGCGATGGAGGAGCGGATGTTGGGGATGATCACGCGGAACAACACGTACGGCCACGAGGCGCCCAGGTTGCGTGCCGCCTCCACCAGCGTCCGCACGTCGATCGCGCGTAGCCCGGCGTCCAGCGACCGGTAGACGAACGGCAGCGTCAGCATCACGTACGCGAGCACGAGGACGAAGGGGAACCTCTCGTTCTGGATGGCGATGAGCGTCGCCCAGAACGGTGTGGCGGCCAGCGCCTCGACGCCGTCACGCAGCGCCGTGCTGATGCCGACCACGTAGGTGATCGGCGGTACGACCAGCGGGAGCGTGGAGAGCACCTCCAGCACGGGCCGCAGCCGGGGCGCGCCGAGCCGTACGGCGAGCATGGCGGGAAGGGTGAGCAGCAGCACCGCGACGATGGTCGCCGCGGCCAGTGCCAGGGAGAGCAGCAGGCTGGGAACGAAGCCGGGCGCCGACAGGATCCGCCCGTAGGCGGCGAGCGAGAAGCCCTGGCCCTCGGAGTAGACGGTGAACCAGAAGGACACTGCCATCGGCACGACGAAGTAGACCGCCGCGACGACCAGCACGATCCCGCGCCAGGCCCGCCGCGCTCCGGGGCGGGCGGTGGCGGCGGGACCCGGGGTGACGTCGGGCAGGGTCGCTACCGCAACCATCGGGAGCTCCTCTTCTGCAGCGGCAGGTAGACCGCCATCACCAGCAGCGCGACGACGATCATGTCGAGGCTCAGGGCAAGCGCGACGTTCTCGTACCCGATGAGGACGTCCCCGGTGAGTGCCTCGGCGATCTGCAGGGTGACCAGGGGGACCGTGCTGCCGACCATGGCGTAGGCGGTGGCGTAGGCGGCGAAGGCGCCGCCGAACAGCAGGACGACGCCGCCGAGCAGGGCCGGGGTGAGCACCGGGACGCCGACGTAGCGCCAGAACTGCCAGGTGGTGGCGCCGTTGTTCTGCGCCGCCTCCCGCCACTGCGGGCGCAGGCCGTCCAGCGCCGGGGTCACGACGAGCACCATCAGCGGCACCGAGAAGTACATGTAGACCAGGGTGAGGCCCCAGAAGTTGTACAGCACGCCGGGGCCGAGGCCCAGCGCGGTGGTGATCACCCCCGAGTTGCCCAGGGTGGCGATCCAGATGAAGGCGAGTGGCACGCCGCCGAAGTTGGCCAGCACCCCGGAGAAGGTGAGCACGGCCTCGCGCAGGGCGGTGAACCGGGAGGTGACGACGGCCTGGGCGAGGAACGTCCCGGCGACCGCGGCGGCGACCGCCACCACGGCCGACAGCTGAACGCTGCTGATCAGGGCGTTCAGGTAGGCGCCCTGCAGGCTTCTGGACAGGTTGGCGGTGCCGAGGGAGGAGACCTTGGTCACCGGGTCCTTGACGGTGAACGCGCCGACCAGCAGCGTGAGCGCCGGGATCCCGAAGGCCACCGCCGTCACGACGAGCAGCGGCAGGGCTCCCACCCAGTTCTTGGAGCGAGGACGGCCGCCGCGCGGGGCGGCGGCCGTGACGGCCGGGACCGTCATCCCGAGACCGCGGCGCCCCAGCCGTCGGCCAGGACCTCCTTGGCCTTGTTGACCTGGGCCTCCGTCGGGAAGGTGGGGTCACCCTCGACCGGCGGGAGGTTGGCCTCGGCCGTCGCGTCGACCGTGCCGTCGGCCTTCATCGCGGGCAGCAGCACCGGGCGGGCGAAGCCGCCGAGGTAGAGGTTCTGGCCCTCGGGGCTGTAGAGGAACTCCTGCCACAGGCGCGCGGCGGCCGGGTGCGGGGCGTCCTTGTTGATGGCCTGGGCGTAGAGCTGGAAGTACTTGCCGTCGTCGGGGATGACGGTCTTCCAGTCGATGCCCTTCTCGGCCATCTTGGGGGCGTAGGCGGCGTTGTTGTAGTCCCAGTCGATGCTGATCTGGGTCTCGCCCTTCTCGATGGTGGCCGGGGTGGTCTCCACCGGGTTGAAGTTCCCGGTCTCCTTCAGCTTCTTGAAGAAGTCGAGGCCGGGCTGGATGTCGTCGAAGGAGCCGCCGTTGGCGAGGGCCGCCGCGTACACGCCCGCGAACGCCGAGCCCGACTTGGTGGGGTTGCCGTTCAGCGCGACCTTGCCCTTGTACTCGGGCTTGAGCAGGTCGGCGTAGGTCTCCGGGCACTTGTCGATCTTCTTGGCGTCGCAGCCGATGGAGATGTAGCCGCCGTAGTCGTTGAACCAGAGGCCGCTCGGCTCCTTCTGGTTGTCGGGGATCTTGTCCCAGCTCTCGACCTTGTACGGCGCGAACAGGCCCTCGGCGGCGCCGCTGATCGCGAAGGACTGGCCGATGTCGAGCACGTCGGGGGCGCGGTCCTGGCCCTTGCGGGTCTTCACCGCGTTGATCTCGTCGGCGCTGGAGGCGTCGGGGGTCTCGCTCTCGATCTCGATGCCGTACTTCGCCGTGAAGGCCTCGATGATCTTTCCGTAGTTGGCCCAGTCGGGCGGGAGGGCGATGACGTGGAGCTTGCCCTCCTTCTTGGCGGCCTCGACGAGCTTGTCCAGCCCGCCGAAGTCGGCGGCGGAGGTGGCGGTTCTGGCGTCCACTCCGGCCGCGGAGCCGTCGGCGCCCGCCGTGGGGGCCGCTGTGGTGGGGGCGGCTCCGCACGCTGTGGCGCTCATCAGGAGGAAGGCGGCCAGGCCTGCAAAGCGAACTCGGGATGCGATCACTGTGTCTCCCAAGGGGGTGTCGCGCAATATTTCACGAAAGTAGACGAACTTGTACAAACAAGCTAGACCCCCTATGTCGTGAATCAGTTGCTGTTTGGTGAACGGGCGAAGTACAAGGGTGAAATGCGGAAACTAGGGCTATGTGCGGCGATAATGCTTGTTTAGGGTGGGGTTCATCCGGACATATGGTGCGCGCAGCGAGGGATTCCGTTGACGCCTGCCGGGCCGGACGCGAGTGGGCGGCTTGAGAGGCGAGGCGAGATTGCACGGTCACCGGGTGTGCGGGGGTGCGTGGGAGAGAGCCGTGGGGTTCGCGGGTACGCCGGAAGGGGGGCGGAGGTGACGGCCCGGTACATGGGCATCGCGGAGGAGTTGCGCGACGCGATCATGCGAGGCGAGCACCCCGTGGGTGCCCAGCTCCCCTCGGAGGCCGAGCTGGCCGCCCGCTTCGCGGCCTCGCGCGGCACGATCCGCCAGGCGGTCGCCGTACTCGCCACCGAGGGCCTGGTCGGGTCCCGCCAGGGCGCCAGACGCATCGTGCTCGGCCGTGAGCGCAGCCAGAGCTTCGCCGAGCTGCACAGCTTCGCCCAGTGGGCGCGGGCGATGGGCTACCGGGTGAGCGGGCGGATGCTGGAGCAGCGCCGCAGGGGCGCCGACGTCACCGAGGCCGCCAGGCTCGCCCTCCAGCCGGGCGATCCGGTGCTTTTCGTGCTGCGGCTGCGCTCCCTGGAGGGTGAGCCGGTGATGCTGGAACGCACGGTCTACGCCGGGTGGATCGCCCCGGCCGTCGAGCGCATCGAACCCGGCTGCGAGTCGGTCACCCAGGCCCTCTACGAGAGCGTCGGCCTCGTCTTCGCCTACGGCGAGCACCTCATCGACGCGGTCGCCGCGGGCGTCGAGGACTCCAGGCTGCTCGCCGTGCGCAGGGGCAGCCCGCTGCTGCGCCAGCGCCGGGTCACCACCACCCACGAGGGGCGGCCCGTCGAGTGGTCCGACGACCGCTACCGCGCGGGCAGCGTCACCTTCAGCATCCGCAACTCGGTGGACGCCAATCCGCTCGTGCGGCAGATGGGGGACTTGCGCCCGGCCCCGTGAGAACGTATGTTCGATACGCCAGACCCGTCTTCCCCCGGGTGCTCATCGGAAAGCCGTGGGAGAAGAGCGTCTTGAGCAGACTTTACGGCGACCCCGTCGAAGTGTGGATCCGCGACGGGCAGCCCGTCCAGTTCGTCTGGGGCGATCGCCTCCACGCCGTCGGCAGGGTTCTCGACCACTGGGTCGTCGCACGCGAGTGGTGGAAGACCTCCGCCGGTGATCCCGGCGAGCGCCGGTTCTGGCGGGTCGAGGCCGCCTCGGGAGGCCGGGCCGGCACCTACGAGCTCAGGTTCGACACCGCGGGCGAGGGCTGGCTGCTGATCAGGGCCTGGGAGTGACGCCCCGCCCCGGCACGCCTCCCGCGTGCCTTCCATCGGGCGGGGCGGTGCTCACTGCCCGGCGGGATGGACCTCCTGGGGCTGCTCCTGCCCGGAGACCTCCGGTGAGAGTGCCTCGGAAAGTGTGGGGTCCTTCGCGGGCGAGGTCGGGACCGATCTCACCGGGTTTCGCTTCACCCGGTCCTGCTGCACCGAGGTCGGTTTCACCGGGACCGTCTCCGTCGCCTTCGCCGGGAGGCGGCGCTCCGGCCTGGTCCGCCGCCGGTGCCCGGCGCCCGCGGCCTGGATCCCGGTGATCTGCCGCACGGTCGTCGCGCACAGCAGGGAGGCGGTCGCGACGGCGATCAGCTCGGTCAGGCCGAACCCGGTCAGGCTCGTGCCGCCCTGGGGCGCCCCCGGCCACAACCGTGCAAACACCAGCGCGGAGGCGACGAGCCAGCTCAGCCACCAGGCGGTGAGCAGCGCCTTCCAGCGCAGGCGGCGATCCAGCGGCGGCCGGGAGGCTCGCCACAGCCGGTCGACCAGCACGGGGGGCGCGGCCAGGTTGACCACCGGCACGAACCAGCTCACCAGCACCGGCGCCACCGCGGGCCGGTCGGCGCCCTGCCGGGCGCGGAGCAGCCAGTTCAGGTACGCGGCGACGGCGGCGATCGCGGATGCGGCGAAGAACATGATCAGAATGGCGAAGACGGTGACCGCGCCGAAGACCGCGTCGGCTCCGGGGGCGTGGGGGTCGCCGTTGAGCTCGGATATCTCCAGGACGAGGCGCCGGCCGCGGACCTGTTCGAACACCGCCAGGGCGGCGACCGCGACCACCAGTGCGGTGAGCGTGACATAGACGGCCGAGGCCGATTTTTGTAGAGATGGGATAGAGCGCATGTATATCTCCCCCCGCCATGCGCTGAGGACCTGCCCCTTTTCCTATCCCGTCAGCGCTCCCGCTAATCAGCGCGGATGCCCTGCTCAGCCGACGATGCCGGACTCCCACGCCCAGGCGGCGATCTCCACCCGATTCCTCGCGCCCAGCTTCGCCTGGATGCTCCCCAGGTGGGTCTTCACGGTCGACAGCGAGACGAACAACTCGGCGGCGACCTCCTGGTTGGTCCGCCCCCTGGCGACCAGTCGCACGACGTCCAGTTCGCGCTCGGTGAGGGGCTCGCTGGGCGGGCGTACGCCACCGGCCCGAGGGTGGGAGAGGTGTTCGAGCAGGCGCACGGTCACCGAGGGCGACACCAGCGCGTCCCCGGCCGCCGCGGCCCGGATCGCCTCGATGAGCAGCGTCGGCCCGCTGTCCTTGAGCAGGAAACCGGTCGCCCCCGCGCGCAGCGCGCCGTAGACGTACTCGTCGAGGTCGAAGGTGGTGACGATCACCACTCTCATCGGGTCCGCCACCCCCGGCCCCGCGAGGATGCGGGTGGCCTCCAGACCGTCCAGCTTGGGCATGCGGATGTCGAGCAGGCACACGTCCGGTCGTAACCGTCGTGCCAGCTCGACGGCCTCGGCCCCGTTGGCGGCCGTCGCCACGACCTCCATGTCCTGCTGGGCGTCCAGAATCATCTGGAACCCGGTCCGCACCAGTTCCTGGTCATCGGCGATGAGCACCCGAATCGTCACCTGTTGGATTGTGCCAGCCCACGGGCGGTTCCGGATCGGGCATCCGGCCGATGTGCCGGTAAGCGACGGCGAATCGCCCTTTCGGCCGATCCCGTCCGGGGGCGTGGAGACGATCGGTCGATCTGCCGCCGTCCTCCGCGCGGGAAAGTGCTCGCGTGAACGTTGTCCTTGAGGGAGCCGGGCTGGTCAAGCGCTTAGGAACGACCATGGCGCCGGACGGTGTCAGACCGGCGATCCACGCGGGCGAGGGCGTGGAGAAGGCAGGGGCGGGCCGAGGCGGGTGGGTGGGGAAACAGGGTGCCGGATAACTTTTCTCTTCCCGGCCGGTGATCGGGGGGCCGGGAAAGGCACTCCTTGGTGTGGATGATCCAGAAGCGCGATTCACCGCGCTGTACGACCAGCACTATCGCAGCGTGCTCGGCTACACGCTGCTGCGCGCGGAGCGGCAGGCGGCCGAGGACATCGCGAGCGAGACGTTCCTGATCGCCTGGCGGCAGCTGGAGGAGCTGCCGGAGCCGCCGCTGCCCTGGCTGCTCGGCGTCGCCCGGAACCTGCTGCGCGGGCAGCGGCGTTCCGGGCTGCGACGGCGGGCACTGGTGGAACGGCTGGCGGAGCTGTCCTCGGAGGGCGACGTGACCGAGCGGGTGGCCGAGCAGGTCGCCGAGCGCGAGGCGGCCCTCGCGGCGCTCGCCGGGCTGTCCGAGCTGGACGCCGAGGCGGTGATCCTGGCCAGCTGGTACGGGCTGGCTCCGGCCGACGCCGCCAAGCTCGCCGGCTGTTCCGCCCGGGCCTTCACCGTCCGCCTGTATCGCGCCCGCCGCCGCCTGTCCCAGGCACTCGACCTCACCCCGGCCACTACCCTGCAGGAGCAGCCTTGAACGACGTCGACGAACGTGTCCGCGCGTTGCGCCCGGACGCACTCACCGAGGACGCCCACCGGCGGCGCCGCGAGGCCGATCTCGCCCGCGCCTTCGCGACGGCCGTGTCCGAACCCGGTCGCGCGTCCGATCATGCGTCCGGTCGCGCTTCCGATTCCGTGTCCTCCCGCGTGCCCCTCGACGCCTCCCGCCCCCTGTCCCGTCTCCGCCTCACCCCCGGGATCGTGCTGACCGGCGCCCTCGTCGGGCTGGCCGCCGCCGTGACGGTGCCCGCCGTCATGACGGGGACGGTCGGGCTGCGGGGGCCGGGCGGGGGCCGGACCGCGGCGATCGCCTCCCCGGACCCGGCCTCGGGCACCTCCCCGGTACGGCACCCCGAGACCTCCGGCTCGCTCCCGGCCGCTACCCCCGGCACACCGGTGGTCACGCTCGACGCCCGGTCGTTCCTGCTGACGGGTGCGGAGACGGCGGCGCGCACGACCTCCCCGGAAGGCCGGTACTGGTTCGAGCGCACCAGGACCTTCGAACCCGTCGGGTCCGGCGCGACCGTCGCCCACACCGACGAGTCCTGGTATGACGGCCGGGCCGGGCGGGTCGTGTCCAACCAGGATGTGGACATCACTTTCGCCACCGATGCCGCGAAGGCGGCATGGAGGGCGAAGGGAGCCCCGGCACTGTGGCCCGGGCCGCGTACCGAGGACTTCTCCCGGCTCTCGCTGCGGTGGCGGGTCGGGAGCGAGACGCTGACCATGGACGAGGTGCGGGACCTGCCCGGTGACGCCGGAGAGCTGGAGCGGTGGCTCCGCTCGGCCCACCGGGACGGGCCGTTCCCGGACTTCGTCTTCGACGCCGCGCGGTACCTGCTCGCCTCACCCGCGAGCCCGGCCACGCGTGCCGCGACGTTGCGCGTTCTCGCGGCCCAGCCCGGAATCGTCCTGGAGAAGGACGTCCTCGACCCGCTCGGGCGCACCGGCTTCGCCGTCACCACGGCCGAAGGCCACCACACCCTGGTCGTCGACGAGTCGGGGTCGCGCCTGCTGGCCTTCGTCTACACGGGCCCGGACGAGAGCCCCCGTACCGGTGACCGTTCCGCGCACCTCCCCTTCCGCAAGGGCCTCAGGATCGCCTATGAGGAGTCCGGCTGGGTGGGGAAGGTCGGCGTCCGGAGGTGACGTCCGCCCCGCCGCGCGGCGAGACCGGCGGGCGGCGGGGCGGTCCTCGCGCGAGGAGGATGCGAGGAGGAGCGGCGCCGCCCGGGACGGTTCAGCCCAGGACGAGGTCCCTGACGGTCTTCAGGGAGGCCTCGTCGCGAGGGCCCATCACCAGGAGGTTGCTCACCGGGCTGTCACGCCACAGCTCAAGGCGTTCGCGGATGCGGCCCGCGGGGCCGACCAGGGAGATGCCGTCGGCCAGCTCGTCGGGGATCGCGTTGAACGCCTCGTCCCTGCGTCCGGCCAGGTAGAGGGCCTGAATCTCCTCGGCGGCCTCGGCGTAGCCCATCCTGCCGATGATGTCGGCATGGAAGTTGCGGCTCTTGGCCCCCATACCGCCGATGTAGAGGGTGAGCATCATCTTCACCCCGTCCAGCGCCGCTCGGACGTCGTCGGTGATGAGGGTCATGACCATGGCGGCGATGTCGAAGCCGGGGTCGGCGCCGGCGAGCGAGGGGCCGTACATCCGCTCGATCTTCTCGGGGAACACGAACAGCGGCAGCCAGCCGTCGGCGATCTCGGCGGCGAGCGCGACGTTCTTCGGCCCCTCCGCGCCCAGGTAGAGGGGGATCTCGGCGCGCAGCGGGTGCGTGATCAGCTTCAGCGGCTTGCCGAGGTTCGCGCCTCCCGGGTAGGGGAGGGGGTAGTGCTCGCCGTCGCTGGTCACCGGCTCCTCACGGCGCCACACCTTGCGCATGATCTCGACGTACTCGCGGGTGCGGGCGAGCGGCCTGGGGAACGGGTTCCCGTACCAGCCCTCGACGACCTGGGGCCCCGACGCGCCGATACCGAGCAGCAGCCGCCCGCCGGTGAGATGATCCAGGGTCATCGCGGTCATCGCGGTCGCCGCCGGGGTTCTGGCGGAGATCTGCACCACGGATGTGCCGAGTTTGATGCGGGATGTCCGCGCGCCGTACCAGGCCAGGGGAGTGAAGGCGTCGCTACCGTAGGCTTCCGCGGTCCAGACGGACTCATAGCCCAATCGCTCCGCGGTCTGGACGAGTTCGGTGGCGTCGTCGGCGTTCCGTTGCCAGTAGCCGAGGTTCAGGCCGAGCTTCAGGTCGGTGCTCACGGGGTTCTCCTCGCGACGCGGCGCCGGACGGATCCCGCAATTAGAACACGTTCTATATTGGTCGGTCGAGTGTGAGGTGTCGAGATTCTGTCTTCCGGGAAGCGTGCTTCTGTGCTCAACGCCGCTCGCAAACTCCTCTCCCTGGTGTCGCTCCTCGCCCTCGCCGCCATGGGAACGATCCCGGCCGTGGCGCACGCGCAGGGACGGCCCAACATCCTGTTCGTCCTCGTCGACGACCTGGAGGCGGGTGATCTACGGAGATTTCCCAACATCTGGAACCTCCTCGCGCAGGGCGGCACCGGCTTCGACAGGTTCTTCGTGCCGAACTCCTGGTGCTGCCCCTCCCGCGCGTCGATCATGCGCTGCCAGTACGTGCACAGCCACGGCGTGCTGACCAACACCGCCCCCGAAGGGGGGTTCACCAAGTACTACACATCCGGCCTGGAACGCTCCAACATCGGGACCTGGATGAAGTCGGCCGGATACCGCACCGGGCTGATGGGCAAATACCTCAACCACTATCCCGGCGGCGCCACCTCCGCCACCCACGTGCCTCCCGGCTGGGACGAGTGGGACGTGCCGGTGCGCAGGCTGTACGAGGAGTACGGCTACACGCTCAACGAGAACGGCATGCTGCGGAAATACGGCTTCGCGCCGCAGGACTACCTGACCGACGTGCTCAGCGCGAAGGCGAGGGCGTTCGTCTCCCAGCCGAGCCGGGATCCGTTCTTCCTGTATCTCGCCCCGGTCGCCCCGCACAACCCGGCCAACTACGCCCCCCGGCACGAGGCCGCCTTCTCCGGGGTGGTGGCTCCGCGCACCCCGTCCTTCGACCAGGCGGATGTCAGCGCCGAGCCACTCTGGCTCAGGTCGCTCCCGCCGTTCGACGCCGCGAGGGTCCGCAAGATCGACCGGCACTACCGGGACCGGCTCCGGGCGATGCTCGGCGTGGACGACATGGTCGGCGCCCTCGTCGAATCGCTCAGGGCCTCCGGCAAGCTCGACGAAACGTATATCTTTTTCTCCTCCGATAACGGGTTCCACCTGGGCCAGCACCGGCTCGCCCAGGGCAAGACCACACCCTTCGACGAGTCGATCAAGGTGCCGCTGCTGGTGAGGGGACCCGGCGTGCAGGCGGGCCGCGTCGTCGGCGACATGGCCGCGAGCATTGACCTCGCCCCGACGTTCGCGCAGCTCGCCGGGGTCACCCTCCCCGACTTCGCCGAGGGACGCTCCCTGCTGCCGCTCCTGCGGGGCGAGACGCCGCCCTCGTGGCGGCAGAACGTGCTGCTGGAGTTCTACCGCCCGACCAGCCCGGATTCGGCCCGCCAGACCCCGGTCCCCGCCTACCAGGGGATGCGGACCGCCCAGAGCACCTTCGTCCGCTACTCCACCGGCGAGTACCAGATCTACGACGTCGTCAGGGACCCCTACCAGCTCCACAACCTCGCCGCGGAGATCCCGCTCCCGGTGATCGCCGAGTTCAACCGGCAACTCGACGCCCTGGTCTCCTGCTCGGGCGCCTCCTGCCGCTCAGCCGACTCGGTCAGACCGCCCCTGCTGCCCTTCAAGCCCCTCGTCATTCTCAGCCCGTGGGGGACGTGAGATGCCGGGGTAGGCCCGTCGCAGGTGGTCCTCGACGGCGGAGGCGGCCTCCGCCGCGTCCCCGGCGGCGATGGCCCGGTGGATCCGGCGGTGGTCGGCCATGAGCCCCGCGGTGTCGCCCAGGCGCTCGACCGCCTCGACCGCGTAGCGGCGGAGCGAGTCGCGCAGGGAGAGCATCATCGCGGTGGTCAGCCTGTTGCCCGAGGCCTCGGCGATGGCGACGTGGAAGGCCGTGTCGTGCTCGACGAACTCCTCGGCCGTCGTGGTGGCGTCCATACGCTCCAGCGCGGCGGTCAGGGCGGACAGGTCGGCCCCGTGGACGGCGGCGTGCGAGACCGACCACTTCTCGATCATCAACCGGGCGTCGACGACCTCCTCCAGTGACAGGTTCGCCAGCCCGAGGTGCAGCCTGAGCAGGTCGCTCAGGGCCTCGGCGGGCCTGGAGATGAGGAGGGCCCCCGCATCGGGACCCCGCCCGACCTGCGAGGAGACCACTCCCAGCGTCTCCAGCACCCGCATCGCCTCACGTACCGACGACCGGCTCACCCGTAGCTGCTCGGCGAGTTGCCGCTCGCCGGGCAGGCGATCCCCGACCCTGAGGCCGTCGTCCGCGATACGACGCTCGATCTGGGCGATCACCTCCTCGAACGTCCGGGTGCGCCGGACCGGCTGCCAACCGCTCAAGAGGACCTCCTCTTGTGGAGAAATATGGTCAGACCATACTGTGGTCAGGCCATTGAAAGGAAGGAGCGCCGTGCGCGTCGCCCTCTTCGTCACCTGCGTGAACGACACGCTGTTTCCCGGCACCGGGCGGGCGGTCGTCACGCTGCTGCGCCGCCTCGGATGCGACGTCGACTTCCCCAGCGCCCAGACCTGCTGCGGCCAGATGCACGTCAACACGGGATATCCCGAGGAGGGCCGGCGGCTCGCGCGGCACTTCGTGGACGTCTTCGCCCCCTACGACGCGGTCGTCGCGCCGTCGGGATCGTGCGCCGCGATGGTCCGCGAGCAGTATCCCCGGCTCGCCCGCACCACCGTCGCCCCCGCCCAGGTCAGGACCGGGGGCCCCGGAGGGCTGATCACCGGGACCGTCGTGACCTCGGCGCCCCGGGCGGTTCCGCCGAGAGGCGCGGGTCCCGCTCCGGCGCCTCTCGCGGGCGAGTCGGAGTCGCCTGCTCCGCCGAAGGACCCGCGCCCCGGCCCGGCGCCCGGCGAGGGCGAGTCAGGGTCCTTCGCCGCCGAGGTGGCCGAGCTGGTGCCCAGGGTCTACGACCTCTCCGAGTTCCTCGTCGACGTCCTTGGCGTCACCGACGTGGGCGCCTACTTCCCGCACCGGGTGACCTACCACCCGACCTGCCACTCGATGCGGATCCTGCGTGTGGGAGACCGGCCCACCCGGCTGCTGGAGCAGGTCAGGGGGCTGGAGCTGGTCCCGCTCCCCGGTGCCGACGAGTGCTGCGGCTTCGGCGGCACCTTCGCGGTGAAGAACCCGGCGATCTCCGCGGCGATGTGCGCCGACAAGGTGCACAACGTCGCGACCACCGGCGCCGAGGTGCTGTGCGCCGCCGACAACTCCTGCCTGATGCACATCGGCGGCACCCTGAAACGCCAGCGCACCGGTGTGCGGATCATGCATCTCGCCGAGATCCTCGCCGCCACGGAGACCACCCGATGAGCGGCACTTTCCTGGGCATGCCCGCCTTCCCGGCGAACGCCGCGGTCGCCGTGCGGGACTCGCAGCTCAGATACAACCTCCGCAGGGCCACCCGCACGATCCGCGGCAAGCGGGCCTTCATGGTCGACGAGCTGCCCGACTGGGCCGAGCTCCGCCGGGCGGGCAAGGAGATCAAGGACCACACCCTGCGCAACCTGGAGCACTACCTGCTCCGCATGGAGGAGGCCGTCACCGCCGCGGGCGGTCACGTCCACTGGGCGGCCGACGCCGAGGAGGCGAACAGGATCGTCGCCGACCTGGTCAAGGCCACCGGCGAGACCACCGTGGTCAAGGTCAAGTCGATGGCCACCCAGGAGATCGGCCTCAACGAGGCACTCCAGGCGGAGGGCATCACCGCCTACGAGACCGACCTGGCCGAGCTGATCGTCCAGCTCGGTGACGACTGGCCCTCGCACATCCTGGTCCCGGCGATCCACCGCAACCGTTCGGAGATCCGCGAGATCTTCCAGGAGAAGATGGCCGACTGGGGCCGTGCGGCGCCCGAGGACCTGACCGACGAGCCCCGCGCCCTCGCCGAGGCCGCCAGGCTCCACCTGCGCGAACGTTTCCTGTCGACCAAGGTCGCCGTCTCCGGCGCCAACTTCATGATCGCCGAGACCGGCACGCTGGTGGTGCTGGAGTCCGAGGGCAACGGGCGGATGTGTCTCACCCTGCCCGAGACGCTGATCAGCGTGGTCGGCATCGAGAAACTGCTGCCGAGCTGGCGGGACCTGGAGGTCTTCCTCCAGCTGCTGCCCAGGAGCTCCACCGGCGAGCGGATGAACCCCTACACCTCCACCTGGACGGGCGCGACCGAGGGCCAGGAGTTCCACCTGGTGCTGCTCGACAACGGCCGCACGAACGTGCTCGCCGACGAGGTGGGCCGCCAGGCGTTGCGTTGCATCCGCTGCTCCGCCTGCCTCAACGTCTGCCCGGTCTACGAGCGCGCCGGAGGCCACGCGTACGGGTCGGTCTATCCGGGACCGATCGGCGCGATCCTCACCCCGCAGCTGCGCGGGACCGCCTCGGAGCTGGACGCGTCGCTGCCGTACGCCTCGACCCTCTGCGGCGCCTGCTTCGACGCCTGCCCGGTCGCGATCGACATCCCCGAGGTCCTGGTCCACCTGCGCGGCAAGGTCCGCCACGCGCGCGCCGAGCGCCTGGGCATGCGCGCCGCCGGGTGGGTGTTCGACCGCCCCACGCGGCTGGCGCGCGCCCAGCGGTTCGGCGGGCGCCTGCGCAGGTTCGTCCCCGGCCGCCTGCCGGGGCCGCTCTCCGGCTGGACCGACACCCGCGACATTCCCGACATCCCTGCCGAGTCCTTCCGCGACTGGTGGAACCGTACCGACGGAGGTGCCCGATGACCGCCGGAGCAGCGTCCCCCGCGCCCGGTCCCGGGCGGCCGTCCGGTGCCTCCTCGGGGGCGGGTGCCCTCTCCGGCAAGAGCGGTTCCTCGGCCACGGGTGGTCTTTCCGCTACGGGTGGCTCCTCGGCTACGGGTGGTTTCTCCGGTACGGGTGGCTCCTCGGGTTCGGGTGGTTTCTCCGGTACGGGGGCCAAGGAGCGGATTCTGGCGAGGATCCGCTCCGCCGTGGCCGGAGCGCCCGACGTCGAGATCACCCGCGCCTACCGCACGTCACCGGAGTCGGTGGCCCCGGAGGGCGTGGTGGAGTTGTTCGCCGAGCGTGTGGCCGACTACCGGGCCGTCGTGCACGTGGTGGACGAGGCGGAGGTCGCCGCGACGGTCGCGGCGGCGCTGGCCCGGCGGGGCGCCGACCGACTGGTCGTCCCCGAAGGGCTGCCGCCGGAGTGGGCGCCCGACGATCCGGTCACCGACGACCCTCCGCTGAGCGCGGTGGAACTGGACGGGGTGGACGGGGTCGTCACCGGATGCGCGGTCGCGATCGCGGTGACCGGCACCATCGTGCTGGACGCCGGACCCGGCCAGGGGCGGCGAGCACTCACCCTGGTCCCCGACTACCACCTGTGCGTGGTGCGGGCCGGGCAGATCGTGGCGGGGGTCCCCGAGGCCGTCGGCAGGCTCGACCCCACCAGGCCGCTGACCTGGATCAGCGGCCCCTCCGCGACCAGCGACATCGAGCTGAACCGGGTGGAGGGCGTGCACGGCCCACGCACGCTGGAGGTCGTCATCGTCCGCTGAGCCGTCGTACCCCCGGCCGGTTCGGCGGGGGCGATCCTCGCCGACGGGAGGTCGTCGTCCGCTGAGCCGTACCCCGAGCCGGCTCAGTCCGGATGATCGCCACCGGCTCGTCGTCCGTCGAGGCGTTCCCTTCGGATCCCGGTCCGGCCCGTCCGGGCCGGATCGGGATCTTGCGCGGGCGGGGTTCGCCGGGGTGAGGTTGGGACCACACATCTCCCGGCAAGGAGGGCGCGTGACCGCCTTCGTCCCCGATCCGCCGATCCTGACCGGCCGGCTCGTGATCCGGCCTTTTCGCCCGGGTGACGCCCCCCGCGTCCGCTCGGTGATCAGGGCGCGTGACAGGTTCCTGCCGCCAGGCGCCCCTGGGCACCCGTCGGGCATCTCCCAGTGGCTCTCCCACGGCGTGCACGAACTGCGTCGCTCCGGCCAGGGCGTGCACCTGGCGGCGGAGGCCGACGGTCTGATCGTGGGCGCGATCAGCCTCTTCAGGACTCTCTGGGGTGCGGGGACCACCGAGGTCGGGTACGGGGTGCATCCGCTGCACCGGGACCGGGGCTACGCCACCGAGGCCCTGCTCGGTGTGGCGCGCTGGGTGTTCGAGACCACGGAGATACGCAGGATCGAGCTTCGCGCCGGCCTGGACAACACGGCCTCCCTCCGGGTCGCGGAGAAGGCCGGTTTCGTCAGGGAGGGCGTACTTCGCGCCGCCGAGCTGGGGGAGGACGGTCCGCGCGACATCGTGGTGTTCGGAATGCTCAGAAGTGATCTGTCCTGATCCACGCGGGATTCTCGTGTCGCGGGTGGCGCGATGGACGTCATGCCTGGCCGGGAAGGGGGGAGGGGTGCGCGGGGTGTGGAACGACGGCGTGGCCGTGCTGGACGTCTCCCGCGAGCCGGACTAGCGTGCCAGGGCGTGTGATCCAGATGGCCCGGCGGGTGAGGGAGTGTCGCCACCACCGGTCCAATCCGCACCACCCGTCACACCCGTGTGAGAAAAGACGTATTTACCGATCCGTTACCTGTCCATGGAGTGGCTTTATCGGATATTGTCGCGAGTCGCCACTGCGTAACCCCAGGTCAAGGTCATTGGAGTCCCCGTTCCATGAAACCGCCGCTGCTGCTCATCGGGCAGGGCTCGCACGACGACAATGGATCTGCTGAATTCGGTAGGTTCGTCCATCGGCTGCGCTGCCGCCTGGATCAGAAGGCCGTGGACGTCTCCGGTGGCTACATCGCCAGGGCCAGGCCGCGCCTCAGCGACTCCGTCGCCTCGCTGGTCGCTCGCGGGCACCACCGGATGGTGGCCCAGCCGATGAGCCTGGCCGGAGACGTGTGGCTCGGCGCGGACATCCCCTCGGCGATGGCCCGCGAGCAGGAGAGGCACCCCATGCTGACCTGCGACTACGGCCGTCCCCTCGGCTCGGACCCGCGCATTCTCGCGCTGCTCGCCGAGCGTCTGGCCGACGCGGCCGCCGAGGTCGCCAGCCTCCGGCTCGTCCCGGCCGCCGCCGGGGTGTTCGACGACGAGCCCGAGCACATCGAGATCGGCGAGACCGCCGTGGTCCTGGTCGGCGACGGCTCCACCAGTCCCGAGACGAACGCCGACGTGCACCGGGTCTCCCGCCTCTTCTGGGAGACCCACGCCCACGAGTACATGACCGTGGAGACGGCCTTCGTCTCCCTCACCCCGCCCGGCGTGCCCGGCGGCATCGAGCGCTGCCGCCGCCTCGGCGCCAAGCGCGTGATCGTCGTCCCCTACCTGCTGTTCGCCGGTGGCCTGCTCGACCGCGTCTGGGCGCAGGCGATGGCCTACGCGGCAGGGCACCCGAATCTGGACGTTCGCTGCGCCGACGTCATCGGCGACTGCGAGGGCCTGGCCGACGTGGTCATCGAGCGCTACGAGGAGGCGCTCAGCGGCATCGCCTGGTGATCCGTCGATCCCCGACGGGTCGATATGACTTTTCAGTATTTTCCCGGAAATCCGGATTCAAGGGAGAATGATCACATGACCACCCTTGAGGAGACCATCGCGGCGATCCGTCCCGCGGACCCGGCGGCCGTCGCGGAGGCCCGCGCCCACCAGGACCGCCTGACCAAGCCCCGTGGCGCGCTGGGCGCCCTGGAGGACGTGGCGGTACGGCTGGCGGGAGCCGCGGCGGTGAGTCCTCCGCCCCTTCCCGCTCCCGCGGCTCTGGCGATCTTCGCGGCCGACCACGGCGTCCACGCCAGAGGCGTGAGCCCGTGGCCGAGGGAGGTCACCCTGCAGATGGTCGGCAACTTCCTCGCGGGCGGCGCCGTGGCCAACGCCTTCGCCGTCCAGGCCGGGGTCTCGGTGACGGTCGTCGACGTCGGCGTGGCGGCCGACCTCGACCCCGCGCCCGGTCTGACGATCAGCAAGGTCGCGTACGGCACCGCAGACCTGTCCGCCGGGCCCGCGATGACCCCCGAGCAGGCGGTCGCGGCACTGGAGGCCGGGATCGCGGTGGCCCGCGACCTCGTCGAGGGAGGCGCCCGCTGCCTGATCACCGGCGACATGGGCATCGCCAACACCACCGCTTCGGCAGCGCTGATCTGCGCGTTCACCGGGCACGACGCGGCCGTGGTGACCGGCAGGGGCACCGGTGTCGACGACGAGACCCTCGCGCGCAAGGTCGAGGTGGTCCGCGAGGCCCTGCGGGCGAACGGCCTGGAGCACGGACGGGACAGTGCCTCGGAGATGTCCGCGCTGCGGACGCTGGCCGCGGTCGGCGGCCTGGAGCACGCGGCGATCGCCGGATTCGTCCTCGCCGGGGCCGCCCTTCGCGTACCGGTCATCCTGGACGGTGTCATCGCCGGGGCGGCGGCGCTGGCGGCGGCGGCCCTCGCCCCCGACGTCGTCGACCACTGTGTGGCGGGGCACCGTTCGGCCGAGCCCGGACACGCCGTCGCGCTGGATCACCTCGGACTGCGGCCCCTGGTCGAGCTGGAACTCCGGCTCGGCGAGGGTACGGGTGGCCTGCTCGCCCACCCCATCGTCTGCGCAGCCGTCAGGGTGATGCACGAGGTCGCGACCTTCGACTCCGCCGGTGTGACGGACAAGGAAACCTGATCCAACCGTCACGGTCGCGGCTTGTCCGCAGATCAGCCGCGCGAATCCTCCTGCTTCGGTCGCGGGGAGGAAGCCAAGTACGGAAGGCTTGGAGGGACAGGTTGACAGCGGTCAGCCCAGTCTTGACAGCTGTTAACACGGGCGCAGTGAAGCGGGCGCCATTAGCCGGTAGGTTTACCTCCTAGCACGCCATGCTTCGCAATTCCTCGTGAATGGGAGATCGGTCGCCATGTCGCCCTACCTGCTTGGCTTGCGCCTTTCCGGGCGGCGAGTGCTCGTCGTGGGTGGAGGACGCGTCGCCCAGCGGCGGGTGCCGGCGCTGCTCGACGCGGGCGCCCTGGTCACCGTCGTCTCGACGAGCGTCACGCACGCCCTCGACGACCTCATCGCCACGGGTCGCGTGACCTGGGAGGCGAGGCGCTACCAGGTCGGCGACGTCGACGGGGCCTGGCTGGTGCAGGCCTGCACCAACGACCGCGCGGTGAACGCCGCGGTGGCCGCGGAGGCGGAGGCCAAGCGCATCTGGTGCGTACGCGCCGACGACAAGGACGCCTCGGCGGCCTGGACCCCGGCCAGCGGCAAGGTGGACGAGATCAGCGTGGCGATCACCGCCGGAGGCGACCCCCGCCGCGCCGCCGGGATCAGGGACGCCGTCGTCGGAGCCCTCAGGGACGGCACGGTCGACGCCAGGCGCAACCGTACCAAGCCGGTGGGCGTCGCCCTGGTCGGCGGAGGACCCGGCGACCCCGGCCTGATCACGGTCCGCGGGCGGCAGTTGCTGGCCCAGGCCGACGTGGTCGTCGCCGACCGCCTCGCCCCGCAGCCCCTGCTCGACGAGCTCTCGCCGGACGTCGAGCTGATCGACGCGGCCAAGATCCCCTATGGTCGTTACATGGCCCAGGAGCGGATCAACGAACTGCTGATCGAGCACGCCAAACAGGGCAAATTCGTGGTCAGGCTCAAGGGCGGCGACCCGTTCGTCTTCGGTCGCGGTGGCGAGGAGATGCTCGCCTGCGCCCGCGAGGGCATCCCGGTCATCGTGGTTCCCGGTATCACCAGTCCGATCGCGGTGCCCGCCGCGGCGAACGTCCCCGTGACCCATCGCGGAGTGAGCCAGGAATTTCACGTGATTTCCGTACATGTTCCGCCCGGCGATGAGAGATCCACCGTCGACTGGCCTAATCTGGCAAGATCCGGCGGAACACTGGTGCTTATGATGGCGGTCGAACGAATCGGCGCGATAACCGAAGCGCTGATTCGTGACGGCCGTTCGCCGGAAACTCCCGTAATGGTGGTACAGGACGGTACCCTTCCCACCCAACGCGCTCTTTACGCCACGCTGTCCACCGTGGCGGAGCGTGTGAGCGCGGCTGGGATTCGACCACCTGCGATCGTGATCGTCGGGGATGTCGTGAAGGTCGGCCAGGAGGTCGAGATGGTTCGAGCGGAGCGAGTACCGTGAAATCGGCGTCCAACAGGCCCCCCCAACCAGGTGGTGGCCGTGACCCTCGCCTCGCCGGCACCCCCCAGGAGCCGCCTGACGACACCTCGTCGGACGACAGGGAATCCCCCGGCGAGCAGACGGTGACCTTCGGCGCCATCCGTGCCGACGACGACGCGGCCTCCATCCGCGCCCGCACCCGGCCTCCGGGTGCCCAGCCACCGGGGACAGCCGTTCCCAGGGCGGCCGGCGGCCCCGCCGTGCCCCGGGGAAGGACACCGGGTCCCGCGACCCCGGCCGGAGGAGGCGGCGCCGCCGCGCCCTCGGGCAGGACGGCGGGTCCGGCGGGAGGCGGTCCCGCGACCTCCGCCGAGGCGAGCGACCCCGCGGCCCCACCCGCCTCCAAGGAGACGATGGAGGCATTCCACGCCGCGGCCGCCGCCGCACAGGCCAAGATCGAAGCCATCACCGCCTCCCGCGCCCGCGAAGCGGCCGCCAAGCCCGCCTCCCAGGGCACCCAGGGCAACCGCCCGACGAGTCCCTCCCGAGGCGGCCCCACCACGGCCCCCGGTCAGGGCGGAGGTCAGGGCGGCCCCGCTTCCCCCGGTGCCTCTCGCGGAGGCTATCCCTCCGCGCCCGCTGCGACTCCTGGTCAGGGGGTTCGTCCTTCCGCGGGTGCCCCCCGTGGAGGTGCTCCCGCCTTGCCCGGCGCGGCCCCTCGCCCCGGGACCCCCGCTCCCCGTGGCGTCCCCGCCTCGCCGGGTGCTCCTGCTTCTCCGGTTGCTCCTCGTGGGGGCACGCCCACGACTCCTCAGGGCACTCCCCGAGGGCAGGGCGCCCCCGGTGGCCCTCCGGGCGTCTCTCGCGGAGGCGCCGCAGCCGGTTCTCCCGGCGCCGCCTTCCGTCCAGGTGCTCCTGTCCCCTCGAGCGGTGCCGAAGCCGATCCCGGTGCGGCCTTCCGTCCGGGTGCTCCGGTGCCTCCGAGCGCACCTGCTGGTGGGGATGCCGCTCCCGGTGCGCTTTTCCGTCCCGGTGCATCCGTTCCTCCGAACGTCCCCCGCACCGGTGGCCCCGCCAGGCCCTCATCCGGTGCTCCCGCACCCCAGACCTCCGGTGCTCCCGCACCCCCGGCCGAACCCGGCGCGATCTTCCGTCCGGGTGCTCCGGTGCCTCCGTCCGCACCTGCTGGTGGGGATGCCGCTCCCGGTGCGCTTTTCCGTCCCGGTGCACCCGTTCCTCCGACGAACGTCCCTCGCACCGCCGACCCCGCCACCTCCCCGTCCGAAACCGGCGCAGAGGCTCCCGCCTCCCAGGAAGTCCCGGACCCCGCGCGGGAGACAGGGGTCTCCGCCTCCGGCGCCGCTGTTGAGGAAGCCCTCTCCCGGTCCGAGGGCGGCGCCCCCGGCAGCGACTCCGGCACCGGAGGCGCTCCGCCTCTTCGCGCGAGCAGGGCGGAGGAGAAGCAGGAACGATCCGACAAGGACGCGGAGCCGGACGAGGTCGTTCCCGGCACGACCTCGCAGGAACGTCGGAACGACTCCGAGGACGACGCGGAGAGTGACGGCGGCACACCGGGCACCACCGGCCTCGTCGAGGACGACAAGGCCGAGAGCGGCGAGGTTCGGCGCGACGCCACGGTCGCCACCGCCGACACCGGCATCGCCGACGAAACCGCGAGTGACGCCGAGCCCTCCGCCATCGCCGACGAGACGCCGGGCGAGAACGAGGACGGGAGCGACGACGCGGCCGGTGACGATGTCCGGGACGAGGCCGGAACCGTCGACGGCGGCGAGGAGATCAAGAACGAAGAGGTCCAGGGCGAGGAAACCCAGGGCGAGACCGACGAACTCCGAAGTGAGGACGGCGAACGTCGAGGCGAGGGTGAGGAAACCCGGGGCGAGGACGAAGAGCGCCGAGGCGAGGGCGAGGAGGCGGCGCCGGACGGGACGCGGGAGACCCCGCTTCCCGAGGCCGTCTCCGAGGCGCTGAGCAACGCGCTCACCGCCGTACGCGCCGGCGTCACCGATCTCACCTTCGGCCTGGACCTCCCCGGCGCGGAGGAGGCGAGGCGGGTCCAGGGCGAGATACTCGCCCAGCTCGACGACTACGTGATCCCGCGCGTCCACACGAGCACCGCGCCCGCGCTCGTCGTGGTGGCGGGTTCCACCGGCGCGGGCAAGTCCACGCTTCTCAACACCCTGGCCAAAGCCAAGATCAGCGCGACCGGAGTACGCCGCCCGACGACCGGCACGCCCATCCTGGCCTGCCACCCCGACGACCACGAGTGGTTCACCGAGAGCGACCTGCTCGGCAGCCTGCGGCGGCTCAGCGAGCCCGACCCCGAGGCCGCCTCGGGGAGCCTCGTGCTCGTCTCCACCGAGCACCTCCCCTCCGGTGTCGCCCTGCTCGACACCCCCGACATCGACTCGGTCGTCGAGGAGCACCACGAGATCGCCCACCGCATGCTCGACGCGGCCGACCTGTGGATCTTCGTCACCACCGCCGCCCGGTACGCCGACGCTCCGGCCTGGCGGCTGCTGCGCCTGGCCAAGGAGCGTGGAGCCCGCCTGGCCATCGTGCTCTCCCGGGTGCCGCCCAGGTCCCGAGAAGTGATCACCAAGCACTTCGTCAGGATGCTCACCGAGTACGGCCTCGGCGAGGTCGAGCGGTTCGTCATCAACGAGAGCAGGGTCACCGACGGGATGCTCCCCGACGCAGAGGTGAGCGAGCTGCGCCAGTGGCTCACGGATCTCTCGGTCGACGACCGGCGTCGCGCGCAGGCCGTACGGGCGACCCTGGACGGGGTGCTGAACAGCTTCCGCACCCGTGTCCCCGCCCTGGCCAAGCACCTGGAGATCCAGGTCGCCTTCCGGAGGGACCTTCGCGGCGACGTGGACGGCGCCTACGCCCGTGCGATGGCCGACGTCGACAAGAGCACCGAGGACGGTTCGCTGCTCCGGGGTGAGGTGCTCGCCCGCTGGCAGGACTTCGCCGGGTCCGGCGACCTCATGCGTACCCTCCACCTGCGCAGGCCGAGTCGCTTCGGCGGCAAGGCGAACCAGCAGGCGCCCGAGCGGATCAGCGCGCTGAAGTCCGCGCTGCGCGCGGGGCTGGAGTCGGTGGTCGTCTCTGCGGCGCAGCGGGCCGCGGAGGAGGCCGCGTCGCGCTGGCTGAACCGCCCCGGCGCGCAGGAGGCCCTGGCCGCGACCCCCGATCTCGGCCGCCCGTCCGACGACTTCGCGCGCAGGACCGGCCGGGCCGTCGCGGCCTGGCAGGAGCACATCATCGAGCTGATACGCACCGAGGGGGTGACCAAACGGGCGGTGGCGAGGGTGATCTCGTTCGACGACGAGTCCCTCTCGCTGATCCTGACCATCGGGCTGCTCGGTTACGGTTCCTCGGACGAGCGGAACGGCGCCGGGGCACTGCCGCAACGGCTGGTGCACGCGCTGCTCGGCGCGGAGTCGCTGCGCAACCTCGGCGTGAAGGCCCGGAGCGATCTCCGAGCCCGGATCGGCATGCTCTTCGACGACGAGATGGCGCGTTACGCCCAGGCTCTCGACGGTGCGGGCATACCTGACGAATCCGCCGCCACCCGCCTTTACCAGGCAACGTACAACCTTGAGGTCGCCCGATGAGTGTTGGCACCACCCAGTCAGGCCAGGGTCTCGGCAGCCGGCTCGCCGCGCTGGCTCGGATCGTGGAGCTGGGGCCGGGCAAGGTCGAGCCCAAGCTCCTCACCGAGTCGGGTCAGCTGCTGCTGCGCGCCGGTGACAGGCTGAAGCTCTCCTCCGAGCACACCGTGGTCGCGCTCGCGGGAGGTACGGGCAGCGGCAAGTCGACGCTCTTCAACTCGATCTCCGGCCTGGAACTGTCGCCGACGGGGGTGCGCCGCCCGACCACAGCCCGTACGCACGCCTGCGTCTGGGGCCTGGACGGGGCGGGTCCGCTGCTCGACTGGCTGCAGATCCAGTGGCGGCACCGCTTCGCGCGGGCCAGCGCCCTGGACAAGGACGAGGGCCAGCTTCACGGGCTGATCCTGCTCGACCTGCCCGACCACGACTCCATCCGGGCGCTGACCGACACCGAGGCGGACCGGCTCATCCAGATCGCCGACCTCGTCGTCTGGGTGCTCGACCCGCAGAAGTACGCCGACGCCTCCACGCACCGGCGCTACGTGACCGATCTGGCCGGGCACGAGGCCGTGACGATCTTCGTACTCAACCAGGCCGACAAGCTCGACCAGGAAGAACTCGCCGAGTGCGTCGAGGACCTGGACGGTCTGCTCCGCCGCGAGGGGGTCGAGAACCCCGTGATCGTCACCACCTCGGCGATCATGGGCAGGGGCGTCGACGAGCTCAAGGCCGTCCTCGCCGAGACCGTCTCCAAGCGCAGGGCCGCGACCCAGCGGCTGGAGGCCGATCTCGACCGGCTGACGCTCCGTCTCGCGAAGGTCATGCCCGCCGACGGTGCCTCCCCGCCCTCCTCCATCGACGACGCCCGCAGAATCGGTCTCACCGACGCCCTCTGCGACGCCGTCGGCGTCCCCGCGGTCGGCGAGGCGATGGAGAACGTGTACGCGGCGCGGTCCGGTGAGTGGGTCGGCTGGCCCTACACCCGCTGGGCCGCCAAGCTCCGTCCCGACCCGCTGAAAAGCCTGCGCCTGGGCAAACTGCGAGACGAGATCCGCGGCCTGAGCGGCGGCTCGGTCAGCGCGCAGCCCGCCGAGGTGGACACCGCCGTCCAGGCGCTCACCGACGGCCTGACCTCGGGCATGCACGAGGCGTGGCAGAACGGGATCAGGGACGCCGCGCGCTCCCGCTCCGCGCAGCTGCCCGAGGTGCTCTCCGAGGAGCTGTCGGAGGTCGCGCCGAGACTGGACAGGGTTCCCGGCTGGTGGCGGTTGCTGCTGGCCTGGCAGTACTTCCTGGTCCTGCTCTTCGTCGCGGGCCTGGCCTGGGTCGGTACGGCCCTCGCCTACGGCGTCTTCGGGCTGGGAACCCTGCCGGATGGGCTGGAGGTGTTCGCCGACGCGGCCTCACTGCCATGGGTCGGGTTGATGATCTTGTCCGTGCTGGGGCTCGGGGCGCTCACCGCGACGGCGAGCCGCAACTTCGTCGTGCTCGGCGCGGGCAACGAGCGTGACACGCTGGAGCGCGAGATGCGCCGCAGGGTCGCCGGGATCGCCGAGAACATGGTGATCGAGCCGGTGGAGCGGGAGCTGACCCGTTACAACGAGTTCAACTCGGCGATGCGGAGCCTGCGGGACTGATTTCTCCCTCGATGCCCTGGTCTCGATCACTCCCGCATGGGGTGCGAATATCTCCAACGGACGAACCCCAGGACGGCGACGCCACCGAAGTAGGCGATCAACACTCCCGCGGGCATTCCCATCGGCTCCTGCTCTTCCCCCGGGCCGACCAGAGCGATGGACAGAAGCGCGGCGACCACGGCACCGACCCCGACGATCGTGAGTGCCGTTGGCCACCCGCCCTTCACCGTGTTCCCGGACGAGGCCCATCGCCCCGCGCGCCGCTCGAAACCCCCGAACAGTACGACAAAGAACGTGAGAACCAGAGCCAGGCAGGCGAGCCAGGGAACGCGCAGGAGCAACCAGAATGCCGACCCGGGCGCGGCGTCGGGCATCACCCCCGTTCCGTAGAGCGCGAGGACACCGACGACGGCGGCGGTCATGTGCCAGAGGAAGAGCGTCATGATCACCGAGTTGATCGCCACGACGACGGTCCACGGTCTCAATCGCCGCAGCCACCGGTTTCCCGGGCCACGTGCGCACAGGGCGACTCCCGTCTGCGTGACGGCCAGCGCCAGGAGGGCGAGCGTAGGGGGAGAGGTGTTCTGTACGCCCTCCCCTCCGAATCCCACCATGCTGACCGGATAGGGGCCGACCACCGTGAGAAGCACGAGGGCGATGAACCCGGCCGCCGCCATCGACAGAGCCACGCTCTGCCGACCCGGCAGGCGCCCGTCCTGCCAGGCGAAGCCGAGCTGATGCACGGCCAGCCAGGCGAACAGGAAGTTCGCCTGGCCCCCATGGGGAACGTCCAGCACCAGACCTGCCAGGTCGCCCGCACCGACGAGTGCCGCCAGGATGATCGGCACGACCAGGCCCACACGCCGATGCACGGCGTGCATCGGCGGGGTGAGGGCCGTCACGGCGATGTAGATGACCAGGAACCACAACGGGATCGAGGCCAGCCAGACCGCCATACCGATCAGAGCGGGCTCGACACCCAGACCCCTGGCCGTCAGAGCCACCACCGCCAGTCCGCCCAGCAGTATCGTCGTCGGGCCCAGAAGCCGAGCCGTCCGACCCAGCATCCAGCTCACGGCGTTGCCGCCCCGCTTGAGGTGGGAGGTGAGGGACGCGGCGTTCGCGAAGCCGCCGACCAGGAAGAACAGGGGCATCACCTGGAACAGCCACGTCAGCGGATGGGTCCACGGGACGACCTGGAGGATGCTGCCACCTTGGAACTTCCCGCCGTCGTGGGTCACATAGATCGCCAGCCAGTGTCCGATCACAACCGCGGTGATCGCGACGGCGCGCAGCAGGTCGACGTAGCGCTCCCGATGCGGCGGTGTCCGCTCGGCCATCAGTCGCACCTGCCGCCCCATCCTCTGGACGACCAGGAAGGGGCGCGCTGCCATGTCACCGATGTTTGGCACGACGGAAGCATTCCTCCATCCACGCATATCAAGCGATTTTTCTTCTCCGCCCTTGCCGTCTGATCGGCTCCCGCAGATTTACGGCGGAGTGGAACCGATGGGAAACGCGGGACCGACGCACGCTGCTCGGGGTCGGTAAGACCGGGTCGTCCACAGCTTTCTCGCGCGTCCCGGGTTTTCCCCAGAGCGTGATTCGGTAACCCGTGCGGGGGGCGGGCGAGGCGATCGTGTCCTTCATGCCGCCGGCGCTCGGCCGGCTCTCATGGGAGGCACGATGAACGACATCTACGTCACGCTGACCGGTAACGTCGCGGCCCCGCCGCGCCAGCACACCTTCCCCGACGGCTCCCGGGTGACCTCACTCAAGATCGCCTCAACGAGCCGCTACTTCGATCGGGAGAACCAGCAGTGGCGCAACGGCGAGACGACCTACTTCGGCGTCCGCTGCTTCCGCGGGCTCGCCGACAACGTCGCCCAGTCGGTCCAGATGGGCCAGCCGGTCGTGGTTCAGGGGCGGCTGCGGATCCGCGAGTTCGCCCATGAGGGAGAGCGCCGGTTCATGCCCGAGGTGGAGGCCAACTCGCTCGGTCATGACCTGCGCTGGGGCCTCGGGAGCTTCACCAAGCCGCAGCGCGGCGGTCCGCTCCCCGCTCTCGGCAGCGCGGAGCGGATCGAGCTTGACCGCGAGACCTCCGACTGGGCCATGAGCGGCGGCGCCCCGGTCGCGGCCGGGGCTTTCGGCGCCCCGTCTCCGCTGAAGACCGGCTCCGACACCGAGCCCTCCGCGCCGCACGAGGTGGAGATCACGCCGGACGGTGAGGCGACCCACGACGCGATCTCCGCAGGCTCCACCGCTCACCCGGAGCAGGCCACCACTCATGTCTGGGAGGCCGTCGAGGTCCCGCCGCGTCCGGCCGACCCCGGGCTCACCGGACAGGGCCACGGTCCCGCCAGGGAGGAAGCGGCGGAGGGACAGGCCGTGGCCGGAAGGGCGAAGGCGGCGAGAAGCACGACGACGAAGCGGCGAGGCACGACGGGGACGCGAGGCCCGAACGCCGGCGAGGCACCCGTCGGGAGCGGACCGGGCGCGCTGAAGACCCACCCGGATACGAGCGACGAGACGCCCTGGCCGACCCGGGCACCCATCGCGGCCTGAGCCGCTTCAGGCGGGGAGGTCTGGACCGCGGACCTCCCCGCCGACCGGGAGCTCAAAGCCGGAGTGCGGGGTGGTGGGCGATGGTCGCGGTCCGCGCTTCTTCAGTGACGCGAGAGGGCAGGTTCGCTCAGCGTGGCCAGGCGTCGCGGGGTACGCGGTAAAGGACGCGTGAGGTCGCGAACCAGTCCCGGTCGAGGAATCTGCCGGTGATCCGCCCCGCCAGGATGAGGTAATACTCCACCTGCTCCCGGAACCCGGCATCATCCGGATCCAGGTCCAGCGCGTAACCCTGGAACGCCTCCTCGCCCACCCTGCCCACATACTCTCCGTCGTGGTAGTAGACCATCCCTTCGTCGGCAAGTTCATACAGGCCGGCCATGTGCCAATGGGCGAGGATGCCCCTTCCTCCGGTGCTCGCTTCTTCGGACAGCGTGAAACCCCTGTTCATGGTGACCGAGACAGACCAGCCCGGGGAATGCGTCCCGATCCAGACCAGAGTCTCCTGCTCGTCATTCTCAATCAGGTCGAACGCGGTATCGAGATCGCAGAGAACCCCAGAGCCCGAATCCGCCCGGAAACGCTCCGCGGCTTCATCGATCTCATCCGTGTCGATCCAGGCCACATCGAAGCGGCTGTTCAGGAGATGCTCCTCCAGGAGATCCCACTGATTCTCCGCGGGCATCGCTCGTAACAGGTTCAACGGACAGCTCCTTGCGAGGTTCGAGCAAGTCCGTGAGTGGAGGCGAATCGCTCTCTGCCTGGGCGTGACCCGATATTCCAGCTACGCGAAGAACGCCATTAACATCCACTGAACTTGGTCAGGATCTTCTTCAGGGTAAGCGGAGGGGACATGCGTGTCGGTGACAGTGCCCAGGTCCACCAGGCGTGCGGGTTGCTCGCGCAGGTGCAGGCCATTCAGCGGTTCAACGCCGAAGCCGGACTGTGCTTCGCTCGCATCGGCCTCACCGGCGAGCGCGCGTCGCTGGTCGTGGAACACCCCGACTATCCGCCGCTGCACTTGAAAGTGGACTACGACATCTCCCGGCCGGCGCTGCGCGCGCTCCTGACCGCGCGGGGTCGGCCGGTCCGTCCCGAACCAGCTGACTATGACCACACTGTGGCGACACCCCACCCGCACGGTCCCGGCCTGATCCGGCACGGGTACGTTCTCTATGAACTCTGCGACACCGGCGCGTGGACCGACTACTACGAGGGTCGCTCCTGGCAGGGCGAGCTGGCCGACATCGTCTATGAACCCGTCGGCACCGATCTGTTCGTACGCCTTGATGGTGTGGCCTGGCGAGTGACGGTGAAACTCTCCATCCGGGAGCTAGGCGACCTGATCGGTGCCGCCTACAGCGTGGTCGATCGCATCAGCAGCGCGGTGGAGACGCCTTCGGCGGCGCAGCGTGAGCAGATGCGCCACGGCGAGGTGCTCGTATAAGGGATGTTTCCTTCACGGAGAACTGCGCACCGATCTAGGTTCCCGTCCTGCGGGGAAGCTCAGAGAGGCCGGCGTCACGGACGGGGGTGGGATCGGGTCCGTGGACGCCGGCCTCTGGGTACGGCCCACGCCCGGTACGGGGGAGTGGTGGGCGTGGGCCGGCTCCGGGGTCAGGGGGATCGGGGGACGATCCTGGCTGCCCGGAGGTTGGGGGAGGTCAAGGGTGGTGTCGTTGGGGGGTGAGGTCGAGCCGGTATCGCTCGGTCGGTAGGTCGAACCAGACGACGGTGCCGAGTTGGCCGGTGCCGCACAGGCGGGTCCATTGGGTGCCGCAGTGGCCGTGGGTGAGTTCGGTGACGATGCGCAGGCCCCGGCCGCCGAGTTCGAGGTCGTCGAGGTGTTCGGGGACGGCCGGTGGGCGGCGTAGGAGGTGGTTGATGAGGGTGGTGCCTGCTCCGGCGTCGACGACCTCTGCGCGGACGGGCAGGTTGTGGTCGTGCAGGAGGCGTAGTTCGTAGGGGGCGGGGGCGTAGCGGGTGGCGTTGGTGACGAGTTCGGAGACGACGATCTCCAGGTCGTCGAGCACGTCGGGGTCCGGGAGCTGTTTGGTCAGCTGGTCGCGGAACAGCTCCCGGGCGCGGCGGGCGGCGTTGCCGGGGGGTAGGCACCAGGCGGTCATCCGGAAGCGGTTGGGGAGTCTGCCGTGCCCGTCGGGGTCCGGGACGGGCACGTGCTCGATGAGCATCGTCGCTCCTATCGGGTGGGAAATGGAGACGTTTCACCGGCGGACGGAAACCGGTTTTGGGAAAGTCGCCCATCGCGGGACGGGCACTGCTTATTAGGGCTTTCGTGAAATTCTTGCCCTGATTATCCGTTGTAATGAGACGACTGCGGAGCGTAGTGTTGTGAGAGCGGAACGAACCAGATGGGCTCCAGAAAACCTGCTCGCACCCCTCTCGAACAGGCAGATCTCGTCGTCCGGGGTTGTCCCCTCTTCAGGAAAGCCTCTCGTGGCCTGTCCGGGTGGATTAATCAGATTTACAGTCGGAGAAAGGGGAGTGGCGAATGTCCGGACCAGTCTCTATGCAGCCCGGAGAGGTCTTCGTTCATCCGTTGAGTTATGTCCGCGCCGAGCGCGGCTGGACCTACCAGGACCTGGTGACCGTCATCGCCCGACGTGTCGGGAACATGGCGCGAAGGAGGGAGAAGGCGTGGCGCTGGGAGCACTGGGGGGTCGTGCCCGACCGGGATACCCAACTCGCTCTCGCCGCCGAGCTCGGCGTCTCCCCGGAGACCGTCCACGCCCGGCCCTGGCCCGGCTGGCTACCGGTCGGCGATCCCATTCGAGTCGACTTCTCCTGGGACCAGACGGGCAGTCGGCTCGCTCTCAACCACGCATTGGAGAAGGCGATGATGGACCGGCGAGGTTTCGTACGGCTGACCGGGATGAGCCTGACCGCGTTCGCGACCGACTGGCTCAACGTCGAACCGGCCCGGCTCACCTCAGTGCTGGGTGGGGGCCAGATCGGTGAGGAGTTCGTGGAGCAGATCGAGGCGAGCCTGCCTCGCCTGCATACGCTGCAGGGCAGCCACGGTGGGCAGTACGTCCGCAAGCTGCTCGACGCCGAGCTCGGCATGGTCACCGGGGTGCTGGAGAAGTCCTCCTACAGCGAGGGCATCGCTCGGCGTCTTCACACACTGGCCGCGGAACTCGGGCAACTGGCGGGTTTCGCCTCCTTCGACACGGGACTGCATTCCGCGGCTCAGCGATACTGGGTCGCCGCCGTCCATTCCGCGCACGCGGCCGGTGACCGTGCCGTGGGGGCGGACATCCTCAAGTCGATGGCTCTGCAATGCAAGGACGTGGGGGACTTTCCCGGTTCCTTGACTCTCGCTCGTGCCGCTTACGAGGGGGCCGGAGAGGTCACGCCACGCACCGCCAGCGTGCTGGCCATGCGCTTGGCGTGGGCTCACGCGAGTGTCGGTGACAAGGCTGAGGCTCATCGCTTTCTGGGCATCGCCGACACCCAGTTCGGGCGCGGCCCCCGGCCGGACGACCCCCGATGGGTCCGATGGTTCGATGAGGGGGAATTCCACAACCATGTCGCCACCTGCCAGATCGACCTGGGCGACCTGCGACGCGCGGACCTCTACCTGGAGAAGGCCAGGAACGGGTACGCCCCGACCCGGCGCCGAGACTATGCCACCTATCTGATCAGGTGTGCTCGCGTCCAGAACGACCTCGGCAACGCCGACCAGGCCGCCGACCTGCTCCATCAGGCGGTTCCGTTGATCGAGCAGGCCCCCTCCAAGCGCAACGTCGGCAAGCTGCTCGCCGTTCGCGATCGCCTGCCCGACGACACCCGCAGGAGCGACCTCGACCAGCGGCTGTCCCCCCTGACAGGGTGACCGTTCCCGAACCTCGACGCGCCGCCGTCGTCACCGGAGCCGACCTCCGCGGCCCTGACTGAGTCATCGCCGCGGAACCGGCCGAACGTGGCCTTGGAGATGACTTTCTCGGCGGCTCTTCGATGTTGAGGGGAAGTGCCCTCGTGGCATCTTCCCCCTACCCGGTTCGTTTTCGATCCTGCGACCTGTGGGTTCGGGCGTCGGATGACGGCGCCGGACGTCGACCGGCCGTAATCGGGCAACGAGGTCCTGAAGGGCGGGGGAAGCGCTGGAGGATTCGATGAGGGGAGAGGGGATCAAGTGAGCAGGGTGTCTGGTGGGGGGTAGCAGGCTCACATGGGTACGGAGAGGGAGCCTGGGTGCGGGCGAGTTGAGGGGGCACCGGCCGGGCGCGGTCGGGGTCTCGCCGTGACTGCGCGGTGACGCCGAGATAACCGGCCGATGGTCTTGCCCGTGTCAGATGCCGAGACACCTGTTAGGTCCAGGTCACGCCCCGCAGCATGGCTTGCTCCTTTCCCACCACGGCCCGCTCGCGAGCGAGCGGTTTCCAAGTCGTGAGCCGGCCGGTGGGCTGACTCACTCCGCCAAAGGTAGCGGTTGCCATCGCGCGTCGCACACTCCGCAACTATTGTGTTACACATCGTTAGTCGGAGAGGGGGACGACATGGTGGCTCCCAGTCACTCACCGGTCAAACCACGCGACGGCATGACACCTTTGGTCGATCGATGGCCCCTGCTGGGGCAGCGTCGTCCGCTGGTCGGCTACCTGTGCGGGATAGTAGCGCTGGATCTCGTCGCGATCGTGTTCTTCTCGATTTCCGGTGTTTTCCGCTGGTCCGACGTGCTGACGTTCACGGCGTTGATGATGTGCGGAGCCGTGTGCATCGAGGCGACCCGGAGACTCGGCATGCCCGCGGGCGTCTACCGCGATCTGCTGTCCGCCTGGTGGTTACCCGCAGCCCTGCTCCTCCCGCCGATCTACGCGCTTCTGGCGCCCATCCCGCTCCAGTTCCTGCTGCAGAAGCGGGTGCGCGCGACGGTGGTCTACCGGCGGGTCGTGAGCTCGGCGGCGATCGGACTGGCCGGATGCGCGGCCTCGCTGCTCTTCCACGCCGTGGTCGGCGACCTGGGGGCGCTGACCAGGGGGGAAGGATGGCCGATCCTCGTTGCCATCGGCTGCGCGATCTTATTCACAGTGATCAACACCGCGCTGATCGCCATCGCCGCGCACACCGCCGACCCCGAGAGCCGCTGGCGGGAGGTCCTGTGGAACCGGGAGAACCTGCTCCTCGACTTCGTCGAGCTCTGTCTCGGCGTCCTCGTCTCCATCACCTGCGGGCTCAACCTGGCCCTGCTGGTCCTGGCGCTGCCCCCGGTCGTGCTGCTCCAGCGCAGCCTGCTCCACGCCCAGCTCCAGGCGGCGGCCCGCACCGATCTCAAGACCGGCCTGCTGAACGCCGCGGCCTGGCAGCGGGAGGCCGACACCGAGATCGTCAGGGCGCGGCGCACTGGGGAGACGCTCGCGTTGCTGATCGTCGACATCGACCACTTCAAGAAGGTGAACGACACCTACGGTCACCTGATCGGCGATCAGGTCCTCGTCGGGGTGGCCGACACCATCCGCAGCCAGCTGCGTGACTACGACGTGGTGGGCCGGTTCGGCGGTGAGGAGTTCGTCGTCCTGCTGCCCAGGGCCGACGTGACCGAGGCGCGCAGGGTGGCGGAGCGGCTGCGCTCACGGGTGGGGCGGATGGCCGTCCCGGCCGACGACAACATGATCACTGTGACCATCTCGGTCGGTGTCGCGATCATGAGTGTGCACGGGGACGACCTGATCGAGCTGCTCGCGGCGGCCGACCTCGCTCTTTACCGGGCCAAGGAGCTCGGCCGCGACCAGATCTGCCTGTCGGCCACCATCGTGCCCCCGGCCCGCAGGCCCGGATCCGAGGCCGCTCCCGGCTGAACTTCTCGGGCCCCATCCGGAGCCGCTCCCGGCTGAACCGGTCTTCGTCCGGGCCGCCCTCGGTTGAACGAGCCTTCCTCCGGGGCCGTCCTCGCCGAATCGGTCTTCGTTCAGGGCGGAACCCTCGACGGCCCTATCCAGGGCCGCCCATAGCTGAACTCCCCAGGCCCTAAACTAAGGGCATGCCGGAGTACATCTACACGCTGCAGCGCGTGCGCAAGGCGCACGGTGACAAGGTCGTCCTCGACGACGTGACGCTGTCGTTCCTGCCGGGCGCCAAGATCGGTGTCCTGGGCCCCAACGGCACCGGGAAGTCGACGCTGCTGAAGATGATGGCGGGCCTGGAGCAGCCGTCCAACGGCGACGCCCGGCTCATGCCCGGCTTCACCGTCGGCATGCTTCAGCAGGAGCCCCCCCTCAACGAATCCAAGACCGTCCTCGGCAACGTCGAAGAGGGTGTCGCCGAGACCAAGGCGATGCTCGACCGCTTCAACGAGATCGCCGAGCTGATGGCCACCGACTACAGCGACGATCTGCTCAACGAGATGGGCAAGCTTCAGGACGCCCTCGACCACCGCAACGGCTGGGATCTCGACAGCCAGTTGGAGCAGGCGATGGACGCCCTGCGCTGTCCTCCGCCGGACGCCGAGGTCACCCAGCTCTCTGGTGGAGAGCGCCGCAGGGTCGCCCTGTGCAAGCTGCTTCTGGAGCAGCCCGACCTGCTGCTGCTCGACGAGCCCACCAACCACCTCGACGCCGAGAGTGTCCAGTGGCTCGAATCCCACCTGGAGAAATACCCGGGCACCGTCTTGGCCGTCACCCACGACCGCTACTTCCTGGACAACGTGGCCACCTGGATCCTGGAGCTCGACCGGGGCCGCTGCCACCCCTACGAGGGCAACTACTCCACCTACCTGGAGGCGAAGGCGGCGCGGCTCAAGCTTGAGGGCCAAAAAGACGCCAAGCGCAAGAAGCGCCTGGAGGAGGAGCTGGAGTGGGTCCGCTCCAACGCCAGGGCCCGCCAGACCAAGAGCCGGGCGCGTCTGCAGCGCTACGAGGAGATGGCCGCCGAGGCCGACAAGCACCGCAAGCTCGACTTCGAGGAGATCCAGATCCCGCCGGGCCCGCGCCTGGGGACCACGGTCATCCGGGCCGAGAAGCTCACCAAGGGCTTCGAGGAGCGGGTCCTGATGGAGAGCCTCTCCTTCGACCTCCCGCGTAACGGCATCGTCGGTGTGATCGGCCCGAACGGTGTGGGAAAGACCACCCTGTTCCGGATGATCACCGGCAGCGAGACGCCCGACAGCGGCGAGATCGTGATCGGCGACACGGTCAAGATCTCCTACGCCGACCAGAGCAGGGGCGGGATCGACCCCGCCAAGAACGTCTGGGAGGTCGTCTCCGACGGGCTCGACTACATCAAGGTCGGCCAGGTCGAGATGCCGTCCCGCGCCTACATCGCCGCGTTCGGGTTCAAGGGCCCTGACCAGCAGAAGAAGTCGGGCATCCTGTCCGGCGGAGAGCGCAACCGGCTCAACCTGGCGCTCACCCTCAAGCAGGGCGGCAACGTGCTGCTGCTCGACGAGCCCACCAACGACCTCGACACCGAGACGCTCTCCAGCCTGGAGAACGCGTTGCTGGAATTCCCCGGTTGCGCGGTCATCACCTCGCACGACCGGTGGTTCCTCGACCGCATCGCGACCCACATCCTCGCCTGGGAAGAGGGTTCGAACTGGTTCTGGTTCGAGGGCAACTTCGCCGACTACGAGAAGAACAAGATCGAGCGCCTGGGTGCCGACGCGGCCAGGCCGCACCGGGTCACCTACCGCAAGCTCACCCGCGACTGATCCCCTTCCCCGGAGGCCGGTCTGCAGACCGGCCGGTCTCCGGGAAGGGGTGTCGCACCTGGCGCGGGCCCGCCCGCGACGGATGCGGTGTCGCCGTGCCGACGGGCTTCCGACGTACCGCCGTAAGCCGGTGCGTCGGGGCCCGCTACGGTTTTGGGTGTGTTTGGACAGAGCATCGTGGACGGCGTCGGCCGTGGCCACCGGCATGTGTTCCCCAGGGCCGTGAGGTTCGCCGACATCGACTCGCTGGGACACGTCAACAACGTACGGTTTCTCGACTACCTGGAGGACGCGCGGCTCGCGCTGTTCCATGTCGATCCCCGGCGTGAGGGCCGCGAGCCCTTCAATGGGCTCGTGATCGCCAGACACGAGGTCGACTATGTGCGGCCCCTTACCTTCCGCCCCGATCCGGTCCGGGTGGAGTCATGGGTGACGGAGATCCGGCCGGTGCGGTTCACCCTCGTGTACGAGATCCTCGACGACGAGGAGATCTTCGTCAGGGCCCGCTCGGTGATCGTGGCCTACGACGTGGAGAAGGCCTCCCCCCGACGGCTGAACCAGGACGAGCTCGCCTACCTGGACAGGTTCGTCACGGGCTGAGGGCGCCTGCCACCGGGCGTCCGCCGGTGGCAGGCGGTCTGTCAGGCCTCAGGAGTGTGCAGCCAGGCCGCGGTGTCCGGCAGGAGAAGGTGACCTTCCACCGGGGCGCTGCCGATCAGGACACGGTCGTGCGGAGGCAGTTGCACCGGCTCGGAACCGCAGTTGATGACGCAGGTGAGCGGACCCCGGCTGAAGATGAGGGCGTCCTCGGGGGAGTCCAGCCAGGTGATCTCGTCCGGCAGCGTGCCGCGCAGCTCGCGGCGGGCGCGCAGGGCCTCCTGATAGAAGTGGAGCGTCGAGCCCGGGTCGTTCGACTGGCGCTCGGCGGAGAGTGCGGCCCACTCGACCGGCTGTGGCAGCCAGGGCCGTGTTCCGTCTGGGGAGAAGCCGTAGGGCTCGGCCGCACCGGACCAGGGGATGGGGACTCGGCAGCCGTCGCGGCCGGCCAGCTCGCCCTTGGAGCGGGCGAAGATCGGGTCCTGGCGGGCCTCCGGGGGAAGATCCTTCACCTCGGGGAGGCCGAGTTCCTCCCCCTGGTAGAGATATGCCGATCCCGGCAGGGCGAGCATCGCGAGCAGGGCCGCGCGGGCACGGGCGAGGCCCGTCGTGGAGTTGGTGAGGCCGTCGCCGTACCGGGTCACGTGGCGGATCACGTCGTGGTTCGAAAGGACCCAGGTGGGGGCGGTCACCGCGGCGAGCGTGTCATCGATGATCTTCTTGAACGCCGGTCCTGACCAGGGCGCTTCCAGCCAGGCGAAGTTGAAGCTCTGGTGCAGCTCGTCGGGGCGGACGTACAGGGCGAGATCCTCGGCGGAGTCGGTCCAGACCTCGCCGATCGCCATCCGCTCGCCCTCGTAGGAGTCGAGGACCTTGCGCCAGTCGCGGTAGACCTCGTGCACCTCGGGCCGCCCCCAGATCGGCGACTCGGCCTTGAACGCCTGGTCCTCCGGCGGGGTGTCCGGCAGCCCTTCGGCCTTGTAGAGGCCCATCGCGACGTCGATCCTGAATCCGTCCACCCCGCGGTCGAGCCAGAACCGCAGCACGTCGAGGAACTCGGAGTGGACCTCGGGATTGCGCCAGTTGAAGTCAGGCTGTTCGGGGGCGAAGAGGTGGAGATACCACTGTCCGTCGGGAGACTTGCTCCAGGCGGGGCCGCTGAAGGTCGACTGCCAGTTGTTGGGAGGGGACTCCCCGCCGTCCTGGAAGATGTAGCGGTCGCGCCCCTCGCCTCGCAGGGCGGCCTGGAACCACTCGTGGGCGGAGGAGCTGTGGTTCGGGACGATGTCGACGATCACCCGCAGCCCGAGCCGGTGCGCCTCGGAGACGAGTTCGTCGAAGTCGGAGAGCGTGCCGAAGAGCGGGTCGACGTCGCGGTAGTCGGCCACGTCGTAACCGCCGTCGGCCATCGGGGAGCGGTAGAAGGGGGTCAACCAGATCGCGTCCACGCCGAGCTCGGCGAGATACGGCAGGCGCTGCCGGATGCCGGGCAGATCGCCGACGCCGTCTCCGGAGGCGTCGGCGAAGCTGCGAACGTAGATCTCGTAGACGACGGCATCACGCCACCAGGGGGTTTCCATGTGCATGGGTTGCCCCAGGCCGGTGGGGTTTATGCGTGGCAGACCCCGACCTTACGGTGGTTTATACGTCGGGGGTGTTTACCATGCTGTGCGCCGCGTACACGAGATAGTCCCAGAGGCGTTTCTCCAGCTCGTCGGGGAGCTGGAGGGAGACCACCGCGTCGTGCATGTGGCGGAGCCAGGCGTCGCGCTCGGCCGAGCGGATGACGAACGGGTTGTGCCGCATCCGCAGCCGGGGGTGGCCCCGCTGCATGCCGTACGTGTTGGGACCGCCCCAGTATTGGATGAGGAAGAGCCTGAGCCGCTCCTCGGCGCCTTCGAGGTCTTCCTCGGGATACAGCGGCAGGAGGATCGGGTCGGTGACCACTCCCTGGTAGAAGCGGTGCACCAGACGCCTGAAGGCCTCCTCGCCGCCAACGGCGTCGTAGAAGGACTGGGATTCCTCGGGGGTAGCGGACACGTCATCCAGCCTAATTGACGTCAGGAGGCGATCGTGATGCCGGCGCGGTCGAGGGCGAACTTGATCCGCAGGCGGAGCTCGCGGGCGACCTCGCCCTGCCGGGAGGGGAGGGTCTTGGCGCTGACCCGGAAGATGACCGCGGTGTCGGAGATCTGCTCGATGCCCCAGACCTGGGGCTCCTCGACGATGACGCTGTCGCGGAAGGCGGGCTCGTTCCACATCTCGTCGACGACCTCCTTGAGCAGGTCGCGGACCACGGGGATCTCCGAGGCGTACGCCACCGGCACGTCGACCGTGGCGCGGGCCCAGCCCTGGGACTCGTTGCCGACGCGGGTGATCGTGCCGTTGCGGATGTACCAGACGCGGCCGTCGCTGTCGCGCAGGCGGGTGATGCGCAGGGTGACCGCCTCGACGGTGCCGACCGCGGTGCCCGTGTCGATCACGTCACCCACGCCGTACTGGTCCTCCAGGAGCATGAACATGCCGGCGATGAAGTCCTTGACGAGCTCCTGGGCGCCGAAGCCGATCGCGACGCCCAGGATGCCGACGCTGGTCAGCAAGGGGGCGATGGGGATGGAGAGGCGGTCGAGAACGGTGAGCGCGGCGGTGCCCAGGATGATGATCGAGGCGACGTGCCTGAGCACCGAGCCGATGGTCTCGGCCCGCTGCCTGCGCCGTTCGGCCACGATCGCGTCGAGGCCCTCGGGGGCGACCGTCTCCCTGCCGCGCAGCCGCCCCGCCAGGGAGGTGCGCTCGGCGGACGCCCGGCGCACGATCCGGCCGATCAGCCGGTGCGACAGGTTGCGCAGGATGAGCGCGATGGCCACGACCAGGACGATGGCCACCAGCCACGCGATCACGGGGGCCACCCAGTCGACGGACGCGGGGATGAGCATCTTCACAAAGTCGCAGATTACTCCCCCACCGTCTCCGCACCCTTTTGTAAATCCCGCACTCACGTCGAGGAGGTCCTCGACGACGGCTTCCGGACCCGAGGTCGGGGTGACGCTGGGTGTCGGGGTGAAGCTGGGAGTGGGGGTGAAGCTGGGGGTGGGAGTAGGAACGGGCGTGGGGGACAGCAGGAACACGGAGTGGATCCCTTTCGGATCGGATCGACAGGCTGACCGAGTGAGTCATGCAACCCACCCATCTTGCCGATCGAACCGGTCTCCGTCACATCACGCCGGGGAAGACGGGGACATCCTGGTCTGGAGCCGCGGAGGCGGACCAGGATGCCCCTGGTGACGGGGTGACCCGGCACGGGGCACGCACCCGGAAGCGTGTCCCGTGCCGTTCCCGAAAGGGATCCCTCCGGTCACCGTCCGGACGAGAGACCGGACGGCAGCCTGTGCTTTGCAGCGGTTCGTGGGCTTCGGCTCACGGGGAGCCTCCGCGTTTTTCGTGGAAGTTCTCGTGGAACGGCGGCCCGCGGGTGCGGGCCTGACGATTCGGAGCCGGCGGGGTGTCCAGCGTCCGAAGACGCTCCGCACCGGATCACCCCGCCGGCTCCGTCGGGCCGCGGTAGGCGCGGCACACCGGGCGGATGAACGCCCGTTGTGCCGCTCACCTCACTCTCCTACCGCGGCTAGCACGCGTGCGACCTTGGTCGCGGCACCGGCGGGGTCCTCCACCGTGTGCATTCGTTCGCCCCAGGACCACCAGTAGTACCAGTCCCGATGGCTGGGGGTGGCCTGCGCCCTGCAGGTGACGTTCTCCGCCAGGCTGGTCGCCTTCGGATTGATCACACGCACGAACGCACGGCCCGAGTGGGTCCGCACCACGCGGGCGTGCAGCCCGCGACAGTCAAGCTCCGTCACCAGCCGCTCAAGGTGCTGGAAATCGTCTTCACCCACCTCGTCCCTCCTCGTGCTCTCGGATGGCCGGCACCGAATCGTGTTCGTCCGATCACGCTTCCGGTGCTGCCCGCCAAAGATGACTCACAGCGGCCCTACGGGTCAATTCAGGGAAAACCCTGTTCAGGGTGGGCGATGTGCCAAGTGGGTTGAAAGAAACAGTCCTTCGGAGGACGATTCTTAGCCAGCGGCTTTATTAGCGTGTTCCGGATGAGTCAAACGTGGTCCATCATTCTCGGTAGGCGCAGTGCGACCGGAAGATCACACTGCGTCAAGGGAGATGGGGATCCGGTCGGGACCAGTGTGCCAGCCAGCCCAGCTGGTCACGAGAGAGGGGCCGGTATGTCCGGCAGGCAGCACAGGGAGACAGAGTTGGCGAGGCAGGTCCGGGCCCGTGGCCTGGCGGCCGGGAAGTCCTCGGCGCAGATAGCCGAGGAAATATATGAAAAGTGTAGTTCGCAATTCGGGACCACTCGGATAAAAGGTCACCGCCTCGCGCACGGCGTCGCTCTCGCGGACGTCATCGAACAGATACGGGCGCTGTTCGAACGCGACGGTAAGGCGGCTCCCGGCATCGGTGAGACGCTCCTGTCCGCGTACGAGAGCGGGTTGAAGCGACCCGGTCCCGAATACCTGCACTACCTGTGCTCCGCCTACCGGGTCGAGCCCCCCTCCCTCGGGTACGACGGCCCGTGCATCTGTGGCCACGGCCACAAGATGCCCGGTGTCGTGCGAGGTGATCTCCAGGATGGAAGACCCGACACTTCCCCTGGTCCGCGTGAGCTGCTGATCCAGCCGATCGGCGCCGACCCTCCCGCGGACGGGGGTGAGGAGGACGAGAACGTGCTACGGAGGACGCTCTTACAGCTTCTGGCCGGCAGCGGTATCGCGCTGGACGGGCAGGTGCTCGGATCGGTGGAAAGCATGCGTCGGCGGATGGACGACACGCTGGTTTCGGCCACCGTCTCGCCCGCGATGCTCGATCAGTGGGAGGAATCCACCATCGGCTTCGGCCGCCAGTACATGAACACCCCCCCGCTCAGGCTGCTGTGCGACGTGATGCTCGAATTCGCCGCGGTGCGCAAGGCGATGGAGCGGCACCAGCCGGTCGACCTGCAAGAACGGCTGTGCCGCATGGCGGCGAAACTCGCCGGTCTGAGCGGCATGATCATGATCAATCTTGGCGACCACCGGCTCGCGCGGTCCTTCTTCAGGACCGGCAGGACCGCGGCGGACGAGACCGGCGACCGGGCGCTGAGGGCGTGGGTCACGGCGAGGGAGGCTCTGGTCCCCCTCTACTACGGCGACCCGCGCGAGGCCCTCAACCTCGCCAAGAAGAGCAGGGACCTGGCCGGGCAGACGCCCTGTGCGGCCCAGGTCATGGCCCCGGTGGTCGAGGCCCGCGCGCTGGCGATGATGTCGGGCTCGGGCAAGAAGGACGTGGTCGACCAGGCGAAGCGGGCGCTGTCGAGGGCGAGGGCCGCCTTCTCCCAGATGTCCGCCACGGAGCAGGACGACTCGACCTTCGGCTACACCGAGCGCCAGCTCTACTTCCACCAGGGAGACGCGCTCGTCAAGCTCGGGCAGGCGATGGAGGCCGATCTCATCCTGGAGCAGGCGCTCACCAAGTACGGCCCGACCGACTGGCTCGACCCGACCTTCATCAAGTTCGACCGGGCCCAGTGCAAGATCCTTGAGGGTGACGTGGACGAGGCGCTGGAGATCGCCCACCGTACGGTCCTGAGCCTCGACGAGAGTTGCCGGCCCGACATCCTCATGCAACGCGCCCACGAGGTGGGCAAGCAGGTCGAGGTGAAGGTCCCTGGCCATCCCAAGCTCAAGACCTACATGGAGTCGCTGCGCAGCCGCGGCACGTCGACGGAGGATCCGGTGACCGACAGGAGTGGCACTTGAAGCCGAGGCTTCGGCGTTATCGCTGGTCCGACCTGGAGTCCGTATGGGCGCTTCACCAGATCTGCCTCGCGCAGGTCGGTCTCGCGCCGGGGGACGGCGTCTACTACGAGGACGACTTCCCGAGGATCCACGAGATCTATCTCGCCGACCGGGGTGAGTTCCTCGTGGGCGAGACGCCCGAGGGGCGCGTCATCACGATGGGCGGTCTGCGTCGTGTCGACGACCAGACCGCCGAGATGTGCCGCATGCGGGTCCATCCGGAGTTCCAGCGTCGCGGATTCGGCGCCCAGATGGTGCTCGCGCTGGAGACGCGAGCCACCGAACTCGGTTATGTGCGTCTTCGCGGTGACACCACCATGAATCAACTCGCGGCGATGGAGCTCTATCGCAAGTTCGGCTGGCGCGAGGTCCGCCGGGAAGAACGAGGGGGGTGTGTGGTGATTTACGGAGAAAAAGACCTAATAGCCGCTATGTCCTCTTTAACTAAGTGATCTATATTTAGGGATATCTTTCGGTTTGGTATTGCCTATTTCGGAAATATCCGAATAATTATTTTCGTACCTAACACCATTCCCTGGTGAGTGCGATGAAAAAGATCATTGTCCACAAAGCCGGCGTGTCGCGACTGGGTGGCGCTGCCGGCACCATCCACAAGGGATGAGATTCTTCCCCACCGAGAGAATCATCCTCCAACGGTCGCGGCCCCCGGTCCGAGAGATCGAGGGCCGCGCGGGCTTTTCTTGTCCGGCTGTTCGTTCCCTTTTCCGGCTGATGACCGGTTCACCCCAGCAGTGTGAGGCGGGAGACGACCTCCGGCAGGTCAGGGGGCTCCAGGGAGCCGGGGAGATCGACCATCTCCGCCGGTGAGAACCAGTCGCAGCCGAGGTAGGTGATGTGCTCCTCGGCGGTGAACGCCCCGGCGCTCACCTCGGGGGTGCCCTCGAACCTCGCCAGATAGAACCGCTCCGTCTTGGCGTAGTCGACCCCGATCCAGCGGAACTCCCTGCGTACCGGCACCCACAGGTTCAGCACCGCCTCGCCCGGCAGCCCCGTCTCCTCGGTGAGTTCGCGCCGCGCGGCCTGCAGAGGGGTCTCGCCCGGGTCGATCCCGCCGCCCGGCGGTTCCCAGAGGGTCTGGCCGCCGACGGGGTCGCGCCAGTGCATGAGAAGCACCCGGCCTGCCCCGTCCACACAGATCACCCGGGTCGCGGGCCTGCCGCTCGGCTGAGGGGTGTCCGCGATGTCCGTGGTATCCGGGGTGTCCGCGGGGTCTGGGGTCTCCATAGGGTGGGGGTCCATAGGGTGGGGACGATAGCACCCCGTTCGCCCAGCGGATCAGCGCCTCGGACGGTTCCGGATGGCTTTCTTGACTCCGGGCGATGTCGGCCGATCCCGGGTGCTCCGACGACCAGAGCGAGATCGCGTGGTTGTGGTGGTTCCGGGGGTCTGTGGTGGCCTTGGGGTCTCGTGGCCCGCCACGTGCCGGACGGCCGGATGCGGCGGTGGGATTCGCTGTACCCTGCCCAGGTCAGGTGGAAGCACCGTACGATCCGACCTCTCAAGCTCAAAGGTGAAGGCATGAGTTCCAGGGCCGAGTTTGTGTTGACGCTGTCCTGCCCGGACCGTCCGGGAGTGGTGGCCGCGGTCTCCGGCCTCCTCGCCGGGCGGGGATGCAACATCATCGAGAGCCAGCAGTTCGGTGACGCCGTGGCCGAGCGGTTCTTCATGCGGGTGCAGTTCGCCTCTCCGCTGTCCGACGGGGAGCTGCGCGAGGCCTTCGCCGCGCTCGCCCCCGAGTTCGGCATGGATTTCAAGCTGCGCGACGTCTCCGTCAAGCCGCGCGTGCTGGTGATGGTGAGCAAGTTCGGCCACTGCCTGAACGATCTTCTGTACCGGACGCGCTCGGGCCTGCTCGACATCGAGATCGTCGCGGTCGTCTCCAACCACCCGGACCTGCGGCCGCTGACCCAGTCGTACGGCATCGACTACCACCACCTGCCGGTCACCCCCGAGACCAAGCCCAGGCAGGAGGCGGAGGTCCTCACCCTGGTCGACCACTACCGGGCCGACCTGGTGGTGCTCGCCCGCTACATGCAGGTGCTGTCGGAAGACCTCTGCGTCAAGCTCGCGGGCAATGTGATCAACATTCACCACTCGTTCCTGCCGTCGTTCAAGGGCGCCAAGCCCTACCACCAGGCGCACTCCCGCGGCGTGAAGCTGATCGGCGCGACCGCGCACTACGTGACCGCCGACCTTGACGAGGGCCCGATCATCGAGCAGGAGGTCGCCCGGGTCAACCACACCCACTCCGCGGACGACCTCGCCGCCATCGGCCGTGACGTCGAGTGCCAGGCCCTGGCGCGGGCCGTCCGCTGGCACACCCAGCAGCGTGTCCTGCTCGACGGTCACAAGACGATCGTCTTTCCCCGCTAGCCAACCGCTCCCGGTCAGCAGATTCTCGGTAGCGGGTCGCCGACCAGCAGGTCGACGATGCGGGTGCCGCCGAAGGCGGTCCTGAGCAGGACCAGCCCCGGCGGATCGTCGGCGATCCGCCCGATGATCGCCGCGTCGGAGCCGAGCGGGTGGGAACGAAGGGCGGCCAGGGCCGTCTCCGCGGAATCCCCGGCCACCACCGCGACCATCCGGCCCTCGCAGGCGACGTAGAGCGGGTCGATCCCCAGCAGTTCGCACGCCCCCCGTACGGCGGGGCGGACCGGCACCGCGTCCTCGTCGAGGACGACGGCGACCCGCGAGGACTCCGCTATCTCGTTGACGATCGTCGCGACCCCGCCCCTGGTCGCGTCGCGCAGGCAGCGCACCGCGCCGCCCCCGTCGCTGTCGCAGGCGTCCAGCAGCAGGTCGACGAGGGCGTTGAGCGGAGCGGTGTCGGAACACAGGTCGGCCTCGATGTCGAGTTCTCCCCGGGCGAGCATGATGGTGATCCCGTGCTCGCCGATCGGCCCGGACACGATGACCGCGTCTCCCGGCCGCGCGGAGGCGGCACTCAGCCGGACGGGCCGCTCAAGCGTCCCGATGCCGGAGGTGGTGATGTAGCAGCCGTCCGCCTTGCCCCTCTCCACGACCTTGGTGTCACCGGTGACGATCCACACGCCCGCCGCCCGCGCCGCCTCGGCCATCGAGGCGGTGACGCGCCGCAGGTCGGCCACCGGAAATCCCTCTTCCAGGATGAATCCGGCCGACAGGTAGCGGGGGCGGGCACCGCACATGGCCAGGTCGTTGACGGTGCCGTTGACCGCGAGGTCGCCGATGTCGCCGCCGGGGAAGAACAGCGGCGTGACCACGAACGCGTCGGTGGTGAGGGCGAGCCCGTCGGTGACCGCGCCGTCCTCCAGGGTCTCCAGCATCGGGTTGCGGAACGACTCCAGGAACACCGCCTCGATCAGGGTCCTGGTGGCCTTGCCGCCCGCGCCGTGCGCCAGGGTGACGCGGTCCTCCCGGACGCGCGCCCCGCGTCGCCGTACCCGCTCGATCCGGTCCAGCACCCGCTGCTCCCGGACGCGCGCCTCCTCCCTCGGGTCACTCAGGTCCGGTACGTGTCCGCGGACGCGCGTCTCCTTCTTCGGGTCCTTCAGGTCCGGTACGTGTTCGCGGCCGGGTGTCTCCTCCCGCAGGCCCGGCGCCTGCAACCCGTCGAGTGATCCCGGGGGATCCATCTCCCGCACGGTGTGCTCCTCGGCCCGTCCGGTGCCGCCTTTTCCGTCGTTCACGTCCGGGTCGCCTCCCTGACGCGCTCGCGCGAGAACCGGCCGAAGTTGTAGTACGCCGCGCAGGCGCCCTCGGACGACACCATGCACGTGCCGATCGGCGTCTCCGGAGTGCACGCGGTGCCGAAGACCTTGCACTCCCAGGGCTTGAGCACTCCCTTGAGCACCTCGCCGCACTGGCACGCCTTCGGATCGGCCACCCTCCCGCCCGGAATCCGGAAGATCCGCTCGGCGTCGAAGGCGGCGTACCGCTCGGTGACCCTGAGCGCCGACTGCGAGATGAAGCCGAGCCCGCGCCATTCGAAGTACGGTCGCAGCTCCATCACCTGGCCGATGACGCGCAGGGCCTTGAGGTTGCCCTCCCACGGGACCACCCGGGAGTACTGGTTCTCCACCTCAAAGCGGCCTTCCGACAGTTGCAGAAGGATGCGGTAGACCGTGTGCAGTACGTCCAACGGCTCGAAACCGGCGACCACCATGGGCTTTCCGTAGGCACGCGCGACGAACTCGTACGGCCGGCAGCCGATCACGGTCGAGACGTGGCCCGGCCCGATGAACCCGTCAAGGCGCAGGTCGGGAGAGTCCAGGATCGCCTTGATGGCGGGGATGATCGTCACGTGGTTGCAGAAGATCGAGAAGTTCTCGATCCCCTCGGCCTCGGCACGCAGGACCGTCATCGCCGTCGAGGGCGCGGTGGTCTCGAACCCGATGGCCATGAAGACCACGCGCCGTTCCGGGTTCTGCCGGGCGATCTTCAGGGCGTCCAGCGGGGAGTACACCATCCGGATGTCGGCCCCCCGCGCCTTGGCGTCGAGGAACGAGCCGTTCCCGCCCGGCACCCGCATCATGTCGCCGAACGACGTCATGATCACGTCCGGCTGTCCGGCGATGTGGACGGCGTCGTCCACCCTTCCCATCGGGATGACGCAGACCGGGCAGCCGGGACCGTGCACCAGGGTGACGGCCTCGGGCAGGTAGTCCTCCAGGCCGTGCTTGTAGATCGTGTGGGTGTGCCCGCCGCACACCTCCATGAACTTGTAGTCGCGGCCGGGCTCGCACAGCGCGGCGATCCGCGCGGCGAGCATCCGGGCCTTCTCGGCGTCGCGGTACTCGTCGACGAAACGCATCAGCCCTCACCCCTCTTCGATCGTGGATTCTCGGAGGGCCGCGATCTCGTCCTCGTACGCCTGGCCGATGCTTTCGAGGAAGTCGAGCGCGGCCCTCGCCTCCACCTCGTCGATCTTCGACAGCGCGAACCCGACGTGGATGAGGATCCAGTCGCCGGGTGCGACGCACTCGTCCTCAAGCAGGCCGATGTTGATCGCGCGCTTGACGCCGCAGACGTCGACCATGGCCAGATCAGGACGATCCGACAGGATTTCCACGATCTCGCCGGGAATTCCCAGGCACATGAGAGACCTCCGCCAGCTGGATGGACTCGAGAACGAGGTCTTCGCCGCCCTCGGTGTCGATATCGGTGTCGCCGCACCCCGCGCAGAGGGCGAAGGGCTCGACGGAGGTGGACGTGCTCCCGCAGGAACGGCAGGTCATCCTCACCGGGACGATGACCAGTTCCACATGGGCGCCCTCGGCCACGGAACCCTCGGAGATCGAGGAGAACGCCAGGTTGACGGCCGGTTCCGTGAGGCGGAGCAGGGCGCCCGCGCGGACTCGCGCCCGTCGCACCCGCCTGCCGTCCGCCCGGTTCTCCACCGCCGTGAGGATCGCCTCGGCGATCCCGAATTCATGCATCGTCATCCCTTCTCATTGCATCGGTAGGTTTTTCCGTTCCGGCGGGCCGTGACCTCGATGTGTTCCGCCCGCCGCCCGAATGGCGCGGACGGTCGTACGGGACGGCCCGTCCCGCGTCCACGGCTCTCCGGAGTGCGCGGGCCCGCTACATGTTCCGCATCCGCAGGTAGCGCTTGATGTCGGGGAGCGACTGATAGACCAGTATGGCCACCCCCACCAGCACCGCTCCGGCCAGCAGGCGTTTCAGCATGTCCGTTCCTCCTCGTGAACCGCGGTGGCGAGCGCCATCGCGATCTGTTGCCCCGCGAGCTCGACGACCAGGTCCGCCGCCCTGGCGACGGCGTCCGCGACCGGAGGGCTGAGCCGCATGCCAGGCGAGGTGTCGGCGGGCTGGCAGCCGACGAGCAGGACGCGACCGGCCTCGCCGCCGAGCACGCCCACCAGCGAGAGCACGGTCTCCGGCGTCATCGAGTGCGCGTCGGCGAAGGATCGCGGTACGTCGCCCGCCGACGGTTCGAGGACGTACAGGGTGCCGGGCGGCCCGTCGCGGGAGACCGCGTCGACCAGGATCGTGACGTCGTATCCGCCGCCGGTCAGCTCGTACGCCAGGTGGACGCCTCGGATGCCGAAGTCCCTGACCTCGACCTCATCGGGCAGGTCGGTGCGGGCCAGGTGTCCGGCCACCGCCACCCCGAAGCCGTCGTCGCCGAGGAAGACGTTTCCCACACCGGCCACCAGGATCCTCACGCGCCCACCTCTCCCACAGGTGAGTCGTCCGTGAGCGGCTCGACCTCGTCGGGGGCGAAGTAGAGGAAGCGGCCGTGCGATCGGTGCAGGTCAGCGCCCGGATCCTCCTCCAGGGTGACGGCCAGGTGGTGGGCGCCGTCGAGATCGAGGAGCACGGCCTCGACGTGCGCGGTCCTGCCGGCGAGGAACATGTCGTGGGCGTCGGCGCGTCGCCGGCCGGGAACCAGCCTGACCCTGCTGCCCCTGGAGACGGCCACCCCGGAAATCGTCACGCTGTCGGCCTCCGGGGAGACCGCAGCCTCAGCCCACTGGGGGGCGGACCTCTCCCCCAGGGCCCAGGACGACTCCTCACTCGCCGGAGACATCGGTGAGGACGTGCACGAGGACATCTCCGGAGACGTCCGAGAGCGCGGGTCGGTGTTCTCCTCCACCGAACGGATCGCGCCGTGGAGTCGTTCCAGCAGCTCCGGTGGCATGTTGCCGACCATGTCGATGAGCTCGGCCACCCGGGGGTCGGTCTCCCGGGCCTCCCGAGCCTCCGAGTCGGTGAGGGTGAGGGTGCGCAGGTGGAGCATCTCGTCGATCTCCGTGGAGTCGAACAGCGGCCCGGGGCTCTCCGGCGCGATGTCCGGGTGGTCGTAGAGGATGATCGGAGAGGACAGCACCACGTCCCGATGGCCCGGCTCGCCCACGAGTACCGGCCAGGTGTGCTCGTTGCGGCAGGTCTCCACGGCGGGCCGGGCCCAGTTCGGCGGGTCGAGCAGGGAGACGAAGGCTCCGGCGGTCACCGCGATGAGCAGGTGCGCCGAGATCAGCGAGTGCCGCAGCGCCTGCTCGCGCGGCGCGCCCAGCGGTTTCCAGGGGTCGGTGTTCTCCACCCGGACGCGCAGCTTGACCAGGTCGTAGGGGCCCGGTACCAACTCGGCGGAGACCCTGAGCGCCGCGTTCAGCGGCAGGTGCTCGGAGACGAGGCGCCCTATCACCTCTCCGGACGGCGCCACGATCGGCTCGACCACGCGGTCTCCGGGAATCCGTACCTCGATGACCCGCTCTGGGGCGTCGAGCAGACCGGCGATGGGGAGTGTCACCTCCGTCTCCCGCTCGGTCGCCTCGTCGAAGGCGAGGTAGGTCCGGTGGCCGTTCCGCAACTGCTGGACCGGCCAGTAGCCGTCGTCCTCGGCGCGCTCGACGCCGCGTGTCCTCAGGTGCAGGAAGCGCAGGTTCAGGTGCGCGACGGCGTACGCGGCCCCTTCGAGGAGGCATTCGGTCACGTTGTACGGATACTCGGCGGTCGCGGTGAACCCCGGAGGGACGAGCACCCCGAACTGCCAGCGCACCTGGTTCTTGGGCGCCGAGGCGCGATAGGGGTAGAGAAGGTAGCCCTCGTACAGCACCGCGTCCGCCACCCGCCGCGCGATGTCCATCGGAACGCTCATCGCCGCGTCTCCTTGAGCAGTAGTTCCAGGGTCTCGTCCCAGGTCGCCAGGGCGCGCCCGGACTTGAACCTGCTGAGTTCCCGTAGCGTGCCGCGACGCAACCGCAGCCACCCCGAGTCCGGGAAGTAGCGGTCCATCAGCTCCCGCCACACCGCCACCGGCAACCGGCAGCGGGCCTCGCGATGCCACGGCACCTGGCTCACCGAGAAGCCGTCTCGTGCCCTGGCGAACACCGTGCCGTGGAAGAGCATGAGCATCGGGATCTCGCCGTCCTCCAGGGCGGCGAAATACCGGCCCGCCGACACCTCAAGGTCGTAGCCGCACGGCACCGGCACGTCGATCTCGGTGCTCCCGGTGAACGCCGGGACCATGACGGAGACGTCGGCGAACCGCAGGGGCTTCAGCGTGTCGCCCCAGCGCGCCGGGTCACCGAACAGGTCGCCGAGCAGCTCCGCCTCGCCGGCGCCGTGGCGCCGCAGGTGGGGCTCCACCCGGATCTGGCAGCCCAGCGCGACGGTGTGCACCCCCGAGGGAGCGGGGGCGGTGACGCGCAACCGGAAGACGAGCGTCGGGAAGGCCGCGTACGCCTCCGCCCGCACGCCCACGCAGTCGAACGTGAGCTCATCCACCGCCCTCACCACCTCGGAGGGGCGGTACGGTGCGGCCGCGTCCGCGCAGGTCGGCGAAGAAACCGTTGATCGCCTCCCGCGCCTCCTCGCCGCCGTCGAAGCCCTTCCAGTGCATCCGCACCAGGCCGACCAACGCGTAGCAGGTGTCGATCGGCACCAGATGGCAGGCGAAACCGCCGTCGGGACGGCGGTCCACCAGGAGTGCCTCCACGTCGGGCCGGACGTCGGCCATCTCCGGGTTGTTCGCCAGGACGCGCCGCCACGTCTCCAACGGCAGCAGCGACTCGGTGGCTCCGGCCGGGCTCGGATAGAACGCCACGGTCCGGTCCATCGCGGAGTTGTGGAAGAAGAAGGCCGTGCGGACCGGGATCTGCATCTCGTCCCAGTCGGCCGCGCTCAACAGGAAACGCGGGGCGTGGAGGTAGCGTCGCGGGACGGCCCGGTAGCGTGCCCGGCCGTCCGTGTCGCGGGTGAACAGCAGGTAGCAGGCCCGGCAGGCGCACAGCAGCGCTCGGCTCTCGACATTCACGAGGTGGCCGTGCTCCTCGCCCGCGGGGGTCGCGCACAACTCGCACAGCGTCGTCGGTGTCGGTGTCGTCGGCGTTGCTGGTGTGGCCGGTGTCGCGGGTGTCGTCGGCGACCAGGCGGACCGGTCCGTCCGGGGCGGCTCGCGGAACCTGCGCAGCCCGGTGGCCGTCACGACACCGGCTCCGGCTTCGCCGTCTGCGGTGACCCTGGTCCTGGCTCCCGCCCCGGATCAGCGGCCGGTCCCGGCCCTGACCTCGGCGCCGCTCCCGGTCCTCGCGCTGCTCCTGGCCCTAGCGTCGCTCCTGGCCCTAGCGTCGCTCCTGGCCCTAGCGTCGCTCCTGGTCCTCGCGCCGCTCCCGGGGCCGGCGCGGAGTCCGGAGCCCGCTCCGGAACCGGGCACGGGCCGGGCGCGCGGCGCTGGATCTGCAGCAGCCCCTGCCGCCCGTCGCTCACCCCCTCGACCTCCACCCCCGACACCTCGGGCGCCGCCTGGGCGATTGCTCGTTCGATGGCGTCGGTCACGGTGAGCAGCGAGGACGGGCAGCCGCGACAGGCGCCCTCCAGACGGAGCCGCACGATCCCGTCCTCGCCCACGCCGAGCAGTTCCACACCACCCTCGTGCGACCCCAGGTGGGGCCGTACGCGCTCCAGCGCGTCGCGGACGCGTTCGGCCGTGCTCAGCGGGTGCAGGTCGTGCAGCACCAGCAGCCCGGACACGAGCGGGTCGCCGACCATGCGGCCCAGCACCTCGGCGGCCCCGGTCTCGGTGACGATCTCGACGACGCGTTCCAGACCGGCGCCGTACAGCTCGACGAGGGCACGTACGAGGTCCTCGGCCTTGGCGCGCGTCACGGCGTCGCTCAGCGCGCCGAGGTCGGCGATGAGCGCCTCGACACGATCGCCCGTCGCCTGGACGTCATGGGTTCGCGGCATCGGCTCGGGTCCCCTCTCCTGTGCCGGGAAGCGGTCGGTTCACGAGGCGCCGAAGGCGTGGGGAGTGTGCACCCTGCGCAGCTCCTCGCCGCCGCCGAGGTACATGTGCACCCCGCACGGCAGGCACGGATCGAAGCTCCGCACGGTACGCATGATGTCGATGCCCTTGAAGTCCGCGGGCGGGTTCTCCTCGAAGATCGGAGTGTTCTGCACCGCGTCCTCGTACGGCCCCGGCGTGCCGTGCACGTCGCGGACGCTCGCGTTCCAGGGCGTCGGCGGGTACGGATGGTAGTTGGCGATCTTCCCGTCTCTGATCACCATGTGGTGGGAGAGCACGCCCCGCACGGCCTCGGTGAAACCGCAGCTGATCGCCTCGTCGGGAACCGTGAACGGCTCCCAGGTCTGGGTACGGCCCGCCCGCACCTCGGCCAGGCCCCGCTCGACGAAGTAGAGCGCGCACGCCGCCGCGTAGGCCTGGAAGTAGGTGCGGGCCCGGTTGCGTTCCAGGGCGTTGGACAGCGGCTGCCCCTTGAACTCGGGGATCTTCCACTCGAACGTCTTCTCCGGCCTCAGCGCCGTCCGCGGCAGGTTGATCAGCACGCTGTGGCCGGTCGCTCTGACGTAGCCGATGTCGACCCTGCCGGACAGCGCCGTCGACCAGAGCCTGGCGATGGGCCCGCCGCCGGTGTCGAGCGCGAGCGCGTCCTCCCCGTCGAACCAGCGGGGCGACATGACCCAGCTGTACCTGTCGCTGAAGTCGCGTTTCTGCGGGTGTGGGATGGTGTGCTGGTTCCACGGGTGCCGGATGTCGACCGGGTTGCCCAGCGGGTCGTGGGTGACGAACGGCTCCCGGTCCTGCCAGTCGTCGTAGTAGGAGCTGCCCAGCAGGATCCGGATGCCGAGGTTGATGTCGACCAGGTCGTCGGTGACCAGCTTGCCGTCGACGATCACCCCCGGCGTGACGTACATCTCGCGGCCCCAGTCGCTCATGTTGCGGTAGGTGAAGTCGCAGTGCTCGGGGTTCTGGAAGCTTCCCCAGCAACCGAGCAGCACCCGCCTGCGGCCGACCTCCTCGTAGCCGGGCAGCGCCTGGTAGAAGAAGTCGAACAGGTCGTCGTGCATGGGTACGACCCGTTTCATGAACTCGACGTAGCGCATCAGCCGGGACAGGTAGTCGGTGAACAGCTGCACCGTCGCGACCGTGCCCACCCCGCCCGGATAGAGCGTCGAGGGGTGTACGTGCCTGCCCTCCATGAGGCAGAACATCTCGCGGGTGAGGCGGCTCACCGCGAGCGCCTCGCGGTAGAACTCGCCCTCCAGCGGGTTCAGCGACCGCATGATGTCGGCGATGGTGCGGTAACCGTGGTCGCCCGCGTGCGGGGCCTCGGTGCGCTCGGCCATCGCCAGCACCCCGGGATTGGTCTCGCGGACCATCTTCTCGCAGTAGTCGACCCCCACCAGGTTCTCCTGGTAGAGGTTGTGGTCGAACATGTACTCGGCTGCCTCGCCCAGGTTGACGATCCACTCGGCCAGGGCGGGAGGCCGCACCCCGTACGCCATGTTCTGCGCGTAGACCGAGCAGGTGGCGTGGTTGTCGCCGCAGATCCCGCAGATGCGGCTGGTGATGAAGTGGGCGTCGCGCGGATCCTTGCCCTTCATGAAGATGCTGTAGCCACGGAAGATCGACGAGGTGCTGTGACACTCGGCGATCCGCCGGCCCTTGAAATCGATCTTGCAGTAGATGCCGAGACTCCCGACGATCCTGGTGATGGGATCCCAGGCCATCTCCACGAGGTCGGGGTTCTGCTCCGAGGTCGTCATGTCAGCTCCAGGGCGCCTTGTAGCCGGTCAGCAACTCGCGCCCCTTGCGGCGCCATTTGGGTTCCTTGTCGACGGTTCGCAGGGTGACGCCGCGCAGCGCGCGGACGACGGTCCCGTACGCGCCGCTCACCGTCGAGGAGATGTGCGCGCCGGGCGGTTCGTCCATGAAGGGCATGAACTTGTCGGGGAAACCCGGCATCGTGCAGGCGATACAGATGCCCCCGACGTTCGGGCAGCCGCCGATCCCGTTCATCCAGCCGCGCTTGGGGACGTTGCACCGGACGACCGGCCCCCAGCAGCCGATCTTGACCAGGCACCTCGGGGAGCCGTACTCGGTGGTGAACTGCCCCTGTTCGTAGTAGCCGGCCCGGTCGCACCCCTCGTGGACGGTCTGGGTGAACAGCCACGTCGGGCGCAGCGCCTCGTCGAGCGGGATCATCGGTGCCTGCCCGGCGACCTGGTAGAGCAGGTAGAGGAGCGTCTCGGAGAGGTTGTCCGGCTGCACCGGGCAGCCCGGCACGTTGACGATCGGCAGCCCCGCCTTGGACCTCCAGTCCCAGCCCAGATAGTCGGCGACGCCCATGGCCCCGGTCGGGTTCCCCGCCATGGCGTGGATGCCGCCGTACGCCGAGCAGGTGCCCGCGCAGACGATCGCGGTCGCCTTGGGCGCGAGCATGTCCAGCCACTCGCTGGTCGTGATGGGCTGGCCGGTCTCGGGGTCGTTGCCGAACCCGGACCAGTAGCCCTCCTGCTTGATCGTCTCGTTCGGGATCGAGCCCTCGACGACCAGGACGAACGGGTCCAGCTCACCACGCTTGGCCTTGAAGAACCAGTCGATGAAGGCGTCGGCGCCCTGCGTCGGCCCGGACTCGAAGTCGATGAGCGGCCAGTGCACGGCCACCTTGGGAAGCCCGGGAAGCGCGCCGAGCACGATCTCCTCGATGCTCGGCTGGGTCGCCGCGGTGAGCGAGACCGAGTCGCCGTCGCAGCTCAGCCCGGCGTTGATCCACAGTATGTGGACGACGGGCTCCTCTTGCTCCCGAGCTCTGCCGCTCGCTGTGTCCGTCGGCGCTGCCATGACGCCTCCCACTCCTCGTGATGTCTGCGGAACGTGAAGGGGGAGGGGGCGGGGTTCTCCTCACCCGGGTTGTGCGCCCGGGCTGCCGGGCTCACCCCGGGCTGTGCGCTCGCGGTATCGGCGCCGATCCGAGCGCGTGCCAGGTCAGTTCCCGAAGGACGTGGTAGAGGGTGGTCTGCGCCTCCTGGATCCGGTGCACCGAGGAGGAGGGGACGACGAACAGGTGGTCCAGGACGCCCCGCTCGGACAGTTCGGCCAGCCTGCCGCCCCCGCCTCCGGCCAGCCCGACGGTGAGCATGCCCCGGTGGGCCGCCTCCTCGAACGCCCGGACGACGTTGGCCGACCCGCCGCTCGTGGACAGTCCGACGACGATGTCCCCCGGACGGCCCAGCGCCGCGAGCTGCCTGGCGAAGACCACCTCGAAGCCGACGTCGTTGGAGAGCGCGGTGACCACGGCGACGTCGGCGGTCAGGCAGAGGGCGGGCAGGGCCGGGCCGCGGCAGGGCCGCAGGAAGGCGGTGGCGACCTCCTGGGCGTCGGTGCTGCTCCCGCCGTTGCCGAAGCTGAACAGCCGCCCGCCCGCGACGAACCGCGCGGCCATCTCCTCGGCGCACGCCGCGAGCTCCGCCGCCGACTCCGCGCCCATCCGCTCGCGCAGCCGTACGATCTCGCCGGTCTTCTCCACGGCCGATCGCATCGCCTCCGCCTGCACCTCCGTCGTGCCGAGATCGGCCCGGCCGAGATGCTCGTCGTGCTCGGGGTGGTCGTAAAGGAAGGGGTACAGCTCGCGCACGCCCTCCGCGGGCGTTTCGTCAAGCGCGCTCATCGCCGTCCTCCTCCTCGGCGCCGTCGTCGCCTTCCTCGGAGATCTCCTCGTCGCTCTTCCTGGCGCTTCCGCGCGCGACGACGGCGATGGCCTCCCTGGCGTGGACGAGGACGGTGTCGCCCACCGCGGGGTCGACCAGCGCCACGCTCACCTCTTCGAGGACTCCGCCCGCGTCGACGATCGCCAGGTCCCCCTCAAGCAGCCTGACCACGCTCATCGGCAGTGCCTGGTCGGAACAGGTGACGCAGACACCGTCGGTGCAGTCCTCGGGCCCGTTCACCGGTCCGCCCCTCGCGCGGGCGGACCGAGCCGGTCGAGGAACACATGAACCAGCTCCCACAGCAGGTGGTAGGTGGTGACGTGGACCTCCTTGACCACGGCCGGCTCGTCGGACGCGGCGACCAGGATGTGGTCGGCCGGAAGGCGACCGGTCGTGGCGCGCCCGCCCGGGGTGTGCTCGCCCGTGATGGGCCCGGTCGGGAAGTGGCCCGTCGCCCCGCGACCCGGAGTGTCGCCCTCACCGCCGCCGGCCAGGGCTCCGGCCAGGGCGATGGTCAGCAGGCCGAGCTCCCCGGCGGCCTCCAGACCTCGCAGAACGCTCGGACATCGGCCGTCGCGGAAGATCCCCAGGGCTGTGTCGGCGGGGTCCGCCCAGTGGCGCACCTGGTGGGCGAAGACCTCGTCGCCGCCCCCGCCTTTCCGGCCGTCCCCGCTCTGTCGGTGGTCTCCGTTCTCCCCGCCTCCGGCCACGCCTTTCCCACGATCTCCGTCGTTCTCGCGGCCCGCGTCGTTCGTCGGGTCGGCCGTCGCGATGTCGCCGCTCAGTGCCACGGCGGGGAGTGCCCTCTTGCCCACGATGACCGGGTGCATGAACTCGACCGCGATGTGCGCGGCGTCCGCGCTCGCGTCGCCGAACACGATCAGCTTGCCGCCGAGACGAAACCTCGAGGCCATGGCGCGAGCGGCGCACGCGACACGTTCCACCTCACCCGTCAGAGCGCGCCCGGCGTGACCCCGTCGCGCGAAGGCGGCGATCACCGTCGACTCCGTAACCGGTATGACCACCGGTGGTGAGAGAGGCGTTGTTCGCGTACTCGGTGTGCCAGGCATGTCGACGCTCCGTATTTCTCACGGTAGTCGCCACATTACGATTGGCCGTTTCAGCCCCGACACCCCCGGCTCGACAACCAACGGCAAAGCTCTGATCATCTACGTAACCTTCCCGTCCAGATCATGCGAGCCCCGGAGGCATTCCCGTGGGGACGGGAAGGATGGCGGGATGGGCGTGGGGCGGGGAACACGGGTCAGGGTCAGGATCAGGATCGAGGGAATCGTGCAGGGGGTGGGATTTCGCCCCCACGTCCACCTACTCGCCCGGCGCCTGAACCTGTCCGGGTGGGTGGGCAACGACGACCGGGGTGTGTTCGTCGAGGTCGAGGGGGAGCCCGGTGACCTCGAGCGCTTCCGGAAGGGCCTGCGGGACCAGGCCCCGCCGCTGGCGGCGATCGACCGTCTGACGGCCACCGAGATACCGGTACGCGGGGACCGGGGGTTTCGCATCGTGGCCAGCCGAGAGGGGAACCACCGGTTCACCCTTGTCTCACCTGATGTCGCGACATGTGATGACTGCCTGTCCGAACTGTTCGACCCCGCCGACCGGCGTCACCGCCACCCCTTCGTCAACTGCACCAACTGCGGGCCGAGGTTCACCATCATCCGGGATGTCCCCTACGACCGAGCCGCCACCACGATGGCCGGGTTCGCCATGTGCGGGGAGTGCGAGAGGGAGTACCTCGACCCGTCGGACCGCCGGTTCCACGCCCAGCCGATCTGCTGCCCGGCCTGCGGCCCGGTCCTCCGCCTCCTGGACGGTGGTCTTCGCGGCGCCTCGCACGCTCGTGATCCGGGCGGCGGTGATTCCGGTGACGGCCCGGATCCCCCTGGTCCGAACGGCGGCTCGCATGCCCACGGACCGGGTACCGGGCATCCCGGTAAGAGGCCGGACGACGGCGTCGATCCGATCGTGGCGGCGGTGCGGGTGCTGCGAGCGGGAGGCGTCCTGGCCGTCAAAGGACTCGGCGGGTATCACCTGGCGGTCGACGCCACCGACGAGGAGGCCACCCGGACCCTGCGCTCCCGTAAGCGCCGCGAGGAGAGGCCGTTCGCGGTCATGGTCCCCGACCTGCGCACCGCGCGGGCGCTGTGCGAGCTGGACGCCGAGGGCGAGCGGCTGCTCACCGGCTCCCGGCGTCCGATCGTGCTGCTGCCCCGCCGCCCAGGAGGCGCGGTGGCCGAAGCGGTCGCGCCGGGCGACCGCCGCCTCGGTCTCATGCTGCCGTACACGCCGGTACACCACCTGCTCGCCGCCGAACTCGCCCGCCCGTACGTTCTCACCAGCGGAAACCTCTCCGACGAGCCCATCGCCTACCGCGACGACGACGCGCTCACCCGGCTCGCCGGGGTCGCGGACGCCTTCCTCACCCACGACCGGCCGATCCACGCCCGCGCCGACGACTCGGTGCTCCTCGCCGTAGGAGGGGGCGCGGTGCCGCTGCGTAGGTCCCGGGGGTACGCCCCGGAGCCCCTGCGGCTCTCACCGCCCGCCCGCCGGGCGGTACTCGCCTGTGGCGCCGAGCTGAAAAGCACGTTCTGCCTCGCGCGGCAGGAGCACGCCTTCGTCTCCCACCACATCGGCGACCTGGAGAACCACGAGACGCTGTGCTCCTTCACCGAGGGGATCGAGCACCTCCGGCGCCTGCTCGGCATCACCCCGGCGCTCGTCGCCCACGACCTGCATCCCGAGTACCTGTCCACGAAGTACGCCCTCGACCTGGAGGTGCCCGGGTCGGTGGACCTGACCGGCGTGCAGCACCACCACGCGCACATCGCCTCCTGCCTGGCCGACAACGGGGAGCGCGGCCCGGTCATCGGGGTGGCCTTCGACGGTCTCGGCTACGGCACCGACGGCACCATCTGGGGCGGTGAGTTCCTGGTGGCCGACCTGGCGGGCTTCACCCGTGCCGGGCGCCTGGCGCCGGTGCCGATGCCCGGTGGCACCGCGGCGATCAGGCAGCCCTGGCGGATGGCGGCCGCGCACCTGCGCGCGGCCTACGGCGACGCGCTCCCCGAGGACCTGCCGGTCAGGGCCCGCTACGGCCCGCGCTGGGACGAGGTGGTCGCGGTGGCCGAGTCCGGGACGAACTCCCCCCTCACCTCCAGCGCCGGACGCCTGTTCGACGCGGTGGCGGCGATCCTCGGGCTCCGCGACACCGCCGGATACGAGGGGCAGGCCGCGATCGCCCTGGAGCAGTGTGCCGACCCCGTGGAGAAGGGCGCCTATTGGGCCAGGATCGTCGACGACGGGCCGCTTCTGACGATCCTGGCCGCGGACCTCGTCCGCGCGGTCGTGGAGGACACGCGCGCCGGGGCGGTTCCGGCGCTCGTCGCGGCCCGTTTCCACAACGGCCTCGCCGCCGCTGCCGCACGGGTGTGCGCGCGGCTGCGCGAGGACACGGGCATCGGTACGGTCGCCCTGTCGGGTGGGGTCTTCCAGAACCGGCTGCTGCTGGACGGTCTCGTCACCGCCCTCCGGCTACGCGGGCTGCGGGTCCTGACCCACCGAACCGTCCCTCCGAACGACGGCGGCATCAGCTTCGGCCAGGCCGCCGTGGCCGCGGCCCGCGACACCCTCGGCCTTTTTTGAGCGGGCACGCCGCCACCGGGCCCGGACCACCGGGCGCGCCGTCACCGGGCCTGGACAGCCGGGGCACGCTGCTACCGGGCCCGGACCGCCGGGCGCGCGGTCGTGGGGCATGGACCGCCGCGCCGGGATCGTCGTATCAGGGCCGGTACGTGCCGAAGTACCAGATGTTGCCCTCCAGATCCTTGCAGGCGTAATCGCGGGAGCCGTAGTCCTTGTCGGCCAGTTCCATGGTGACCTCCGCCCCGGCCGCGACGGCCCTGGCGTGGTGGGCGTCGGGGTCGTCCACGGCGACGTAGACTCCCGGCCCTCCCGGCTCGCCCGGACTCGTCATGATCATTCCGGTGCCGGCGATCAGCTCCCCGTGACCGACGCCCCCGTCGGCGGTTGTGTGGAGCTCGTGGACCTCGAAACCGAACGCCTGGACCAGCCACTCGACGGCCTTGCCCGCGTCGCGGTAACGGACCAGTGGATACACCGTTCGCATGTTCTCTCCTCCCATGTAGTGATCACCACGATGTCACCGGCGGGAGCGTCAGGGCTTGGAAAAATCTGACCTGTGGACCTCCTCCCCGAGGGAGGTCGCGCCCAAGGTTCTTGATCACCCGATGGCGCGAGGGGGAGACGCCAGACCGCGGGGAGTGACGCCCGCCATGGCCCTGAACTCGCGGTTCATGTGAGCCTGGTCGTAGTAGCCGCAGACGGCGGCGGTGTCGGCCGGCGACATGCCGGACCTCAGGCGGCCGGAGGCGTGCTCGAAGCGCAGCACCCTGGCCGCGGCCTTCGGCGCCAGCCCGATCTGGTCGTGGAAGCGGGAGACGAGGTGGCGGTGGCTCCATCCCAGCTCGGCGGCTATCGAGGCCACGGACATGGTGCCCCGGGTGGCGACCAGCCGCTGCCACGCCCAGCCGACACGGCGGTCGGGCAGCGGTGCGTCGCCGATGCGCGTGCTGAGCGCCTCGTCCAGCAGAGCGATCCTGACGGCCCCGTCGGGAGCCTCCGCCAGTCGCTCGACCGTGGCCGTGGCCCACCCCCCGAGAACCTCCTCCAGCGGAACCACCCGGTTGGCCAGCTCCCGCAGGGGCATCCCGAGCAGCCGCCTGGCCCCGAGCGGTGTGAGGTTGACCTGCACCCCCTCGGAGATCCCGGTCGTGGTGGTGTCGACGTAGGTGTCATGCAGGCCGCCGGCGAACGAGGCCAGCCGCTGGGCGCCCTCCGGGCCGTCCAGCGTCAGCGGCGCACCGAACCCGAAGATCATGACGACCCCGGCGAACGGCGGCTGCCGCCGGGGCATGGGATCGGCGTAACGCTCGGTGTAGGCCGACAGGTGCGTGACGTAGGGCCGCAGGAAGGCTCCCGGCTCACTCTCGGTGAAGGTCAGGCCCTCGGTCACCGCCGCGTCGTTCACGCCCCGACCATAACCGCCGCCCCCGACAGTCCGGCAGCCCCGATCATGGCCGCCGCCCCGACGGTTCAGCCGCGCCGTCCATACGGCCCCATCCGTGCGGCCCTGACCGCACGGCCCTGACTGTGCGGTCCCCGGCCGTGCGGCCCTGACCGTGCCCCGACCATGGCCACAGCCCTCGACGGTCCGGCCCTCGCGGACGTGGAGAGGGCGCGCCCGGACTCCCGGACGCGCCCTTTTCTGCCGACGGCTCTCAGGCCCGCACCCTCAGGAGGTCAGGCCGGTGTGGTAGGCGAGGAAGCTGAGCTGGTCGGAGGCGAGCTCGACGGTCTTGCTCACCGCGCGGGCCCCGTGACCGGCCTCCGCCTCGTTGCGGAGCAGGATCGGCCGCTCCGAGGCCTGTGCGTGCTGCAGGGCGGCGCACATCTTCCAGGCGTGCAGCGGATGGACCCGGGTGTCGGACTGGAAGACGGTGAACAGCGTCGCCGGGTAGGACACGCCCTCCCGAACGTGGTGATAGGGGGAGTAGGAGTGCAGCCAGGCGAACTCGTCGGGCTTCTCGGCGGAGCCGTACTCGACGTTCCACGTCGCGCCCAGGCCGAACAGCTCGTAGCGGATCATGTCGAGCAGCGGCGCCGAGCAGACCACCGCGGCGTAAAGCTCCGGGCGCTGGGTCAGGGCCGCGCCGACCAGCAGGCCGCCGTTCGAACCACCGGAGATGGCCAGCTGCGAGGACGTGGTCACTCCGGTGTCGATGAGGTGCTCGGCCGCCGCGTGCAGGTCGTCGAACACGTTCTGCTTGTTGGCGAGCATCCCGGCCCTGTGCCACTCCTCGCCCTGCTCGCCGCCGCCGCGCAACTGGGCGATGGCGTACGTGCCCCCCGCCTCGACCCAGCTCAGGACGGACGCCGAGTAGCCGGGGGTCATCGAGATGCCGAAGCCGCCGTAGCCGTACAGGACGGTGGGGCGCGGCCCCTCGACACCGGGAGGGGAGATCACCAGCATGTGGACCTCGCTGCCGTCCGCCGAGAGGTAGGTCACCTGCTCGGTGGTGATGGCGGGCACCTCGATCGCGCCGGGGGAGGATGCCCAGAGCGTCGTCTCACCGGTGCGGGCGTCGTAGCGCTGGATGCTCGGCGGCGTGGTGTTGTCGGTGTAGCCGAACCAGGCCTCGTGGCCACCCTCGGGGCGCTCGCTGATGCCGCCGATGGTGCCGAGACCCGGGGTCGGCACCTCGCCGACGCGCTCGCCGGTGACCAGGTCGTGGACCGAGATCTCGCTGATCGCGTGACGGGTCCAGCCCACGAGCATCACCGGCCGGTCGAGATCGTCGAGGATCGCGAAGTCGGTGAGCACGGCCTCGGGATCCTGCGGGATCAGGTCACGCCAGTTCTCGAACCGGGGATCGGACGGATCGGTCACGCAGACGCGGGCGCGCGGGGCCTCCCGGTCGGTGAAGACGTACAGGCGGCCGTCGCGGCCGAAGTGCAGGGCGCTCTGGGCGTCGACCCCCTCCTGGACGACGACCAGCTCGGGTGAGGAGGGGGAGGACGCCTGGAGGTCGGCCACCCACAGGTCGTTGCGCGGCGCCGTGCCCCTGGAGGCGGAGATCTGCAGCCAGCGGCCGTCGCGGGAGACCGCCACCCCGTAGTAGTTGGTCTTCTCCAGGCCCTCACCGAAGATCAGGACGTCCTTCTCGGTGGAGGTGCCGACCCTGTGCAGGTAGACCCGGCGGTGGAACTGCTCCTCGCCATCGGGTACCTCGGTGGAGGGCAACCTGCGCACGTAGTAGAAGGCCTCGCCGCCCGGCAGCCACGCCACGGGGGAGTAGCGGCACCGGTCGATCGGCCCCTCGATCCGGTCGCCGTACGCGATGTCCATCAGGTAGAGGCTCGATTCCTCGTCACCGCCCACCGAGACCTGGTAGGCGAGCAGGCGGCCCTCCTTGTCGGGCTGCCAGGAGTCGAGGGTCGTCAGCCCGGTCGGGTCGAGCGCCATCGGATCGAGCAGCGCCCGCTCGGAGCCATCGGGGTCCACGGTGTAGAGGACGGCGTGCTCCTGCCCGGGGGCGCGCCGCATGAAGAACCGCCGCTCCCCGCGCCACGTCGGTGCGCCGATCGACCCGGAGCCGAGCAACTCGGCGATCCGGGTCTTGAAGCCCTCACGTCCGGGAAGGGCGTCCAGCTCGGTCTTCAGCAGTCTCTCCTGCCCCACCAGCCAGTCCTTCGTCGCCGGATCGTCCGGGTCCTCAAGCCACCGGTAGGGGTCGGGAACAGGAACACCGTGGAGCTCGTCGACGAGCTCAAGACGGCTGGCTGGAGGATACGGCTGTCTCGTCATGGCTGGAACCCTACGACCTAAAGGCCGCGAGACGCGGCCATTGCGCGGGCGGCGTATCTGATCTGCGGCAGGAGGAGTTAAGAACTGGTAATGCGGGCATAAAACGTATCAGGTGTCTCTCCAGTCATTTATGGGTGGCGAGAACCAGGTAGCAGCAGCCAAACTTGGTGAAGGACGGTGCCGTGGTGAGCATCCGCTGGGCCGTCCGGCGGAGGTCCTCGTGACGGAAGCGCCCGGGCCCCAGGAGGGGCCGCCAGCCGGGGCACGCAGTGGCGTGCCCCCTCATGTGACACGTCGTGCGGCGGGAGAGGCCCGCTGATGCGCCAGGTCCTGCTCTTGAACGCCACCTACGAACCCCTGACCACCCTCTCCCTGCACCGGGCCGTCGTGCTCGTGCTCAGGGAGAAGGCCGATGTCGTGCACCGTGACGGGCGGGGCGCCGTGTTCCGCTCGGCGAGCCGTACGCTCGACGTCCCCTCGGTGATCAGGCTTCGGAGATATGTCCGGATCCCATATCGGTCACGGATCCCGCTGACCCGGACCGCGCTGATGCGCCGGGACGACTACCGGTGCGCCTACTGCGGTCAGCGGGCCGAGACCATCGACCATGTCATCCCGCGTTCGCGAGGCGGCCCCCACACCTGGGAGAACTGTGTCGCCTCGTGCACGACGTGCAACCACCGCAAGGCCGATCGCATGCTGGAGGAACTGGGGTGGACGCTCAACGTCGCCCCGGTGGTGCCACGCGGCGTCCACTGGCGGTTGATCGGCGCGCACGTCGTCGGCGATCCCCAGTGGGCGCCCTATCTCGCGGAGAGCGCGGCCTGAGGGCCGGCACCCGATGACGAGGCCGCCGCGCCACCCGATGGAGCGCGGCGGCCCTCGTCATGCCCGTGAGCCGGGCTTTATCCGCTGGCACGGAAGATCCCCGATGGGCACAATCACCTCATGACGTGGATCTTCACCTCCGATGTCGAGGCGTACACGGGCGTGGCGGAGCCGTGGCTGCTGCGGGATCCGGTTCGCAACACCCTCCTCCTCACGGTCCTGCGTGCCATACGCAACGGCCTGTGGGGTGACGACCCGCTGCTGGGACGGCTGGAGCGTGACGGCCGGGTCGTGGCCACGGCGATCCAGACGTCGCCCTACGCCCTCATGCTCCCCGCGATGCCCGCCGACACCGTGCCCGAGCTCGCCACCCGCCTGATCGAGACCGAGAGGGCGATCTCCGGTGTGAGCGGTCCGCTCTCACCGGCCGAGACGTTCGCCGCCTCCTGGTGGCGGCCCGAGGCGAGTCGCCGTGCCGAGCGCCTCTACCGGCTCGACGCGCTCGTCCCCCCGAAATCCCACGTGGCAGGGGCCTCCCGGGTCGCCGTCGCGGCCGATCTCCGCCTCCTGGTCCGGTGGAGCGAGGAGTTTCAGGCCGAGGCGAAAGGTGTCGGCGACATCGACCTGACCGCGCTGGTGGCGAGCAGGATCGCGAGACGGGAGCTGGTCGTGTGGGAGGCGGGCGGGAGGCCCGTCGCGTTCGCCGGGGTCTCCGCGCCCATCGGCGGGATGAGCCGGGTCGGCCCGGTCTACACGCCCCCCGAGTCTCGCGGGAAGGGTTACGGCACCGCGGTCTCCCACGCGGCGAGTGCCAAGGTGCGGGCCGAGGGCGCCACGGAGGTGCTGCTCTTCACCGACCTGTCCAACCCCACGTCCAACTCGATCTATCAGGCGATCGGCTATCGGCCGGTGAGCGATTATGTCTCCATCACCTTCACGTGAGCGAGCCCGGCGAGCTGGGTAACCTTGGTGCCATGCCCAGATACGACTTCCGCTGCCGCGCCTGCGGGTCCACCTTCGAGATCTCCCGCCCGATGGCCCGCTCCGACGATCCGGCGCCCTGCCCCGAGGGACATGACGACACCGTCAAGCTGCTCTCCACGGTCGCCGTGACCGGTGGCTCCGCGAGCTCCGCGGGTTCCGCCGCCGCGCCCCGCCCTTCCGGAGGCGGCGGCGGGTGTTGCGGAGGCGGCTGCTGCGGTTAGGAGCCGAGGTCCGCGCGGTGGGGAGCCGGAGCCGTCACGGCGGCAGGGCTCCCGTCGCGGACTGTCACCCGGATCGGCTCGCGCCTCCGGGTGACAGCTCGAATCGAAACGGTCGGTCCGCAGCCGACAGCGTGCGACCGTGGGCTATGCGGCGGCGCGCTTGCCCTGGAAGGGCAGGAACGCCTCGGCCCGGTGCGGGCGGGCCGGCACGAAGGTGGGCTCGGTGGCGATGATCCGGTCGAACCTGAACGCCCGGATCGCGCCGCGCAGGCGGCACATCCCGACGAGATACCAGTGTTCGCGGTGAACCATGCAGGTCACCGGGTCGACGTCGCGGACGGTGACCCGCCCGGAGACGTCCTGGTAGTGGAGACGGATGACGAGGTTTGAGGTGATGGCGTTGGCGATCGTCCGGGCGCGGTCGGCGGTCTCGGCGGGCATCGGCTCGGTGAGGGTCGCCAGGGTGGTGGCGACGATGTCGTCGTCGAGCTCCATCTGCTCGAAGGCGTGACGCAGGCCGCTGCGGGCGGCGTTGGCCTGCGGACCCGACCCCAGATGCGCCATCGACAGGGCGAGGGCGGCGATCTCGGCAGTCGTGAGCGGGGCGGTGAGCTTCATGACGTTAGTCATACCCAGATAATACGTCCGAGCACTGACATTTTTTCGAACTTCCTGTCGGGTAAGGCATCTCTACCCGACAGGAAGCCCAGGTCAGCGGGACAGCTGTGACAGGTCGCGCGAGGCACCGGTGGAGGCCGAGGTGGTGAGCGCGGCGTACGCCTGCAGGGCGGCGCTCACCTGGCGCCGGCGGTCGCGCGGCCGGTAACCGCCCAGGTCGGCGAGGAGCTTCTCGCGGCGGGCGGCCAGCTCCTCCTCGGGGACCTTCAGGTCGATCGAACGGGCGGGGATGTCGATCGCGACGAGATCGCCGTCCTCGACGAGGGCGATGGTGCCGCCCTCGGCGGCCTCGGGGGAGGCGTGGCCGATGGACAGCCCGCTCGTGCCGCCGGAGAAGCGGCCGTCGGTGACCAGCGCGCAGTCCTTGCCCAGCCCCTTGCCCTTGAGGAACGAGGTGGGGTAGAGCATCTCCTGCATGCCGGGCCCGCCCTTGGGGCCCTCGTAGCGGATCACCACGACGTCGCCGGCCTTGACCTTGTTGTTGAGGATGCCCTCGACCGCGTCGTCCTGCGACTCGAAGACGACGGCCGGACCCTCGAACCGCCAGATCGACTCGTCGACCCCGGCGGTCTTGACGATGCAGCCCTCGGTGGCGATGTTGCCGTACAGGACGGCGAGGCCGCCGTCGCGGGTGTAGGCGTGCTCGGCGTCGCGGACGCAGCCCTCGGAGCGGTCGAGGTCCAGCTCCTCCCAGCGGGCGCCCTGGGAGAAGGGCTTGACGGTGCGGGCGTTGCCGGGGGCCGCGTGCCACAGCTCCAGCGCCTCGGGCAGCACCTGCGGTGACTTCGGGTCCCAGCGGTCGAGGTAGTCGCCCAGGGTGCCGCCGTTGACGGTGTAGGCGTCGCGGTGGAGCAGTCCGGCCCGGTCGAGCTCGCCCAGGATCGCCGGGATGCCCCCCGCGCGGTGGACGTCCTCGACGTGGTACTTCGCCGTGGCGGGGGCGACCTTGCACAGGCAGGGCACCCGCAGCGAGATCTCGTTGATCTCCTTCAGCCCGAAGTCGACCTGGGCCTCGCGGGCCGCGGCGAGGATGTGCAGGATCGTGTTGGTCGAGCCGCCCATCGCCACGTCCAGCGCCATGGCGTTCTCGAACGCGTTCTTGGTCGCGACGGCGCGCGGCAGGACCGTCTCGTCGTCCTGCTCGTAGTAGCGGCGGGTGATCTCCACCAGTTGGCGCCCGGCGTCCTCGAACAGCTTCCTGCGCGCCTTGTGGGTGGCGAGGATCGTGCCGTTGCCGGGGAGCGCGAGCCCGATGGCCTCGGCGAGGCAGTTCATCGAGTTGGCGGTGAACATCCCGCTGCACGAACCGCAGGTGGGGCAGGCGTTCTCCTCCATCTCCAGCAGTTCGGCGTCGGAGACGGCGTCGTTGGCGGCGGCGATCATCGGGTCGATCAGGTCGAGCTTGCCGTTGGGGGTCTTGCCCGCCTCCATCGGCCCGCCCGAGACGAAGACGGTGGGGATGTTGAGCCTGAAGGCGGCGAGCAGCATGCCCGGGGTGATCTTGTCGCAGTTGGAGACGCAGATCAGCGCGTCGGCGCAGTGCGCGTTGACCATGTACTCGACCGCGTCCGCGATCAGCTCCCGGCTGGGCAGCGAGTAGAGCATGCCGCCGTGGCCCATCGCGATGCCGTCGTCGACCGCGATCGTGTTGAACTCGCGCGGGATCGCGCCCGCCTCGCGGATCGCGCCGGCGACGACGTCGCCGACCTCGCGGAGGTGGACGTGCCCGGGGACGAACTGGGTGAAGCTGTTGGCCACGGCGATGATCGGTTTCCCGAAGTCCTCGCCGGCTACGCCCGTCGCCCGGAGAAGGGCCCGGGCCCCGGCCATGTTCCTGCCGTGCGTGACCGTACGAGACCTGAGGGCGGGCATGAGGCTTCTCCCATCATCGAAACCGTGTCTACAAATGGTACGGCTACCGCCCGGTGCGTGAGACGCCTGTCCAGGCCACGAGACATCCGGCTTCTCGCCACATGTTCTGTGAACACCGTACGAGCGTGATCGACGTACGGGGCCGGGGCGGCGAGGCGGGCGCGTCGGTCGCCGGGAGGGTTCCGGGACGACGACGGGGCACGGGGTGGGCACCGGGGCGACGGCCGGCGGGCCCGATACGGGCCCAGGGTGTTCTTCGACACTACCGAAGGTCTCCGCGCCCGGCGAACCCGGGGCGAACGGCAGCCGCGGAGAGCCCTCGATCACCTGCCGCGACGTCCACACGAAGACGTCCACACGAAGACGTCCACACGAAAGGGAACGCGCGCTGGAGCGCGACCGGGCCCGCACTCGCGGGAACCGGGAGGGGAGGAGGACGGGAGCCGCCTGGCCGGGGCGTCGTGGCGGGGCGGGCTCCCGTCGGTCCCCGAAGGGAGAGACACGGCGGAGGTACGGGCGTGCCGGAAAGGGCTCGCGGGACAACCCGAAATCAGTTCTCCGGGTAGCGTGCGGGCAGGACCCGCTCGGCGGCCTCGAAGATCCTGTCGATCTCGGCGTCGGTGAGTGAGCGTTCCCGCTTGGTGATCCATTTACGGACACGACTGCCGTCGAATACGTCCACCTCGCGGACGTTGAGGACCTTCCAGGGGATGGCCGGGCCGTAGATCGCGAGGGACGGCACGATCGTGACATCGTGCCCCAGCTCGGCGCCGATCAGTTCGCCGGCCTGGGATGCCTCCCAGCGGGCTTCGTCGAGGCGGGGTTTCTGGTTGAACGGGCCGTGGAACAGCTTGCGGTGGGACTGGACGCGGACCGGCAGGCGCTTGTCCCACTTCTCGGAGTCGACCGCGTAGACGCCGGTGGGGCCCACGACCAGGTGGTCGATCTGCGCCTCGCTGCCGGGGATCGCGCGGGCGTGCAGGGTGCGGTAACCCCCGCGCTCCAGCCGTTTGAGCTGCATCTCCGTGCGCCGTTCCGCGACCGAGGCGCGCCGCCAGGCGGGCACGGAGGAGTTGGAGCGGGCGCGGAGCACCGTGTCGACGATCGCGGCCACCACGGCGGCGGTGAAGCCCAGCGGCCAGCTGGCCAGCAGGACGCCCGCGAGCACGCCGACGCCGACCGCGATGATGGCGCGGCGGCGCAGGTGGCGGTATTTGGGGTCGTCGAGCAGGTTGCGTAGCGAGGCGCGCTCAACAGGTGCGTACGTAGACGCTGGCGCGGCGGGTCGAGACGTCGGCCGATCTTCGGCCTGTCGGTCACTGACCCAAATCGGTGACGTAGTGTTACCGTCTTCTGGTACCTGACCGGAATCCACGTAACTCACGGTAGCTGACGTCCTCGGGGGTGCCTAGTATTGCGTATCTCATACTTTTGTGACCGCCGTCACCCGCTTGGCACTGCTATGAACCGGGTACCTTAGGGACTTTTCGCTCTGGATCACTGGGTGTCGCGCGGGGTGTGGCTCACGTTCACGATCTTAACGTCCCGGGCGGCCGGCGGTCGCGGATCGAGGCCGCCACGGGGGTCTCCCCAGCCGGCGCGCCCCGCCACCCGGTGGCCCTCGACGGGTGATTCCGCGCCGGGTTACTTTTGAGGTGTGGACAGTGCGATCGAGGTCTTCGGCTTTCTCGTCGCAGTCTCCGGCGGTCTGTTCCTGCTCATCGCCCTGCTCGTGACGATGCCGGGCAGGATGCGCGACAGGGCCGCGAGGAGCACCTCGGCGGGCGCGGTCTGGCTGGGAGGCCCGCACGGCAGTGAGCGGGGGATCACCGACTCGGTCCTCGTGCTCACCGAACGGCGTCCGGCGAGGGCTCCGGCGCCAGAGATCGACTGGGTCTCGCTCGCGGTGACCTCCGAGCCGGGACGGCACACCGGCGGGGCGTCGGCGGCCTGGTGAACCCGGTGGTCCGGCGGATCGCCGGACCACCGCCAAACCGACAAAGGCGAGGTGACGAAGGATGCTCACCCTGACCTCGACACAGGGCGACGACGTCCGCGGGGCACTGCGCACCGCGGAACGGCGCACCGGGCTGCGTTTCGCCGCCTACCTCGGTCCGGCGATCGGACCGCGCCGCCACTTCTCCGAGCGGCTGCACGCCGCGCTGGGAGCCGACGCCGACAGGGCCGTGCTCGTCTTCGTGGACCAGCGGGGCAGGGCCCTGGAGATCGTCACGGGCTCCCTGGCCAGGGAGCGGCTGCCCGACGCGGAATGCCGCGCGGTCGCGACGTCGATGGCCGCGGTGCTCGGCCTGGGCGACCTGGTGGGCGGGCTGGTCACCGGGGTCCTGCTGCTCGCGGACCAGGCGTCGCGGCGCAGGTGATCCCGCCGGCCGGTCACGCCGGGGTGGAAGTGATCTTCCCGAAGGTCCGTCCGGGCGGAACGAGGTCGGTTTTCCCGGATAATCGGCTCGTGCTGAGGATCACGAGGGACGCGCCGCCGGGTCACTTCGTGCTGAGGATCACGCGGGACGCGTCGCCGGGTCACTCTCGCAGGCGCCCCACGGCGGAACGGGAGTCGGACGGGATCCTCGACTACGTCCAGGCGACGCTCGCGGACGCCCGCAGGAAGGTCCGGGGGGAGGACGAGACGGCGGCCGCCCTGCTGTTCACGACGGGCGCCGCCGCCGGTGCCGTCGTCGTCGGGCTGCTGAACGGCCACTGGAGGCCCGGCGAGCTGTCCGGCAAGGTCGAGTGGCTCTGGTGGACGAGCGTGTTCTTCTGGCTGATGGGGATCCTCGTGCTTACCGGAGCCCTCTGCGGCCGTACCTCCGGGCTCGCGGGCAGGGTCCTGGAGCGGCGCCGTTTCTACCCCGGCACCTTCGCCCGGGACGCGCCGCCGGAGCCGGACCCCCGGCTGGGGTACGGCGTGGGGCGGCAGGGCCGTGGCGCCGAGGTCAGGGTCGACCTGCTCGTCCTGGAGATCAGGAGGCTCAACGCCGTCGGGGACGCCAAGCGGCGCTTCATCCGCCGCGGCGTCCTGCTCATGATGGTCTCCATCGCCTGCTGCGCGCTGGCGGTGTTCGTCGACGGCGGGCTCTGAGCTCCTCGGGCCGCACGATCAGTGCCGTAGAAGCCTCACCAGGTGCGCGCTGGTGTCCTCCAGCAGTGTCGAGGGCTTCAGCGCCGCGCCCGCGACGGCGGAGAACAGGGAGGGCAACCCCGGCAGCGGGAAGCCGTCGTCGCTGGAGGCCTCCCCGCCCACACCGTTCTTGGCCAGGGTGGTCCGGCTGCGCTCCCATGCCTCGATGACCTCCTCGGGGGAGGGCACGCCGAATCCGTGGCCCACCGGGGCGGCGTGGCGCAACCGCACCAGCGGGGTCTCGGCGAAGGCGAGAGCCACCTGGGAACGCAGCGCGAGGTCCTCACGGAGGTCCGGATCGACCCAGTTCATCGCGGTGCAGGGGTTGCGGCAGTCGGCCACGCAGGTGGCCAGAGCCCCGGCCACCTGGCTGTGCTGGCGGTCGAAGTAGGCGCGCCATCCCTCGGGCGGCTCCCCGGCCACGCGCAGGGTCCGGTTCGCGGCCGACTGCTCGGCCCTGGTGTGGTCGCAGTCGCGGTCGCCGATCACCCCGAACCTGCTGTCCGGCGCGGTGAGCCCCTCCGGCCAGCGCGCCGGGTCTCCGGCGTTGCCGAGCACCGGTTCGAAGGCGAGCAGCGGGAGATACTCGCTGGCGATGTGGAGGGCGGCGACCATGGGGCTCAGCTCGCGGCGGTGCCACCTGACCGCGATGACCTCCAGCAGCAGCCCGTACGCGGGCCGCAACGACTCCAGCGCGCCGCGCGGCTGCTCGCGGGGCGTCTGCGGCATCGTGCAGGCCCGCGCTCGCCGCCGAAGGTCGCTCGGCACGGACCGTGCCTCGACGGCGAAGTCCTCCGCGTCGAGGGAGAGCAGCCGCTGGCCGAACTCGCAGACCGCCTCGATCTCGTCCGCGTCGCGTACGACACCCGAGGCGAGGGCTCCGATGTCACCGAAGGCGTATCTCCGGGCCAGGGAGATGAGCAGGTCACGTGCTGATTCCACGTGATTTACCCTCTCATGACCCAGAGACGACGGGACAGGTGTCCACACACGGCAAGACGTGGGGTATCTCTCGCGCTTACCGGCATTCCTTCCAGTGTCCGTCAGGAACCACTTAAAACTTCAGCTGTGGTCGACCCGGGCGGTGCGGGACGGCCCCGCCCGGGTCTCGCGGCCGGGTCAGGCCGCCGAGGCGTCCTTGGCGCGGGTTGTCCCGGGCGGTGTGTGATGGCTCCGCCCGGGTCTCGCGGCCGGGTCAGGCTGCCGAGGCGTCCTTGGCCTGGGCGCGCAGGGCGCGGCCGATGCCGTCGGCGCCCTCGAGCAGCAGGCGCTTGAGGGCGTGCGGCGGCTGGGTGGACGAGATGAGGTCCTGGGTCCTGGCGACCGTCTCGGGAGAGATGCTCAGCGCCGGGTAGCAGCCGTTCGCGAAGTTCTGGGCGCTGTCGGAACTCCAGGACGCCCAGATCCCGCCGATCTCCTCGAAGTACTTCGCCCCGTACGGCTCCAGCAGCTCCGGGTGGCGCGGGTCCATGAAACCGGCGATCGTCGAACGGAGCAGCGCCCCGCTCAGCTTGCCCTCGGTGATCGCGGTCCAGGCGTTCGCCTTGCCCTCGGCGGTCGGGATCGCGGCGCCGCAGAGCGCGGCGGAACGCTCGCCCGTCGCGGTGGCGTCGCGCAGCAGTTCCTGGGCGATGTCCTCCTCGCCGAGCAGGCCACCGGAGACCAGGGCGCCGGTCAGCGTCCAGCGCAGGTCGGCGTCGACGGTGAGGCCGTCGAGCACCGTCTCCCCGTCCAGCAGCCCCTTCAGGAACGCCAGGTCCTCGGTGGAGGTGGCCACGGCCGACAGCGCGTTCAGGTAGGCGAGCTGGTGGTCGGAGCCGGGCGCGGCCTCGCCGACCAGGCGGCGCAGCGCGGAGGCGAGCCTGGCCAGGCCCTCGGGGCGCCAGGCGGGGTCGCCGTACTGCTGGACGGCGAGGCGGGCCTGGCGGAGCAGGGTCTGGGCGACGGTGATGTCGGTGACCGACTCGATGTTGGAGACGACCAGGGTGAGGTAGTCGCGGGTGGCCATCTCCGCGTCGCGGGTCATGTCCCAGGCGGCCGACCAGCACAGTGCGCGGGGCAGCGACTCGGTGAACCTGGCGATGCCGCCCTCCGTCAGGGTCCGCAGCGACCGCTCGTCGAGCCTGACCTTGGCGTACGTCAGGTCGTCGTCGTTGATCAGGATCAGGTCCGGCTGGACCTCGCCGACCAGCTCGGCCACGGCCGTGCGCGCGCCGACGACGTCCAGCTCGACCCGCCTGACGCGGACCAGCTCGCCGTCTCGCAGGGAGTACAGGCCGATGGCGACGCGGTGCGAGCGCAGCGTCGGGTAGTCGGCCGGGGCCTCCTGGAGGACGTCGAACTCCAGGAAACGGCCCTCGGGGTCGACGGTGAACGAGGGGCGCAGTGTGTTGACCCAGGAGGTCTCCAGCCACTCCTTCGACCAGGAGGACAGGTCGCGTCCCGAGGTGCGCTCCAGCGCACCGAGCAGGTCCGCGAGCGTGGTGTTCTCCCAGGCGTGCTCGTTGAAGTAGTCACGGACCCCGGCGAGGAAGTTGTCCAGGCCCACGTAGGCGACGAGCTGCTTGAGGACCGAGGCGCCCTTGGCGTACGTGATCCCGTCGAAGTTGACCTCGACCGCGTGCATGTCGACGATGTCGGCGGCGATCGGGTGGGTCGAGGGCAGCTGGTCCTGGCGGTAGGCCCAGGCCTTCTCGACGTTGGCGAAGGTCGTCCAGGCACCCTGGCCCCAGCGGGTGGCCTCGGCCTGGCAGAGCACCGAGGCGTAGGTGGCGAACGACTCGTTCAGCCACAGGTCGTCCCACCAGCGCATGGTGACCAGGTCACCGAACCACATGTGCGCCATCTCGTGCAGGATCGTCTCCGCGCGGCGCTCGATCACCGCGTCCGTGACGCGCGAGCGGAAGACGTAGTCCTCCAGGAAGGTCACGCAGCCCGCGTTCTCCATCGCCCCGGCGTTGAACTCGGGGACGAAGAGCTGGTCGTACTTCCCGAACGGGTAGCGGACGCCGAAGATCCGGTGGAAGAAGTCGAAGCCCTGCCTGGTGACCTCGAAGATGTTCTCCGGGTCGAGGTGCTCGGCGAGCGAGGCCCGGCAGTACAGGCCCAGCGGGATGCCGTCGTGCTCGGAGGTCACCTTGTGGTAGGGCCCGGCGCACAGCGCGGTGATGTAGGTCGACATCACCGGTGAGGGCGGGAAGTGCCAGCGCTTGGCGGCCTGGAGCGCGCCGTGTCTGCCGTGGTGCTCCGGCAGCTCGTCGGCCGCGTCGGGCGCCGTGTTGGAGATGACCTCCCAGTGGGAGGGCGCGAGCACGGTCAGCTCGAAGGAGGCCTTGAGGTCGGGCTGGTCGAAGCACGCGTACATCCGGTGCGCGTCGGCCGTCTCGAACTGGCTGTACAGATAGACGCTCTTGTCCACCGGGTCGACGAAGCGGTGCAGGCCCTCGCCGGTGCGGCTGTAGGAACAGTCGGCGTCCACCCGCAGCTCGTTGGTCTCGGCCAGGCCAGGCAGCGGAAGCCGTCCGGTCTCCAGGTCGTAGCCGCTCACGTCCAGCTCGACGCCGTTCAACACCGCCGTGCGCACCTTGGCGCCGGCCAGGTCGACGAACGTCTCGGCACCCGGCCGGGTGCTGGTGAAGCGGACCGTGGTGACGCTCTCGAAGCGCTCCTCACCCTCGGTCAGGTCGAGCTCCACCGCATAGGACTGCACACTGAGCAGCCGTGCGCGCTCGCGCGCCTCGTCACGGGTCAGATTGCCTGCCACTACCGCTCCCTCTTCACAACTTCCCCCGCTCCATTGCTAAGGGGTGACTGAATCCTGCCACGTAAGGCTGCGGGCCGCCGCTTCACCTCGGACTGCGGACTGGTACCCCAGATCCGAGAATAAAGAGCCATGTCAAGGTATTAATCCACCTGTGGAATAGGGGACTCCGCTCTCCGGGTTGTCGCTACCGAAGAAGCCTCACGACCAGGAAGCCGGAAAAGATGACTGAGCGAACCCCTGTCGATCTCTGGTTCGATCCCTTCTGCCCGTTCGCGTGGATGACCTCCCGCTGGTTGCTGGAGGTTGAGAAGGTACGGCCGATCGAGCCGCGCTGGCACATCATGAGCCTCAACGTGCTGAACGAGGACAAGGACGTCCCGGACAGCTACCGTGAGTTGATCGCCAAGGCCATCGGCCCGGTCCGGGTGGTCACCGCCGTGCAGGAGAAGTACGACTCCGAGACGGTCGGCCGCCTCTACACCGAGCTCGGCACCCGTCTGCACAACCAGGGCAGGGCCAGGCAGCTCGACACGCTCCGTGAGACGGTCGAGGAGGCGCTGGAGGCCGCGGGGCTCGACCGCGCCTTCGCCGACGCGATGGACTCGACGGAGTTCGACGAGGCACTGCGCGCCTCGCACAACGACGGCATCGACCGGGTCGGCCAGGAGGTCGGCACTCCGGTGATCTCCGTCGAGGGCGTCGCCTTCTTCGGCCCGGTCATCTCGCCCGCTCCCAAGGGCGAGGAGGCGGGCAGGCTCTGGGACGGCGTGCGCCTGGTGGCGGGCACCGACGGCTTCTTCGAGCTCAAGCGCTCCAGGACCCGGGAACCGATCTTCGACTGATCCGCCTCTCCGATGTTTCCGCCCGCCGTGCGCGACCGCGGCGGGCGGACTCGCCCGCGTGGGACGCCCTGCTCCCATACCAAGGTCGTCTTTGTGTGAGGGCGCGTTTCGGGTGCCCTCGCGTAACAACGGGACGCACGCCAGGATGAGGGCATGCGTCACCTTTATCTGAATGGAGCCTGGCAGGCGTCCGCGTCGGGCGAGAGCATCGATGTGATCAACCCCGCCACCGAGGAGCGGATCGACAGGGTTCCCGCAGGGGCGCCCGCCGACGTCGAGGCCGCGGTGGCCGCCGCCCGCGCAGCCTTCCCCTCCTGGTCCGCGACGCCTCCCGCCGAGCGGGGCAGGATCCTCGCCTCGGCCGCGGACCTGGTACGAGAACGCTCCGACCAGATAGCCAGGATCATCGCCACGGACATGGGCGCGCCGTACGGCGTGGCGATGAGGGTGCACACGCTGATGCCGGCCGGTGTGCTGGCCTCGTACGCCCAGCTGGCCGAGACCTACGACTTCGAGGGCGGGCAGGTCGGCAACTCCCGCGTCTTCAGGGAGCCGGTCGGGGTGGTCGCCGCGATCACCCCCTGGAACTACCCGCTCCACCAGGTCGTCTGCAAGGTGGGCGCCGCGCTCGCCGCGGGGTGCACGGTCGTGCTGAAGCCCAGCGAGGTGGCACCGCTGGCGGCCTTCGCGCTCGCCGGGATCCTCGACGAGGTCGGACTGCCCGCCGGGGTCTTCAACATGGTCAGCGGTCACGGCCCGGTGGTGGGTGAGGCGCTGGCCGCGCATCCCGAGGTGGACATGGTGTCGTTCACCGGCTCCACCCGGGCCGGACGCCGGGTCGCCGCGCTCGCGGCCGAGACGATCAAGCGGGTGGCCCTGGAACTCGGCGGCAAGTCCGCCAGCCTGATCCTGCCGGACGCCGACCTGGCGGCGGCGGCGAAGGCGACGGTGGCCAACGCCTTCGTCAACTCCGGCCAGACCTGTTCGGCATGGACCCGCATGATCGTCCATCGCGACCGGTACGACGAGGCCGTCCGTCTCGCCGTCGAGGCCGCGGGGAGATACACCGTCGGCGACCCCTTCGACGAGGCGACCAGGCTCGGCCCCCTGGTGTCGGCGGCCCAGCGTGACCGGGTCGTCCGTTACATCAACCGGGGCGAGGAGGAAGGGGCCCGGCTGGTCGCGGGAGGCACCGACCGGCCCCTGGAGCGCGGCTTCTACGTCGAGCCGACGGTGTTCGCCGGGGTGGAGCCGGGGATGGTGATCGAGCAGGAGGAGATCTTCGGCCCGGTCCTCACGATCATCCCCTACACCCGGGGGGAGGACGAGGCGGTCGCGATCGCGAACGGCACGCCGTACGGCCTGGCGGGCGCGGTGTGGGCGGGCAGTGAGCAGCGTGCGGTCGAGGTCGCCAGGCGGCTGCGCACCGGCCAGGTGGCGGTCAACGGCGGCCGGTTCAACCCGCGGGCGCCCTTCGGCGGCTACAAGCAGTCGGGTATCGGCCGCGAGCTGGGAGAGTTCGGGCTCGAGGAGTATCTGGAGATCAAGGCCGTCCAGCTCTGACGGCCGCCCGGCGACCACCGGGGATCGGCCCGAGGTCGCCCGCACGTGACGGCCGCCCGGCGACCACGGAGGTCAGGGGGCCTGGAGCAGGACCTTCCTGGCGGCGTCCCTGGCGAGCCTGTCCACGTACAGCCTGCCGTCGAGGTGGTCGGTCTCGTGCTGGAAGCAACGCGCCAGCATGCCGCGGGCCCTGATCCGGATCGGCCGCCCCAGCCGGTCCAGGCCGCTCACGGTGACTCCCGCGGCCCGGGGCGTCCTGGCGTAGATCGGGGTGCCGGTCTCGCGGCCGGGAACGGACAGGCAGCCCTCCTCGTCGAGGACCTCGGCGTCGTCGTCCACGGCCAGTTCCGGGTTGATCACATGGCCCTTGCGGTTGCTGCAGTCGTAGACGAAGATCCGCTTCGACACGCCGATCTGCGGACCGGCCAGGCCGACACCCTGAGCGGCGTACATCACGGCGAACATCTCGTCGATCATGCGCCGCAGGTCGCGGTCGAATTCGGTGATCGGTTCGGCGGGTGTGCGCAGGACAGGGTCACCGACCACTCGGATGTCACGCATGTGGGAACTCTCTCTTGTAAGGGGCGAGGAAGTGCTGCGGCCATTACTCTAGTCGGGGGCCGGGTGGAGTCGCCCGCGCACACCTGCGAAACTGTGCGGGTGCGCGTCTACATCGGTGCCGACCATGCCGGCTATGAGCTCAAGAACCACGTCGTCTCCTGGCTGAAGGAGAACGGCCACGAGGTCGAGGACTGCGGTCCCTTCGTCTACGACGCGGAGGACGACTACCCGCCGTTCGTGCTGCGCGCGGCCGAGGGCGTCGTGGGCGACCCGGGCAGCCTGGGTGTCGTCATCGGTGGCTCGGGGAACGGCGAGCAGATCGCGGCCAACAAGGTGCGCGGCGTCCGGGCCGCCCTGGCCTGGAGCGAGGAGACCGCGAGGCTCGCCCGCGAACACAACAACGCCAACGTCGTCAGCGTCGGCGCGCGGATGCACGAGCCGGAGGAGGCGATCCGGTTCGTCGAGACCTTCCTCGGCACCGCCTACTCAGGGGCCGAGCGGCACAACCGGAGGATCGCGCAGCTCGACTCGTACGAGACCATCGGCCAGCTCCCGCCGCTGCCGTAGTTCTCACCGGTGGCGCTCGCGGGGCGGTGACTCCCCGCGCGGCGCCTCCCGGCGCGGCCCGCTCCGCGCGGGCTCCTTGCGGGGTGGCGTCTCGTCGCGCAGGGGGCGGCGATCCGCGGCCTCCTGCTGCTCGCGCGACGGGCGTGAGACGTCTCGCGCCCGCATCGCGGTGATCGCGGTGATCTGCAAACTCTGCAGTGCCATGCCGGTCACCATAACTCGCTCGGGCACCCCCTCAGAAGGGCCCCCGGAAGAGCCGTCAGAAGACCAGGCCGGCCCAGGGAGCGGGGCCCCACGACATGGCGGTGGACAGCTCTCGCAGGGCACCCGCACGCGACTCCCGCACCACGCCCGCCGCGAGCAGCGCCGCCAGCGGACGCCCGCCCAGGTAGGCGGCACCCAGTACGGAGACGGGCAGGGTCAGGTCGGCGGGGTCTTCTGAGGGGGCACAGCGGGCGCCGGAGGGGTCGGCCGTGAGCCGCCAGCGGCGCGCGTTCCACGGGCACACGGTGTCCTCGACCTCGATCACCACATCCACCGGCGCGCTGTATCGGCGGGCGGGAAGGGCACGCTCGACGTCCACGACCCGGATCCACAGGTCGTCCAGCCAGAGAGCGTGAAGTGCGCGCGGCTCGGCGAGCAGGTGGATCAGCGGGTCGTCCGCGGGTCGGCTCGGGGCGAAGACGTGAGAGACCAGGTCGCGGTCCAGGACGTGCCGCCAGAGCAACGCGTAGGCGGCGGGATCGAGGCCGAACAGCTCCTTGAGCCGCAACTCGCCCGCGGGAAGGTCGTGGTCGTCGAAGGAGGCCTTGATCCGGAAGAGCGCGTAGCCGCGCGGGCCGCCGTCGTCCTCGGCGACCACGGCGCGCAGCGGACCGGCACCGCCCTGGTCGGACTCGTGGTCGCTCAGCACCGCGTCCCAGCGCGCGGCCGGGCGGTCGTACAGCCCGGGGCGCTCCTCGAACGCGGAGTCGTAGATCTTCTCGAAGACGGACCTGGCGTCCGCCGGTTTGACGATGCGCAACCGCAGGGTGGGATCGACCGGGGCGTTCCGGGTGAAGGCCGCTTTCGCCGTGGGGATACGGAAGAGCAGGTTGTCGGCGGCCCTGCCGTAGCCGTAACGACCGTAGATCGCGGCCTCGGCCGCGTAGAGCGCGGCGACGGCCTCACCTCGCTCGTAAAGATCCGACAGCTGGCGGGTCATCAGCGAGGAGAGGATGCCCCGGCGCCGGTGCGAGGGCAGCACGCCGACCGCGGTGACGCCGCCGACGGGGATCGGGCCGCCGGGCACGTTCATGCTGAAGCTGAGCGCCGCGGCCGTGCCCACGAGCAGGTCGCCGTCGAACACGCCGAGCGAGCGGTCGAACTCGACGATGCGCCTGAAGAGCTCCTGCCGGTGTTCGGGGACGGCGATGCCGAACGCCTCCTCGTCCAGGGTGTTCCAGGAGGACCATTCGGCTTTGCCGATCGGACGCATGCTGAGAGTCATCTGTCAAACGGTAGTAGGGGACAAACGGGTCTGGCCATCTAATATCCCTGCTTAATGATCAAGGCGTTGGTCAAGTGGGCTGCCCAAAGGGGGGATAGCCCGATACAGTCGAGCGCATCATGAGTTCCCGTCCGGTGCCGCTGCTCCCTCCGGCGCTCCGCGCGTTCCTGGTCCGCATCCCGCTTCTCGTCCCCATCGTGCGATTTCTGCGGCGCGGCCCTCTGGCACGCGACCGGAACCTGCTCATCACCCTGATTCTGCTCACCCTGCTGATCGGCGGACTGGCCGCCAGGGTCTCCATGGAGTGGTTCTCGCCGGCGTTGATGATCCCGATCACCCTCGTGGCAGGGCTCCAGCTCCGGCTGAACAGTCTCGTCAAGCTGCTGTGCGCGGTCGCGGTCTCCCTGATCTACGTGGCCGTGGTGCGGGGAGTGGGACACATCGGCCCCGGACTGCTGGTCACCTTCGGCTTCACCGCGGTGCTGGCCGCGCTGATGGCCCGCACCCGCGGCAAGCTCGGTGTGCAGGGCCTGCGCGGCGACGCGATGCTGCTGGAGTTGCGCGACCGTCTCAAGAGCCAGAGCGACCTGCCCCCGCTGCCCAAGGAGTGGGGCTCCAAGGTCGTTCTCAAGCAGGCCGGAGGCTCCTCCTTCGGAGGCGACTTCCTGGTCTCCATGCGCGAGGGCGACATGATGGATCTCGCCCTGGTCGACGTGTCGGGCAAGGGCGTCGACGCGGGCACCCGCGCACTGCTGCTGTCGGGCACCTTCGGCGGGCTGCTCGGCTCGGCCACCGACTTCCTGCCCGCCTGCAACACCTATCTGCACCGCCAGCGCGAGGCCGAGGGTTTCGTCACCGCGGTCCACCTCCGGCTCAACCTCGTGACGGGCGAGTACGTCATCACCTCGGCCGGCCACCCCCCGGTGGTCAAGTTCGAGTCGGGGACCGGGACGTGGCGGGTCTCCACGGCCAAGGGGGTCGTCCTCGGTGTCGTGCCCGACCTGCACTGCGAGGTCGACCGGGGGATGCTGCGCAAGGGTGACGCGCTCATGCTCTACACCGACGGCCTGATCGAGCAGCCGGGACGCGACATCGACGCCGGTCTCGACCGCCTGCTCGGAGAGGCCGAGCGCCTGATGCCCTCGGGGTTCCGCGACGGTGCCCGCAACCTGGTCGCCTCCATGTCGTCGGGCCACAACGACGACTGCGCCCTCATCCTCATCTGGCGCCCCTGAATCATCTGGCGCCTCTGAATCCGGCGTCGCCGGGTAAGGCCGTCGGGGGAAGGTCAGAGCCACCCCGAGTCGTCGGCGATGCGTACGGCGTCGAGGCGGTTGCGCGCCTGTGTCTTGCACATGATCCGCGACAGGTGGTTGCGGACCGTTCCCACGGAGAGGAACAGCTGGTCGGCGATCTCGCCGGACCTGGCCCCCTGCGCGACCAGCCTGAGCACGTCGAGCTCCCGGCGGGTCAGGGGGTTCTCCGCCGATCTGAGGGCGGCGACCGCGAGCTCGGAGTCGACCGCGCGGCGGCCGGCCGCGACCTGGCGGACGCCGTCGGCCAGCTGCTCGGGGCCGACCTCCAGGCTCATGAACCCGAGCGCGTGGGCGGCGAAGGCCCGGCGGACCTGGACCGGACTGGGAGTGCGCGACAACAGGAGGACCCGGCAGCCGGGAGCCCTCTCGTGCAGCCGGAGCGCGACGGTGAAACCGCAGACGTCCGGCAGTTCGAGATCGATGACCGCCGTCTCCGGGGCGTGCCGCAGGACGGCGGGGAGCACGTCCTCCCCGGTGGAGACGTCGGCCACCACTTTCATGTCGTTCTCGTTCTCCAGCGTCGCCACCAGTCCGCGCCGGACCAGGGGAAGATGCTCGGCCACCAGGATCCCGATCAAAACGCCCCTCTCTCCCGCCCTCACCCTCATCAAAGAGTGTTCGTGCGATCGCTGAATGTCAACGGAGTGTGTCCGATCGGCGAAGGATGGGCAACGGCCCGGACCGGCCAGGAGTGGCCGGTGACGCCGCGCTCCGCGTCGGCGTGGGAGACGGATACTTGGGCTAACCTCTTATGGGGCATTGTCGGTGAAACCGCGATGGGAGTACGAACCTGTGAGCTGGCTCTCCGTGGTCGGGGTCATTGTCTTTCTCGTGGGGCTGATGGTGTCCATCGGGCTGCACGAGATCGGTCACCTGGTGCCGGCCAAGCTGTTCGGTGTCAAGGTCACCCAGTACATGGTCGGGTTCGGTCCGACCATGTGGTCGCGTCACAAGGGCGAGACCGAGTACGGCATCAAGTGGCTCCCGCTCGGCGGATACATCCGCATGATCGGCATGCTGCCGCCCCGGCCCACCGACGCCCCCGGCAAGGTGCGCTCGGTCTCCACGGGGCCCTGGCAGGGCCTGATCGAGAACGCCCGCGACGTCGCCCTCGAGGACGTACGACCGGGCGACGAGGACCGGGTGTTCTACCGCAAGCCCTGGTGGCAGAAGGTCATCATCATGTCCGGCGGCCCGGCGATGAACTTCGTGCTGGCGTTCATCCTGTTCGGCGTCGTGCTCATGGGGTTCGGCATTCCCACGCAGAAGACCGAGATCGCCTCGATCCCGCAGTGCGTGAAGACCGCCGCCGACTACGCCAAGAACCCCGAGTGCACCGCGGCCGACATGCCCAGCCCGGCCAGCGTGGCGGGGTTGCGGCCGGGGGACGTCATCGTGTCCGTGGCGGGTATGCCCGCCACGAGCTGGGACGCCGCGACGCGGGCCATCCGCGACCACGGCGCGGGCCCGGTCGAGATCGGTATCAGGCGGGCCGGTCAGGAGCTGACCGTCACCGCCGGCCTCATCGCGCAGGACCGTGAGTCGCTGGACGAGCCCGGCAAGATCGAAAAGGGTGTCGGCTATCTCGGGGTGAGCCCGAAGATCGTCATCGAGCAGCAGAGCTTCGGTGCAGTCGCCGAGCACATGGGGGATCTCACCTCGGCCACCGCCGCCGCGCTGCTCAGGTTCCCCGAGAAGATGGTCGGCGTCTGGCACGCGGCCTTCTCCGGCGACGAACGTGACAAGAACGGCCCGATCGGTGTCATCGGTGTGAGCCGCATCGGCGGTGAGATCGCCGCGGCCGCGATCCCGCTGGAAAACAAGATCGTCGTCTTCATCAACCTGCTGGCGGGCTTCAACCTGGCGATCGGTCTGTTCAACCTGATCCCGCTGCTTCCCTTGGACGGCGGCCACATCGCCGGCGGCCTGTGGGAGGGTCTCAAGCGCGGTTTCGCCCGTGTGGCGCGCCGTCCCGTGCCCGGCCACGTCGACATCGCCAAGGCGCTTCCCCTCACCTACGCGATCGCCTTCCTGATGATCATCATGGCGGGCCTGCTGATGTACGCCGACCTGGTCAATCCGGTCCGTCTGTCCGGCTGAGCGTCTTCCGCCCAGGCGTCCCGTGCGCGCCGATCTTCCCGATCGCGGCCCGAGGCGGCGTCGTGCGCGCCGTCGCCGCGGGGCCGGGACACGCGGCACATCCGTCCGCAGCGGCTAGGGTGGCGCCGTGAACGAGGGGACGCCTGGAGCGGTGATCGACGTGGCCCTGTTCCGGCTTCGCCGAATCTGGTCGCGGCCGTTACGGCCGCGCAACGCCGGGGAGCCGCAGCGGCCGGTGCACATGTCGAACGTGATGGTCGTGCACGCCGTGCACAAGCTGAGCCTGGACGTGCCCGAGGTGACCGTGGGCGCCGTCGCCGAGCAACTGGGCGTCGATCCGTCGACCGCCAGCAGGCTGGTCAACGACGCGGTCGGTGCGGGGTTCGTGGAGCGTGAGGAGTCGGCCGTGGACGCCAGGCGGGCCAGGCTCGTGCTGAGCGAGCGGGGCCGCCGCGTGCTGGAGGTGGTGGTCCGTCACCGGCGCACCTACCTGGACGGCCTGATGGCCGACTGGGACGAGCCGGACCGCGAGGCCTTCGCCCGGCTGCTCGGCCGTTTCGCCGAGGCCGCCGTGGCCCGTCCGGCGAACCTGGCCAACCTCGACCGGCTGATCGCCGAGACCCTCGCGGAGACCTCCGCCCCGGGCTGAACCGCACCCTCTCGGGTCCGGTGTCTTCGCGGGGCCTGTGCGGCCTCCTGGCCGCGCACGCCCCCGCCGGGCGGCGTCGGAGGTGAGCGGACGAGGGCACGCCTCTCAATATATGTGTTTAGTCATCACGTTCTACAACAAGTGAGACTTGGCCCGCTACCCGCCCCTTAACAATCCCACCGAGGGCATATAGGCGAGTCCACGAGTAAAGTCGGCAATTCGCCCTGTGATCGCTTCGATCGGCCCTTCGCGACAACCGGGACCGGATCAAGGAGTGTCAATATTCGCCCGGGTCGACCGGTGGATCGGTGATGAAAATCCGGCACGCGGCCAAAGGTTTGTCATCGGATCATTCGGGCCGAGTGCGGCTTTTCGCCGCTCGATCCAGATTCTTTCTTCAAGCGGTCATGCTTTCCCATCGCCCGAGGCCGGTGTTCTCCGGTGCCGGGTTCGCCGCCATTCGGGGATTCGCCGGTGCTCGAATTACTGTGGAGGGGTTTCGGTGTTCGTCGTGACGGCCCCCCGCGCCGGTCGTGCCGAAAAGTGATCGAGCTGGATGGATCAGGAAAGAAGGCGTTTCCAGGTGCGCGCGAATTCAGAGGGAATACTTGTCGTCGGGGCCGGGGTAAGCGGGTTGACCAGCGCGCTGTGCCTGGCCAGGGAGGGGTTCCGCGTCACCGTCGTCGCGGAGCGATTCGCCCCCGACATCGTCTCGGTTGTCGCGGGCGCGCTGTGGGAGTGGCCACCCGCGGTGTGCGGCTACCACCACGACCAGATCTCGCTCGCCCGCTCCAAGGACTGGTGCGTCACCTCGTACGAGATGTTCGAGAGGCTGGCCAGGGCGAAGGTTCCCGGGGTGGCGATGCGAAGGTCCAACTTCTATTTCAAGCACCCCGTCGAGGAGAATCCGCACGACCTCCACAAGATGCGGGAACTCGCGGGGAAGGTGCGCGGCTTCGTCCGCGACCGGACACTCGCCGAACGCAACGGCGTCAGCCCCGACTACGGCGTGGTCGACGCGTACTCGCACCTGGCGCCCATGATCGACACCGATCAGTACATGGCGTGGCTGATGCGGCAGGTCAAGATCCACGGTGTGCGGGTCGAACGGTACCGGGTCGAGGGCCTGCTGGCCGAGCGGAGGGAGGAACTCCTCGACCGCTTCGACGCCGAGGTGATCGTCTGCTGCGCGGGCCTGGGCACCGCCGCACTCCGCGGCATCGGCATGTATCCGCTGCGCGGCGCGCTGGTGCGGGTACGCAACGACGGGCTTCGCGGACGCCGGATCCGCGAGGCCCACTGCGTCTCCCACGACGAGGAGAACAAGGACGAGCAGGACATCGTCTTCATCGTGCCGCGCAATCCGAGACTTCTCGTTCTCGGCGGGCTGGCGGAAAAGGACGAGTGGGACACCGGAATCAATCTGGAGAACCACGCTCCGGTACGGGAGATGTACGAGCGATGCCTTGCCTTCATGCCCGCGCTGCGACACGCCAGGCTGGATCCCGACGAGCCGGTACGGGCGGGACTGCGGCCGTTCCGGGCCGAGAACGTCTGCCTTGAGTGGGACGACGAGGAAAAGGTCGTCTACAACTTCGCGCACGGCGGGGCCGGATTCAGTTTTTCCTGGGGCTGCGCCCAGGAGGCCGTCGGTCTGGTGCGCGCGGCGATAGAGGACCGCAAGTACTCGTATTCCTTCTAGTGGACCTCGCCAGAGAGCGGATAGGCGTCAAAAATGCGGAGAACCGTCAAGTGCTTCCTGGCCGCGAACTCGGCCCTCGCGCTCACCGCGTGCCTGCCATTCGGTGTCGTGAACACCGGTGTCATGTCGTCGCGGCATTCAGGACCGCCCGTTCCCCGTGAAAGCCCTTCGCCCATGCCTCGTTCCGAGCACACCCCGCCGGCCCGGTTCCCCCTCCTTCGCGTCGGCGACAGGGGAGCCCAGGTCCAGCAGATCCACCGGCGCCTCGACCGGCTGGGGTTCGGGCCGGGAGATGTCGACGACGAGTACCGTCCCGCGCTGCGCGCGGCCGTGTGGGCCTTTCAGAAGGCGAACGGACTGCCTGCCACCGACCAGATCGACCCGCGGACCTGGCGAGCGCTCTCCCGCCCGGCGCGCCTCAAGCCGCTGGTGCCGTACGGGGAGCCCACGAGGGTGGAGATCGACCTGCGCCGCCAGTTGCTCACCGCGTGGAAGGACGGCAGGCCCGCGCTGGTCTCCCACATCTCAACCGGAAACGGCGAACACTACTGCAAGAAAGGCCACTGCGGGGTCGCGGTCACGCCCACCGGTGACTTCCGCGCCTGGTACCGGACGCCCGGATGGACGAGCGGGCCGCTGGGCGACCAGTTCTACACCATCTATTTCAACCAGGGCATCGGCTTCCACGGCTCGGAGCGGGTCCCGCGGCACCCCGCGTCCCACGGATGCATCCGGGTGCCGCTGCACAACGCCAAGGCGCTCTACGACATGACCCCGATCGGCACTCCCGTCCACGTCCGCCGTCCCGAGGCTCCCGAGCGCTCGAAGTCCTCCGAGCGCCCTGTGTCTCCGGCGTCTCCGGCCTCTCCCGGGCGGGACACGGACCGGCCGAAGACGCTTTGAGAACGCCGTCGCACAGCCCGCCCCCGGCCCGAACGGCCGGGGGCGGACTCATGTCCGGCACCTCGGGCCCTCCCGGTCCGAACGACCCCCGGCACCGGGTCGAACCACCGGGGCCGGTGGGGCGCGGGAAAAGATTCGAACCCCGGCCACCAGGCAGGACAACCATATTCAAGAACTGTCAAGGGTGCCGTGAAACCGACGCGAAACCATCGTGAAACTGCACTCGGAAAAGCTGACTCCGCCAGCAAGGAACAACCCCGAAAGGAGGTGTTTCAGATGCGGAGTGAGGTCTACGCCCCGAGCGAGGTGTACGCGCCCAGCGAGGTCTACTAATTCGGTGAATTGAACGCCGATATCTGGCGGGAGAGGATTTCATAAGTCTTCTCCCGCCTTTTAACCATACTTGACCATGTGATCGGCTGATCTGGAAAAGAGTGGGGCATTGGCGGGCTTGCACACGTATACGCGCGCGGACGACGTCGCGTGGGGGGATCTGGAGTTCCCGCCCGTGGTCGAGTTGGACACCGTCGGACTGCGGCGCAACTGGAGCGCCTGGTTCACGCTGACCTCCACGGTGGACGGGCCGCTCTGCGCCGAGAGCACCCCCCTGTTGCTCGCCCTGCTGCGCGACGAGAACCAGGACGAACTGCTTCCGCACTGCTCCCTCATCCTGCAGGGAGACTCGCGGTCCTGGCTGGCGAGGCAGGCGAGGCAGGACGTGTTCCTGGGGGACTCACCGGCGGACGTGGCGGCGAACACCGGCCTGGAACCGTGGCTGTTCCTCAGCCGCCAGATCGCCGAGTGGCCGCATCAGTCCGTACCACGGCGCGCGGTGCTCGTCAGGATCCTCACGCAGCTCGGGTTCTACCGGCTCGCGGCGGAGCTGACCGCCGGCGGCGCCGAGGGCACCCACCCCGCGGGCGACCACCTCGCCTACGAGACCGCGCGGGCGCTGCGCCAGCATCTGCGCGACTCCGCGGTGACGGACGCCTTCGCCAGGCTCGCCACAGAGGGAGAACTGCCGGTACCGCGCGTGCTCTCGTGCACCCAGCTGATCTCGATCCTGTTGCGGGACAGGGGAGGCGAGCGCGGGAGCGACTACTGGATGGCGTACGGCCAGGAGCTGTTGCCCACCCTGAACGAGGTCGAGCCCTGGTCGCGCGCGCTCACGGTGAGCAGGTTCTGGCGGGCCGCGGCCTTTCACCGGATCACGGAGAAGGACGAGTACGGGGCGCGGGAGGCGATGGACGCGGCGTACGAGGCGGGTGCCGAGGCCGAGAGCCTCGCCGCCGACTCGCAGCAGTGGCACAGCGCCCGGGAGAACACCAGGCTGCTCCTGGACGTGACCGTGAAGGCGGGCACCATGCTCCACCCCGCAGAACACGTGGAACGGGCGGCCGAGCAGCTGTTGCGGCTGGACGGCAACGAGCCCTCCGCACGCTACTTCGCCGGCGCCTGGTTCCAGCGCGAAGGCGACCTCAAGCGGGCGGCGGTGGAGTTCGAGCTCGGTGCCCAGGCGGGTGGTCTTCGAGGAGCCGGCGCGGCGTACAAGGCGGTGCTCTGCCGGCGGCGGCTGGGAGACGCGGACGGAGTCGCGCGCACCACTCGCCTGCTCTTCGAACTCGACCCCGCCGCGCTGCTCCCCGAGGACTCCGTCCCGGAGGGCGTGAGCGCATGACGACGAGGGAGGTCCCGGGCGCCGGAGACCTGCGGACCACGGCGGAACCGAAGGTCTCCGGCGCGCCACCGGGCGGGCACGGAGGGCGGCGCCTGGGCTCGAAGATCTCCAGCGGCCTCGGCCGCAACTTCTGGCTGCTCTGGGGAGGCTGGTCGGTCTCGAGCGTGGGAAACGGCCTGACCGTCACCGCGCTGCCGCTGCTGGCCGCCGACCTCACCAGCGATCCGGCGACGCTCTCCCTCGTCGGGATGGCGGACAAGCTTCCCTGGCTGCTGCTCGCCCTGATGGGAGGCGCGCTCGCCGACCGCTGGGACCGGCGCCGGGCGATGTGGGTGTCGGACGCCGTCCGGTGCGCGATCCTCATCGTCCTGTTCGTCGCGGTGCTCGGCGGCTGGGCCTCGATCCCGCTCCTCATGGTGATCGCCTTCAGTATCACGTCGATCGAGACCGTCTACGACAGCTCGCGCTCGGCGATCCTGCCGATGGCCGTCTCGCAGGACCGGGAGGCGCTTGAGCGAGCCAACAGCAGGCTGATGACCGCGAACACGGTCGCGCTGAAGTTCCTGGGACCGGCGCTCGGCGGTGTGCTCTACACCGTGGGCCGGGCCGTACCTGTGGGCGTGGACGCCGTCAGCTTCGCCCTGAGCTCCCTCTTCTCGTTCCTCATGCGCGGCGATTTCCGCACCGACGGTGTCCGGGCGGCTACGGCGCCCGGCGCGAAACCCCGGCGCGCGATGCGCGAGGAGATCGGCGAGGGGGTGCGCTGGCTGGCCCGCCATCGCGTGCTCCGGGTGTTCACCCTGGTCGCGGGTCTCACCAACATGTGCACGGTCGGCCAGTTGGCGATGCTGGTGCTGTACGCCCGTCAGGTCATGCTGATCAGCGACGTGGCGTACGGTCTGCTGCTCGCCTCGGTCGCGGTCGGCAGCGTGACGGCGGGCTTCACGTGCCGGATGTTCACCCGCCGGCTGGGACCGGCGAGGTCCGCGCTCGGCGGGGCGATGCTGGGCGCGCTGGGCTTCACGATCCTGGGGTTCACCGGTGAGGTCGCCTTCGTCGCCCTCGGCCTCGCCATCACCGGCTACACCGCGATGACCTGGAACGTCACGACCGTTTCGATCCGGCAGGCGATCGTCCCCAAGGAGCTGACCGGACGGGTGAGCAGCGTGAACAGGCTCGTGGCCTTCGGGCTGATGCCGGTCGGCATATTCCTGGCCGGTCAGATCGCGACCCACGCCGACCTGGAGACCGTTTACCGGGTGGGTGGCCTGTTCGGGGCGGCCGTGTCGCTCATCGGACTATTGACGCTTTCCAACGCCGCAGTCGAGAGGGCCCTGCACGAGGCGGGGGCCAAGTAGGCGATCGACCGGTGTACGGCTGAGCCCGTGCCCTCGTCGGCGCGAATCCCAAGAATGGAGAACGGTGGCATGGCACTCGAAACATCGACGGCACGCGAGATCAAGGTGAGCCGGGAGCGCGTCTGGCAGGCCTGGACCGACCCCAAGGAGGTCCGCGCCTGGCTGAACCTGCACGACGCGAGCGTCCCGGTCGAGCCGGGTGATCCGCTTCGCTGGCACTTCAACCGGGGAGGGAGGGTCGACCTCGTCTTCACGGCGACGCTGCGCGAGGTCGACCCCGGTTTCTCGTGCTCCTACGACTGGGACGTGCCGGGGAACGACGAGCCGACCTCCGTGGAGGTGGAGTTCGTCCAGGTCGACGAGGACAGCACCGAGGTGAAGGTACGCCACTCGGGTTTCAGCGACTCGGTCCGCTCCCGGGTGGAGTTCGACGCCTACGACCACCACTGGTGGCACTACCTGGAGCGGCTCGCGGCCTACCTGGAGCACCGCCCGTTCCAGTTCCACAAGACGCTGACGCCGCCCAAGACGGGCATCATCCCGCTGGGGGTCACCCCGGAGACCGGGATGGTCGTGCAGGATGTGGCGATCAACTCCGCCGCCGAGTTCGTCGGGATCCAGCCCGGCGACGAGATCCACGCCATCGACGGCGTCACGCTCAAGGAGATGGAGGACTTCCACCGTTGGCTCGACGACGCGGTACCCGGGCAGAAGGCGACGTTCACCCTCCAGGACCGCACGGTCGAACTGGTGCTGCGTCCGTTCACGGCATGACGTCCCGACGATGATCAGCGTGGACGGCTTCCGGGCCGCACTCGCCCGGTTTCCCAGCGGCGTCACGGTCGTCACGGCCCGGGGGGAGCGGGAAGGCTCGCACGGTCTGACCGTGAGCGCCTTCTGCTCCGTCTCCGCCGAACCTCCGCTCGTCCTGGTCTGCCTGGCGCGGTCCGCACGCACGCTGCCCGCCATACGGGAGTCGGGACGCTTCGCGGTGAGCATGCTCCGCCAGCACCACGACGACGTGGCGCGCCTGTTCGCGACGACGGCCCTGGACAAGGTCAAGGGTGGATGGGGAGCACTCACCCCGGACGGCCCGCCTGTCGTCCCCGACGCGCTCTTCTCACTGGAGTGCACCGTGCACAGTGTGCTCACCGCGGGTGACCACGAGGTCGTCATCGGCGCGGTACAGGCGTACAGCGTGCGTGACGGTGCTCCGCTGATCTACTACAGGAGGGCCTTTCACCCTCTCGCCACCGTCTTCCCCGGAGGTCGCCCAGGCGACCCGTCCCTCCCTCGGGACGACGCGCGTCCGGGCGAGGCGGGCGAGTTCAGAGGTGGGAACGCACACCGGAGCCGCGCGTCCTGACACGTCGGCGGATCGGCGCCCGCGCGACCGATCCGCCGTGCCGCGCGCGGAGCAGTATCGTGACCTTCATCTGAAAGGAGGATCGGGAAGACGGGCTCCTCGAAGGAGGGCGCCGCATCCTGACGACCAATGGAATATCGCCACCTCGGGCAGAGCGGCCTGATGATCAGTGAAGTCACCTTCGGAAACTGGCTCACCCACGGCGAACTGGTGGATCGGGACCAGGCGGTCGCGTGCATCCGGGCGGCACTCGACGCGGGCATCACCACCTTCGACACCGCCGACGTCTACGCGCGGGGAGCGGCCGAGGAGGTGCTGGGCGCCGCGCTCGACGGGGTGAGACGATCGTCGCTGGTCCTCGCCTCGAAGGTCTGCCTGCCCACCGGCGAGGGACCGAACGATCGTGGCCTGAGCCGCAAGCACGTCGTGGAATCCTGCGAGGCGTCCCTGCGCCGGCTGCGTACCGACTACCTCGACCTGTACCAGGCGCACCGTTTCGACGAGACGACCCCGTTGGAGGAGACGCTGATCGCCTTCGACGACCTGGTACGCCAGGGCAAGGTCCTCTACCTCGGCGTCTCCGAGTGGACGGCCCCGCAGATCGCGTCGGCGCTGGCCATCGCCGGCGAGCTCGGGCTGCGCAGCCGCATCGTCTCCAACCAGCCGCAGTACAACATGTTGTGGCGGGTCGTCGAACCGGAGATCGTCCCGCTGTGCCTGCGCGAGGGCATCGGCCAGCTGGCCTTCCAGCCGCTCGCGCAGGGGGTGCTGACCGGCAAGTACCGGCCGGGCCAGGAGCCGCCGGACGGGTCGCGGGGAACGGCCGGCGGGCGGGCTCCCACCTTCATCAGGAGGGTTCTGGGCACGACGCTCCTCGAACGTGTGCAGGCCCTGCTCCCGCTCGCGGGGGAGTGTGGCCTCTCGGCGGCCCAGCTCGCGATCGCCTGGGTGCTTCGGCAGCCGGGGGTCTCCTCGGTGGTCGCCGGTGCCACCAGGCCCGAACAGGTGACCGAGAACGCCTCGGCGTCCGGCAGGACGATCGACGACGCCGTCCTGAAGCGGGTGGACGAGGTGCTCGGGGACCTCGTCGACCGGGACCCCGCCAAGACCGCGAAAATGATGGCGGTGAAGCCGAGCTGGATGAAGGCCGATGCGGAGAACGACTAACCGCGGGCGTCCGCGTGACCTCACCTCGTGACCTCACCGCGGTTCGCCGAGCCGGGGCGCGGGGGCAGTTCGGAGGCAGCTCGGGGGCAGCTCGGTGTTCGCCGGAAACGCCGGTTACGGACATGACGTTATGAAGACATAACGTCATGTCCGTAACTCATGCGAGATATATCCGCTTATGACAACTTTTCAGCTTGAGGTAAAAGCCACAACTGTGTCCGGCATTTACGTATAATGGCCGGAAGCAGACAAGAGGTATGGGGGCTACCGGATGGCTGTGCGTTTTCATGTTCTCAGGCACGTTGAAATCACCGTGGACAGGCACATGGTCGGCTTGGGGCGCCGCCGGTGCGAGCGGTTCACGTTCATGTCGCCGCGCGTCCAGGAAGGGCACGCCACAGGGCGGCCGCGCGCGATCAATCGGGAGGATCGCCGCTCGAAGGGCGGTCACATCCCGCTCGTACGGACCTTGACCGGGAGCACAGGGCGGGATCCGGCCTTCGGCTGAAGCGGCCGCGCTCGCCGGAGTGGTGTGACCTGAGCCGCGCCGGAGCGCGCCCGCGATGGTCTCCCCGGGACCGTACGCGCTGTCAGAGGGCTCGCAGCGGGTCCCGTCCCGTCGCCCATGGGGCGAAGGCGGTTCACGACCTCTTTCTGGTCCCCTTTCCGGGCCTTCCCATCGGGTGCGAGACCGGTGAGATCCGCGATTCACGTTTCCGGCCGAGCTACCGGCCACCCGTTCCGAGCGCGGCGGCACAGTTCCGCCCTGATCGAGGTGGCGCTTCGTCGAGACGTCGTACGCGCCTGTCATCGACCGACACCTCACGTTCCCGATCCGTGCGCGACCGTCTTCCGTGACGGCATGCACGGCGGAGAAGACGACATTCCCATGAAGAGGCTGACGTCCCTTTCCCACCCGCGAAGGAAAACACATGTCGCCTAACACCCTCCCGGAGGGCGAGGTACAGTTCCACGTTCTCGGGGATCTGGCGGTTACCGTGAACGGCGTCGAAGTGCCGATGCCGGCCCAGAAACCGCGAAAGTTGTTGAGCATACTGCTCAGCAGAGCGGGGCAGTCGGTGCCCGTCGGGATCCTGTCGGATATTTTGTGGACCGAACAGCCCAAGAATCCGCGGAAGGCGATGCAGGTCTACGTGTTCCGCCTCCGGCATGTTCTCGGCCACGACCGGATCCAGCAGCGGGGTGAGGGCTACGCGCTGGTCACGCATCCCGACGAACTCGATGTCCACAGGTTCGAGGCGCTCGCCAAACAGGCGCTGAACGCCATGCTCTCCTCCGACATAAAGGATTTGGCGCGCTGTTCGGCGGAGGCGCTCGACATGTGGCGCGGCAGGCCGTACGCGGACCTGGCGGAGAGCGCCGTCGCGGACCACGAGGTCAGCCGGCTGGAGGAACTGCGAACCTCACTGCTGGAGCTTCGTATCGGCGCGGACATCGGCCTCGGGAACCACTTCGAGACCATACCCGAGCTGCGCGGCCTGATCATGCGTTTCCCGTTCCACGAACGATTCCGCACCCTGCTGATGCTCGCCCTCTACCGGACCGGTCGCCAAGGGGAGGCGCTGGAGGTGTTCCAGGAGACCATCGTGCTGCTCGACCGGGAGCTGGGAATCCTGCCGGGTCAGGAAATGAGCACGATGCACACGCGAATTCTGCAGTCCGACCCGTTCCTGATGTCCGTCGACGCCGTACTGGAATGTCTGGGAGAGGTCGGCCTGAAGGCCGCGCATCGGTGAACCAGGGGCCGGTGCCGTTGACAAGGGGTGCGGAGGGCTGGACGCGCCGCGATCCGGCGCGGTGCGCCGACCTGGCCGTCGCGCCCCGGTTCCGCAGACCTTCGGTGTGCCTTCGGGCGACGGGACACCTACCCCGGCGATAGTTGTGCCTCGTCCCTCGCCCCGTATCGTCCCCACCAGTGATCCCGACGGTGTGAGGAAGGATCGGCATGAGCGACGACGCGGTGCGACGCGTTTTCCGGACGGTCGACTCGTTCGACCCCGACGAGTTCGTGCGGTTGCTGGCCGAGGACGCCACGTTGGTGTTCGGCAACGCCGAGCCGATGGCGGGACGCGAGGCCATCGCCGCCGGGTTGCGGGACTTCTTCTCCACCATCGGCGGCCTGCGGCACAGGATCGTGCGGAACTGGCAGGTGGACGCCGACATCATCGCCGAGACCGAGGTGACCTACCGGCGGCTCGACGGCACGGACGTCGGCGTCGTGGCCGTATCGATCTGGCGCACCCGCGACGACGGCCTGATCTCCGACTACCGCATATTCGTCGACCTCGCCCCCCTCCAGGCGGGCGGGGGCGCCGTCGAGCCCGCGTCCACGGGCGCGGCGCCCACCTTCGCCCACGGGGGCGCCCAGGGGTGAGCCGCCGCTTACGCGACCGGACGCCGCCCCCGGAGATCAGTACATCGAGATCTGATCCACCATGACGACCGACCTGCGGTGATCTTCTAGAAGGTGTTCCGAGCCGGGCTTTCGGCGTTCACTGGTTCCCATCGTTTCGTGCTGCTTCTCGTGCCCATGTGCCCTGGGCGTGCCCGATGCTCCTGGACCTGTAGGGCCTCCACCGGCGAGTCCGGCCGTGGGCGAAACCCACTCGCTTTCCCCGGCGTCCGATGCCTTCGTACGCCGGTCCGGCAGTCGGCTGGTCATGTCCTGGAATCCGGCCCGGGCAAGAAGAGTTCGCAATCGTTTCGTCACCCAGTGGATCACTGAAACAGGCCGTCCAGGTTTACAGTGCGTCCAGTCAAGGGGGCACAATGAAGTTCGGGATACTAGGTCCGCTGACGGTGTGGCGAGAGGGTGAGCAGCTCGATCTCGGCACGCCTAAGGCGCGGGTGCTGTTAGCGGTTCTGCTGTGCCAAGCGGGTAATCCTGTTTCGGAAGATCAACTGGCCGCGGCACTGTGGGGGAACACCCCTCCGAAGAGCGCCACCAAGAACATGCAGACCTACGTTCACCGGCTCCGGCGGCACCTGGGCGACCCGGCTCGCGTCGTGCGGCACAGCTCCGGATATCTGGTGCCGGTGGTCCGGGACGAGCTGGATGCGGCGAGGTTCGAGAACCTGGCCGGCTCAGGGCAGGCTGTGGAGGCCGCCGGTGAGCCGGAGGAAGCGACCCGCCACCTGCACGAGGCGCTGAATCTCTGGCGCGGGCCCGCGTTCGTCGGCATGACCGATGTCCCGATGCTGGCCGCGGAGGCCGCGCGGCTGGACGAGGTCCGCCTGTCGGTCCTGCAGTCGCGGATCGCCGTGGACCTGAGGCTGGGACGCCACGCCGGGCTGTTGGGCGAGCTGACCGCACTCACCAACGAGTACCCACTGCGGGAGCGGCTGCGCGCGCAGCTGATGTTGGCGCTGTACCGCTGTGGCCGGCGGGCGGACGCGCTCGCCGAATACACGCGCGCCCGCAAGACCCTGATCGAGGAGACCGGTCTGGACCCGGCCGAAGAGCTGCACGACATGCATCAGCGAATCCTCACTCAGGACCCCTCGCTCGACCTTGTTCCTCGCGTCATGGCGACGATCACGGGCTCCCCTGTGGGGCCGGGCCCGTACAGGCCGGCCTACCGTGACACTGCTGCGCGCCTGTCGGATGAACTGGGTATCGAGCCGAGCGAGCACATGCGTGCCCTGTCCGCCGACCGTCCCGTCCATGCCACGGCCCCGACGCCTGAACCTCGGGCGGCCCCCACCCCCGCCGAGTTGCCGCTGGACATCGCGGATTTCACGGGCAGGGATGGCGAGGTGGCAGACCTCACCGAGGTCCTCACCAAGCCGCGGCCGGGTACCGTCGCCATGGCCAGCATCGCGGGTCTGGGGGGCCTGGGCAAGACCACGCTCGCCGTGCACGTCGCGCACCGGATCGCGGGTCGCTTTCCCGACGGCCAGCTCTATGCGGACCTGCGTGGTGCCTCCGCCGACCCCGCCCGCCCAGAGGACGTGCTCAGCCGGTTCCTGTTCGCACTGGGCATCAGCGCCACCGGCATACCCGAATCCCTGGAGGAACGCGTGGCGTTCTACCGGAGCTGCCTGGCCGGACGCAGAATTCTCATCCTGCTCGACGATGTCGCCGGAGAGGAGCAGGTGCGGCCGCTCCTGCCCGGGGCCCCCGGCACGGCCGTGCTCCTTACCGGACGTGTCCGGCTGGTCGGTCTCGAGGGCACGAGCCTGCTGGAACTCGATGTCCTGCCGTCGGCCCAGGCCTTGGACCTACTGAGAAGAATCGTCGGCGACGAACGCGTCCAGGACGACCCGGACGCGGCTCTGGAGATCACCCGGCTGTGCGGCCGGGTCCCGCTGGCGGTCCGCATCTCGGCGGCCAGGCTTCTCGGTAGAAGGCAGTGGAGTCTGTCCCACCTCGCCGGTGTCCTCGGGGAGGAACGGCACCGGCTGGACGAACTTGTGGCGGGCGACCTCGACATCCGCGTGGGATTCGAGATGAGCTACCGGATGCTTCCCGCGGGTGCGCAGCGGGCCTTCCGGTTAGCCGGACTGCTCGACGCGCCCGATTTCGCTCCCTGGGTGGTGGCGGCCCTCTTGGACGTGCCGGTACGGCAGGCGGAACACGAGATCGAAACCCTGATCGACGCTCATCTGCTGAACCCCACCGGGACGGACGAGACGGGCATGCTCAGGTATCGGTTCCACGACCTGATCCGGTTGTACGCGCGTGAGCGGGCGCAGCGAGAGGATTCCGAACCCGAGCGCCAGGCCGCGCTCGGGCGGGCCCTGGGCGCGTGGCTGGCGCTGGCGGAGGTCGCGGCGGAACACGTCCAGGGCCCCTGCTACGCACCCATGCACAGCTGTGCGCCGCGCTGGCGGCTGCCTGCGGCGGTCTCCGGTCCGCTGCTGGCCGACCCGATGGCCTGGTTCGGCGCGGAGCACGCCGCGCTGATGGCGGGGGTCGCCCAAGCGTGCGAGGCGCGCCTGACCCGACTCGCATGGGACCTCGCGGGGTCCACCGAGACGTACCTCAACGTGCGCGGCTTGTATGACGGCTGGCAGCGCATGCACGAGCAGGCGCTCGCCCTCTGCCGCGAGACCGGCGACAAGCGCGGCGAGGCCGTGCTGATGCGCGGCCTCCTGGAGGTCACCACCTGGAGCTCACCGGCGGGCCCCGGACCGGCGATGACACGGATGCGGGCCGGCGCTTCACAGCTCCTCGACCTGTTCACCATGCTGGACGATCCGGTCGGAACGGCCGATGCCTTGGCGACCCTGGCCTGGAGCATGACGGCCGATGGGAACGGTGGTGCACAAGCGCTCGCCCTGGCGGAGCGCGCTCTGCGGACGGCCGCCGACGCGGACTACCTCGGCGGCCAGGCGCGGGCCTATCACGTGATGGCGATCATCCATGGCGAGGACGACCCTCAAGGGGCGCTCACGGTCTTGGAGCAGGCGACGAAGGTCGCCGAGGCGCTCGGCAACGCTCACTACACCACGACGATCACCCAGTTCCTCGGCGCGGCGAAATCGTTCTGCGGTGACATCACGGGCGGCCAGGAACTGCTGGAAAGCTCCTTGAGAATGGCACGGCGGTTGCACTACCGCTATCTGGAGACGTTCTCGCTGCTCTACCTCTCGAAGCTGTTCGCCGCGGTCGGGGACGAGCGGGCCAGGGCGACCGCCGAACTGACGCTGGCCCACAGCGAGGACGGCAACTTCGGCCATTATCTCGCCGACGCGCTCAGCGTTCTTGGACAGTTGAACCTGGCCGAAGGAGACCTGCCCGCCGCCATCGCCACTCTCGAACGCTCGGTCCGGGTGTGGCGAACCCGCGGCTCGATCCCCTACCTGGCGCGGACGCTCCGTGCCCTCGGCGACGCCCACGGTGCCGCCGGCGACCATCACACGGCCAGGGCCGTCTGGGAGGAGGCCCGTGAACTATTCCACGGGATCTCGCACGAGAATGGCGTGAGAACGCTGGACTCCCGGCTCGTGTGAAGGGCGGCCAGGCTCTCGGCGACATGTCGCCGTGGATGACCGCCATCAGACGGCGGCGGTCATAGAGGGCCAGGTGCCGCCTGCCGGTTCTTGGGATTGCTTCGTATCGATCGTCCCGCCGTCGTCCCCTTTTTACGGGCTCCGGCGGCGTACTGGTGGGCGCGGGCGATGGTGGAATCGATGCTGACGGTCCACTCGACCTGACCGATCGAGTCGTCCTTGACCTGCGTCTCCTCCAGCAACCGGGCCCCCGTGCCGTCTCATGCTCGTCGTGCGGCCATTGGGCGATCAGATGGCTGAGGAACCGCGCGCCTGTCTCCCCCCGCGCGTGAGGCGGTCGCGCCGGCCCGCCACATCAACTATCCGCTGCACCTGGCGGATGCACTGGAGCATCCGGCAAGCCTTCAGGGCGTGACCGACGCGCACACCGAAGGCAGGCCGTTCGATAAGGAGCCTCCAAGGTCCGCAGCGTCATCAGGTGAGGACGCTGCACCCGTTCAGCCAAGCAAAGCCGGGTGGCCAGGCGCATGAGGAGCAGCAGGTCGTCGCGCTCTGGACGACCGGCTCGACGCCGGCCGCGGGCGGGCCGCTGATCGAGCCGGCCGGGAGCACCGGAGGGCCGGCGCTCTCCGGTGCTCTGACCATGCTGCTCCCGATCGCGGCTCTCGCCGTACTCGGAAAAGGTCGGGCTGAGGAGGCTCAGCGCTTCGCGAGGTTGTACTGGATGGTGTACTGCCGCGCTCCGCAGCAGCCAGGGTGGCTCGGGTTGGGAGTCCGGATCCAGAGCTGCCCGAAGTTGCTGCCGCCGCGCACTTTGACCGTTCTCATGACCGAATACGCCTTGGAGCCGCCGTCGCAGATTTTGCCGTATCTACCCCGCTGGGCCTCCCAGTTGTTCGCGTTCGCGAAGTAAAGGTCCGGAAAGATGCACCCGCCCTTGGGGAAGCCGTTCTCGCGGATCACGATGGACCGCAGCTGCGCGGACTTGGAGGACTTGTAGGCCCAGGTGGTGGTCACCTTGATCGGGTAATTCCGGCCACGGTGGTCCTTGATCGCGACATAGGTGATCACGGACTGGACCGGCTTGACTCGCTTGACGTAGCTGATTTTTTGGTTGGGTGCGGCGTGTGCGGCGGGTGCCACGAGCAGCCCGGCTCCGAGGGCGGCGGTGAGAGCCACTCCGATCGTGGGAAGCCGGAATCGCGTAAGGGGTCGCACTGGTTCTCCTTCACCATGCAAGGCGTTTCTGGACAAACGATCATCTGACCGGTCGGCAGGTACTTTCGAGAAGCGTGGTCAGGCCGAAGGGTGAGCGTCGAGCCGGGTGAAGATGGAGCCGGCTGGCTGCGCGGGCGCTGAGCACGTGGCCCTCGCACATCCGCATTTCGGCGCTGCCCCGATAACGACGTCAGCCGAAACGCCGAGAACGGACACGACGCCTGCGATCCTCTTCTGCTTGCTGGTCGCTACAATTCCCTTCCCTTCAAGCGTTTTTCGAGTTTTGCGCCGACCGAAATCTATACGACCTTGGTATATTCAGAGAATATGGTCGGCATACGGGCGCTGGATCCTGCCGGGTCCTGCGCGCCAGGTGATGACGGTGCGGACATGGTCGGGCCCGTGCCTGGATCGACCAGTGGAACCTGATCTCGGCTGAACCCGCGCCCGGTCCTGCAACAGGCTCAAGCGGGCCACTGCGAGCCGGCGACCTGGAAGGTGACCGATCGTTTCTTTCCGAACCCGTGACGGTCGTGCCTCCCGACGTCAAGATGGTTCGGATCAAGACCCATGCTCACACCGGCACCGGATTTCATGAATGCTCCAACACGTATGCGTTCCGACACCCGGCAGACGTGCGGGCGGTGGGCTACTTCAGGAACCACGCTCGGACGAGGGTAACGCTAATCAAGATCAAAGCGTTCTATACGAATGGCTTCGACGGGAATGCGCTGATCGCCCCGGCCATCAATAACAGCAATGGCTCTTTCCGTAAGGATTGAATAACCAATGGTTATGCGCCTCGATGATGAGGTGATTTCAGAGAAATAATTCGGGCAGTTGCGGATATCCGGTACGCCGCCCGTGGCGTTTCGGGCCTTTCGGGAGAACTCGCCGAAGGCCGGAGAGAAAGACGCGGAGCCTCCGGTGGATGAGTTCTCATCACAAGAAGCCGCAGCGGTGCGGCTTTGGACGAGGGAAGGATCGCCTGCCGCAAGTGCCTGGGCCCGGGACCGATGGATCCGGCGAGGGCGTCGTCCGGCTCGGGAACCGCTGGGTGACCGGGTGGTGCCGGATGCGAAAAGCCGGCCTCCAATCTGTCTTCGTTGGTCGCCCCCCTGCCGCGCCGGGTGACCTACGGGCGCAACCGGGCCACCTCCCATCCGTCACTCGATCAACTGGTCGGACTCAGGACCTGCTCGTCCAGGGGAACCCGTCCTGCGCGTCCGTGCAGGACTCCGCCGCCCTACGCTCTATCGCGCGCCAACCGAAGATCATGAAGCGGGAAGTCCGCGAAGTGTCCTGAGAGGACCTTGCGACAAGATCACCGCAGGGCAGAAGTCTGGTGGTTCAGTACATCGAGATGTGCGGATGGTCGAAGTGGTTGGCCGTGATGCCGCCTCGGTTCGACATGAACCTCCAGCCGGAGCCGTGGTTGATGCGCTGGCGCCAGATCACGTACTTCACGCCGAGTTTGGCCTTGTTCTTGATGGCCCAGGCGGCGATCTCGTCGCCGAGCGCGAGGTTGGCGGCCGTGGGCATCGCGCCACCGGCGCTCATCATGAAGTCGCAGGCGCGGCCCAGAGGATGCTCGCCGCCGTCGTTGACGGCCCGGTAGCAGCCGACCGAGTACGGCAGGTTGAAGCGCCTCATGACGGCGTCGCGCATGATCCGGGTGCGGTCGGTGATGTTGTCGGGGCCGGTGGGCAGTTGCGGCGCCCAGCTGCCGTCGGCGCGACGGCCGGAACCGGTGGGGGCGAGCCGGTCGAGCTTGTTCTTCATGTCGCGGATCAGCTTCTCGGCCTTCTCTCGCTGCGCCTGCACCTCCTTGGCCTCGTCGCCGATCTCGTCGGTGAGCCTGGCGGCCGTCTCGGCCGCCCGCTTCCTGCGGTCGATGCTGTTGACGAAGCCCTCCAGGTGGGCGGCCTGCTGGGCGGTGAGCTGCTCCATCACCGCGGCGGCGCCCATGTCGCCGGAGAACATCAGCGCGGGCAGCCCTCCGCCGCTGCTCTGGTAGCGCAACTGGACGATGGAGTCGACCTCCCGCTTGGCCTCGACGTAGGTCTTCTCGGCCTTTTCCAGGTTCTGCTTGGCGACGATCTCGGCCTTCTGCGCCATCTTGAGCGACTCGCGGGTGGCCGCGTAGGTCTCGATCAGCTTGTCGACCTGCTTGCCGAGCTTGGCCAGCTCGGCGCGGAGCTTGGCCTCGGTGGGCTTGGGGTCCGCGCTTCCGGCGGTGGGGGCGCCGATGGTGAACACGACGATCGAGCTCAGGCAGAGGGCCAGAGACGCACGCCGACGGAACGTGGGGGACGGGGCCGCCACGCACTCTCCTCTCCTTACGCCTACCGGGTTAGCTGACGGGTTCGGGCTGGAGGAAGCCCTTCCACCGAAGTGGTTTCACCCCAGGTGCGGTGGTTCCCCGGCTCCCGGGCAAGGTGCCCGGGATTAGGCAAATCAGCGTTTACAGCCGATGTGGGAAGGATAGTAGTGGTAAACAGCAGGTCATGCGACCTCAAGACGAGACCAAGTGGTAATCAGTTCGTGACAACAGAGCGCAGCAGTTGTGCTGTCGCCTCGGGCGACACGTCGTTCACGAAGGCGCCCATCGCCGACTCCGACCCGGCGAGGTATTTCAGCTTGTCCGGCGCGCGGCGGATGCTGAACAGCTCCATGTGCGCGTACGACAGATCGCGGCCGGTGGAGACCGGTGCCTGGTGCCAGGCCGCGACGTACGGCATGGGCACGCCGAAGATCCCGTCGAGGCGGCGGAGCACGTCGGTGTAGAGGGGGCCGAACGCCGCGCGTTCCCCGGCGTCCAGCGCGACCAGGTCGGGGACCCTGCGGTGCGGGTAGAGGTGGACCTCCACGGGCCAGCGCGCCGCGGCGGGGACGAAGGCCGTCCAGTGCTCGTTCGAGCCCACCACCCGGATCTCGGCCGCACGCTCCGCGGCCAGGACGTCGGCGAACAGGTTGCCGCCCGTCCGCTCCCTGTGGCGCTCGGCCGCCCCGAGGGTGAGCCTGGTGCGCGGGGTCACGTAGGGGTACGCGTAGATCTGGCCGTGCGGGTGGGCCAGGGTGATGCCGATCTCCGCCCCCCGGTTCTCGAAGCAGAAGACCTGCTCCACGCCGGGCGTCGCCGACAGCTCCGCCGTACGGTCGACCCAGGCCTCCATGACCAGTTCGACCCGCTCGGGGGAGAGCCGCGAGAACGCGGAGTCGTGCTCGGAGGTGAAGCAGACCACCTCGCACCTGCCGACCCCCGGACGGACCTCGCTCAACCCTCCGATCGGCCGGTGGTCGCCCGGCTGGGCGGAGAACGAGGGGAACCGGTTCTCGAAGACCACCACCTCGTAGTCGGAGGAGGGGACCTCGGTGAGATTGCCCGGAGTCGAGGGACAGAGCGGGCACTCGTTAACGGGGGGAAGGAAGGTGCGGCCCTGGCGGTGCCCGGCCACCGCGATCCACTCCTCGGTGAGCGGGTCGTAGCGCAGCTCGGAGGCGGCGGGACGGGGCGGCAGGTCGCGCCGGTCGGGTGCCGTGCGGTCGGCGTCGTCGCGCCGGTCGAAGTAGAAAAGCTCCCGGCCGTCGGCCAGGTGGGTGATCGTACGCTTCATCGGCCGGCGATCTCGCTCTCGCGCTGGGGGTCGGTGATGATCATCTCGCCCACCGAGGCGGCGAGCTCCTCGCGGGCCTTCTCGGTCATGCCGGAGTCGGTGACCACGATGTGGGCCTCGGCCAGCTCGGCGATCGTGCTGATGCCGACCGTGCCCCACTTGGTGTGGTCGGCGAGCACCACCAGGCGGTGCGCGGAGGCGACCAGTTCGCGGTTGGTCTCGGCCTCGAGCAGGTTGGGGGTGGTGAACCCGGCGCGGGTGCTCATACCGTGCACGCCGAGGAAGAGGGTGTCGACGTGCAGGCCGCGGATCGCCGAGACCGCGACCGGACCGACCAGCGCGTCGGAGGGGGTGCGGACCCCGCCGGTCAGCACGACCGTCTGGTCGGCCCTGGGGGAGCGGTGGAAGACGTCGGCGACCCGGATCGAGTTGGTGATCACGGTCAGCTCGGGCACGTCGACGAGATGGTGGGCGAGCGTCCAGGTCGTGGTGCCCGCGGAGAGCGCGACGGCGGTGGCCGGCCGGACGAGCCGGGCGGCGTGCCGGGCGATCGTCTCCTTCTCCGCCTGCTGGCGCACCGACTTGGCGGCGAAACCCGGCTCTTCGGTCGAGCCCGGCCCGGCGGCGGTGGCGCCACCGTGGACCTTCTCCACCAGGCCGCGCTCGGAGAGCACCTCGAGGTCGCGCCGGATCGTCATGTCGGACACGCCGAGCTCCCGGACGAGATCGGCGACCCTGACCCCGCCGCTGCCGCGCACCCTTTCCAGGATCGCCTGCTGTCGCTGCTGGGCGAGCATCGCCTCACTCCCCTTAATCCATCAGATTCCACCAAAATACCACGACCAGGTGGGGGAGGTTGTTGGATTGTGGTGGCCGGCCGCTCACAGTCGATCAAGCTCCGCCGCGATGTTCGCCCTTGCCGCCCCCTCCAGATCGGCGACATGGAAGATCACCGGAAGATCGAGCAGCGAGCGCAGCACCGCGGCCCTTCCCGCCCTGAACACGTCGTCGGGGACGAAGCCGTACTCCTCGCGCACGGCCGCCGCGTAGGCGGCGTAGACGTCGGGGGAGGAGCCCAGGATCGCCAGGTCCGCGTCGGACAGCACGGCCCCGTCCGCGTCGCCGGACGCGGGTGCGTGCGTGACGGTCATCCTGACCAGCCGGGCGACCGTCGCCACATCCTCCGCGGGCACCCCCAGCTCCGGCAGCGCGCGCTCGGCCAGCCTCGCGCTCCGCTCCTCGTTGTCCGCGCGCCGCGGGTCGTAGACGGCGTCGTGGAACCAGGCCGCCATCCGTACCAGGTCCGGGCGCCCCGCGTGGTCGGCGAGGGCGTCGACATGGGTGAGCACCGCCTCCAGATGGGCGGTCGTGTGATACCTGCGGTGCGGCTCGTCGTACCGGGTGATCAGTTCGCGGCCGAGGGGGTCGGCCCCCGCGCCGGCGAGGGATCGCCAGCGGGCCATCAGCTTCTCGCTCATGTGACGGAGCCTAGAGTCCGGTGACGGAGCCAGGAGTCCGGCCTGACGGGTGAGGAGCCCGGTCACGCGTCCATCCAACGGGTGGGGAACGTCAAGACGGGGGAAACGCCGGGGAAATACGGTCCGCCGGAGCCGGACGGATCGCCGTCCAGGCCTTGTGCGACGGACATTCCAGGAGGAATGTGAAGGTCTGGGCGAGTGAGATCGAGTCCCGTACGGATACGGAGGAACCTCGGCGAAGGGGTGGTCGGCATGGGCAGACGAGCACGCAAGGCCAGGGCGCGCAAGAAGCGCAGGGCCAACCACGGCCGGCGGCCGGCGGCGGGCTGACGGCACGCGCTCCGATGGTCAGGCGCGGCGGCCCCAGGAGGCGAGCAGCAGGGTCTGCGGGTCGGTGCCCGAGTGAGGCTGCGGGTGCTCCCCGGTGGCCGCGGCCTGCCGGTAGCCGGGCTCGGCGTCGCTGAACCAGGTGGCGCAGGCCTCGACCAACTCGGGATCGAGACGCTCGTCGGCACCGATGGCGCGGGCCAGGTCCCACGTGTGGATGAGCGCGTCGGCGAACAGTTCGGTGATGTACTCCCGGCCGGACACGTCGCCGAACGGCAGGTGGACGAGGCGGCCGAGGGCGTGAACGCCTGTCGCCGCCTGGATGGCGGGTACGGCCGAGGTGTCGAAGGCCTTGATGGGATCGTCGCCCAGCAGGTCTCCGTCGAAGGCGTCGCCGACGTCCGCGGAGGTCCCCCCGGCCAGCAGCACGGGAGCCCACAGGTTCTCGCCGACCACGTGGTTGACGAGAGCACGCACGTCCCAGTCGACGCACGGGGTCGGGTTCTCCCACTGCTCGGGGCCGATCCGGTGGACAAGAGCGCCGAAGTCGTCCAGTGCGCGGTGGTAAGCCTCGGGTACGTCGATGGTCATCATGCCCCTCCCGATGCCCTCCCGGGTCTCCTCCCGGCTCTCATCTTGACCGTAACCCCTGAACAGCCAGTAGTCATCGCGTCAACGGACATGACCGGCATGCCGGAGGTGCCCAAGGAATTCCGTAGGGTGCACACCTGACCGGGGGACTTCATTCCACGGTCAGATCGACGTCAGCAGTAAGTCACGATATTTTGCGAAACTTCATCTCATGCGCACCATGACTTTCACCAGGGCGACCGCCGCGGCGGTCACCGGCCTGCTCCTCCTGCCCCTCTCCGCGGTTTCGGCCACCGCCGAATCCGGCCACCGGGGCATCACGCTGACCTTCCTCGGCCGTCACACCGCCGGAACCGCCGGGGCCTCGGAGATCACCGCGTACGATGCCTCCACCCGCAGGGTCTTCGTGGTGAACGCGCAGGCCGGTACCGTCGACGTGCTCGACATCCGCGACCCGCGCAAGCCGCGCAAGGTCGCCACCCTGGCCACCCCCGGAGCCAACAGCGTCGCGGTGCGCCGCGGCCTGGTCGCCGTGGCCCAGCAGGCCGCGGTCAAGACCGACCCGGGCACCGTCGCCTTCTTCGACGCCGCGAGCGGGAAGAAGCTCAGGCAGGTGACCGTGGGTGCGCTGCCCGACATGCTGACCTTCACTCCGGACGGGACCCGGGTGGTCGTGGCCAACGAGGGCGAGCCGTCCTCCTACTGCGAGGGCGAGGCGGCCGACCCCGAAGGTTCGGTGAGCGTCGTCGACCTGCGCCGCTGGACGGTGCGGACCGCGGGGTTCGCGAAGTTCGACGCCGAGCGGCTGCGGGCCCGGGGAGTGCGGATCACCGGCCCCGGCGCCACCGCGGCCCAGGATCTGGAGCCGGAGTACGTCACCGTCGACGGCGACACCGCTTATGTGACCCTTCAGGAGAACAACGCGCTCGCGATCGTCGACCTGAACCGGGTCGTGGTTCGCGACGTCGTCCCGCTGGGGCTGAAGGACTGGTCGAAGAGCGGGTTCGACGCGTCGGACAGGGACGGGAAGATCGACGTCAGGCCCCGGCCGGTGAAGGGCATGTACCAGCCCGACGCGATCGCGCACTTCCGCGACCGTGGGCGGACCTACCTGGTCACCGCCAACGAGGGCGACGGGCGCGAGTGGGGCTGCCACGCCGACGAGGTCAGGGTCAAGTCGCTGAACCTCGCGCTGCCCGACGCGGAGAACCTCAAGAAGGACGCCGAGCTCGGCCGCCTGAACGTGGCCGTCGACTCGCCCAGGGACGCGAACGGCGCCTACACCGAACTGCACGCGTTCGGCGCCCGCTCGATCTCGGTCAGGTCCACCTCGGGAGCGCTCGTCTGGGACTCCGGCGACCAGTTGGAGCGGCTCGTCGCCAGGGAACTGCCCGGCGCCTTCAACGCCGACAACGAGGAGAACGACTCCTTCGACAGCCGCAGCGACAACAAGGGCCCCGAGCCCGAGGGGATCACGGTCGGTGAGGTGCGTGGCCGGACCTACGCCTTCGCCGGGCTGGAGCGGGTCGGTGGGATCGTCGCCTACGACCTGGGCGACCCGCGCGCCCCGCGTCTGGCGGGCTACGTCAACACCCGTGACTTCACCGGCTCGGTCGAGGACGGCACCGCCGGGGACGTCGGTCCCGAGGGCGTGCTGTTCATCCCCGCCTCCGACAGTCCCACCCGCCACCCGCTCCTGGTGGTCGGCAACGAGGTCAGCGGCACCACCGCCCTCTACGAGATCCGCTGAGGGCTCGCCGGGCCCCGTTCCGGCACCGCGAGGCCCCGTCCGTCGCAGGATCATTCGATCGTGTCGCCGTCACCGGCGTCCGTGGTCAAGACGGCTATGGCAGCCTCTGCTCGATCCAGACGATCTTGCCCTTCGGGGTGAGGCGTGATCCCCAGCGGTGGGCGAGCCAGTTGATGAGGTGCAGGCCGCGGCCGGTGTCGCTGGTGGTGGACGCCTCCCGCATGACCGGCTCGGACACCGATCCGTCGGACACCTCGCAGACCAGGGTGGGCCCGCGCAGCAGACGCAGCTCGACCTCGCCCCGGCCGTGCTCGACCGCGTTGGCGACCAGCTCGCTCACCATGAGCTCGGTGTTGTCACTGAGCGAGGACAGTCCCCACTCGTCGAGCGTGGCCCGGACGAAACGGCGGGCCTGGGAGGCGGAGCGGGGGTCGGAGGGCAGTGACCTCTCCGCGAAGTCCTTCTCCGTCAGCTCCGACACCCTGGCGAGCAGGAGGGCGATGTCGTCCCGCTCGTGTCCGGGCCGCTGTGCCCTGATCGTGAGGTCGCAGACCTCCTCCAGGTCGTGGTCGGGGCCGGAGAGCAGACCGCGCAACGCGTTGATGCCCTCCTCGATGTCCCGGTTGCGGCTCTCCACCAGGCCGTCGGTGTAGAAGGCGAGCACGGTCCCGCCGGGAAGCGTGAACTCCCGCATCTCGGCGGGCTCGTTGCCGATGCCCAGGGGGAGCCCCGGCGGCAGCTCCAGCAGTTCGGTCTCGCCGTCGGGCTGTACCAGGATCGGCGGCACGTGTCCCGCACAGGCGATCGCGCACCGCCGCGTGACGGGATCGTAGGTGGCGTACACACACGTGGCGATCTGGCTGGCGTCCAGGTCCTGGCTCATCAGGTTGAGCCGGAACAGCACGTCGGCCGGGCTCAGGTCCAGGCTGGCCAGCGTGCGCGCGGCCGTGCGGAGCTGGCCCATGGTGGCGGCCGCCCTGATGCCGTGCCCCATCACGTCGCCGACGACGAGGGCGACCCGGCAGCCGGGCAGCGGGATCACGTCGTACCAGTCGCCGCCCACCCCGACCAGGTCGCTGGCCGGCAGATAACGGGAGGCGATCGTCAGGCCCAGAGGCTGGGAGAGGTCGACGGGCAGCAGGCTGCTCTGCAGGGTCAGCGCGGTGCGGCGCTCGCGGTTGTAGAGGCGCGCGTTGTCGAGGCAGACCCCGGTCCTGGCCGCCAGTTCCTCGGCCAGGTTGACGTCCTGCTCGTCGAAGGGCTGGCTGGTGGGCCTGCGGGTGAAGATGACGAAACCCAGCACCCGGCCACGCGCCTTCAGCGGCACCACCAGGAACGAGCTGTCCTCCAGCACCTTCGACACCGAGTCACGCTTCCAGAACCGCCCGATCTCCTCGGCGGTCCTACGCCCCAGGCGCGGATAGAGGATCGGGTTGCCGGTCGCCATGCACCGGGCGTAGGGGGTCCAGGCCTCGTAGACGGCGACCTCGTCCACGGGAAACGCCCTGGCGTACTCGCCGGGAGAGGGGTCGGCCACGCCGACCGCGATCCGCCGCACCAGCGCCGAGCCGTCGGTGGTCTCCTGGGGAAACTCTCCCTCGGTCACCAGCCGGTCCTGTACGAGGATGCCCGCCGCGTCCGCGAAGCGCGGCACGGCGACGTCCATCAACTCCCTGCCGGTCTCGAACACGTCCAGTGTGCTGCCGATGCGTTTGCTGGCGGCGTTGAGCAGGGACAGCTGCTCGTGCATGGACGCGGGACTGCCCATCCTGAACCCTGGCGTGGCTGGATTTTTTGTGACAAAACGGGACTTCACTCGCTCCACCGGGGTGCGGGAACCGGCGTCCACCAGGTTTCCAGTTCGAGGTCTTCTGCGATGGCGTTGGCGCCGTTGTATCCGGGGGCCGCGGAGACCGAGCCGCCCGGGTGACTGCTGGCGCCGCAGAGGTAGAGGCCGTCGACGGGGGTGCGATACTGGCCCATCTCGGGGACGGGGCGGTTGCCGCCCAGCTGGGACGGCTCGTAGGCCCCCACGTGATGACTGCCGCGCACCATGTTGACGCAGTGCCGCTCGATATCGAGTGGTGAGAAGACCCGTTTGCCCAGGACGGCGCCCCCCGCGAGGTTGGGAGCGTATTCGGCCCACTCGGTGAGCAGTCGCTCCCCGACCTCCTCGCGCCGCAGGTCCCAGTTGGCCGGGTCGCCGCCGAGGTCGTACGGGGCCCACGGCCACCAGAACGCCACGTGCTTGCCGGCGGGAGCGTACGAGGGATCGAACAGCGAGGGGCACGCGCCGTTGCCTGCCAGCCGCTCGGGCAATTCCCCCCGGTGGATCTGGTCGAAGGTACGGCCGAGTTGCTCGCTGTCGTCGGCGCCGAGCACCACGAGGAAGGCCCGGTCCACGTCGGGCTCGAACTCGGCGGCCCGGTAGCGCGGCGCCTCGTCGAGCGCGAGGTGAAGGGTGACGAGGCTGTGCGCGGCCCACTTGTAGCCCTCGACCCTGGCCGTGATCTCCGCGCCGAAGTTCTCCGGACCGGCGAGCCGCACGGTCTGGGGGGCGTCCACCGCGCTGGCCACGAACCTGCGGGCGGTGAGCACGTCGCCGGTGGCGAGCCGCACCCCGGTGGCCCGCCCGTCGTCGACCAGGATCCGCTCGGCGTGGGCGCCGGTCACCACGGTACCGCCGTGCTCCTCGATGACGGCGCGCAGCGCGCTCGCGACGTTGGCCGCGCCTCCCACCGGCACCCCGAGCCTGGCGATGCGCGACAGCAGCCGGGGGAAGAAGCCGCCGGTGCCGGGAACGTTCTCGATGGAGATCGCGTGCAGGAAGGATTTGAACAGCACCCTGACCTGGTCGCTCTCGAAGTTTCTGTCGACGGCCTCGTACAGCGAGAGCGGCATGTAGCTCATCATGTCGCGTCCCAGGTCGCCCTTGATCCGCTCGGCGAGCACCGGCGGCGGCAGTGGCCTGGAGTACAGGAAGCCGTTCATCAGCTCCCTGGCCGCCTCGGCGTAGCGCTCGTACAACTCCAGCCAGCGCGCGGCGTCGGCCGTGGAGAAGCGGGCGAAGGACTCGGCGGTGCGCTTGGGGTCGGTGTAGACCGTGATCGCCCGGCCGTCCCTGAAGACCGTGGCGTGCTGGGTCTCGGGGTAGATGTAACGCAGGCCGTAGCGCTGAAGCTCCAGGTCCGCGGGGACCGGGCCCTCCTCCAGGAAGTGGTAGCTGCTGTGAGTGTTGTGCCGGAACCCCGGGAGGGTGAGCTCCTGGGTGCTGCAACCGCCACCCGCGACGTCGTTGCGCTCGACGACCGCGACCGACAACCCCGCCTTCGCGAGGTAGGCGGCGCACGTGAGGCCGTTGTGACCTCCGCCCACGATGACGCCGTCGAACTCCGACACTTTCCCTCCAGGGGCAGTCTGACTTCTGGTTATGGAGGATTGTAAAGAATGATCTACATGCGAACCTCGTGTTTAACAGAGATTCATAGATATTTCCATACGAACTAGGACTTGTCGGTGTTGAGGTGGCGGAGCAGGCGTGCCAGTTGCTCCCCGTAGCGCTCCCCGAACTCCTCCGACGCCGGATCGTCCCCGCAGATCGCGCGGACCAGCTGCGGGAATATCGCTCCGGCGTCGGCCGCGGCGAAGAGCATCAGGAGCAGGTACGCGGGGTCCAGGTCGGCGGGGAACTCCCCCTCCGCCTGCCGCCTGCGCAGGTCCTCGACGTTGTCCCGCATGTCCCTGAGCAGCGCGGAGTCCTCCTCGCCGTCGTCCTGCAGTCCACCCCAGATGAGGATCCTGGCGAGGTCGCGGTCACGCACGGTCGCGGTGACGTAGCCGCGTACCAGTTCGGGCAGCGTCGGCGGCGGCGACGTCCCGGCGAAGGTGCTCTCCTTGCCCTGCCAATCCGCCGTGAGCGCCTTGAGTAACCCTTCCTTCCCGCCGAAATAGTAAGAGATGAGCTGTTTGTTCACTCCGGCTCTGGCAGCTATCTCACTCACCCTCGTTCCGGCGAATCCCTTGGCGGAGAACTCGGCCTTGGCCGCCTCGACGATGCGCCTCTTGGTGCGCTCGGGATCACGCCTGCGCTCCACGGGGGCGCGGCGAGAGGGCTTGTCCATGCCTCACGGTAACACCGGCCAACCATCGGGATGAATCTATCAACCTTTTGGTTGATAGATTCATCCCGATGGTTGATAGTGATGCCATGACGAACATGAGAGTCGCCGTCGTCGGAGGCGGGATCGGCGGTCTCTGCCTGGCGCAGGGGCTGCACGGCGCGGGGATCGACGTGACGGTCTACGAGCGCGACCGCACCCCCTCCGACCGGCTCCAGGGCTACCGTGTCCACATCGACCCCGATGGCTCCCGGGCCCTGCGCGACTGCCTGCCCCCCGAGTTGTGGGAGGCGTTCCTGGCCACCTCCGGTCGCGGTGCACAGGACTTCCGCTTTCTCAGCCACCGGATGAGACCGCTGCTGACCCTGGAAAGTCCGTCCGTGACCGATCCGGTGGACGCCCACCACTCGGTCAGCAGGATCACCCTGCGGCAGATCCTGCTCTCCGGCCTCGAAGGGCCCAGCGGTGTCGTCCGGTTCGGCAAGACCTTCGAGAGCTACACCCGTGACCCCGAAGGCACCGTCACCCTGCGCTTCGCCGACGGCACCGCCGAGACCGCCGACATCGTGATCGCCGCCGACGGCGGAAACTCCCGCGTCAGACGCCAGTACCTGCCGCACGCCCGCCGCGTCGACACCGGCATCGTCACGATCGCGGGCAAGTTCCCGCTCACCGCCGCCACGCGCCCTCTGATCGACCCGGGCCTGTACGAGGCCATCAACATGGTCATTCCACCGAGGGGCCTCGGCATGTTCGCCGCGCCGCACGACCTCGCGGGCGCCGGGAACGCCGGGAACGCCGGAAGTACGGTCCTACCGCCGGGGATCGGCAGGACCGAACGGGAGGGTGCCCTGTTCGACAACACCGGCGGCTACGTCATGTGGGCCTTCGGCGCCGCGACCGGTCGCTTCCCCCGCGACCTCGCCACGATGGACGGTGGGCGGCTGAGGGACATCGTGACCCGGATGACCGAGGGCTGGCACCCGGACCTCCGCACACTGGTCACCGCCTCCGACCCCGACACCGTCTCGCTGCTGCCGATCCGCACCTCGGTGCCGATCGGCCCCTGGCCCGCCACGAACATCACCCTGCTCGGAGACGCGATCCACAGCATGACCCCGATGCGGGGGATCGGCGCCAACATCGCCTTACGCGACGCCCGGTCGCTTCGCGACGCTCTCACCGGTGGCGGCGACCCCGTCGCGGCCATCGCCGTCTACGAGGCGAGGATGCGCGAGTACGGCTTCGCCGCCGTGCGCGACTCCCTCAAGGCGGCCCATCGGTTCGTGGACGAGAACCCGGTGGCCCGGGCCGGCCTGAGGACCTTCCTGCGCGCCGCCGGGCACCTCACGGCCCTGAGACGCAAAGCCTCCCTGTGAGATCTGGCGCCTTACCCGTCACGTCGGACTCAGAGCTTCGACCATGTCGCGGGCCGGTCGGCGAACGGTCTCCATTCCTCCGGAGATCATTCCCGTTCTGCGAGCACACTTCGACGAGTTCGCGGAGCCGGGGAGGGCGGCCTTGTCTCCGTCGGTCCCAAGGGGGCGCTCCCGCTCCCGCGGGATCCGGAGGAAGGTACAGACCGAGGTGGGTCTTCCGGCGTTCCACTTCCATGATCTCCGGCACGTCGGTAACACCTTGGCATCGGACAGCGGGGGGGAGCCGCGAAGAGCTGATGACCGGAATGGGACACTTCTCCACTCGGGCGGCGCTCGTCTACCAGCACGCGAGCAAGGACCTGACCAGGCCATCGCTCGGGCGCCGGGGAAGGAATTCAAGAAAGCCCGCGAAAACGGGTCCAGAAAACCATCGGGCACGCAGCGGGCACGGAAGTTCCTGAAGTTTTGGCGAAACGTGAAAGGCCAGGTCGCCGCGTATGGGCTGACCTGGCCTTTCATCATCTGAGCGGACGACGGGAATCGAACCCGCGTAGCCAGTTTGGAAGACTGGGGCTCTACCATTGAGCTACGTCCGCGCGAGCCGGCGTCAGTCTGGTCTAGACTTCATCCGTTCGTCAGGGCGTAAGCGTACCGGAGTTCCGGAGCGTGCGCGCACTCGACCTACGGGGTGTGGCGCAGTTTGGTAGCGCACCTGCTTTGGGAGCAGGGGGCCGCAGGTTCAAATCCTGTCACCCCGACACGTGCCGGGCATCGGTTTCGACCGGTGCCCGGTTCTTCGTTCCGGAGGGCGAGTGGCTCTTCGCGGCGCGCGTGGGACGGACGGGTCACGCGCGTGGGACGGGCGGGTCAAGGGTGCCCGCGGAGAAACGTGGAAATGATCCCGCTGTGGGGAGAATGTCAGGAGTGAGGGCTGAAGAAGGCCCAGACGGCCTTGCCGCCGCAGTTGAGGTGATCCCAGCCCCAGCCCTGGCTGTAGGTCTCCACGATGTAGAGGCCCCGGCCGTTCTCCGAGACGAAGTCGGGCTCCTTGGGCGTCGGCACCTCGTTGCTCGGGTCCGTCACGGCCAGGAGCACGTGGGGAGAGAGGTGCACCAGGACGAGCGTGATCGGGTTGATCTCGGTCCGGCCGGGCGGGCACAGCGCGTAACGGACCGCGTTGGTGACGAGTTCCGAAACCACTAGCGCTGCGTCATCGCTGAGTTCCGCCAGCCCCCAGTCGTGGAATGTGGAACGTGTCACGTCCCTGGCGGTCTTCACCGAGTCGGCCTGATTGGGCAGGGGACACGCGGTGGCGCCGGAGTGGTTGGCCTCCAGTAGCTCGTCAAAGCCCACCTGGCGGGTCGCCTGCAGGTAGTCGGCAGCCGATTTTGGCTCCTCCACCATCCTGCCGGTACCTCCCGCTGTCATCGTGAGTCTCCGTACTACTTGAGAGTTTTCAGAGCTTGTGCACCATAAGCCCAATATGCACTAGGCCATCATGGGTCACCGACACGTCCGCTGCAAGACCCAAATGCACGTGCAGTTGCAATGTGCAGCCGCATGGGCGGTTAGGACGTCGACTTGGCGAATTGGGCAGGGAGTTGAGACCTTGTCATAGCGGCCGGAAGTAGTGACACTGTGTGCGCTGGCCCAAGTACAGAGGGAGGCGAAGTGACGCAGGTTCAACCGGGATCGGGTCCCACAGCTCTGCGTATCCTTTTAGGCTCCCAACTGCGTCGCCTGCGTGAGGCCAAGGGGCTGTCGCGCGAGGAGGCGGGCCATCTGATCCGCGGATCCGAGTCCAAGATCAGCAGGATGGAACTCGGCAGGGTCGGCCTGAGGGAACGCGACGTGGCGGACCTGCTCACCTTCTACGGGGTGGAGGACGAGCAAGCCCGGTCGGCGGTGATGGATCTGCTGCTCAGAGCCAACGAGCCCGGCTGGTGGCACCGGTTCAACGACCTGCTGCCCTCATGGTTCCAGACGTACGTCGGCCTTGAGGAGGCGGCCTCCCGGATCCGTACCTACGAGGTGCAGTTCGTGCCGGGCCTGCTGCAGACGAAGGAGTACGCCAGGGCGGTCATCACCGCGGGGAGCGCCGGCATCGCGCCCGAGGAGATCGCCCGCCGCATCGATCTGCGCATGCAACGCCAGCAGGTGCTCGGCCGACCCGACGGACCCTTCTTCTGGGCCGTGATCGACGAGGCCGCCCTGCGGCGTCCGATCGGCGGCGCGGACGTCATGCGGGCCCAGCTGGAGCATCTGCTCGACCTCATGCGGCAGCCGAACATCACGATCCAGGTCATGCCCTTCAGCTTCGGAGGTCACAGCGCGGAGGGCGGTGCCTTCAGCGTGCTCCGCTTCAACGACAGCGAACTCCCCGACGTCGTCTACGTCGAACAGCTGGCCAGCGCCCTTTACCTGGACAAGCGTGAGGACGTCGACCGCTACAGCGAGGTCATGGAGCGGTTGTGCGCGGTCAGCACCACGCCCGGTGAGACGAACGACATCCTGCGGCGGATCATCAAGGAGGACTGAGCGGCCATTGGTCGCTCCCTGGTGCCGCTCTGCCCTAGACTGGCCAGCGGCGCTGAACACCCGCCGCTGTGGAGCATGCCCTAATCTCGCGTGTCTCGACGGCTGTGCCAGGTGCCGCTCATGTGGGCGCGGCGCGCGAGCTTGCCGCGGTAGCCGTTAAGTCCTGACGCGCCCGCGATCACTCGAAGCTTGATCAAGGAGACGACCCCGTGAAGACCGCTGTGGAGGAGCTCAGCCCGACCCGGGTAAGGCTTACCGTCGAGGTGCCGTTCGAGGAGCTCGGCGAGAGCCTGCAGGCGGCGTACAAGAAGGTCGCGCAGCAGGTGCGCGTCCCCGGGTTCCGCCCCGGCAAGGTTCCGGCTCGCATCATCGAGCAGCGGTTCGGCCGCGCCGTGGTGCTGGAGGAGACCCTCAACGACGCGGTGCCCAAGCTGTACGGCCAGGCCGTCGACGAGAGCGACATCTTCCCGGTCAGCCAGCCGGAGATCGAGGTCACCAAGATCGAGGACGGCCAGCAGGTCGAGTTCACCGCCGAGGTGGATGTTCGTCCCGGCTTCGAGGTCCCCGACTACCAGGGCATCGAGGTGACCGTCCCGGTCTCCGAGGTCTCCGAGAAGGACATCGAGGAGCAGCTGAACGGCCTGCGTCAGCGTTTCGCCACGCTGACCGGCGTCGAGCGCCCCGCGGCCTCCGGTGACTTCGTCGTCATGGACCTGGCCGCCGCGATCGACGGCGTCAACATCGAGGAGCAGCAGGCCAACGACGTCTCCTACGAGGTCGGCGCCGGCTCGGTGCTGCAGGGGCTGGACGACGCACTGGTCGGCCTGTCCGCGGGTGAGACCAAGGAGTTCACGACCAACCTGGTCGGCGGCGAGAACGCCGGCGAGGAGGCAGTGGTCACCATCACCGTCAAGAGCGTCAAGGAGAAGGTCCTCCCCGAGCTCGACGACGAGTTCGCCCAGCTCGCCAGCGAGTTCGACACTCTCGACGAGCTCAAGGCGAGCATCAGCGAGACGGCCCGCCGCAACAAGCTGATCGACCAGGTCGTCCAGGCTCGCGAGAACGCCCTCGCCGCCCTGCTCGACAAGATTGACATTCCGCTGCCCGAGAGCGCGCTCAAGGCCGAGGTCGACAACCGCAAGCACAACCTTGAGCACCAGATCGCCGAGAGTGGCCTGAGCAGGGAGGCATATTTCCGCCTCTACCAGACCACCGAGGAGGAGCGCTTCGCGGAGTTCGACGAGAGCGCCGCCAAGGCGCTCAAGACGGGCTTCGTCCTCGACAAGATCGTCAAGAGCGAGGACCTCGGTGTCAGCGAGCAGGAGCTGACCAACTTCGTGGTGCGCCGCGCCATGCAGATGAACGTCGCGCCCAACACGCTGGCCCAGCACCTGGCCGACAACGACCAGCTCACGCTGGCCATGGTCGAGATCGTCCGCGACAAGGCCAAGAGCGTCATCGGCGACGCTGCCAAGGTGACCGACGAGGCCGGCAACGAGGTCGACCTCAAGGCCATCTACACCGAGATCAACGGTGAGGAGGTCTCCGAGGAGGCCGACGACACCGAGGTCGAGACCGCCGCCAAGTAGTCTTCGGCCGAGCGGGAGACCGGATTCGTCCGCTGCCTCCGCCGCCCGACGCCCCCGCCGCGCTCCGCGTGGCGGGGGCGTCTTCGTCCCCGGGTGAGGGTGCGCGTGCCGCAGGGCGACGCCTGGAGGTCTCCGGAATCTCCCCGGCCCTTCTCTCTGCCCCCAGAGCTTCGAGGGCTCCTGGGCCCTCTGAGAGCCGTTGAGGGATCTCGTGGCCCCAACCTGTCGCACGCCTTCCTGCGCGTGCCCACCTTCGCCTCTCCGGCGAGCGGCGACACGCCGGGGAGGCTCCGGCCTCTCAGCCCTCGCAGGGATGCACAACAGGGGAGCCGCGGACGTGGTGGGGAGGCGGCGGGCAGCATGCGCCGTCAGCGAACAGTGCGTTGAGGAGGCATGTCCGGTAGGTGGCGCGCGTTAAGGTCACAAGCAAAGCCAATCGATTACGACGCATCGGAAGGTGACGCTGTGACCAGCCCGCCGACCTTCTACCAGCCGACCGGCTCCGGGCCCGAGTCGATGAGCCAGCCAACCGGCTCGTTCAGGCTCGAAGACCAGCTCTACCAGCGGCTGCTGCGTGAGCGCATCATCGTGCTGGGCACCCAGGTCAACGACGAGATCGCCAACCGGATCTGCGCCGAGCTGCTCCTGCTCGCCGCGGACGACTCAGAGCGCGATATCTGGCTCTACATCAACTCGCCAGGCGGTTCCGTGACCGCTGGTATGGCGATTTACGACATGATGGAATATGTGCCTAACGATGTGTGCACGGTCGCGATGGGTCTGGCCGCCTCCATGGGCCAGTTCCTTCTGTGCGCCGGCGAGCGGGGCAAGCGATACGCCCTGCCGCACGCCCGCATCATGATGCACCAGCCTTCCGGCGGCATCGGCGGCACCGCCGCCGACATCGCCATCCAGGCGGAGCAGATGCTCTACGTCAAGAAGACCCTCGCCGAGCGCATCGCGTTCCACACCGGCCAGAATCTCGAGCAGATCGAGGCCGACTCCGACCGCGACCGCTGGTTCACGGCCGAGGAGGCCAAGGACTACGGCTTCATCGACCAGGTCGTGCGCAGCGCTCGGCAGGTGCCCTCCACGGGCGCCGTCTCCTGAAGGGGCACAAGGTGAGTGAGTTGATCCGGCCGGGAGACATCAACGGCCGCTACGTTCTTCCGTCCTTCACCGAGCGCACGTCCTACGGCATGCGGGAGATGAACCCGTACGCCAAGCTCTTCGAGGACCGCATCATCTTCCTCGGCGTGCAGGTGGACGACGCGTCAGCCAACGACGTCATGGCGCAGTTGCTGACCCTGGAGTCGCTCGACCCCGACCGCGACATCAGCATCTACATCAACTCGCCGGGCGGTTCGTTCACCGCCATGACGGCGATCTACGACACGATGCAGTTCGTCCGGCCGGAGATCCAGACGGTCTGCCTGGGCCAGGCGGCCTCGGCGGCGGCGGTCCTGCTGGCCGGCGGCACGCCGGGCAAGCGCTTCGCCCTGCCGAACGCCCGCATGCTGATCCACCAGCCGTCCACCGAGGGCGGCGGCCAGGGAAGCGACATCGAGATCCAGGCGCGCGAGATCCTCAGGATGCGCTCGCAGATGGAGATGATCATCGCTCAGCACTCGGGCAGGGCACCGGAGGCGGTCCGCAAGGACATCGAGCGGGACAAGATCCTCGACGCCGTCGAGGCGAAGGAGTACGGGCTGATCGACGACATCATCCCGTCCCGCAAGAAACTCGCGAAGGCCGTAGCCTCCTAACGAGGCATATCGCACCGGAACCGTGCCGAATCAGGCACGTTCCGGTGCGACTCGCCGCTAGGGGGCTCACTGAGGGCTCAGAAGACGGTAACGTCGAAACCTAAGCGGGATGACTTTTCGATCGGGTATCGGGCCGGTCGGAAGAAACGGACCGCGGTAGCCAGGGCGGTCCCACGCAAAGGAGTATCTGGGGTGGCACGCATCGGCGACGGGGGAGACCTGCTGAAGTGCTCTTTCTGTGGAAAGAGTCAGAAGCAAGTCAAGAAGCTCATCGCCGGACCCGGCGTATACATCTGCGACGAGTGCATCGACCTCTGCAACGAGATCATCGAGGAGGAGCTCAGCGAGTCCTCTGAGCTCAAGTGGGACAGCCTTCCCAAGCCGAGGGAGATCTACGAATTCCTCGACGCCTACGTCATCGGTCAGGACCAGGCGAAGAAGGCTCTCTCCGTGGCGGTCTACAACCACTACAAGCGGGTGCAGTCCGGCGAGCGCGGGCGTGACGACGGCATTGAGCTGTCCAAGTCCAACATCCTGCTCCTGGGCCCCACCGGTTCCGGCAAGACACTGCTCGCCCAGACGTTGGCGAAGATGCTGAACGTTCCGTTCGCCATCGCCGACGCCACCGCCCTGACGGAGGCGGGCTACGTGGGCGAGGACGTCGAGAACATACTGCTCAAGCTGATCCAGGCCGCCGACTACGACGTCAAGAAGGCCGAGACCGGCATCATCTACATCGACGAGGTCGACAAGATCGCTCGTAAGAGCGAAAATCCGTCGATCACCAGGGACGTCTCCGGCGAGGGCGTGCAGCAGGCCCTGCTGAAGATCCTGGAGGGCACGACCGCGAGCGTGCCGCCACAGGGCGGACGTAAGCATCCGCACCAGGAGTTCATCCAGATCGACACCACCAATGTGCTGTTCATCTGTGGTGGGGCCTTCGCCGGTCTTGAAAAGATCATCGAGTCCCGGGTCGGCCGCAAGGGGATCGGTTTCAACGCGATCATCCGCTCCAAGGAGGACATCGACAGCGCCGACATCTTCGAGAACGTCATGCCCGAGGACCTGCTGAAGTTCGGCATGATCCCCGAGTTCGTCGGCCGGCTTCCGGTGATCACGAGTGTCCACAACCTCGACCGTGAGGCGCTCATCCAGATCCTCACCGAGCCGCGTAACGCCCTCGTCAAGCAGTACCGTCGGCTGTTCGAGCTGGACAACGTCGAGCTCGAATTCACCGACGACGCGCTGGAGGCCATCGCCGATCAGGCGATCCTCCGAGGCACCGGCGCCCGCGGCCTGCGGGCGATCCTGGAGGAGGTTCTCCTCTCGGTGATGTACGAGGTGCCCTCGCGGCAGGACGTGGCGCGAGTGGTGATCACCCGCGAGTCGGTTCTGGAGCACGTCAATCCCACGCTCGTCCCGCGCGACCAGCTCAACAAGCAGCAGCGGCCGCCGCGGGAGAAGTCGGCGTAGAAGTCCGCGCGAGCCGCTCCAGGCTCGCACGAGTGGTGCCCCCCGTGGATTCTCCCGCGAGGGGCACCGCCTGTTTCCGGCTGACCGACTCCCGCGACGTATCCAGTTGAGGCCGCCGATGTCCCTCTCCGCCCCTGCTTCGTATCTGCGGGTATCCGCCGATTCTGGTCACCTGTTCGCCGGAGCCCGCGGGTGCCTGCTTCGTATCCGCCGGTGTCCGCTCGGTGTTCGTCGGCCTGCAACGGGGAGGGGAGCATCTCGTTCGCCGGAAGAAGTCACAGGAGAAGCGATCCATAGGACGGTCCGTGGGACGGGGGACACGCGGACATCCCTAGACTTGGGCATCGTGACGACGCCAGAGCTGCCCACCCAGTACGCACCCGCCGACGTGGAGACCCGGAGCTACGAGCGCTGGGTATCGGAGGGACACTTCACCGCCGACCCGAGCAGCGAGCGCGAGCCGTACAGCATCGTCCTGCCTCCGCCGAACGTGACCGGTGTCCTGCACATCGGCCACGCCCTCGACCACTCCATCCAGGACGCGCTGACCCGCCGCGCTCGCATGCGCGGCCAGGAGACGCTCTGGCTGCCCGGCATGGACCACGCGGGCATCGCGACCCAGAACGTCGTCGAGCGCGAGATCGCGAAGAACGGTCTGTCCCGGCACGACCTCGGCCGTGAGGCGTTCGTCGAGCGCGTCTGGCAGTGGAAGGAGGAGTCCGGTGGCCGGATCCTCGGCCAGATGAAGAAGCTCGGCGACGGTGTCGACTGGTCGCGCGAGCGCTTCACCATGGACCCCGGTCTCTCCCGAGCAGTGCAGACGATCTTCAAGAAGCTTTTCGACGACGGGCTCATCTACCGTGCCGAGCGCATCATCAACTGGTGCCCGCGCTGCCTGACCGCGCTGTCGGACATCGAGGTCGAGCACAGCGAGGACGAGGGCGAGCTCGTCTCGATCCGCTACGGCGACGGCGACGACTCCATCGTGGTCGCCACCACCCGGGCCGAGACGATGCTCGGCGACACCGCTGTGGCGGTGCACCCCTCCGACGAGCGCTACGCGCACCTGATCGGCCGCGAGGTGGGGCTGCCGCTCACCGGTCGCCGCATCCCGATCGTCGCCGACGAGCACGTCGACCCGGCCTTCGGTACGGGAGCGGTCAAGGTCACCCCGGCGCACGACCCGAATGACTTCGAGATCGGGCGACGCCACTCGCTGCCGTCCTTGGCGGTGATGGACGAGCGCGGGGTGGTCACCGCACACGGCCCGTTCCAGGGGCTCGATCGCTTCGAGGCCAGGCCCGCGGTGGTGGCCGCGCTCCGTGCGGATGGAAGGATCGTCGCGGAGAAGCGCCCCTACCTCCACTCGGTCGGGCACTGCTCTCGCTGCAAGACCGTGATCGAGCCCCGGCTCTCGCTCCAGTGGTTCGTCAACGTCTCGCCCCTGGCCAAGGCGGCCGGCGACGCGGTCCGTGACGGCCGGACGAAGATCCACCCGCCGGAGCTGGCCAAGCGCTACTTCGACTGGGTCGACGACATGCACGACTGGTGCATCTCCCGGCAGTTGTGGTGGGGGCACCGCATCCCGGTCTGGTACGGCCCGGACGGCGAGGTCGTCTGTGTCGGCCCTGACGAGCAGGCGCCCGAGGGTTACGTCCAGGACCCCGATGTCCTCGACACCTGGTTCTCCTCGGGGCTCTGGCCGTTCTCCACTCTCGGCTGGCCGGACAAGACGCCGGAACTGGCGAAGTTCTACCCGACCTCCGTCCTGGTGACCGGCTACGACATCCTGTTCTTCTGGGTGGCCCGGATGATGATGTTCGGCATCTACGCCATGGACGGCGAGCCGCCGTTCCGGACCGTGGCACTGCACGGCATGGTCCGTGACCAGTACGGAAAGAAGATGTCGAAGTCGTTCGGCAACGTCGTCGACCCGCTCGACTGGGTCGAGCGCTTCGGTGCCGACGCCACCCGCTTCACGCTGCTGCGCGGTGCCAACCCCGGCTCCGACGTGGCGATCAGCGAGGAATGGGCCGGGGGTTCGCGCAACTTCTGCAACAAGATCTGGAACGCCACCCGCTTCGCGTTGATGAACGGCGCCGTGACGGGTGAGCTCCCGATCGAGAAGCTGACGGCCGCCGACCGCTGGATCCTTTCCAGGCTCCAGGAGGTCGTCGCGTCGGTGGACACCGCGTTCGAAAACTTCGAGTTCGCCAAGATCTCAGACCTGCTGTACCACTTCGCGTGGGACGAGGTCTGTGACTGGTACGTGGAGCTCGCCAAGATCCAGATCGCTTCCGGCCAGGAGCACACCCGGCTCGTGCTGGGTCATGTCTTCGACGCGCTGCTCCGGTTGCTCCACCCTCTGGTGCCGTTCGTCACCGAGGAACTGTGGCGTGCGGTCACCGGGCGTGAGTCGATCGTCGTCGCACCCTGGCCGACGGTTCAGGACTCGTTGCGCGACCCCTCGGCGGAGGAAGAGATCCTCGCCGTGCAGGGATTGATCACCGAGGTGCGCAGATTCCGTTCCGACCAGGGGCTCAAGCCTGGCCAGAGGGTCGCTGCGAGGCTCTCTCTCGCGGGTACGGCACTCGTGCCTCACGAAGGGGCGATCAGGTCTCTGCTCCGGCTCGACCAGCCGTCCGAGTCGTTCGCCGCGACCGCCAGTCTCGATGTGGCCGGAATCGCCGTGGAGATCGACACGGCGGGGACGATCGACGTGGCCGCCGAGCGTAAGCGGCTGGAGAAGGACCTCGCGGCAGCGCGCAAGGAGGCGGCCCAGGTCGCCGCCAAGCTCGGCAACGAGCAGTTCATGGCCAAGGCACCCGACGACGTGGTGACCAAGGTGCGCTCCCGTGCCGCGCAGGCGGATCAGGACATCGAACGACTGCTCGCCCAGCTGGCGGCGCTTCCGGCCGGCTGACCGGCTGAGGGGAGTTCGTGGCAGGGACTCGGGTCGACCTGGTGATCGGGAACTCGACCTGATGAGTGTCCAGGACAGGCAGCTGTCTTGACGAGAACCCGGGGTCTCTTGACCCCGGGTTCTCGTGTTTGGGAGTTGGTGTCCCAGGGAAGACCTAGTTCTTACCGGAAAGTTGGTCATCGCAGCCCTAGGGGGCTGCTAGAGTTCTTCATGCAGGGCAGCGTCCTGCACTCCCTCTCTGAAAATCTCGACAAACCGGATGTGTCCGAGTGATTGGACAACGATCGGATGTTGGAGTAAGTTAGAGGGGTTGCCCTGGAAACGGGGTGGTCGCAATCCTAGCGGGTTCGGCGGGTTCGAGTCGAGGGTTGGGAAATCCGACAGTTTGACACGAAACCGACACTCCCGATAAGATAGTGATACGAAATGGAACGCCCCGGAGTTCTGCCGGACCGGTTGGTCGGGTGTGGGTGATGGTGTACGCGTCCGTTTCTTGAGAACTCAACAGTGTGTTAAAAGCCAGTGCATGAAGCACAACCCCGTCCTACCCGCTTCGGTGGGGG